>NZ_JBUZLI010000007.1:0-31426 GCF_055285355.1 Rothia sp. 18CD1-1 | reverse complement strand
CCCCCCCTTTATCTCGGGTGCCTGTTCTCCTGTTCTAGGGGGTGCCTGTTCTAGGGGACGGTCACCATGAATGAGAGAACGTTGGTTTGCAAGAAGACCAGCAGGCACACGGCCACCAAGAAGATGAGCGACCAGGGTAGAACAGCCTTCATAATGTCAGACTCTTTACCCTCCATGTTCACCGCGGTGGCGGCGATTGCCAGAGACTGCGGCGAAATCATCTTGCCCACCACGCCGCCGGTGGTGTTAGCGGCCAGCAGGAGCTCGGGGTGAACCCCGGAAATGCCCTGATCGGTCAGCTGCTCGGCAGCGGTTACCTGAAGCTTGGAGAAGAGCGCATTAGCCGAGGTGTCCGAGCCGGTCACCGCGGTTCCAACCCAGCCCAGGGTGGGCGAAAGCAAAACATAGATGGTGCCCAGAGAGGCAACCCATTCACCGATAGCCACGGTCTGACCCGAGTAGTTCATGACGTAGGCCAGGGCCAGCACGCAGACGATGGTCAGAGCTGACCAGCGCATACGGTAGGCCACCGAACCAATCTCGCGGACCACCGCGCCCATATTCAGGCTGTAGCGGCCGCCCTCGTCGAAGAGGGTGTAAAGCACGGCGACAATAGCCCCAGAAATCAGCAGGAAGGTGCCGGGGTTATTCAACCAGGCAAAAGAGTACTCGGACTTGACGGCCTCACCCGTGGAGGTGACCAGCCGCTCTGCAAGCAACGGCATCTTGACCGAAAGCGAGGTGCTCTTGAGCCAATCAACCAGCGGGGAGAAGAGGTTGGCGAAACCAAAGACCACAACCACAACCGCGTAGGGCATCAGCGCCATCCACACGCGGCTGGCACTGAGGCTGCCCTCGGTGTCTTCTATCGTGGCGGGCAGACCGTAGCGTTCGCGTACCCCGGCCACTCCGCGCGGCTTCCAGAACCGGAGGAAGACCACGGCGGCACCGAGGGAAACAATGCAGGCGACCACGTCGGTGAGCTGGTAGGCGAAGTAGGTGGCGGTGTACCACTGGGCGATACTGAAGGAGAGGCCGATGACGGCGGCCGGCACCCAGGCGTCTTTGAGGCCGCGCAGACCGTCGAGGATGAAGAGCAGCACGAAGGGTACGAAGAAGGCCAGGAAGGGGGCCTGGTGGCCCACGATGGCCGCGATTGTTGCGGCGTCTCTCTCGCCCACCTCACCGGCGGTGGTGATGGGGATAGCTACGGCGCCAAAGGCCACCGGGGCGGTGTTGGCGATGAGCACGGTGATAGCTGCCCGCAGGGGTTTGATGCCCAGCGCCAAGATCATGGTTGCGGTAATAGCCACCGGCGCGCCGAAGCCGGCAAGCGCCTCCAGCAGGCCGCCGAAACAGAAGGCGATCAGGATTGCCTGAATTCTCAGGTCGCCGCCGCCGATACGGTCAAAGGTGCGGCGTAGATCCTCAAAACGCCCCGAGAGCACGGTGATCTGGTAGAACCAGATTGCCATGATGATCACCCAGACGATGGGGAAGAGGCCGTAGAGGCCGCCGCGCACCGCGGACATGCCGGCCAGATCCCAGGGCATACCAAATCCCAGGGCAGCCACCAGGAGGGAGACGAGAAGGGCGACGATAGCTGAGATATGGGCGCGTGCTTTGACCCCCAACAGCATAATAAAAAACGCGAGCAGGGGGAGGGTTGCCACCAGGGCAGAGAGCCCGAGGCTGCCCCCTACCGCGTCGGTCTGAGCGAACCAAGTGTTCATGGAGCTCCTTGATTTTCTATAACCGCCACAAGGGTATGCCGGTTCCTGAAGTGATGAACAAAATGTGGTTTGACCACAAAGGGATATGACACAGGCTATATGTAACGGGCGTCTTTTCCAAGTTCTACGGCGCTTTACTGTGCAAGAAACCTGAACTCTTGGCGGGGCCGTTTCGCCGCCGCCGGGAGTACCCCATTTTGAGCAGAAAAAAATGCGCTAATTAAAGGGGTTGAGGAGGTGGAAACTCGTGTTAAATGAGAGGTAGAGACCAAACCATCCGTCTGATTCGCCCAAAATTTTTTGAAGGGGCGATCCTCCGTTCCCCACACCGCGGGAAGGGCCTTGAATCAGGCTGTACACCCAAGGAGAAAGCTCATGCGTGTTGCACTGTTTTCAACGTGCATCGTCGATGCCATGTATCCTCGAGTTGCCAAGGCAACCGTGGATATTCTAGAGAGACTGGGGCACGAGGTTGTTTACCCGCAGGGCCAAACCTGCTGCTCACAGATGCACGTGAATTCGGGGTATTTTGACGAGGCCTACCCGATTGTTAAAAACCACGTGGAATCGTTTGGTCGCTGGGATTTTGATGCCGCGGTAGCACCGTCGGGGTCCTGTGTTGCCTCCCTGGGTCACCAGCAGCCCATGATCGCCCGCCACGCCGGTGATGAGTCGCTGGCTCAGCGGGCAGAGACCCTGGCAGCCCGCACCTTTGAGCTATCTTCCTTCCTCATCGATGTTTTGGGCATTACCAACGCGCAGGAGCAGCTGGGGTCCTACTTCCCCGAGCACGTGACCTACCACAGTTCCTGCCACGGTATGCGCCTGCTCCATCTGGGTACCCGCCAGTCGGACCTGGTCAAGACCGTGGGGGGAATCAATTTTACCGAGCTGGAGGACCTGGACCAGTGCTGCGGGTTCGGCGGTACCTTCTCTTTCAAGAACGCCGACACCTCCGGGGCAATGGTGGCCGATAAGGTTAAACACATTGAAGAAACCGGGGCGAAAGTGTGTACCGGCGGCGACGTTTCCTGTCTCATGAACATCGGCGGGGCGCTTTCCCGTAAAGATTCCACCGTCCAAACCGTGCACTTTGCAGAAATTCTTGCATCCACCAAAGAGAACCCCCTCACCGTAGACGGGCCGGTTACTCTGGCAACCTCAGGAGCTAAATAATATGACGACAGTTTCACTGGGCATACCCCGCGTTTACCACGGTGAGGGCAACATTTTTGAGACCGAGCCCTTCCCCGAATACGCGGCGAAAGAGCTGACCAACGAGCAGCTTCGCGCCAACCTGGGTTTTGCCACCCACAAGATCCGCGATAAGCGCGCCGACGTGATTAGTGAGCTTCCCGACTGGCAGGATCTGAGAACCGCCGGTTCCATGATTAAACAGCGCGTCATGGCCAACCTGCCCGAGTACCTGGAGATGTTCGAGAAGAACTTCACCGCTGCCGGCGGCCACGTGCACTGGGCCCGCGATGCCTCCGAGGCAAACCGGATCGCGCTTGACCTGATCCGCGCCGAGGGCGTTGACGAGATTATCAAAATCAAGTCGATGGCAACGGCCGAGATCGGGCTCAACGAGTTTCTCGAAGAAAACGGGGTGAGGGCCATTGAGACCGACCTGGCTGAGGAGATCGTGCAGCTGGCGGATGACCGCCCCTCGCATATTCTTGTGCCGGCGATCCACTTTAACCGTACCCAGATCCGTGACATCTTCACCAAGAAGATTGAGGGGGTGAAGGTTGACCTTTCGGATAACCCGGCGGAACTCGCCGAAGCCTCCCGGATCCGGCTGCGCGATAAGTTCCTCAACACCACAGTGGCGGTCTCCGGTGTCAACTTTGGTATTGCCGAGACCGGAACGCTCACCATCGTGGAGTCCGAGGGTAACGGCCGCATGTGCCTGACTCTCCCCGATACCCTGATCTCGGTTATGGGTATCGAGAAAATCTTGCCGGCTTTTGAGGACTACGAGGTCTTCTTGCAGCTGCTACCGCGCTCATCGACCGGCGAGCGCATGAACCCCTACACCTCTATGTGGACCGGTGTCACTCCCGGGGATGGACCCCAGAATATGCACGTGATTTTGATGGATAACGGCCGAACTGCCGTGCTCAATGACACGGTGGGGAGGCAGGCCCTGCACTGTATCCGTTGCTCGGCCTGCATGAACGTGTGCCCGGTCTACGAGCGCGCCGGCGGGCACGCCTACGGCTCAACCTATCCGGGGCCTATCGGGGCGATTCTTTCGCCTCAGCTGGGCGGTATTGAGAGCGAGTATAACTCATCGCTTCCCTTTGCCTCATCGCTGTGCGGTGCCTGCTACGAGGCATGCCCGGTCAAGATCAATATCCCCGATGTGCTGGTTCACCTGCGGGGTAAGGCGGTTGATGCCGAGAAGGCCCGCGGTGATTTTGCCGGTGGAAAGAAGCACCCGCACCCGCAGATGGATGCTGTCATGTTCGGTGCCAAGCAGCTCTTCCGTTCGGGCAAGATGATGGCGCTGGCCGAACAGGCTCTACCCGCCTCCCACCTGGTGACCGGTAAACAGCACAGGATTTCCTGGCTTCCCGGCCTGATCGGTGGGTGGACCGATTATCGGGATATTCCGGAGCCGCCGAGCCGTTCCTTCCGTAACTGGTGGAAGAAGGAGCGCGGGTCCTCGGAGAAAAAGATGAGCGGGGAGCGCGTGGACCTTCAGGCGCTCATTGAGGCAAACAGGAACAAGGTTGCCGAGGCGCACGCCAACGCAAACCTGGCGCAGGATAGGCGCGCGGCAAAGGAGCACGAGTAATGAGTACCGCTAAAGAAGATATTCTGTCACGGATCAGGGCCTCGCTCTCCGACGGCCCGCGGCCGGAGGAGCCGGTTCGCCGCTACCGCAGGGTGAGTCAGCTCAGCCCCGAAGAAACTAAAGAGATGCTGGTCGATCGGCTGATCGACTATAAGGCCAATGTTTTCTATGCCACCGAGCAGACGCTGCCCGAGAAGCTTGCCGAACTTTTGGGTAGGTCTGCGCGCTACGTGGTGCCGGCGGGGCTGAAGGAAGAGTGGCTACCGGAAGACACCGCCAGTCGCACCCGCATGGTGGATTCGGGTAACGCCCAGAAGCCCGGTGCGCTATCGGTGCGGGAGCTTGACCGGGTGGACGCGGTGATTACCAACTCGACGGTCTCCTGCGCTGAAACCGGAACTATTTTTCTGAACTCGAACCCCGACGAGGGCCGCCGCGCTATCACCCTGGTGCCCGACCGCCACATTTGCGTGGTGAAGGAGGACACTATTGTTGAGCTGGTGCCGGAGGCGATTGCGCGAATCTCTTACCGGCGGCCGGTCACCATGATCTCCGGCCCGTCGGCAACCAGCGATATTGAGCTGATCCGTGTGGAGGGTGTGCACGGGCCCCGCACCCTCGACGTGATTATTCTGGCCTAGGCTGCTTTTCGGAGGAGGGGGCGAGCGAGTAGGAAGAGGAGGATAACCCCGCTGGCGGCAGCACCGCTGACTATAATGACCTGGCGGGGTTCACCCAGTAGGTAGGGGGTCCCCAGTAGTTGGCCTAGACTGGCAAAGATCTGGAAAAAAGCACCGGTGATGGCCAGTACCTGCCCCTGCCGCTCTTCGGGCACCGAATCGTAGATCATCTGCCTGATCCCAATATTGTGCATGGAATTGCACATACCTCCGAGGAGGAAGATAGCCGCAATAAGAGGGGCGTAGGCGAGAAGGCCCTCTCCCATGATTGCCAGACCGACGCCCATGCCGCCCCAGAGCAGGGAGGATAGCGCCGAAACCCTGTAGGAGGGCCGGGCCGAGAGGGCTGCGGTGATGAGTGTGCCCAGTGACCAGAAGATGACGGTGAGGGAGTATCCGAGGGATCCGGGGTCTCCCCGGTAGGTGGGGGATATGTTTGAGATGAATTCTCCGCCCACCTGCTGGAGGTAGATAATACCGGATAGGTCTTCGACGGAGGTAAAAAGAACAACCGCGAACATGACCGGAAGATAGACCAAAATTTTCTGGCTTTGGCCCAGTGCGCGGAGACCGAGAAAGATCTCTTTAAAACTGAGCGGCTCTAGGTTTGGTTTGTTTGTTGTATCGGGTATGAGGCGGAGAAGAGCAATGAGGGCCGGCGCAAAGATGATGGCTGCCGATATAAAGGCGAACCGGCCAAAGAACGAGTACAGCAGCGACGCTATTACCGGAACGATAATTCCAAGAAAAGAGCCCAGGCCCACCAGGTAGGCGGTTGCGGTTTTTTCGTTCATTCCCGATATCTTGGGCAGGATTTTAAAGATGGCCGCGCCGCTGACAATCTCGCTGGCTGTGGTGACGGTGACGAGGAGGAGCCAGAACCAGATAGTGGTGGGGAGGAAGAAGAGAGGAAGGCAGATGAAATCAACGATGAGGGATGCCTGCCAGAGTTTCTTTGTGCTCAGGCGGTCCACGGCGGCGCCCAGAGGGGCTGCCAGCAGAATACCGGAAACAGCGGGGACCAGGGCGAGGGCGGTAAGGGTCCAGGGAGGCATGGACTGGGAGGCTGTAAAAATAAGCAAGAAGTAGATGCTGTCGGTGGCTATTCCTTTAACCGCAAGCGAAAGAAGAATAGTATTCTTGAGCGAAAATATTTTGTTCAGCAAGGTCTTCTGGTGTCCTTTGACTCTAAAATATCATTACCCAACCGCGACACCGCGGATGAACCCCGCTAGCCGGTATCCTATCCGGGGGCTTATCAGGGTGCGCCCGCATCATGTAGTCTTATAGGCTGTATATTAGAGTATCCCCCATGACTGACCCTAGGAGTGTTTTGTGTCTCAAGACGCGTTAATGGCAGATAATTTTCTGTCCCACCACGGCCGAAGATACAGGTTTTTCCGCAGCGAAACCTACGCCGCTTTTGCCCTAGTTGTGGCCACCACCCTGGCCCTGCTCTGGGCCAACTTTGGTGGGGAGAGCTACTCGCATTTCTGGCACACCCATGCCGGTATCAGCATCGGGAGCCTAGACCTTAATTTCACCCTGCACGAGTGGGTGGACGAGGGCTTGATGACCTTCTTCTTCTTTATGGTGGGTCTGGATGTGCGCCGAGACCTCACTCTGGGTGAGCTGCGCAATCCCCGCCAGGCTATCCTTCCCATTGCCGCCGCAATCGGTGGCCTGGTGGTCCCGGCCCTATTTTTCTTGGGGCTGACCGCCGGCAGCGGCTTTGAACACGCCTGGGGTGTGGTGATCTCCACCGACACCGCTTTCGCCCTGGGTATGCTGGCTCTGATCGGCCCCCGCAATGCCCCGCGCCTGCGGGCCTTCCTGCTTGCCTTTGCCGTCATCGACGATATTGGGGCTTTGAGCGTTATCGCCATCTTCTACACCGAGGACCTCAACGTCCAAGCCCTGGCTTTCGTGGCCCTGGGTCTGCTGGCTATCTGGTTGCTGGCCCGCCGCGGGGTATGGCAGTCCTTCCCCTACGTGGTGGTGGGTATCTTCACCTGGTACGCCATGTACTCTTCGGGTATCCACGCCACCCTGGCCGGTGTGCTGATTGCCCTGCTCATGCCCGTCTACCCCGTACGCCGGGAAGACGCCGATGTAGCCAACAGTATCTTTGATCTTTACCGGCAGGACCCGATTCCCGGGGCCGCCCAGGCTGTCCGCGAGACTCTGGTGCGGGCAGTACCCCTTAACCAGCGTCTCTCCGATTTTCTACCCGGCTATGTCAACTACCTGGTGGTGCCCCTCTTCGCCCTGGCTAACGCCGGTATTGTTATTACCGGCGACAGCTTCTCGGCTGCCATGACCTCCGCGGTCACCTGGGGTGTGATTGGTGGCCTGGTGCTGGGCAAGCTGGTTGGTGTGGTGTTGGGTGCCTGGGTTGTTCAGCGCCTGGTCCCGTCCTCACGGGTTGCCGGGCTGGACATGCCCCGTATCGCCGGTATCGCGGCCCTCTCCGGTATGGGCTTTACTATCTCCCTGCTGGTGGCCGGTATGGCCCTGGACGACCCGGTAGCCCAGGACCAGGCCCGGGTGGGCGTGCTCCTGGCCTCCGCTCTGGCTTTGGCCCTGGCCGCCGTTATCTTCCGCCTGGGGGACCGTTTCGCGCCGCTGGACCCGCCGGCCGGTGACACCCTGCCCCGGCCCCTGGGCGATGAGGACCACCTCTACGGTCCCAAGAACGCCCCGGTGCAGCTGGTGCTCTACACCGAGTACACCCCCGAAAAAGTTTCTAAGTTTGCCGGTGCTCTCTGGCAGTCCTACGGCGAACTGGGCAATGATCCCCGTATCTCTTACAGCCTGCGCCACAATGTGACCACCGAGCTGGGTACCTATGTGGCTCTGGCCCTGGAGGCAGCCGAGGCCCAGGGACTCTTTAGAGACTTCCACACTCACATCTCCCGTGACGCCGAAGAGGTACTGGAATTCAACCGCGATAAGGTGCTGGAGATCGCCGCCGAGGAGGGGCTGGACGTTGCCGCTATGGAGGAGCGGATTGCCAGCGGGGTAGACCTACCCCGGATTCAGCGCGATGGTGAGGATCTACCCGAGGAGCTACGCGAGTCGGGTAACCCCGTTCTCTACATCAACGGTCGTAAGGTCAACGGCCCGCTCAACGCCTGGAATATTCGCCACAATATCCAGTGGGCCCTGGACGATCTTGAGGAAGAGCAAAGCCCCTCTTCTTCAACCAGCTAGCTGGCGACAGGAAAGCCCCGGTTCACCGTTCGGTGAACCGGGGCTTTGGGCTTATTCGCCTGCTACTCTCATCAAAGTCATGGGTGGGGCTTAGCTGTATGTGATGGGGAATACCGAGAGATCCAGGGCCAGTTAGGGCTATTCGCATCTACTGATTAGCCGCTCTTCCCTTTATCAGCACTGGCATTATCGTCTAATGGTGATACATCGAGGGCTTCGCACATTGCAGAGTAGTGCTGTGGATCAATGGTTACGTTCTTGATGGCAAAGGATTATCTATTGTGACCCGTTCATTTCTGTTCAGTATCTCCGGCAGAAGGTAGGTTGCGTGCCTGACGCTCTAACCGATCGAAGTCACTGATATATTGACGATCTTGAATAATGCGGAACTTCTCGAACTCGCTCAGAGCATGTTCGTCAGCCTGTGCTTTGGAAATACGACCAGCGCCGTCAAGGATCTGGCGATCATCGAGACTCAGGAAAGCATCTAGGTGGTGGGCCCAGTCTTCCATGGTCATGGGAATATGCCGACGGGCGCGGGACTCAGCCAGGTCGAGGAAGGCATTGACCAGGCGACCGAGGTCATCGAGCTCATCGTGGGTGAGGTAGTTCTTGCCAACTGTCACATCGCTGCGTAAGATTTTGCCTTCGGGCCCGCCAGCCCAGCTGGTCAGGCCCATGTGGGGCTGGTCTGCATCAGCGCGTAGACTGATAAGTTCGGCAGCGGTACGTCCGTGAACGGCGTAGTGGGGCTTGTTCTGGACAGCGGCGAAACTGGGTGGCTCGGACCGAATTGACGCGGTAGCCCACCGAGATAATAGCATCGAGATTGTAGTGGTCGATACTACGTGTCACCTCGCGTGAACCTTCGGATCGAACTATCCGGAATTTCCGGATGGTTGCTTCACGCTCTAGCTCACCGGAGGAGAAGACATTTTTCAAATGCTCGCTGATGGTACGCACATCGACACCGAAAAGCTCCGCCATCAGGCGTTGCGTTAGCCAGATCGTCTCATCCTCATAGCGGGCCTCGATGCTTCCGCCTTCATGAACGGTGAAGATGAGGAACTCGGCAGTGGAGTTGCGGATAAGCTTTGAAGAGTGATCTGAAGAATATGGCTGGCGGGAAGTCATGAATTTAGTATAGGCCAGCGGTTCCTTTGCTCACCGGGAAATCAGCAAAATAAAAAACCCACGTCGTGGGGCTTCCACGACATGGGTTTAAATGGTCGGGATGACAGGATTTGAACCTGCGGCCTCGTCGTCCCGAACGACGCGCGCTACCAAGCTGCGCCACATCCCGATGGTTGTCTTACAGAGTCCGTAAGCAACTGTTCCATGATAGCCGATAGCGGAGACCCTGCCAAATACGGCCGCCGGGAGGTTACGGGGCAGTGAGGGTCACCAGCACCGCCTCGGGTGGGCAGAAGAGCCGCACCGGGGCAAACCGTGAGGTGCCCAGCCCCGCCGAGACCTGCACCGGTACACCGTCCTGAAGCGATACCCCTTTAGCGCGGGCGGGGTCGAGATCGCAGTTGGAGACCAGGGCACGGCCACCCGGCAGACACACCTGACCACCGTGCGTATGTCCGGCAAAAATAGCCTGCGCGCCGTCGCTGACAAAACGGGTGAGAGTGCGCATGTAGGGGGCGTGGCAGATACCGAGCCGCACCGCCGGGCCGAGCGATGGGTCGGTGGCAGACGGGGCGAAACCGGGGTGCCGGTCATAGTGCAGGTGGGGGTCATCGACTCCGGAAAACTCTAGCCGGAGCCCGCCGAGCTCCAGGGTGTCGTAGCGGTTGATGAGGCCCCGCCAGCCGCGCCCGTCGAAGGCGTCGTGCATACTCTGGGTGGGAAGAATCTGCCGCTCCTCCTCTAAGGTCTCTGCCGAGGTGGACTGTTTCCACAGGTAGCGGGCCGGGTTTTTGAAAACCGGGGCGAAATAGCAGTTGGAGCCGGGTACATAGACACCGGGAAAATCGAAGAGCGGCCCCAAGGCTTGCAGAAGATCGGGAAGGGCCTCCATATGTGAGAGGTTATCCCCGGTATTGATCACCAGATCGGGGGCTAGCCGCGCCAGCGACTGCATAAACTCGGTTTTCTTGTGCTGCCCGGGAATCATGTGCATATCCGAGATATGCAGAATCCTCACATCTGCTACCCCCTCGGGTAGCACGGGCAGAATCTCATGGCGGATTCGAAAACTGTTGAGCTCAATATAGTGCGCATAGGCAGCGGTGACAGCTCCCAGCGCGGTGCCAACACCGGCGGTAGCCGCAAGCCCGCGCAACAGAGGGCGGGCAGAACCTGCCACAGACGAAGAGAAAACCATAGGCTATAGCCTATCCCATGGGACAGGCTATAGCCGTGAAACCTACTGTGCGGCCGTCATCGACCCGGGAGGCTCAGCAAAGGTATCGGTATTGTAGTTTCTCGCCTGCGCCCTCATAAACTGCTGCCACTGGGCACCGGCATAGGTGGCACCGTCAACGTAGTCGAGGGTTCGCCCGTTAATGGAAAGCCCGTTGAGTGAGCGGGAACCGTATTTCAGTGAACCCACCCAGGAGGCGGTGGACAGGCCGCGGGTATAGCCGACAGTCCAGGTCTGGGTGGAGTTATCGGTGGTACCGGTCTTGGCGGCCGAGGCATCGGGGAGGTCGATCCCGCGCTGGTAGCCGGAGCCGCTCACCAGCACCTGCTTGAGCACATAGTTCACGCCGTTGGCGACATCGGAATCAATTGCCCGCGAACACTGGGGCTCAAAAGACTTGACGGTATGACCATCGCGGTCTTTGACCTCCTCAATACCCTGGGGGGTGCAGTAGACACCCTCGTTGGCGAAGGTGGCGTACATCGAAGCCATCGTGAGCGGGGAAACACCCAGGGTACCGATCAGTGATGCCAGCGAAGTCACCTCGTAGGCGACATCACCGGACCCATCAGCTTTATAAACGTGTAGCTCCTCTGCTGTGCCAGAGATACCGCAAAGGTCCAGCTGCGAGGCCATGGAGTAGAGGAAAGAGTTAATAGAGTTTTTAATACCGTAGGTGACGGTATCCCAGCGCAGGTAGCCCTCTTCGGCGTTGTTGAAGCTCCACCCGTTGCCGTTGTCGCCGGCGGACTGGTAGTAGCCGTTTTCAAGGCAGCTGGCCCGCCACTGGTAGCTGGCCGGGTAGTTGAGAGAGGTGCCGTTGATGGTCTGGTTGGCACTCTTGCCCTCCTTCAACCATTCGGTGAGAACCACCGGTTTGAAGGTGGATCCGGGCTGGAAACCGGCGGTTCCACCGTCTACGGAGTCAACATTGTAGTTGTACATGGAGACGGAATTATCGTCGCCCTCGGCATAGTTGGAGTTCTGCGCCATCGCGACCACCTTGCCGGTGCCCGGCTCGACCGAGATGAGGGAGGAGTTGACATCGTCGGTGTTGGTGCCGGTGGGCTGGGTAGACTCAACCGCGCTCTTGGCGTCTCTCTGCGCCGAGGAACTCATGGTTGAAACGATGGAGTAGCCGCCGCGGTAGAGGTTGTTTTGGCGGTCCTCGGGGGTGTCGCCAAAGGTCTCATCCTGAAAAATTTTGGCGGCAACATAGTCGCAGAAGTAGGCGGCATCCCCGGCGGTGGAACAGCCTACATCGGTGGTGTGAATATCCAGGTCCAGGCCGGAATTGATGGCGTCGTTGTATTCGTCTTCACTAATATCGCCGTCGCGGAGCATGGTGCCAAGAACCACGTTGCGGCGTTCGGTGGCGAGCTCGGGGTTGACATCGGGGCGGTAGGTGTTGGGGGACTGCACCATGCCGGCCAGAAGGGCCGACTGCTGCACATTGAGTTCCCGTGCCGAAACACCCCAGTAGTACTGGGCGGCGGCCTCAACACCGTAGTTGGACCCGCCCAGGTTCACAATGTTGAGGTAGCCCTCGAGGATCTCCTGCTTGGACTTGTTCTGCTCCATGGAGATGGCGAGCTTAATCTCTTTAACCTTATCGAGATAGCCCTTATTATCACCCAGGGTGGAGGCTTCTTCACCCGAATAGTCGGCCTGGTCGATGAGCAGGTTGTTGACATACTGCTGGGTCAGGGTGGAGGCCCCCTGCCTGTTGTTGGGCCGCAGCACGTTGTTGACCAGGGCACGCGCCATACCCAGGGGGGAGACGGCGCCGTGCTCGTAGAAGTCGCGATCCTCAACAGAGACAATGGCTTTCTGCATGTAGGGCGAAATATCGTCGAGCGCGACCTCGGTGCGGTTTTGCGAATAGAAACTTGCCAGCTCGGTGTTACCGTCAGAGGCGTAGATCGTGGATGTTTTGGAGAGCGGGCCGTCTTGCAGACTGGAGGGCAGGCCTTTAAACCAGTTGATCGACGACGTTGCCGCCACCCCCACGCCGACGGTGGGGGGGACGAGAATACCCGCGGTGACGAAACCGGCGATAATGCTCAGCGCAATGAACTGAATGAAGTCGCCCGGGGTGCGTTTTTTCCGAACATTCTTGGATGAAGCCATTGCATCAGTTTACAAGTTCAACCTGTGAAGCTGGAATTCATTCTGCACCGGGTAGCATTTTTTATGCTATATCCGTGGCGGGTGGGTTTTGGCTGTGAGCGTGCCGGTGGGGACTTTCCAGAACCGTCTTCAGCGGCTAGGCTTGAGGCTATGGATAAATGGGAATACGCCACTGTGCCCCTGATGATTCACGCGACCAAGCAGATCCTCGACAACTGGGGTGAAGACGGCTGGGAGCTCGTGACGGTTTTGCCGTCGAGTGCTCCGGCGGGTGCGGCTCCTCAGGGTAATATGGTTGCCCCCACGGCGGGTAATCCGATCGCCTACTTTAAACGTAGGAAGGCGGAGTAAACTTTGATGGGTAGGCACGATGGGCCGGTTCGCGGTTTCTACCGCGGGACCGGTCTTTGTGCTCTCTGACGAATAAGAGACCTCATTCACCGTACCAAGGACTAGGATTGAGCGAAAATATGTCACGTGTTGAAGAGCGTATCCGTGAACTGGGGTATGAGCTGCCCCAGGCCCCGGCTCCTGTAGCCGCCTATGTTCCCGCTGTGTCCAGCCAAAATTATGTGTACACCTCGGGCCAGCTGCCCTTTGTGGACGGCAAGCTTGCCGAGACCGGGAAGGTCTCGGAGAGGGCCGGGGAGGGCACCGTTGACCCCGGTCGTGCCCGCGACTATGCTGCTACCGCCGCGCTCAACGCGTTAGCAGCGGCTCAGCAGGTGATCGGTGACCTTGACCGTGTGGTGAAGGTGGTAAAGGTGGTGGGGTTTGTTGCTTCTGAGCCCACCTTTACCGCCCAGCCGGCGGTTATTAACGGTGCCTCCGAGCTTCTGGGTGAAATTTTTGGTGAGGCCGGGGTGCACGCCCGTTCCGCCGTGGGTGTGTCCGTGCTGCCGCTGGATTCGCCGGTAGAAGTTGAGTTGGTCCTCGAATATGTCTAGCCAAGCCCTCTATACCGGTGCGCTCAAGCTGGGGCGGCCGCGTGCCACCGGCACCTTACCCACCGCCACGGGGGACACGGGTGAACGCCTCATCGAGATACCCCAGCAGTATGTTTGTGCGGCCAAGGCATGGCTCGACGACGCCGGGCAGGCACCCTGTCAGCTCAAGACCGCGGCCTCGGTGGTTTTTGTGCGCGACGGCAGGGACGGCCTGGAAACGATTCTGACCTACCGGCAGGGAAAGTCTCCGCTGGGGACCGTTGCTTTTCCCGGTGGCCTGTGCACGCCCGAGGATTTTGAGCCCCTGAGCTGGGCTGGCCCGAGCGCGGCCTCGGTGGCGGCGGCCTTTCAGCAGCCGGATACGGCTACCGCCCGGGCCGCCGTGGTGGGCGCTATCCGCGAGAGTTTTGAGGAGGTCGGTATACTCTTGGCCGGCCCCGATGCCATGAGCACGGTGGAGGGGTGCAGTACCGGCTGCGATCAGATGGCGGTGCGTGAGGCCATAGCCAGCGGCGATAAGGATTTCACCGACTATCTCGCCAAGCGCAGCCTGACCTTGCGGGCCGACGTGCTGCGCCCGCTGGCACGCTGGCAGTCGCCCAACTACCGGCACCAACGCTATGACACCCACTATTTCGCCTGCCCAGCCCCGGTGGGGCAGGTGCCCACGCTGCTGGCTTCTAAAGGCGTGTGGGGGCAGTGGGTGAACGCCGCTCAGCTGGTAGAACAGAAAGCGACCTCTGCCCTGGGCGACCTGATCGGTGCCGAAAACACCGTGGGTAAAAAACTTGAGGAACTGGTTAACCCCGGAACCCTCTGCATTCTTGAAAGCCTGGCACAGTCCTCAACCTCCGTGGCTTTTCTGGCCCAAAAGCGTAAGGTGCAGGTGAATAAGGCGGACATCGTTGAGCGGGACGGCAAATATTTTCTCAGGTACACGGTGCCGGGTAAGAGAAGAGGCCGGTAACCCACCCTTTCAGGCGGACACCGGCCCCTTTATTTTCGCCAAGCCTAGCGTGAGCGGTTACGCAGCCGCTGAAGATCGAGGATCACCACGGCGCGGGCCTCGAGTCGAATCCAGCCGCGAGAAACAAACTCGGCCAGGGCCTTATTCACGGTTTCCCGCGAGGCACCAACCAGCTGAGCCAGTTCTTCCTGGGTCAGCTCGTGGGCAACCAGCACCCCGTCGGTGGCGGGGCGACCAAAACGGTCCGCAAGGTCGAGCAGCGCCTTAGCCACGCGGCCGGGGACGTCGGAGAAAACCAGGTCGGCCAGGTTCTCATTGGTGCGGCGCAGCCGGCGAGCGAGAGCCTGAAGCACCTGGGCGGAGATCTGCGGGGACCTGTCCATAGCCTTGCGCAGGGAATCGTGCTTGACCCCGGCCAGGCGGGTCTCAGACACCGCGGTGGCGCTGGTTGAACGCGGTGAGGGGTCAAAGAGCGCCATCTCACCAAAAATCTCGCCCGGGCCCATGATAGCCACCAGGTTTTCACGGCCATCGGTGGCGGTGCGGCCCAGCTTGATCTTGCCAGAAATGATGAAGTAGAGCTGGTCGCCGGGGTCGCCCTCGTAGAAGAGAGTGGCACCGCGAGAGAGGTCAACCTCGGTGATGTCTTCGGTCAGTGCGGCAAACGCTTGGTCATCGAGAGAAGCAAAAAGCGGTGCGCGACGTAGAACTTCAATATCCATTAATTCTCCTTGAGTATCTCATTATCGGGGAGCCACCGCTGCCGGTGGCATAGAGACCGGTGACCGCGGCCCGCGGGGAGCCGCAGACACCAAAAACTCTGTGTGACATAATCAACTAGTATTGAGAGTACCGCAATTCTTGCTAAATCACACCCCTGAGCGCCCAATAATGTGAACGAATCTGGGATTTTAGGCGAATTATCTACGGGAAAACACAGGAAACAGTAATACGATCTGTACACCAAATATACGTTGAAAACGCCGCCGGGCAGGCCGCCACCGCTGGCCTACCCGGGCGACTATCAAGGAGTACTGGCCAGAGGGCCGACCATGCTAGACATTATTCTGCTTATCATCCTGGTTATCTACTTTTTCTCGGGGATCAACAGAGGATTCTTCGTCTCCCTGGGGAGCCTACTGGGCTTTATTCTGGGTGCCCTCGCAGCCTTTTGGGTCACCCCCTGGGTCGTCTCCCAGGTCTCGACCGGCTGGTACGTGATCGCGGCAATTCTCAGCCTGCTCATCTGCATTATCACCGGCCAGTGGGTGGGGTTCTTGATGGGGCGAGCGATTCGCCGGGTCTCTGACGTCACCCCGCTGAGAGGGCTGGAAAGGGCAGCCGGTGGCCTACTCAACCTGTTTGTCTGCGCCTTCGTCATCGTGCTGGTGGTGCTCACCGTGCGGCCGCTGGGAATCCCCCAAATCTCGCGGGCCCTGGGCGACTCCACCGTGGTCAGCACCCTACTGAGGCTCACCCCCGACCCCTTTGAAGACCGGGTCAACGAGCTACGCTCCGATGTCATCGACTCCGGCGCTATCCCCGAGGTCACCCAGCTGCTCTACCCCTCAGAAAGCGCGCCCACAGAAGAACTCTCCACGGCGGCACTGGAAGAAGCCAGTCGCTCCGTGGTGCAGATCCTGGGCAACGCCGATGCCTGCTACTACACCTCCGAGGGAAGCGGATTCGTCGCGGCCAACGACTACGTGGTCACCAACGCGCACGTGGTCACCGGTGTCAGCGAACCGGTTGTGCAAGACCGCGCGGGCAACAGCACCTCCGGGCAGGTGGTCTACTATGATACGGCTCAGGACCTCGCCATTATCCACGCCCCCGGTGTGGGGCTCAACCCGCTGCCCATCGGCACCGATGTGCCGGCCGGCACCACCGTATCCTTCATGGGCTACCCCAACGGCGGCCCCTTCAAAAACCGCTCAGCCACCGTGCAGGGCCTGGGCACCACCCAGACCGTCAACTCCAGCACCGGCGAAACCTCCTCACGGCTGGTCTACCAGCTAGCCGCCAACGTAGAACAGGGCAACTCGGGTGGCCCGGTACTCAACGAAAACGGTGAGGTTATCGGGGTTATTTTCGCCAAGGCAACCCAGGGACAGACCGGCTACGCCATACCGTCATCGGTACTTCAGCAGGCACTATCCGGGCTGGCAAGCTACACAGAGCAGGTCTACACCGGCCAGTGCTCCCCCTAGACCCCGGCTCGGTCACCGGGTCGGACACGGCTAGCTCAAACGACCAACCAGAAAATCAAGCGCCAAAGAATACCCGGCCGCACCCGCACCGGCTATCACCGCCGTGGCCTGGGCCGACACATAGGAGACACGGCGAAACTCTTCCCGCCCATGAATATTGGAAAGATGCACCTCCACCACCGGTATATCAACCGCCTCCAGGGCATCGTGAAGAGCAACAGAAGTATGGGTGAGAGCCGCCGGATTGATAATAATAGCGTCGGCCTCGCCGCGCGCCCGCTGAACCTCATCAACCAGCACACCCTCGTGGTTAGACTGCATAAAATCAATCTCCACACCGTGGACCCTGGCGCGCTCGCGCACCTGCTCCTCAATATCGGCCAGTGTGGTGCTGCCGTAGATGTCGGGCCGACGCTGCCCCAAAAGATTCAGGTTGGGGCCGTTTAAAACAAAGATGCGCTTAGACATACTCACAGTCTAAGCGCATCTTCTGCCCGGCCCGCCTAGGACCTATAGGTTTCGACGATAGCCTCCATCACCGTGGAGTCGGCCAGGGTGGTGACATCCCCTACGGGGCGGTTTTCGGCGACGTCCTTGAGGAGGCGGCGCATGATCTTACCCGAGCGGGTCTTGGGCAGCTCCGGCACGATGAGCACCCGTTTGGGTTTGGCAATGGGCGAAATTTCGGTACCCACGTGCGCTCGAATCTCCTCGGCCAACTCGTGGTGGCTACCCGAGGTGTCCGCCTGCTCGGCGAGTATCACAAAAGCCATCACAGCCTGGCCCGTGGTTTCATCGCTGGCACCCACCACCGCGGCCTCCGCCACCGCCGGGTGGGAGACCAGGGCTGACTCAATCTCGGGGGTGGACAGCCGGTGCCCGGAAACGTTCATGACGTCGTCCACCCTACCCAGCACCCAGATATCGCCGTCCGCATCGCGTTGCGCGCCGTCACCGGCAAAATACCTGTCGCCGAACCGCGCCCAGTAGGTGTCTGTATAGCGCTGGTCGTCGCCCCAAATGGTGCGCAGCATAGAGGGCCAGGGCTCGGTGATGGTGAGTAAGCCGGGCTGCTCTTTCCCCAGCGGCTCACCGAAATTGTCGACCACGTCTACCGATATACCGGGTAGGGGCTGTTGCGCCGAGCCGGGCTTGGCGGCGGTGACACCCGGTAGCTGCGAAATCATGATAGCGCCGGTCTCTGTCTGCCACCAGGTGTCAACAATGGGACAGCGGCTACCACCGATCACCCGGTGGAACCAGAGCCATGCCTCGGGGTTGATAGCCTCACCCACCGTACCCAGCAGCCGCAGAGACCCGAGATCGTAGCCCGAGGGTATCTCCTCACCCCACTTCATCATGGTGCGGATAGCGGTGGGAGAGGTGTACATGATACTGACCCCGTATTTTTGCACGATCTCCCAGAACCTGCCGCGGTGCGGTGAATCCGGTGTACCCTCATAGATCACCTGGGTGGCGCCGTTGACCAGGGGTGCGTAGGCAACATAGGTGTGCCCGGTGACCCAGCCAACGTCGGCGGTACACCAGTAGACATCGGTCTCGGGTTTGATATCAAAAACGTACTTGTGGGTGAAAGCGGCCTGGGTGAGGTAGCCGCCCGTGGTGTGCACAATTCCCTTGGGTGTTCCGGTGGTACCCGAGGTGTAGAGGATAAAGAGAGGGTCTTCGGCACTGTGTGCTGCCGGTAGATGGTCACTCGATGCGCTGTCCACGGCCTCGTGCCACCAGATATCCCGCCCCTCACGCCAGTCAATTCTCTGCCCGTTACGTTTGACCACCAGCACGTGCTCGACGCTGGGGCAGTCCCGGCAGAGCGCCCGGTCTGCGGTCGGTTTCAGACCGGTGGGTTTGCCGCGCCGGTAGGAGCCGTCCGCGGTAATCACCAGTTTGGCCTGAGCGTCTTTGATGCGGGAGCTCAGCGCGTCGGCAGAGAAGCCCCCGAACACCACCGAATGGATAGCGCCCACTCGCGCGCAGGCCAGCATGGATATGAGGGCCTCGGGGATGGTGGGCAGGTAGATGACCACGCGGTCGCCGTGAGAGACACCCAGGGATTCTAGGGTATTGGCTGCCCGCGACACCAGGTCTCTGAGCTGGGCGTAGGTGTAGGTGCGGGTGTCCCCAGGCTCGCCCTCAAAGATGAGCGCTGTGCGCGACCCGTTTCCCCGATCGACGTGGCGGTCTACGGCGTTGTAGCAGGCATTGAGCTCGCCGTCGGCAAACCATCGGATAAAGGGCGGGCTGGAATCGTCGAGGGTTTGGGAGAAGTCCTTGCTCCAGGTGAGGAGATCGCGTGCCTGGTGGGCCCAGAAGTCGGGGCCTTGGTCCCGGGCCGTTGCGTAGAGTTCTTCGCCCGCGTTGGCCTGGGCCGTAAACTCCGGGGAGGGGGCAAAAATCTGCGGGTTCTCTGACATGTTTCAACCTTTCAGTAGCGCATAACCCACGGCTTGTGACGGAAACCATGAGATATTGGTTATTTCCACCCTAAGCTATAAACTGTATCTTCCGCCACACCTATGGCGGATGTTGGGAGAAGAAACGAGCAGAAAATAGCCGGTAGGCTGGGAGGGTGACAGCAGTACCCGACTCCAGGCCGCTTGAGACCGGCCAACTGAAACGTATCGAGATCCGCCAGGTGCCGCCTTTCAGAGCGGCGGCGGCCGCACGGCGGGCAGCCCGCCACCGTGAAACAGAGCTGGGAAAAAAGCGCCGGGCCCGAAAAATTAACAGAATCCTGGGGGAGACCTACCCCTATGCGGTGGCAGAACTCGATTTCTCGAACCCGTTTGAGCTGCTGGTCGCCACCGTCCTTTCGGCACAGACCACGGACACACGGGTCAACTCGGTAACACCGGAACTCTTTTTCGCCTACCCCGATCCGCAGACGCTAGCGCAGGCGGCACCGGACACGGTGGAAGAAATAGTGCGGTCGCTGGGTTTCTACCGGTCCAAAGCGGCGTCGATCATTGGTTTGGCCCAGCGGTTGGTGACCGAGCACGACGGTGAAGTACCCCGGCATCTGGAGGAACTGGTGAAGCTTCCGGGGGTGGGCAGAAAAACAGCTTTTGTGGTGCTGGGTAATGCCTTTGGGCAGCCGGGTCTCACCGTTGATACCCACTTTGGTCGGCTTGCCCGCCGGCTGGGGCTGAGCGTGAAAGAAGACCCGGTGGGGGTTGAGGGCGATCTTGCAGAACTGATTGAGCGCAGGGACTGGACCGAGTTTTCCCACCGTATGGTCTACCACGGTCGCCGTATCTGCCACGCCCGCAAACCGGCCTGCGGGGTATGCCCAATTGCCGATCTCTGCCCCTCCTACGGTGCGGGGGAGACCGATGAAACCGCGGCCGCCCAGCTTCTCAAGTACGAGATGGCGCCGGGGAGGGAGCGGCTACACTTGCGCCTGGTTGAGGGTGCTAGCCGGCGGCAGCTGCGGCAGGAGGGCTGGAGCCTTGGCGCCTAATTCTGCCCGTGAGACCCTGCAAGAGCTGGTCCGCCGTAAAAACCTTTGGCCTGCCGGTTCACCGGGGCCGCGCACCGGTAGCCTTGACCCGGCTACCGCGCAGTCTGCGGCGGTGCTGATCCTCTTCGGGCCGGTGGACGGGCAGACGGCCATGGGGCAGACCCCGGACGGCGCGGCGGCTTCCGCTCTTGATGTTCTGATTGTTGTGCGCGCGAACACTCTGCGTCAGCACGCGGGCCAGCCGGCTTTTCCCGGCGGCAAAGTGGACCCCGAAGACTACGAGGTGGCTGCCGCCGAGGGGCTACCGGTTTCGCATGTTACCGCCCTGCGTGAGGCGGTGGAGGAAACCGGGCTGGACCCGAACGGGGTCGAGATCTTGGGTGAGCTTCGGCCGCTACCGCTCGCCGTTAGTAATTTTATGGTGACCCCGGTGCTGGCATGGTGGAGGGACACTTCTCAGGTGGCCGCCCAGGATATCGGCGAGTCGTCGCTGGTGCTACGGGTTCCCGTGGCGGAACTGCTGGATTCGGCCAACCGGTATACGGTGCGCAGTAGGCGGGGTAGGGCCACCCACCTGTCACCGGCCTTCCGCGTGAACGGCGGCGGGGAAAACCTGGTGATCTGGGGATTTACGGGGATCCTGCTCGATAAAATCTTTGAGGAAGCCGGCTGGGCGCAGCCTCTCGCCCGCACAGAACGGCGAGAAATAGAAATCTGAGCTACTTCACCGCGGCGTAGTTGTCGGTGGCTGCTACGGTGACCGGGAACTCGACCGGGACCGGGCCGAAAATCAGTTCAGCGGCCTCGCGAGCCGCGGACCGAATAATTGCGGTGCACATTTCAGCCTCTCGTGCGGGTCCGTAGATTACCACCTCGTCGTGCAGAAAATAGACCAGCCGAGACCGTAGCGGCTTCCCATACAAAACAGCGCTACCCATTTTCTGCCGGATAAGCGACATCCAGCACAGGGCCCACTCGGCGGCGGTTCCCTGCACCACAAAATTACGGGTAAACCGCCCCCAGCTGGCAGCTGCGGCCCGAGCGGCGCGCTCCTCACCGGCGGTCGCCTGGTGACGCTGCCGCTCAAACCAATCTTCCCCCGGTGCCGGCGACGTGCGCCCCAGGTAGGTGGTGACCTGTCCGCCGCGCCGGCCCACCTCCGCCGCCCGCTCGGTAAAGGCGATCGCCCGCGGAAAAAGCTGACGCAGATGCGGCATAAGCCGCCCCGACTCGCCGGTGGTAGCCCCGTACATGGCACCGAGGAGCGCAACCTTGGCATGAGCCCGCTCATTCAACACCGACCCGGTGCGGCTGCCGAGCTGGGCAATCCCCAGGTACAGGTCGGTACCTCGCCCGGCTACCGCAAGACCGTCATCACCGCTCATCGCCGCCAAAATACGGGGCTCAACCTGGCTGGCATCGGCAACCACAAGTTTCATACCCGGCTCAGCCTGAACCGCCGAACGCACATCTTTAGGGATCTGCATGGCACCACCACCGTGGGCACCCCAGCGGCCGGTCACCACGCCTCCCACCTCGTAGCTGGGATAAAAGCGGTCACGAGAGACCCATTCATCGAGCCAGTTCCAGCCGTTGGCGGTGAACAGGCGGGCAAGTTTTTTATAGCGTAAAATCGGGTCGACTAGGGTGTGCCGGTGCTCTCTCAGCCGCGGGTTTTCATCGGCCCAGGCGAGCAGCTCCCACTTGCGGGTTGAGCCCACCCGCACGCCCGCGGAATTCATGGCTTTGAGGAGTTCGGCTGGGGAGTCAATATTGACCGCGGGGTTGCCCAGCAGCTGACTGATCTCTGCGGCCAGTTTTTCCATGCGGTAGGGCCGCTGACCCTGCGTCGGGCGGGGTCCCAGGGCATCGAGAAGAATCTTTTCGTGGACGGCCCGGTTCCAGGGGATCCCAAAGAACTTCATCTCTGCGGCGATCATGCCGCCGGCTGATTCTGCCGCAGCGAGCAGGCGGAGCCGCCCCGGATGCGGCGAGGAGTCGATGGCGGCCAGCTGAGCGCGAAGCTCGCGCGCAAGTTCCTCGGCCGTGGGTGCCGTCCGCGTGGCGGCGGCTTGACCTCCCAGTGAGCTATCGGCAAAAAGGGCACCCTGCCCGGGAGCCGGGGCTGTAGCGGGGAGAACACCGGGTGCCTGACCGGTATCTGTAGCGAGCAGGTTACGGACGGGGACAAAACTCAACCGGTTCTGGGGGCGTGTGGCGGCGGTGACCAATATCCGCTGTACCAGCCGTAGATCGTGGGCGCGGTGGGGCGAGACACCCTGGGCGAGAAGCAGCGGCATGACAGGGCGTGAATCGGCCCAGACCCAGCGGATAACCGCGGAACCGTTGCGGTTCTCTACGTCCCGAACCAGGGCGGCGAGTCTCTCACCGGGTACACGGCGGCGGGTGCCGATACCGTTTTCCGTGAAGGTGACAGCCTCCCACAGGGTGTCCTGCCCCGGGGGATCGGTGGTGGGCTCGGCTGCCCCGATCACAACGTACATGCTTCCATTATCGCCCATATCCGGCGGGTGTGCGGGCCCTGCGGTGGGGCCTCTGAGGCTGCGGGGTGTGCTCAGAGGCGGACCGCAACCGGTGCACCGGCCACCTGTGGACAAAACCTTTTCGACCGGTGTTACCGGATACCCCCGTGACTGCGTATCCACAATTTTTGTGCGCTCTTCCTCCGGGGCTACCGGCGGGGTCTAATGCTTATACAGGGTTAATCACCGTGCAGTAAGGAGGTGCCCATGCCATCGCGTGAGTGGGTGAGAAAGAAACGGGCGGGTATACCGGATACCGGCACGCACACGACTGCGGGATCCGAAACCGAAAACCTGCGCCGGGTGGTGGGGGCCGCCCGCGACCGCTATTTCGCGGAACCGGACCGGGACAGGCTACCGCAAGAGAACCACCTGGCGGCCCTGATCGATACGGTGGCAAACGAAAACTCTCTTTCCCTCAGTGCCGCCGACCGACAACGGGCACACGAAAAGCTGCGGGCTGAACTTTTTGGGTTGGGCCCGCTAGAACCCCTGCTCGCCACCGAAAATCTCACCGACATCTTTGTGAATAGTCCCCATGAGGTGTGGGTCGAGGCCGGCGGGAAAATCAGTAAAACCGCGGTAGAGTTCGCTGATGATGCGGCCGTGCGATCCCTTGCCACCCGGCTGATTGTGAGCGCCGGGGGCCGACTTGATGACTCCTATCCCAGCGCCGATGTACACAATGACCGGGGTCAGCGAATTCACGCTGTACTGCCACCTTTGAGCAGGGGCTCCACCGCCCTATCCATTCGATTGCAGCCGGCTGATAGGCCCTCGTTATCCCGGCTGGGGGAGTGGGGCATGTACACCGCTGAGCTACAGCCGCTTCTGAACTACCTGGTGCGGGAGCACAAAAATTTTCTGATCTCGGGCGGAACGGGCACGGGTAAAACCACTCTTCTCAACGCCCTGTTGGGGGAGTGCGATAGCGGTGAGCGGATAGTGACCATTGAAGACTCGGCGGAACTCGCCCCCGACCACCCGCACGTGGTGGCGCTTCAAACCAGGCAGGCCAATGCCGAGGGCCGGGGCGAGGTGGGGCTGCGGGAGCTCATTCGGCAGGCTCTCCGTATGCGCCCCAGCAGGTTGGTGCTGGGTGAGTGTCGCGGTGGGGAGGTGGCCGACATGCTCACCGCCATGAACACCGGGCACTCGGGAACCGGAGCAACGGTGCACGCCAATTCTGCTCAAGCGGTGGTGACCCGTCTCTACGCCATGGGTGCGATGGCGGGGCTGAACCGGCAGGCCGTGTCTCTTCAGGTGTCTACGGCGATTGATTTTGTGGTGCATATTCAGCGGTACGGGACCCGGCGTAGAATTGCCGAGGTCGCTAGAATCGTGCTCTCAGACAGCGGGCTGGAGACCGAAACCCTGTGCGGTGTTCAGCCGGGGTCCGATTCTTGGGTGTGGACAGAGGCAGGCCGGCGGCTTGTGTCTCAGGCCGGGTAGGGGGAGTGGTGTTTAGAAGAGTATCGAGAAAAGATGGTATTAGGTGGTGGGGTGTGCACGGCGGTGCTGTATCGCGTAGTAAACCCACCGTCGATGAGATGGAGCTGTGGCCCAATACGGTGTGGCGTATGGCGGCGCTGCTGCGTGCGGGGCTGGAACCGCGAGATGTGTTTAACCGGCTGGTGGTGGAGGGTACAGAGGTGGAGCCTCCCGCTGATCCCGTGGAAAGGGTAGCCACTGTTTCTGCGAGAAGGGCTTTAGCCGCGGCCCGCGAGGATCTGGGGCTCGTGTTGGAGCATTGCCGGCTGAGAGCCGGGTGCGGGCAACCGGTGTCGGAGGCGATGAAGAGCCTGGTGGACCGGGGGCGGTTAGGGAGACGGTATTCGGAGCAGCGGCTGGTGGAAATGGCTGCCTGCTGGAGGGTGAGCGAGCGGACGGGCGCCCCGCTGAGCCGGGTACTGGAAAATCTGGCCCGTTTCTATGAGAGCGAGATTGATCTTTCGCAGGCGCGCGATTCAGCGATGTCCGGGCCCAAGGCTACCGCCCGTATTCTTTCTTGGCTTCCCCTCCTGGGGTTGGGGCTGGGGGTCCTGATGGGTACGGATCCTCTGGGTATGCTCTTTGGGTCTGTGCTGGGGCTGCTGGTTGGGGGAACCGGCCTGGGGCTTGCCCTGGCGGGGCGGTGCTGGACTGCCCGGTTGGTAGACCTGGCGGAGAGAGGGGAGCTATAGATGCTGACACGTCTCCGACGACGGGGTGGAGGGGGCCGTGATGTGCCGCTTGTGGGTGCGGCCCTCTACCTGGATCTCACCGCCGCGATGCTGGCGGCTGGGCTTTCGCTGAGCACCTGTTTGCTGAGACTTGCTGATCTGAACGGAGAATCGCACCGGCGGGTACTGCTGACCGTGGTTGACCGGTTGCATGCCGGGGGAAACTGGCAGCAGGCTTGGCGGGGTCTTGAAGTGCCCCGGGAGTTGGAGCCTCTGCGAGAAAGCCTGGGTTTTATGGTTGAGACGGGTGCACCCAGTGCCGAGCTTTTAGAGGTTTTAGCGCGGCGGCAGAGACGGCAGGGCTACCGGGTGTTTGAAAAGTCTGCCGCTCGATTGAGTGTGAAACTGGTGGTGCCGCTGGGGGTGTGTTCCTTACCCGCTTTTATCTGTCTGGGTGTGGTGCCCGTGCTGGTTTCGATGGCCCCCGCTATCCTGCGCTAGTTTGCCGGTAGTGCCGGGCAGCCTCAAGACCTTACCCGCAAGGAGCCGGTATACGCCGATACCTACCGGGGCCGCACAGCACAGGCGGAACACGGTGTACACAGGCAGAAAAAACGGCACAAACTCGCCGGCTTTATCCACAGATTTTCTTTTTCCCTCCCGGTGAAGGCTACGGGGAGTCAGAGTAGAGATACCTCTCCCGCTCACCCCGGGGTGGGCGGGAGAGCACAGTAGATAGTTATTCACCCAAGGAGAACACACCATGGTGGAGAAAGTAAACAGTGATGCTGAGGAGAAAGCCCTCATCGGTGAGGTGCTCACCGATATCGAGGATGACAGCGAAGCGGGTGCTACCACGGCAGAGTACGGGATTGTGATGCTGGCGGCTGTCGGTTTCGCGGGGCTTCTGGTGGTGATCCTCAAATCGGATGAGGTGCGCCAGCTCCTGCTGGGTATAGTGCAGAACGCGCTCTCCAGCGGGGCCTAGGTTGAGGGGCAGCCGGGCCTACCGCACGATCTGTTGGTGGCCCGGTGACCCAGAAATTCTTGGGAAGGTGGAGCTAAAAATATGACTATTGACCGTTGCAGGCGCACCGGTTGCGGGCCGACCGCGGGTGGGCGGATAAGGGATAATGCGGGGGATACCGGTGCGGTGACAGCAGAGTTTGCTGTGGTGTTACCGGCGGTTATTTTTGTGCTTGCTCTTCTACTGGGGTTAGCTGCTACCGGGGTCACCCAGATTAAACTGGAAGAATCTGCCCGCCTGGGTGCCCGCGCCGCGGCACGGGGTGAGAGTAGCCAGTCCGTGCAGCGGATAGCCGGGGATATTGATTCTGCCATTACCGTATCGGTGACCCGCCAGGGATCCAACGTGACGGTGTCAAGCAGTAAAAGGGCACCCGGGATCCTTGGCGAGCTCACCGGCTGGGAACAGCGGGCAGAGGCTACCGTGCCCAGTGAGCAGGCACCGTGAACACCGGTAGACGCAAAGATGACGATGCAGAGCGCGGCTCGGGCACCGCTCTTGCCCTGGGTCTTATAGCGGTTTTGCTGATTCTCTGCGTGACGGTTGCCGGGCTGGTTGGTGTGGTGACCGCCAACCAGAGGGCGGCATCTGCCGCTGATTTGAGTGCGCTCGCTGCTGCGGATAGCGCCCGGGGGCTGGCTGAGGGGGAGCCTTGCGAGGTTGCGGTGGCGGTGTCTGCCGCTAACGGGGCGGAACTGCTTGCCTGCTCTCAGCCGGGGCACCTGAGGGGAACGGTGGACGTGCGGGTGCGGGTCAAAATTACCGGCGTGTTTGCTCTCTTGGGTTATGCCGAATCGGTGAGCAGGGCAGGACCACCGGGAGGAAAATAGGGGTTGGTTTATATGATTTTGACATTTTATCCACCGGGGCTTATGGTAGGCTACCACCGCCGTTGACGGGTGCTTATCTGACACAGGTATGAGGAAGAAGTAGAGTGACTGAAGAAGAAAAACTAGAGAGCATTTATCGGCAGATGCAGCAGGCCATGCTGACCAAAAACACCGACTTATTGGCGCAGCTAATTGATCCGGCTGCTACGCTGACCCACATGAACGGCTATGTTCAGCCTCTGGCCGAGTGGCTACAGCAGATTGAGTCTGAGGAAATGAAGTACTACTCTTCCCAGGAAGACTCTATTAGGGTTAATATTGCTGAAAATCAAGGGATCCTGGTGGGTCGTAACCGGGTGAGGGCCAGGATTTGGGGCGCTGGCCCTGCTACCTGGCCCCTAGAGATGACTCTGACTTTCCGGCGGGATACCGAAGGGGTTTGGGTTATCAAGCACCTGGTCGCCACTACCTACTAGAAGAAAAACTATAACTATAGAAAGAGAGAAGAGAAGAATGACCAAGATTCTTATAATCGGTGCCAGTGGTTCTCTTGGTACTGCCCTGCGGCAGCGGCTTAGCGGCCGCCCCGAATACCGGGTAACGCTCTTTTCCCGGCGTGCACAGAGCCTGAAATTAGCCTCGAATGAGCGAGCTATCAATGGTTCTGCCAGTTCAGCCCAGGATCTCGATACTGCCGTGGAAGGCCAGGACCTCGTGTTTGTGGCTCTCTCCGGTGACCTGCCTGCCATGGCCCAGCAGATTATTGCGGCCATGAAACGGAAAGGTGTTGAGCGGCTGATTTTTGTAGCCTCTATGGGTATTTACGGTGAGGTAGCGGGAGAGCCTGCCGGCGTGGTTCCTGAGGTCCTACGCCCCTATAGGGAAGCTGCGGATCTGGTAGAAGCCTCCGGGCTGCACACCACTATTTTGCGTCCCGGCTGGTTTGATAACGGGTCTGATACCGATATTCGGGTGAGCCGGCGTGGGGAGACCTTCACAGGGCACGATGTCTCGCGGGCAGCTATTGCCCAACTGGTACAGGAGATGATAGATCGGCCAGAACTCTACGACGGTGAGAATTTGGGCCTGCACCGGTAGACCCATGATCCCGGGTCTTTTGGCCTGGCCGAGCCTAGAAACTCCGCACTATCTACACGGGTTTCTAGAGCGTTATAAGCTGCCTTATGGGATAAAGGAGGAGGGGCGGGGTTAGATTGAACTAGTCCTGCCCCTTTCCTGGTTTGTTTAGGCTGTTGCCTCGGGTTTGTTGCTGGTCTCGGTGTCCTCGGTGGGTGTCTCAACGGGGGTGTTGGGAAGGTCTTCAGCCCGGGAACCGGGGATAGGCTGGGCCTGGGCTTCTCGCTCATCCCCCTCAAACACCGTAAAACACCTGGTGTTTGCCTCGATTGATTCTCCGCCCGGGCCGGTACCATAACCTACCTTGCTGCCGTAGTTAAGATGAACAACTAGCCCTGCTGCTGTCCCGTCCCCGGTTACTTCCCAGCCGCGGGCTTGCCAGGCAGCCCGGACCTTCTTCTCTTGTTCCCGGAAATCCTCGTTGGAATTCTCGCCTTCTTTGAACTGTTCGAAGGTCGTCGCCCAAATACTGAGGCGGGCTTTGTCTATATCATCGTCGCTACAGGTAAAAGGAACAGTCTCTGCCCATGATGCTTCCTGGTACGGGAACGGCTGACTATTGTTCTTCCAGCGGAAGAATTCCTCATTCCCATTAGCTGTTACTGCGATGGTTACCGCCTCGTAGAGTTCTTTGAAGATCTCGTCGGCACTAGCTTCTGGTTCTTCGGTTTCCGTGGTGGTTTGTTGGCTCATACCCGGTGTTCCTTCTCCGGTGGTGTTATTGCTGTGAGCGGTACAGGCTGTGAGTAGTAGAAGAATACCGATAGTAGGTAATATTTTCCTGCTTGCCTGCCTAGTTCTTGGTAGTAGAACATTCATCACGGTCTTAACGGTTTTTGGTTCCTGGTTCACCGTCTTGGACTTCCTCCCAGTCGATCCCTTTTCTTTCTGCGTATTTTCTGAGTTTCTCGATCCCTTCCGGGGAAGACAGGTCTCTACGGTTATTAGGGTAGGTCGTGATGTCTCCTTGAGGGCTATGGTAGGTGTCCCCGTCGGCAGGGTCATCATAGTCTAGTAGTTGCCCGATCTGGTCTTGGTGTCCGGTGGTCCAGAGGGACGTTTGATACCGGGAAGACGTATTTTCGTCTAGGTAGCCTTCTAGGCCGTTCTTTTCTCCGTAGAGTCCGTGCCCGTCAGTATCTTGGAAATAGTGACCGCTACGGCTATAGCCGCCTTCAGCGCTGATTTCTACGGTACCGTTGATGTCTGCTGGTGGTTCTTTCATCCAGAGGAAACCGTATCCCAGTGGTGCTGTCGTATCCTCAGTCGCACGAGTGTAAGCGATATTTTCTGGTGCGATTGCTAGGTGTCGTTTCCCGTTATTGACATCCTTGACCTGCTCCTGAGCTAGCCCGGCCGAGCCTAGAAACACCGCGCTATCAACGGTGGTTTCCATATCCGTCATAGCCGAAAAAGCTACATCAGTCCCGTAAGAATGCGCTACCAGATTAGTTTGGGTTGTCTCGTCTCTGCCGTGGATGGTTAGGTGTCTGCTTCTTTAAAGGTGTTGTAGATTCCTTGGGCCTGTTCTTTCATGTCATTGAAGTCGCTGGTGCATTCGGTGAGCATGGTGGTCAGGTCGGTGGTGGCTTGTTGATGGTGATCGCTGAGAGGGTCTTCGTTGCCGGTGAGGTTTTCTATATTTTCGTTGTGGGCTTCCTGGGTGCTGTCATGTTCGGTACCAAAAAAGTTGATTGCTGTTTGGAGTTGGTCGTAGTCGATTTCAAGATCCATGGCTATGATCCTTCTGTCTTATATCTTTGATTATTCTTCTGTTCTTGTTGTTGTGCTCTCAACGGCTGAGTTCTCGGCGGTTGAGGGGTTTTGACCGGCAGGATCGTCTGCCGGGTCTGCGGGTGTCGATTCTTCCGGATCGGTGGACTCGGTTAGTTTATCGAATCGATCGTTGAAGTCACCGAGATATTTAGAATTGATTCGGGAAAACTCCTGAACACAGCCAGACGTCATACGAATAGACTTCATGATTTGACCTTCGTCAAGGCGTACTCGGTAGATAATACGGGTGCCTAGGGTGGTGTAGACGATGATGGATCGTTCGTTTTTCGCGGCCCCGCCCTCATAGATCTCGCCCCAGTCCTGGGACCGCCAGAAATCGGCTACCTTCTCAATCTCAGTATCCAGATCTGTCTCAGGGGCATCAAGAAGATCTGTCCAGGCAGCAAGGTGTGCTCGGGCTGATTCTTTACCTTCCTCTATGCTGCAGGTCTCTCCCGGCAGGTCATAGCGCATGTCTCTACTGGTAGTATCAACCGGATCAACGGTCTCTACTCCTCCGTAGTAATAGGCGTCTCCGCCGCTGGCCTCGATGGTGCCGTTACGAGCGGTCATCCACTCATCCACCACCTCCTGGACCGGGGCCTGGATATAGCCTTCTCTTTCTTCTAAGGGTTTACGCTCATCACTGGAATTCACAGCAGAACATCCCGATGCTGCTAGTAGGGCTAGACCGATGAGCAGGAGTCTTACAGGTCTCACCGGTTTCTTACTCCCGGCCCTCGTGCCCGGTAGGACTCTCACTGCTTGAGGGGTCTTGACCGGCAGGATCGTCTGCCGGGTCTGCGGGTGTAGTATCCTGTGGGGCGGTAGACTGGGTTAGTTTATCGAACCGATCGTTGAAGTCACCGAGATATTTAGAATTGATTCGGGAAAACTCCTGAACACAGCCTGATGTCATCGACAAGGACTTAGATATACCTCTCTCTGAAATCCATACCGTATAAATCAACCTTGTGCCTAGCGGTGTATAAACAACAATAGACTTGCTAATCTTAGATTTTCCTCCGGACCGGATATCCTCCCATCCCTGGGACCGCCAAAAATCAGCCACCTTCTCAATCTCAGTATCAAAATCAGTACCGGATGCATCCGTCACTGAAGTAGATACATGTAAGCTCGCTCGGGCTGATTCTTTACCTTCCTCTATGCTGCAGGTCTCTCCCGGCAGGTCATAGCGCATGTCTCTACTGGTAGTATCAACCGGATCAACGGTCTCGGTGACTTCATAGTAGTAGGCGTCTTTGCCGCTGGCCTCGATGGTGCCGTTACGAGCGGTCATCCACTCATCCACCACCTCCTGGACCGGGGCCTGGATATAGACGTCAGACTCTTCAAGAGACTTTTTTCGTGAATTCATAGTGGAACATCCCGATAATAATAAACAAGCTAACACAA
>NZ_JBUZLI010000006.1:0-34641 GCF_055285355.1 Rothia sp. 18CD1-1 | reverse complement strand
AAACAACCCCGCCCAGGCGACTCGTTCTACAATACACACCCCAAACCACCCACAGCAACCCCACACACAGTGAATTGCAACACTTTTAGCCGGAGGGGCTTCGCAACCCACGAAGCCCCTCCCTGCTATGCACTGCTCGGAAGATCAGTACCGGTATATTGCCGGGTTAGACCTCGGGAACAATCAGACCTTTAGTCTGAGACGTTGCGCGCGCAAACCGCTCCTGCACGTCGGCCCAGTTAACGATGTTCCAGAAAGCCTTCACGTAGTCGCCCTTGACGTTCTGGTAGTCAAGGTAGAAAGCGTGCTCCCACATATCCAGCTGCAGAACAGGAATAAGCCCCACAGAAATATTGCCCTGCTGATCGTATAGCTGCTCAATAACCAGCCGTTTGCCCACGGTATCCCAAGCAAGAACCGCCCAGCCTGACCCCTGAATTATGAGGGCTACGTTGGTGAAGTGATCGCGGAAACCGTCAAAGGAACCAAAAAACTCATCGAGAGCAGCGGCGAGTTCGCCGGTGGGCTTGTCACCGCCTTCGGGCGAAAGGTTTTTCCAAAACACCGAGTGGTTGGTGTGCCCACCCAGGTTGAAGGCAAGATCTTTGGAGAGCTTACCCACGTTTGCGTAGTCGCCCTTGGCACGTGCCTCCTCCAACTTTTCAATAGCGGTGTTGGCACCGGCAACATAGGTTGCGTGATGCTTATCGTGGTGCAGCTCCATGATACGAGCCGAAATGTGAGGCTCCAGTGCCGCGTAGTCGTAGGGAAGTTCGGGAAGAACATACTTCTCTGCCATGAGGAGTATCCTTTCGTTTCTTTGTCTGTGGAAAAGACTTTCAGTTGTTCAGTATACGCAGTACACGGCATCTTGCCCACGGTATATCAAATTTTTTCGGACCTGCCCGCCGTACCTTGCAGTAGTTCTGCGGGCAGTGGGCGAAGGCTCCGCTACCGTTTGCGGTCTACGATGGCAAACGAGGAGGCCGATAAGCGGTTCTCCCAGGTGCTGTGCATTAAGTGTGAAAGTTTATCCACAAGCCGTGGATAAGTCTGTGGGTAAGTCAAGCATATGTGCGGTTGCCCGAACTTTTGGCAGTCAGACATGCGCGGGGACGGGAGAAAAAACTTTCTCCAACAAGCAAGTCTAGGCCTGTAATCACACGTATGTAAGTTTTCCACCCTGTGGAAAAAATCTGTGGATAGTCACCGGAAACGATCAACTTTCCGGGTATTTTCGAGGAAAAATCTGCTGGGTCCCCGCAGAATCATCCCCACCATACACATTTTAAGTGGATAATGTTCACAGATTTATCCACAGGTGTGGATAGTTGGATACTTCTCCGGTCTCCTCTGCACCGGCTCCGCCAGCTACCCAGCCAGTATCTAGACCTCCTACGACGGAACCGAGCGGATCACATAACAACCGGGTGTATATAACTGCACCCTAACAAGCATGTAATAACACGGTTGTAAGTCTTCCATCGTGTGGACAAACCGTGTGGACTATCCCGCATCAAGCGGCCATAAGGCATCTGCCGGGCACACAATCCGCCATACCGCCCGAGGCATGAGAACTCCTAACCTCGGCGGACAAATACGCGATCGAGAGCAAACGCTCCGGGGCCGGTAAATACCAGGGCCAAAGCCGCAGCACCCAGCATAAGCACGTACTCATAGCCATTATTGTCAAGAAAAAACCCGTGAGAAACAGTGTGCACAAATAAAATAGCACCCACCATGTTGAGGGCAATAAGAAGAGCAGCAAGCCGGGTCAGCGCACCAAACACGAGTAAGACACCGCCAATGAGCTCACTGTATACGGTAAACGGGGCAACTATATCGGCTGCGGGAATACCCGCCTGCGCAAACATCGCGACGGTTCCTGCGACTGTCACATCATTCAATTTCTGCCACCCGTGCATAATGAATACAGCGCCGAGCGCCAAACGCAGAATAAGAAGTCCCAGTGACAACGAAGATGTACGGTTAAAATTCATCTGTCCACCTTGACAAGAAAAGCTTGAGGTGTCAAACAATATGCGGGCAAATACTCCCTGTTTTCTAGGAGCCCCCTAGAACCTGCCTAATCGTCGTCAATGACAACCGCACGAGAAAGATTGATGACCTCAGACGGTTTCGCCCCCAAAACCGATTCCCCGATCTTGGCCAACTGCTTCACCTGGCGCACACCCAGGCGATCAAAAATCTGCCGCCGCACCTCACGCACATGCCCCGGCGCAGCCTCGCGCACCTTCCGCAGCCCCTCAGAACGCAATCGACAAATAGACACCCTCCGGTCCTTCGCCCACACCGAACGCTCCACGTAGTTATCCTTCTCCAAACGGGTAACCACGCGCGAAAGCCGGGGAAGTAAAGTATTCGTCTGACGCGCAAGCTCCGACATGGTGAGCGCCTGTTCAGAAGACTCAGAAAGCATGGCCAAAACCATGTACTCAACAAAGCTCAGCCCGGAATCGCGCTCCAGCTGCTCCTCCAGCCGTGTGGGAAGACTAAAGAACACGGATGCCAGGAAGAGCCATCCCTCACGCTCATCGTCATTGAGCCACAGAGACTCACCAAAGAAATCTTCGCTATCTTTCATCTTAGAAACCATACCCAGTCCTCCCCCGTGTCCCTTATTTCCTTGATTCGTAAATAGTTTCCACAAGAGACAGTCTAGTTTTCTAGACAGTTCTAGCCCCGAATTGCCGCTGTGTTGGTTAAAGGCATTTATCACAATCAAAAAATATAGCTCGTGGTAGGCTTTAGTTCTCAGCGGCCTGAGGCGCCTATCAAGGTGTGACCGGCTTGCTGTGATGAGGTGTGCCGGGAAGTCTGGTCGGCCTACCCGAAGGATCATTGAGAGACGATTCTCTGCCGGGGTAGTAGAAAGATGATCCGTCTACCCACAAGGAACTATGCCTTCTTCACACACCACTTTCGCGCGAGGCACCTACAAAGAATCCCAGCGCATCACCGAAATTCTGCGGAAAGAATCGGTGGGCGGCTTTGTGCTACTGGGAGCAACAATACTGGCCCTCGTTCTTGCCAACACCGGTGCACGGGACTTCTACCTGGCCCTCCGCGACACCTACCTGGGACAGGACATCGGCAGCTTCCACCTCAATCTCACCCTGGGCCACTGGGCAGCAGACGGTCTACTAGCCGTCTTCTTTTTCCTCGCCGGCCTAGAACTCAAAAAAGAGTTCACGGTGGGCGATCTACGCAACCCGGGAAAAGCGCTAGTCCCGGTGGTGGCTGCCGCCGGCGGCGTTGCCGTGCCCGCACTCATCTACACCTTCATCAACCTTGATGCCGGTACCGATGCGCTCAAAGGGTGGGCAATCCCCGCCGCGACCGATATCGCTTTCGCCGTGGCAGTTCTAGCTGTGATCGGCACTCACCTACCGGCAGCGCTGCGCACCTTTTTGCTCACCCTGGCGGTGGTTGACGACCTCATCGCGATCGTAATTATTGCGCTCTTCTACACCGGTGACCTCCAGGTTCACTACCTGCTTATTGCTCTTGCCCCTATCGCCCTCTACGCCCTCGTCGCGCGTCAGGGAGAAACCCTTTTTCACCTCAAACCCAAAGCCTCGTGGCTCATTCTTCTCCCCCTGGGCATGATTGTGTGGGCTCTCTTCCTCAACTCGGGTATTCATGCAACCATAGCGGGGGTGGTCCTGGCCTTCACTGTTCCCGTCAAACACAACAGGCGCACCAGCGCCGCCAACGCCGAACACGGACTTGCAGAGGTACTGGAACATCGTATCCGCCCGTTCTCCGCCGGTTTCTGTGTGCCCGTCTTCGCTTTTTTCTCTGCCGGAGTAACTATCGGCGGCTGGCAGGGCTTCACCGAGGCGATAGGTCAGCCCATCGCCCTGGGTATTATTATTGCTCTCGTGGGAGGGAAAATGGTGGGTATCACCGGGTCGACATGGCTGGTTACCCGCTTACGCGGGGCCAATCTTGACCCCGATATCAGGTGGATCGACGTGGTCGGCCTCTCCGCCCTGGGCGGTATCGGTTTCACCGTCTCACTACTGGTTGCCGAGCTATCTTTCGGTGTTGGCACCAGCGATAACGATTACGCAAAAATCGCTATTCTCTGTGCGTCCTTCCTCGCCGCTGCACTGGGGTCTTTTATTCTTGGTTCCCGCAACCGCCACTACAGGAAAATTGCGGACAAGGAGACGATAGATGCCAACCGCGACGGCACCCCCGATGTTTTTTCCGACGACACCGGTGCCCCGGCCCAACAGGTCTGAGCCGCCTCGTACATACCGCCGGAATTCTACGGGGGGGCAAGTCCACCATCCGGAAATACCGTGCCAGCGGTGCCGGAGCAACGCACGGTTCAATACAGTTAAAAATGGTTTATGTCCACAGAGGTATCACATATTTTCTAGAAGAAGGGGTGCGATCACAGTATGACAGATTCACACCGGACATCCTCTCCACGCCCGGAGAACACGGTATTCTCACGCGGTACCTACGCCGAATCAAGCCGTATTTCTGAGATCATCCGCAGGGAGTCCCTGGGGGGGTTTATCCTGCTGGCGGCAACCGTTCTTGCCATTCTGCTCTCGAATATCCACGGCCCATCCGAGCTTTATTTTGGGGTGCGCGACACCGAAATAGGTTTTCATGTTCCGGGGTTCCACCACCTGATGATGACCGTGAATGAGTGGGCAGCTGACGGCCTACTGGTGGTCTTCTTCTTCCTCACCGGTCTAGAACTCAAAAAAGAATTTGTGATCGGTGACCTTCGGAATCCCGGCCGTGCGGTGGTACCCGTTGCGGCCGCTTTTGGTGGTGTTGCCGCCCCGGCGATTATCTATTTCGCGATCAACCACACGAACGAAACAGCGGTTCATGGCTGGGCTATTCCCACCGCAACCGATATTGCTTTTGCGGTAGCAGTTATCACCGCCGTGGGTAAATACCTGCCGTCGGCGCTGCGCACCTTCTTGCTTACCCTGGCGGTGGTTGACGACCTCATCGCAATTTTTATTATCGCCCTTTTTTACACCGACAACTTCAAGCCCTGGTACCTCATTATTTCTATTATTCCAATCGTGGCATATTTGTGGATTGCGCATAAGTATGAGAAATTTTTCCACCTCAACCACTGGGGTGCATGGACAATCCTCCTCCCCCTGGGCATTATCACCTGGGCGCTCTTTTTAGAATCCGGCATCCACGCCACCATCTCCGGCGTTGTGCTGGGCTTCTGCGTGCCGGTGAAATATAACAAGGAATCTGAGGCCGCCAACGCCCCGGCAGGGCTTGCCGAGGTCTTTGAGCACCGGCTGCGCCCCCTGTCCTCCCTCATCTGTGTACCGATCTTTGCCTTCTTCTCCGCCGGGGTCAACGTCGGCGGCTGGGACGGGCTTACCACAGCTCTCACCGACAGCGTTGCCCTGGGTATTATCCTTGGCCTGGTTCTTGGAAAAACCGTCGGTATCACCCTCACCACCTGGCTGGTCACCCGTTTCCGCAACGCCAATCTGGATCCCGATATCCGCTGGATAGATGTTATCTGCATAGCGGTTACCGGCGGTATCGGTTTCACTGTCTCACTGCTGGTTGCGGAACTCTCTTTCGAGAACGGATCACCGCATACCGAAGACGCCAAAATCGCGATCCTCATCGGCTCGGTGTCAGCCGCCCTGATCGGCGGAATTCTGCTCTCCCTGCGCAACAAGCACTATCAGGCAATCGCTCTCAAGGAAACAATCGACGAAAACAAAGACGGTATCCCCGATGTCTTCTCCGACGATACCGCCCGACAAAACCAGAAAGGATAGACCGCCCCGGCCAACCAGACCGGCCGTGTCTGTTTACGCCCAGGAAACATTTACCGGCTAGGCTGGGACTGTTTTTGTTGTTCTTCTGCGCCGTCTTCTTCACCCGTGCCACGAAAAACGAACAACGCAGTCCTCATACGCCGCGGAAACCCGCGGACCCCTGTGCCCTCTGTCAGTAAAGGAGCATTATGGATGCTTTTATTGATGCCATTTCATACATCAACGACGTAACAGCCGAGGCATCGACCGCCGTGGAAAATCTGGCGGGAAGTGTCTGGGATATTTTCTGCATCTTTCTTGTCATAGCCGGCATCCTGATTACGATCGCTACCCGCGGCGTGCAGTTCCGCTCTATCAGGGAGATGTTCCGCTCGGTTGTTGAGCCCTCGGGTAAAGAAGCTGACGGCCGTAAGGGTATTAGTTCATTCCGTGCGTTTACAGTCTCTGCCGCGTCAAGGGTGGGCACCGGAAATATTGCCGGGGTTGCTATCGCCATTACCATGGGTGGGCCCGGCGCAGTTTTCTGGATGTGGGTAATCGCCGGTATAGGCGCGGCTTCGGCCTTTGCAGAGTCCCTCCTGGGCCAGCTCTACAAGGAGCGGGGCAAGGACTCCTATATCGGCGGTCCCGCCTACTATATGAAGCGGGGCCTGAATTCGCGCTGGATGGGTCTCATTTTTGTTTTCCTTATCATCGTGACCTACGCTTTTGTCTTTGTTGCCGTGCAGACCAACGCCATTGTTGAGGCGACCGCAACCTCTTTCAGTGTCGATGTGTCTTCATCCGATGCTACGGTGTTTCGCCTTCTGGTCGGTGCTGTGGTTGCCCTGGTAGCTGCCGCAATCATCTTTGGCGGTGTGCGAGCTATCTCGTCGGTGACCGAGTTCCTTGTTCCGGTGATGGCTGTGCTCTACCTTTTCTTGGGCATAGCGGTTGTTTTCTTGAATTTTGGTGAGGTGCCCCATATGCTTGCCATGATTTTTGAGGGGGCTTTCGGTATCCGCGAATTTACTGTCGGTGGCCTGATTGGTGCTATCACCTGGGGTATGCGCCGCGGTGTTCTCTCCAACGAAGCCGGTATCGGTACCGCCCCCAATGCGGGCGCTACCGCCACCATCTCGCACCCGGCTAAACAGGGGTTTGTGCAGTCACTGGGTGTTTATTTTGACACATGGCTGGTCTGCTCCATCACCGCCTTCATCGTGTTACTCTCCAACCCCACCTATGGTGACAGGGACAGGGGAGCCTCGCTGACCCAGCACGCTCTGGCCCTACAGCTGGGTGACTGGGCCATTCATTTCCTCACCGTGGCAATTGTGCTTTTTGCCTTCTCCTCGGTGGTGGGAAACTACTACTATGGTGAGTCCAACCTGCGGTTTATAACGGAGAAGAGGGGCCCCATCACTGTCTACCGTCTACTGGTTCTGTGCTTTGTGGTTTTCGGTTCTATCACCTCGCTGTCGCTGGTCTGGAATATGGCGGATATTCTCAACGCCGCGATGGTGGTGCTCAACCTGACCGCCGTGGGGGTACTCATGCCCACGGTGATCAAGCTGTTGAAGAACTACGAGGTGCAGCGTAAGGCCGGGTTGGAACCTATCTTTATGGCCAGTGATATGCCCGAGATCAAAAATCTGGCTGCCTGGGATGGCACCGATGAGGTTTGCACCCGCCAGTTCTGGGAGAAAATTGAGCGCGAGCGAGCCGCCCGGAGTCGCTAAGCAGCCCCAATTCCCTGCCACGATGGTGGCGTTTTAGTTGTGGGCGCGAGCCTTGATTGAAAAATTCTGCCTCACCCAAGGGTGAGGCAGAATTTTTTGTAGCGGCCATTATAGGCCCGAAATAACACTTACTGATTTGGTATGACAATTGATACAATATAGCAAACCATTCACGGTATATCCCGAAAATATTGCGGATAAAATTAATATTTTCTTTCGGTTGCTTTTCAAAACCCGCCCGGCTGGGGTAGCCTGGATTAATCGGTAAAGTACGCTCTGACAAGGGGTAATACCCATCAAGGCACCGACCGAAACTCACAACTGCATAGGAATATCGTCAATTTAAAGATCCGAGGTTTCTATATTTTAAAATCCTTCACTATACACCCGTAGATGATACATCACCGTATAAAGATTGGTTTTGACAGTGAAATTCCTATCCAAAAAATATACCCTGCTCACCTGCACGCTGGCACTGGCCGCCCCGTCGCTCCTGCTTACTCCCGCAACAGCCGAAGCCGACCAGTCAACGACCAGCACCGGATCCGTCGAATCCACCGCACCAGAGACAGCAGCAGACAGCGATGGCGACGGCCTACTCGACACCTGGGAAACCAACGGCTACGACGCCAATGACGACGGCACCGTAGATATAGACCTACCGGGCATGGGTGCCGACCCTCAGAAAAAAGACATCTTTGTTGAGATGGACTACATGCCGGGCCTGCTCGCCAGCGATGAAGAGCTGGACAGGATAATTGATATCTTTGCCTCCTACCCCATCAACAATCTCGACGGTAGCCAGGGGATCAACCTCCACCTGGATGCCGGCGAGGAAAGCGCCGGCCACAACCTGGGCGGAGGCAACAGGATACCAACCAGTCCGCTGAGCGGGCTGGAGAATGTTTCCGCCCTTCGCCAATCCAACTCAGACCCCAACCGCAACGGTATTTTCCACTACATGGTCTGGGGTGACTACTACGGTGCAGACGGCTCATCGGGAATCGCCGAGCTCAACGGAACCAACTTCCTGGTAACCGTTGGTCCGACCTACTGGGGTGAAGCCTCCAGCGACATTCGGGTCGGCACCTTTGTTCACGAGATCGGCCATAACCTGGGCCTCGAACACGGCGGTGACACCTACACCAACTACAAACCCAACTACCTGAGCATCATGAACTACCGCTACCAGTTCGGAGTTCTACAAGAAGACGGCAGCAGATGGCTGGGCTACTCCACACGCACTACCGACACCCTCAGCGAGAACAGTATCGATGAAACCCGGGGACTGGGTGAGAGTGCCGCCGGCTACTATTACTCCTGGTACGACTACGCCACCGGCACCGAAAAAACCGCACCGGCCGACGGCCCCATTGACTTTAACGGAAACGGACAAATAGATCAGGAGCCCGTCTCCGCAGACATTAACTGGGACGGCTTTTACGACGATCTCACCGGCCCAAACGACATGGATCTACTCACGTTCCAGGCCCACCGCCCCTCCAGCTCTACCGAATCCGGGCCGGCTCCCGCGGTAGAGAGAAATGAGCTCACCGCCGATGACGCACGAATGAGGAACCTCATTCCCTAGCGATCCGCAAGCACAGACGGCATCTGGCGCAGAGGTTACTCTGCCGCCAGATGCCGTAACGATTCGGTGCCCTATCTCTACGATGACACCCAGGTTCCGCGAGCCGCGGTCCAGTTGATGGTTTTACCGTTGGAGAATTTCACCCTGGTGACACCGTCGGCACCCCGCACCTCGTCGGTGACCGGGAACCCGTAGATTTTAGCGTCTCCCTCAGCGGCCCACCGGGCATAGATTGACCCGCGGCTGTTCATGACCCTAGCCCCGCTGGTAGGTGACCAGTAGACCACCTGACCGTTCTGGAAGAACTGTCGCGCACCCTGCCAGAAACCCAGCTCATCGGTGGTGGGGAACCCGTAGGCTCTCACGTCTCCCTCAGCGGCCCATCTACTAAAGATCGCGCCCCGCTCGTTGAAAGAATGCGCACCGGTTGCCTGGGACCAGTAAACGGCGGTGTAGGCGTTGCCGTTACGGAAGTGCTGTTTAGCGCCCTGCCAGAAACCCAGCTCATCGGTGGTGGGGTAACCCCAGCCATTCTCGTAGCCGTTATCCCGGAATTTAGCGCCGATAGCCCCACCCCAGTACACGCCGTGCGCGCCGGTAGCCGCCGTCCAATAGATAGACCGGTTATTGGCAAAATTCTGTACAGCACCGTTGAGACGGGTTGAGAACTCATTGCCGGTAGGCAGCCCGTAGGTGCCCACCCCGCCGCTACTGTGATAGTAGGAACCGATAGCTCCGCGCAGAGTGTACCGGCTTTGTGCACGCTGGGTGCTCACCGGCTGGTAGTTGGCGTTTGCCGCAAAATTATTGAGATCGGCGTAGGTGCCGTTGAAAACATTGGAGTCGCCGGAGAAAGGCCCGGTCGAAGAGTACTGCCAGATGTCGTAGGTGCTGTAACCGGCGGGCATTCTACCCACCGTAGAGCTGTAAGAAGCCAGGTGCAGAGGTAGATAGTTGAAATCCGCCATAGACCCGATGCAGGTAGACCACCAGTCGGTGGTGGTGTAAACCGCCGGGTAGCGGCCGGTAAGCTGCCTATAGGTGTCTGTAAAATCTTTCACCCAGCTGTAAAGCTGGGAGGGAGTCATGTTATAGCAGCTATTACCCAGCGCCGAATAGGGGTTGTACTCGATGTCGAGCAGGCCGGGCAGGGTGGAGCCGTCGGCTGTCCAGCCTCCGCCGTTCGCCACAAAATACCTGGCCTGCTGGGCGCCCGTTGATGCCGTGGGGATGGCAAAGTGATAGGCGCCCCGCTTCATTCCCACGCCACTGGCGCCCAAATACTGGGAAGAAAAAACGGGCGACTTATAGGTTATGCCTTCTGAGGCTTTAATGTAGGCGAATCGGGCACCGTTGGAATACTCTGATGCCCAGTTAACACTGGGCTGCCACCCCGAGACGTCCATGCCCAGCACACCCGAACCTGTGGGGCTGGTGGCAACCGTGCGGAATGTGGCTGTGCTGCGGGCCAGGGCAAAGTTCGCCGTATAACCACCCGGGGTGTTCTGGTGAGAACGGAAACCTGCCGGGTCCACCCTGGAGGTAGCCCGTCCGGTGTCCCCGTCATGATCGGCCCTGTCGGTAACATCCGCGCCCTCCTGCGCGCGTTTTACCTGTTCTTGGGCACTATCAAGCGAATCGGAAGAAAGATTATCCGTTTCTTCAAGAGCTTTAAGACCCTGGCCCAGGGTTGCTCCGGGGTTACCATCGCCGTCTACAGGTGGTGCGTCAGTCAGCTGGGGGCGGTCAAGAACTGCCTCTTCGGGGAGGAGCTCTTTCACCTCCTCTGTTTCCTGCCCATTGGTCACCCTGGATAGCTCGCTGGTGGCCGAGCCCGATGAGTCTTCCGCCTGTACCGGGGGCAGAGTACCGAGCGCAAGAACAGCCGCTAGCGAGAGTCCTACGATGAAACGTATCGGTTTTTGGGGGATAAAACTGATCTCTATGTTTTTATGCATGTGTTTACTTACATTGTGGGGAATAGATTTCTTGGGTAACCCCATTGATTGCCGGGGTTACTCCGGGGGATACGAGCACTTCTATATGCTCTCAAGCAAATTAATATATCGTATTTTTGTTCTTGAGGCACCGAATAATCATCGTAATCATCGTGATTTGTGCCGGGTTATCTTTAGGCTCGGTAGACTGGGCTTCATGGATTCTTGGACTGTAGATACTGCGGCCGACCCCACGTTTTTAGGCTGGGTACTCTTGGGGCTGATGTGCCTGGCAGCCGTACTGGTGCTCTACTGCGTGTTCACCATCTACCGCAATCCCTATTTCGATGAGGTTCACAAATTTGGGTGGCTTCTCATCGCCCTGATTTTTCCGATTTTTGGTCCGCTGGCCTGGATAGTTCGCGCACGGTTGGAGAAAAAACACCGCACCGCAACGCCCCCCTACCCGCACAGAGACCAACAAGAACACGGGAACGACGCCAACCACCCGGCTTACCGTCCGGGGCAGTCGGTGCTCTTCTCAGGTCGCCGTGAGCAGAGGGATGAGAGGGAGGAAAACCCCTACCTGGTTGATCGGGGCGACGGCAGCCGCGGGCTCTCTTTCTAGCCCGCCCGCGAGACAGCACGGTCGGCACCGGCCGCACCGGGCCGGTGCCGACCGGTCTTTACCTCTCTGCGTCCGCGATATCGGCCGACTGCTGCAACCCTGATTCGTTGCGCAGTGGCGGTGCCTTAAAGAAGAGGGAGAGCACAAATGCTGCCGCCACCACGCAGAAACCCACCCAGTAGACGGTGAGAGCCGAGGAGTTAAAACCCTGCATAAAGGGGCGGCTGAGACGCGGGTCTGCGCCGTTGAGGTAGGAGGTGTCAGAGAGTGAGGCCGATGAGCCGGAGCTTTCCTCGGAACTGTCAGACTGCTCAGAGATTTCCCGTGCCATGTGCGGGGCTATTTGATCCACCCAGTAGGTGCGCTGGTCGTCGTCTGCCCAGTTGACAGCCAGGGTGCCATCTGTAACGCTGACGTGGGCCTGTTCCGCGGCGGCGGTAAGCGCCTGCTCTTCTGCTGCCGGACTTGCTTCTGCAACCTGCTGATCAATTACTGTCTGCGCCTGAGACTCGGGCAGTGCCCCGGCATCAACCTGCTGCTGGACAGCCGCGGTGACCTGCTCCGTTACTGCCCGGTTTGCTGCTTCTTTCGCCTGCTGGGATCCGGTGTTGAGCTGGTCGTTGATGTTTTCTTTGACCGGGTTGAGAATCGGGTTCCACATCTGGTCCATGATCGCCGTGTTCTCGGGGGCGGTGGCGACCGCGGGGTTAAGGCCGGCGTCGAGGGCCGCGCGCAGGTCATCTTCGTTGCTCATTGCTGTGCCGATATTACCGGGCATAACCGTAAACAGCACCGAGAGCAGGACGGCGGTGCCCATGGTCCCGCCGATTTGTCGGAAGAAGGTGGACGCCGATGTTGCGACCCCCATATAGGAGGGGGCAACCGAGTTCTGCGCTGCCAGGGTGAGCGATTGCATGAGCTGGCCTAAACCCAAGCCGATCCCGAACATGCCAATCATAAGGAACCAGAGCGGGCGGTCTACTGTCATGTAGGTCAGGTAGTAGTAGGAGGCCGCCATCAGGAACAGACCAAGGGTGGGAAAGATCCGGTAGGACCCGGTTTTTGATACCAGGGTCCCTGAGACTACCGATGAGAGTATGATGCCCAGCATGAGCGGTAAGGTCGCAAGGCCGGATTCTGTGGGGGTCAGCCCCACGACGATCTGCAGGAATAGCGGAATCGTCATCATTGCCCCGAACATGCCAAACCCCACCATAAAGCTGAGAACACTGGACATGGAAAAGGCGTAGGTGTTGAAGAGTTTCAGCGGAATGATCGCGTCGGTTCCCATCTTTGATTCGACGATCAGGAAGGTGGCAAGACCGATAGCCGAGAGGACGTAGCATGTGATAGCGGCGGCCGAGGTCCAGCCCCATTCGCGGCCCTGCTCGGCAACCAGAAGTAGTGGAACCAGTGCGAGGATGACGGCGGCAGCTCCCCACCAATCGACACGGGGTTTAGCCGTGTATGTGCTGATCTTGGGTAGGCGCAGGGAAAACCAGACGATGGTGAACGCCACCACTCCTATGGGTACGTTGATGAGGAAGACCCAGCGCCAGCCCGCGATCCAGAGGATTTCCTCGGTACCGGCAAATACGCCACCGATGAGCGGCCCAATTACCGATGAGATGCCGAAGATTGCCAGGAAGTAGCCCTGGTATTTGGCGCGTTCGCGGGGAGCCAGAATATCGCCCATGATGGCCAGGGGTAGGGACATGAGAGCACCTGCACCGAGTCCTTGGAAAGCGCGGAATGCTGCCAGCATGGTCATCGAGGTGGAGAAGGTGGAGAGGAGCGACCCCAGGATGAACACGAGGATACCGAAGAGGTAGAGCGGGCGGCGACCGAAGAGATCGGAGAGTTTACCGTAGATGGGGGTGGTGATGGTTGAGGTGATCATATAGGCGGTGGTCACCCATGCCTGTTGTTCTAGACCGTGGAGGTCATCACCAATAGTTCGTATTGCGGTGGAGACAATGGTTTGGTCGAGCGACGAGAGGAACATGCCGGCCATGAGCCCCACGATAACGAGCATGATTTGCCGCTGACTCATGATGGGCTGTGGTTGGTTTTCTGGTGTTGTTGACAAGGCTGACTTTCGTGTTGATAGAACCCCCACGGGGCGGATCTCTGCGGGGGCTGTCTGCTTCTTTTTGTTCTCTACCGGGGTACGGTCTCCGGGAGGTCATGTGGCGGACCGACCCATCAATACTAGTTTCGCCCAGCGACTCCTGCACCTTTTGGGGTATGTGTTTGCTGATTGTGATTAAAAGCTGCGCACCCGGGCCCGGGCACCGCAGTCCCGGATTGTGAGCGGATGCAGGGTTTCATGGCTGGGAGCGGTTTATTAGCCTCACCTAGGACAGTTTTTACCCTGCCCACAGCAGTTAAAGTAACAGTTTTATCCCTCCGCTTTCGTGGTTTTTTGCTGATTTTCCGCCGGTTTCTCGCTAGATTGGTGGTATGCAGATTTCTACCGATATTGAAAAGAAGTTCAACGAACAGCTCACCCTTGAGTTTGAGTCTTCCCTGGTTTACCGCCAGCTGGCTATTGAGGCTGATGAGCAGGATCTTCCGGGTATAAGCTCCTGGTTCCATGCCCAGGCCGAGGAGGAGACCGAACACGCCCTCAAGTTTATAAAGTTTGTTTCCGATCGCGGTAGCCACGCCAATATCGGGCAGCTGGCCGAGCACACCGTGAAACCGGGGCTTTCCCCCATCGAGATGTTTGAGGCGGCTCTTGCTCACGAGCAGAAGGTCTCCGCCTCTATCCGCGATCTCTACCGCGAGACCGAAGCAGCCGGTGACCTCGATTCTCGGCCCCTGCTGAACTGGTTTGTCAACGAACAAATTGAGGAAGAAGCAACTGTCTCTGAGATCCTTACCCGCCTGAAACTGGTGGACGGCAGAGGGTCCGGTCTTCTGCGTATCGACGCTGAACTGGGCGGCCGCCAGCCCGCTATCGAGGCGGTAAACTAGTTTCCATCGTTTTGTGGGGTGCCGTCGGGGTTCCGACGGCACCCCAGTTTGTGCTTTGATGGGCAGATTTGGGCTGTGACCGGTGGGGGGTCTGGATGGTAGCTATTGCCGAATTTGTTTTTAGTGCCGTCTACTGTGTGTGCGGGGCCGCGATCCTACAGAAGGTGGCCTCCCTCCCCGTGAGAAGGACACTGAGATGGCTGGCTCTGGCAACCGTGGCCGCCCTCTGCTTGCTGGTATACCTCTATTTCTATATGCCCATCATCTCTGAAGAACTGCACGAGTTCTTTAGGGGGACGGACCCGTTAAAGTTTTCACCATAGAACAAAAGTGATATTCCAGCAGCTGCCAGGAATGTACTGAATGTGAGAAAGGTTGAACGGCAAGCAAGGCAATTGAGATCATCGGCTATCCGCCAACATCGGTGGGGGCTTCAACCTCGAAGCAACTGCTGAGGGGAAGAGCATCAATACTACACTCTCTGGGTTGGGCATTGCTTTGGAAGGCTTCTCAGTATAGCCTGTCTCTTCTTAGGGAAATACGGGCCCACGCGCCAAGCCTGTTATGCTTGGTGCATGTTGAGTCCTGACTTTATATCCGAACGCTCCGACCCGGCAGTCCAGCGGATTATAGATCTCATTAAACCCGCACGCAGAAATTTGCGTACAGCCCTGATTGAGGATTTTGAGCCTCTCATGCAGAGTCTTGTTGCGGGGGTGGAGTTTGTGGAAATCTACGGGTTGGAAATGTAACCCTGCCACACGAGCTTCTAGCTAAAGCAGCCGAACATGATATTCCAGTGAGAATCATCGCAACTTCTTTGGCAGGACAGATCTTCAAAACTGAGAAAAAGCCCAAGATTTTTGGGGTAGCACGTGTCCCCCGACCTTCACGTTTTGAGGACTTAGAAAAAGCGTCCGGCGACATCATACTTCTCGACGGTGTCAAGATTGTTGGCAACATCGGAGCCATAGTTCGAACCTCATTCGCACTCGGTGCCTCTGGGATAGTTCTTGTTGACAGCGACCTGGTAAGCATTGCAGATCGTAGGATTCTTCGTGCCAGCCGTGGCTACGTGTTCTCCCTCCCCGTCGTAATTACCTCTCGGGAAGAAGCCCTGAAATATTTTTCAAAGAATGGCAACCGGCTAGTCTCTTTCGACGTTGAGGGATCCGTCAGCATTGAGCAACTCAGTAACATCAAAGAACGACTAGTTCTTGTTTTTGGCAGCGAAAAGATCGGTGCCTCGGAAGCCATAACTGCCATTTCCAAAGACAAGGTAACTATTCCAATGAACCCAAAAGCTGAATCATTGAACGTTTCTGTATCCGCGGGGATAGCCTTGCATTCCAGAGCAGGTTTTAATCTCGTCTAAACCACTCCGCACTGATCAAGGCCAGAAATAACTGACTAATTCAGAAAAACAGTGGCGCCGACACCTCTAGGTGGGTCCTTAGTCTTATTTTCGTGGACTCCTTGTTGACACCTTCAAGTACAACCTTTAATCTCGGATCTTAGCTAGTTACTACTTTCCTTTTACCAAGATAATAACCATATGTAATGAGTGTTAAAATCATAGCCTGAATTACCCAAGCCCACCACGAAACATCGAAACTCCGCATATCAGGTGTCGCTTCTGTCATTATTGAGCACCACCAGAATAAAACAGCGGAAAAATTTTGCATTCTCCACAAAATTCCTAGCAATTATAGGAAGGTAAAATCCAACCGTTAGCCTATTTACATAAACGATCAATCTTGGTGCGCAAGGGGGGACTTGAACCCCCACGATCTTGCGATCACTGGCACCTGAAGCCAGCGCGTCTGCCAATTCCGCCACTTGCGCTTGGTTATACCCTGCCTGAATCCGCTAACCGCGGCACCAAAGGTATAACGACAGATAACTATACACAGCCCCGAGGTCTCTAGTCCAACCGAAGTCCGCATGTGTTTCGTCACGCTCTTAGTATGGTTTTATCCCCCAGCGCACACGCCAAACACGGGGCTGATCCGCACTTTTTCACACTCTTAGCGGGTTTGGAGGCTGTATCCATTAGACTAAAGCTGTACTGTGTGCTGGTACGCCTATCATCGGGTGGGGATCGCCCCGACGCCCATAGAGCCTCCAGCCACGAAGCGCTCAGCTTCTCCACACCTAGAGCGATTATGCTATTCACTTTGAGTAGCGCGCCCTCACCAGAGTCTAAAGGAGGCCACCATGGGGTTCATCGACAAAATTGAACAGGGCCTAGAAAAAGCTGTTCGCGGCACCTTTAGCAAGGGCGGCGGCGAATTTGAGCCGGTTGACCTTGCAAACCGTATCCGTACCGACATGGACAACAAGTCCTACTCCATCTCGTCCGGGCGCACCATCGCCCCCAATGTTTTTACCATCAATTTTGCCGCCGATGACTTTCCACGCGTCCAAGACTGGGGTGCCCCGCTAGCAGAAGAGCTCTGCGACGTAGCCATCCGCCACGCGCGCTCCCAGGGCTACTCACTGCGCGGATCGGTGCGGGTAACCTTCACCGTCAACGAGACCGTGCCCGCGGGCGAATTTGAGGTCGACTCCTCACAGGAAAAGGTGGCCGCCCCCGGCTTACACAAACAACAACCCCGGGCATCACGTCGACCGCGGACCCCCGAGCGCACGGGACCGGGCGCAGCAAACCAGCGGGAATCGCTGAGACAGGTCGCCTTCGGTGACACCCCCGCCAGCACACCCCAGCGCACCACCAAGCCGGCGGCCTTTAGCCAACCCCCCACCCCGGCGAGCGCCACCGGGCAGAACTCCCGCAGCGTAGGCCGGTCCAACCCCGCCACGCAAAGCAACCACGGCGTTACGGGGGCACCTCCCGCCCGGCCGCGGCAAACCGCACCCGTCAACCGCGATGCCCCCACCGAAATCAGTCCGCACGTCACACCGTCGACACCGCGGGGCGGCCAACAGAAAACCCAGGTTGTTCTCGACATCAACGGGCAAAACTACTCCATCCGATCCCTTCCCGTGGTACTGGGGCGCGGGTCCAATGCCGATATCACCGTCGAAGACACCGGAGTCTCCCGCCGCCACCTAGAAATCATGGAGCAAGACGGTATTTATCTAGCCGTCGACCTGGGCTCCACCAACGGCAGCTACCTCGACGGCCAAAAACTCACCGGCCGCCGCCAGCTCACCAACGGGTCCGTGCTCACCATGGGCCGGGCACGCATCGTCTTCCGCCTCATGGTGCCAAGGAGTGAACGCTAGTGGCCTCCGAAATCACCGTCACTATCCTGCGCTTCGCTTTTCTGGCTCTGCTCTGGCTTTTTGTGTTCATGGTTCTTGCGGCCAGCCGGCGCGACCTCGGTATCGGCCGTAATCTCCGCCCTACCCGGGCAAGGCCCACCACCGAATCACACGCCGCTGCCCAGCAGCCCTCCACCCCGCCACCGCCGCTTCTGCCCACCCAGCTGGTGATTACCGACGGTGTGCAGGCGGGCGCGGTGATGCGTCTGAGCGACCAGCCCATCACTATCGGCCGCGCAGGCGACATTGAGGTGTCCCTGCAAGACGACTACGCCTCCGGCCACCACGCGCGCCTGTTTCCGCAGGGCTCCCGCTGGTTCCTCGAAGATCTGGGTTCCACCAACGGCACCTTTGTGGGCGGGTCCCGCCTCAGCCGGGTAACCCCCATCGAACCGGGCACCGACTTCCGCGTGGGCCGCACCACCATGCAGTTGAGGGCCTAGCCTATGGGTATCGCCTTCCGCTACGCCGCACGCTCAGACGTGGGTAAAGTACGCTCCAAAAATGATGACTCCGGCTATGCCGGCCACTACCTTGCCGTGGTTGCCGACGGCATGGGCGGGCATATGGGCGGCGATGTCGCATCGGCGACCACCGTTTTAGACCTCACCCCCCTGGACCACCCCGGTTATAACGGCTCCGCCGGTGTCTACCTGGCCGACGAAATCACCACCGCAAACATGATCATGAACGAGCTGGTGGAACTCAACCCCGCGCTGTCAGGTATGGGCACCACCTGCACCGCCCTGCTCATTGACGGGGATCAGATTGAGCTGGCCCATATCGGCGACTCCCGCGCCTACCGGCTGCGCGGCGGTGAAAACGGCAGCTTTACCCAGATCACCACCGACCACACCTTTGTACAGCGCCTCCTCGAGGAGGGCCGGCTCACCTCCGATGAAGCAGAAAACCACCCCCACAAAAACGTGATTATGCGGGTACTTGGTGACGTTGATGCCTCACCCGAGCTGCAGACGCTCACCCTGGACGCGCAGGTGGGCGATAAATGGGTGCTCAGCTCAGACGGCCTCGACTCCGTGGTGAGTACGGCAGAAATTGAGGCGGTGATGCGCTCCACCAATGATCTTAAACAGCTGACCGACACGCTAGTTGACCTGACGCTCAACCGCGGCGCCCCGGACAATGTCACCGTGCTTGCCCTGTCGGTGATCGAGGAAAGCGCCCTCTCTGAAGCTGTCACCTCGCCGCAGCCTGTTGTTCCGCTGAAAAAATACACCAAAGACGGCGAATACGCCGGCGTTTACCCCACCGCACTGGATGGGAAATTTGACGGCGTGGAGGAAAATTCTGTGTCCCTCCCCGCAGAGCTGGACGCACAGGGCACCGAGCCAGTAGATACCGACACCACCGACGAGCAGCGGCACAGGGTCCCCTGGCGGCGGCGCCTCCCCCACGACGCCAAACTGCGCAACGCCCTGCGCTACGGCAAGTGGCGGGGGGAGTCCTTCTCAGACGGCGTCTTCAACATGATGACGGAGAATTCCGGTGTCGATGAGCGGCCCGAAAACTCCGAGGATTCATCGGCGGCGGTCTTACGGCAAGAGCTGGACGAGCGCCCCCACCAGCTGGTGGGGGCGGCAGCTAACGCCACCAACACGGGCATGATTCCCGCGGTCACCAACCGCACCCTGAAACGGCGCGCCACCCTGGCAAACACCCAGGAGCGGGGGCTTAGCCAAGACAGCACCGAGCTACCCGAGGAGCTTCAGGCGCTGATCGATGAAGACCCCCGCGAAGCCCGTCGCCGCTGGCCGCTCAAAATTTTTACGGTAGCCCTCACCCTGGGGGTTATCGTCGCCGGGGTAGCCACCTTTTTCAGCTGGGTGAACGATCAGTACTATGTGGGTGCAAACAGCGACAGGGTCGCGGTTTTTAACGGTGTCCCGCAAAGCGTTGGCCCGTTTAGGCTCTACGAGGTGGTTGAGGAAACCGATATTGAGATGAACTCCCTACCGGAATATTCGCAGTCGCTGGTGCGAAACACCATTAACGCCAGTGATCTCTCGGAGGCCCAGCGCATAGTGAGTGACCTCCAGACCCAGGCGGTGACGAGTGAGCCGGAAGGGGAACCGTCTGCCTCCGCGTCACCGGGTACAGTAACCACGGTGGAACCAACCGAAGCCCCGTTATCGGGAGGTAGTATCGATGGCTAAAGCACTCTCCGATTCTTTACCCAAGTCGCGCCGTATGGTGGAGCTTTTCCTCACTCTCATCGCTGTTGCCCTGTGCCCTATCAGTATGTGGCTGATCGACTCAGAAGAAATCGCCAACGGTAACATCACCTGGATACTGGCTACCGCCGTGCTTGGTGGTGGTGCGCTGCTCATTCACATTATCCTGCACCTGCGCGCGAAATATGCTGACCCTCTGATCCTTCCCGCGGTGGTGGCGCTCAACAGTCTTGGGCTCGCCATGATTTACCGAATCGATTTGACTACCTCAAATCAGGCTGGGGCTGCGCAGATCATGTGGACCGGTATCGCTTTTGTGGGTGCGGCTCTGACCATCTTTTTCTTGAAGGATCACCGGGTGCTGCGGAAGATCACCTATATTTCGCTGGCTGTCTCCCTGCTCCTGCTTCTGCTGCCCCTCATCCCCTACCTGGGTGTAGAGATCAACGGTGCCCGTATCTGGATCAATATTGCCGGGCGCACCTTCCAGCCCGGAGAGATTGCAAAGATTACCCTGGCGATTTTCTTCGCGGGCTACCTCTCCACCCATCGCGACCTCATCATGATTGCCGGTCAACGGATTGGCCCTATCCGCCTGCCGCGTTTTCGCGACCTCGCACCCATGTTTATTGCCTGGCTGCTCAGTATCGGTGTGCTGGTTTTTCAGAGTGACCTGGGTTCAGCCATCCTTTTCTTCGGCCTGTTCATGGTGATGCTCTACCTGGCGACGGGCAGCCGCACCTGGGTGGCCCTGGGCCTCATTTTTATTGCGGCGGGGGGGCTGTTGGCCTATAACTTTATTGGGCACGTAACCCGCCGTATCGACGCCTGGATCCACGCTTTCGACGCCGATATATACAACCAGACCTACGGCGGTTCCATGCAGATTATCCAGGGACTCTTTGGGCTTGCCACCGGCGGACTCTTCGGTAGGGGCTGGGGTCAGGGCCGCCCCGATCTGGTTGCCTACTCCAACTCAGACATGATTATTTCTTCGCTGGGTGAGGAGCTAGGGCTGCTCGGCCTCGGCGCCATTCTTATGCTGTTCATGATCCTCATTAGCCGGGGTATGCGGGCTGCGCTGGGCACCCGAGACGGCTTTGGAAAACTTCTTGCGGGCGGTCTCTCTGCGGTGATCGTACTACAGCTTTTCGTGGTGATCGGCGGGGTCACCCGTCTTATTCCGCTCACCGGGCTCACCACGCCCTTCATGTCTGCCGGGGGGTCGTCTCTGCTGGCGAACTGGGTGATAGTAGCGCTGCTACTGGCAATTTCGCATACGGCCCGAGCGCCGCACTTTGTTGACAGCTACGACGACCTTCCGGTGAGTATCGATTACGAGGGCGACGAGTCTGAGGGCGCAACAAGCCTCATATCAAAAATCAACACCGCGGGAGGAGCTCACCGTGAATAAATCGATACGTAACGTCTGGATAGCGTCTACCTGCGTTTTTGTGCTTTTGCTGGGTTCACTCACCTATGTGCAGTTCTTTGATGCCAAGGCGCTAGAAGCTAACCCCTGGAATTCGCGGGCACTGTATGAGAGCTACGGTTCGCAGCGCGGCGCCATTGTGGTGGGGGGTAGGGAGATTGCTTCATCTGTTCCCTCTGAGAATGGGTACAGCTACCAGCGGGTGTACTCCAGCCCCGAGGAATATGCTGCTCTCACCGGCTATTTTTCGTCGATTTACGGGGCCACCGGGCTGGAGTCCGCCATGAACCAGGAGCTCTCGGGTACCTCCGACAGCCAGTTTTATGACAGGCTGGCCCAGATGTTCACCAACGGGTCTTCGCAGGGGGCTACCGTTGAGCTCACCATTGATGCTGAGCTTCAGTCTCTCGCCTATAGTCTGCTGGGTGGCCGTAAGGGGTCGATCGTGGCGATGAACCCCAAGACCGGTGAGATTCTGGCGATGGTGAGCTCGCCGTCCTATGACCCGAACACGCTGTCTTCGCCCGACAACAATTCGGTTCTCAGCCAGTATCAGGCACTCAACGACGATGCCGACCACCCGCTCTATAACCGGGCTATCGCCGGGAACACCTACTCCCCCGGGTCCACCTTCAAGATTATTGACGCTGTTGCTGCCCTTGAGTCGGGAAAGTATACCGCCGACACGGTGATTCCTAACCCGCAGAACTATACGCTGCCGGGAACCACCACCACGCTACCCAACTATGTGAACGGGCAGTGTAGCACCCGTGCCGAGGCAACTATAGAATGGGCTTTAGCACAGTCCTGCAACACCCCTTTCGCACAGGTCGCTGTTGACCTTGGCCAGGATACGCTATCTAGGACGGCGCAGAATTTTGGGTATGGAGATTCTACGCTCACTATTCCGCTGGCGGTATCGGAGTCGGTTTTCCCCTCAGATATGACTGACTCTGAGCTTGCTCAGGCGTCTATTGGCCAGTATGACACCAAGACGACCCCCTTGCAGGTTGCCATGATGTCTTCGGCTATTGCCAACGACGGCACGCAGATGAAGCCGAATCTGATTCGATCGGTCAAGTCCCATAATCTGAGTTCGCTCTACGAGTTTTCTGCTGAGCGGCTTCGGCAGTCGACCTCGAAAGATGTGTCTGATCAGGTGAAAGATTGGATGGTCAATAACGTGGATAACGGTATCGCCTCCGGCGCCGCCGTTGACGGGGTGAGGGTAGCCGGTAAAACCGGTACCGCTGAAATCGGTGCGTCCGGTTATAACAATGCCTGGTTTACCGGGTTTGCTCCGGCAGACGATCCGCAGGTTGCTGTTGCGGTTGTCTACGAGGGCGTTGATACTAGTGAGGGAGCGTCTTTGGCGGCTCCGGCGGCTAAGCAAATTTTTGAGGCGGTGTTAGACAGGTGAGACCCTCAACCGAGACAACTCTGGGTGGTCGCTACGACCTGACCGAGCGTATCGCTATTGGCGGTATGGGTGAGGTGTGGAAGGCTCGTGATAAAGTTCTTGGTCGCATCGTTGCGGTAAAGATTCTAAAAGAGGAATATACCGGTGACCCTGGTTTCCTTGAGCGGTTTCGTGCTGAGGCACGCCACACCGCCCTGCTGAACCACCCCGGTGTCGCCAATGTTTTTGACTACGGCGAGGAAGAAGGCTCGGCCTACCTGGTGATGGAGCTGGTGCCCGGTGACCCGCTATCAGCGATTATTGAGCGTGAGCGTCAACTCGACCCCGATCGTATCCTCAATATTATTGCCCAGACCGCCCGGGCGCTTGCTGCCGCCCACGCCCAGGGCCTGGTCCACCGCGATGTGAAGCCGGGGAACCTGATCATCACCCCCGATAACAGGGTGAAGGTAACCGACTTTGGTATTGCCCGGCTGGCTGACCAGGTTCCTCTCACCGCTACCGGGCAGGTGATGGGTACGGCGCAGTACCTCGCCCCCGAGCAGGCTACCGGCCAGCAGGCAACACCCTCGTCAGACATGTATTCGCTCGGTGTGATCGGCTATGAGTGTTTGGCGGGTAAGCGTCCTTTTACCGGCGAGTCCCAGATAGCAATCGCGCTGGCTCAGGTCAATGACCCACCGCCACCTCTGCCCAGTACTGTACCGGCCCCCGCAGCCGGGCTCATGATGTGCCTCCTGTCAAAGGATCCGGGGAAGCGGCCCAAAAGCGCGACTGCCCTGGCGAGCGCGATCGACGCTATCCGGCGCCGCGATATTCCGGCAGCTATTAAGGCTGTACCGTCGCTGGCTGATTTCTTGCCCGAGGACTCCGCGGATTCGGCGACACAGGTGATAACGGCACCAACCACCGTCACCGCTGAGACCGCTCGCTTTGGGTCTGGAGCCAGCTATACGCCGCAACCAACAACCGCCGAAATTCCCAAGGTTTCTCCGAACACCCTGGCGCGCCCGGCCGCCGCCCAAAAGAAGAAAAAGAAGTCTCCCTGGGGCTGGATTTCCCTCCTGTTGATCGCGATTATTCTCGGTCTAGTTATCTGGTTTTTGGTGGCCGGTAACGGTGGCTCGGGTAGCGGCCCCGCGGGCGGTTCGCCCTCACCTTCGGGTACGGTGTCGACAGCCGGGCCGTCCGCCGGTCAGCAAACCGCTAACAGCTCAGATACCGTGACCATCAACCCGGATGATTATGTGGGCCGTAATCTCACCGACGTGGTTAACGATTTGGTGGCAATGGGTCTGTCTACCCAGACCACCGCGGTCACCTCTACCGAGAATTCCGATACCGTGATTTCGGTTTCACCCACAGGTTCTGTGCAGGTGGGAAGCACCGTGACGGTCACCTACTCAACGGGGCCTCAAACGGCGACCCTGCCCTCCAACCTTGTGGGAATGGGTGCAGATGAGGCGATTAATTCGATTACCGCGCTGGGTGTCAATGTCCGGGTCCACTACGAAGATTCGGAAAGCGCTACCGCGAACACGGTGATACGAACAAACCCCTCTTCTGGGTCTGAGGTCGAAATCGGTAGTAGCGTAGATGTTTACGTTGCAACTTCAACGCGGTCGTCTGCGAGCGCAACCGCGAGTGCGAGCTCTTCGCCCTCGTCGTCGAGCGGAAGCTCGGGTCAGGCCTCGGACGATGACGAGGCGGATGATTCGGGCGCACAGGCTCGCGGTAACCAGCCGACCGGTACTAGCAGAGCAGCAAACTAGCGGGTGAAGTTTATGGAATTTTCTATTCCCGATATGATCGATACGCGTTACCGCCTGGGCGAATCTATTGGCTCGGGTGCGATGGCTACTGTCTATTCGGCGGAGGATACCCGCCTGGGTCGCATGGTTGCGCTGAAAATTTTGCGCCCCGAGCATGCGGCGGATAATACTTTTCGGGCCCGGTTTCAGCGTGAGGCTGAGGCGGTGGCTTCGCTGAATCACCCGTCAATTGTGAGTGTCTATGACACGGGTTCTTTTGCTGTGAGCAAGGGTGACGATGATGATCCGGTGCAGGTTCCATTTCTTGTGATGGAGCTGGTTCACGGCAGCTCGCTGCGCGATATTGTGGAGGAGCGCGGCGAGCTGCCGGTGTCCGAGGCGATTTCTTACGGGTCGCAGATTCTTGAGGCTCTCCAGTATGCCGGTGATGCCGGTATTGTGCACCGCGATATTAAGCCGGCGAATGTGATGGTTCTGCCCCAGACCGAGGAGGATATATCTAAGGATCAGGCGGGGCAGGTCAAGGTGATGGACTTTGGTATTGCCAGTGCCATGAGTTTATCGGGTGAGCAGCTGACCAAGGCTAATACTGTGATGGGTACTGCCCGCTATATTTCGCCCGAGCAGGCGCGCGGCGAAACGGTAGATTCTCGTAGCGACATATATTCTGCTGCCTGTGTTATCTACGAGATGATCGCGGGTCGGGCACCCTTTGATGCCGAGTCGAGCGTTGATCTTGCCTCTATGCACCTGAGCGAGACTCCGCAGCCACCGAGTAGCTACGCCCGGCAGGAGGTGCCGGCCGCCGTTGACACCGTGATACTTAAAGCACTGAGTAAGTCTCGCAGTGACCGCTACCAGAATGCTGACGCTTTTCGTACCGCCCTGGTGAGTGCCGGGCAGGGGGTGGGGCCGTGGTCAACCTACAGTGACGCGGAAACCCAACCTACTGCCGCGCTGGCAGCGGGTGCCGCTACAGCCACCATTGGTGCGGCCGCCGGCTACACGACCTCCACGGAGCAGGCCCCGGTGGAGGACACCGGCTTGGGCGGGTTCTTTGAGAATGCTCAGTCGGAGTATACCGACGATGAGCTCTACGACTACGAGCGTAACGAGGCGCTGGCTAAGAAGAAACGCCGCCGTCAGGCCTGGGCCAGGGTTATCACGGGCATGGTTATTGCTGCTCTTGCTGTCTTCTCTATTGGCACCGTGCTCTACTATCAGAATGAGCTCAACCGGGTGCCCACCCACAGTGTTCCGCAGATTCAGGGGATGTCTCGCGATGATGCCGAGAACACCCTGCGTAATCTGAATCTTACGGTCAAGTGGGAGACCGAGTACTCGGAGACCGTTGAGAAGAACAAGGTGGTTAAGGTTTCTCCGGTGACCGGCACCGAGGTTGAAGAGGGCTCCGAGGTGACGGTGACTATCTCCGATGGGCCCTCGCGCGTATCCGTTCCCGATAATCTTTCGGGGCAGTCTGAATCCTATGTGCGGTCGGCCCTTGAAAGCGCGGGTTTTGTTGCTGGTCGAACTTCCACGGTCAATAGTGCCACCGTTCCGGCCGGTATGGTGGTGACCACCAACCCCGCACCGGGCGCGGAGGCGGCTGCCGGTTCTACCGTCGATATTGTGCTCTCTACCGGCAAGGTTGAGGTCCCCAATGTCACCGGGATGACCCGTGATCAGGCTATTGCTGCCCTTCAGGCGCCGGATGTCATGCTCAGCACCAATGTTGAGACTGTTCAAACCAGCTCGGCTGCCGCGGGCACGGTGATCTCACAGAGCGCGGTGGCCGGTACCTCGATTGAGCAGGGAAGCACGGTCACTATCCGTGTGGCTGCATCCCCGGCGGCTACGTCAACGACGGCGCCGCGGGCTACCGCCTCCCCGTCGCCCTCAGCGAGTAGTAACCCACGCTCATCCGGATCCGACGAGGAGGAAGACGATCTCACCCCGGCAGGAGACGGTGCCCCCGGTGCTTCGGCCTCTCCCTCTGCCTCGGGCAGGTAGTCTCTTATTCGGTGATCAGTGGGGGGAGCTTACGGGCTCTCTCCGCCGCGCCGGTGAGGCCCACGTCCTCAAGCCAGTTGCCCAGCATGAGGTAGCCGCCTTCGGTCAGGACCGATTCGGGGTGGAACTGTACACCGTGTATGGGTGCCCACCGGTGTTCGAGGCCCATAATGATGCCGCTGTCAGTACTTGCGGTAACCTGCAACTGCTCGGGTAGGGTCTCGGGTGCGACGGCTAACGAATGGTAGCGGGTAGCGGTGAAGGGGCTGGGTATCTGCCGGAAGACCGAGATGTTCTGGTGGACCAGTCTGGAGGTTTTGCCGTGCATGAGCTCGGGGGCGTGGGTGACCGTGCCGCCGAAAGCTTCGGCGATCGCCTGGTGTCCCAGGCACACACCCAGAAGTGGCTTGTGTTGTTCTGCCGCCCAGCGAATGAGGTCGATGATGAACCCGGCCTCGTCCGGGGCGCCGGGGCCGGGCGAGATGAGTAGGCCGTCGTGGCCGCTGGCCAGCTCGATGGCGCGGGTCAGGGGTACATCGTCGTTGCGGATAACCGTGGTGTCAGCCCCGAGCTGTTGGAGGTACCCGACGAGGGTGAATACAAAGCTGTCGTAGTTATCGATGACGAGTATTTTTGTCACGGTGTTTCCTTAGGACCGGTAGGTGGTGGCGGGGCTATTCGGTGTCGATGGTGACCCGGTTGTAGAAGGGGCTGTGTTCGGCAAAGGCCGGGAAGGCGTACTCCATCAGGGCCCAGATGATCAGGGTGAGGAGTGCCAGCACAATGATGATGCGCAGCCACAGGGGGCCGGGTAGGTGTCTGAAGATCCATCCGTACATGCCTGCCTCTTCTCTTTCTAGTTGTGTACCGCGGCGGCAATTTCTTGGGGGGCACCGGCGGAGAGCGGTTGCCATGACTCCAGGGTAGCGTGGACGATGTAGCGTTCGCTGTCTCCAAAGCGGGGGTGGCAGGTGGTGAGTGTGAGGAGTCGTTCTGTTGCCTCTGCCGATGCGTCGTCGGGGTTGGGGGCGATGACGTAGACGTCGGTGGGGAGCACGATCTTGGATTCGTAGACGGTGTAGGTGTAGTAGCCGTCTTTGGTTTGTACGTAGATGCGGTCTCCGTTTTCTATTTTGTCGATGTAGTCGAGTACTGCCCCGTTGGTTTGGCGGTGGCCTGCGAGCGCAAAATTGCCGATGTCGCCGGGCAGGGCGGTTCCTTCGTAGTGGCCCAGGCCCAGGTTGTCGAGGACGTCCTGGGTGGTTCCTTCTGCTGTGGGGCGCCGGTAGTTTTCGCCGAGGCGGGGTATGTAGATGATTCCGAATGCTTCTCCCCGGTCGGGTTGCTGGCTCACGGGCGGGTCGGTGGGGTCTTCTACGGCTTTATGCGTGTTTTCTTCGGTGGGCGCGGGTTCTGCTGTCTGGAATTCTTGGGCGAGGGATTCAACTGTTTCTGCCTGTGCCCTGTTAGCGTCGATGTTGGTCCACCAGAGTTGCCAGGCGACAAAGAGGAGTATGAGAAAGCCCAGGGTGATGAGGAGTTCTCCGGTTACCTGTATTATCCACCGGCCCGCAGTTTTGGGTCTGGGGGCTGCGTGTTTCTTTGTCTGGTTGGTCATTGTCTCCTCAAAGGTATGTGCTTTTCCGTCTGTGGTCCGGCGGCAGAGTGATTCAAGGATAGAATGTAGCTGGATTAAGCCTAGTATTGTTATACAAGATTAAACCGTACATGATATACGCTCATGTGCGAGCCTATGGAGGAATCGTGACTGAATCGAAGAGGCAGACTCGTGCCGAGAAAGAGGCACGGCGGGAGCTTGAACGCGAGGAGGCTCTTTTTCGCCGTGCTGCCCAGGAGATGTCTACCGATGAGTTCGCTTCTCCCACGCCTCTCTGGTACCGGGTTATTATGTTCGGTTTGGTGGTACTGGGTGTTCTGTGGATTATGGTTTATTACATCACTAACTATCAGTTTCCTGTTCCCGGTCTTTTGAATTGGAACATTGTGATTGGTATTGGGCTGATGATGGTGGGTATGGTCATGATGACCCGCTGGCGTTAGGGGTAGGCGTGTCTGAGCACGATGGATCGAGCGATAGGTTTTCGGGGAGTTCTGACCCCGCCCAGGATTCTGCTGATCGGCAGAAACCCGAGGTGACCAACCCCAGGAATCTGGCCCCTGTCGACCCGGGTGAGCCCCGCAATCAGCGTGAAGACATTAGGGCGGCTATATTTGAAACCAGGCTACGGCGCTGGGCGCTTATCGGTTGCCTTGTGGCGGTAGTCGGTTATTTTGTGTGGCAGAATTTTTTCTAGCCACACTGTTGTATTCACACAAGGAAGATTGAGGGTAACTTCTATGCTGTTTCCAGCAAGTTCACGACGGGTGTCGGCTGCAGCTTTTGCCGCCCCACTTTTTTTGGTTTTGCTTGTCGCCTGCGGCCAGGGGGATTCTGGGGAGGGTTCATCAGCGGCAGCTACGTCGGCGTCGGCTAGCCCGTCGGTGTCTGCGTCGGTGTCGGCTTCAGCATCTGCGTCTCCTACCGCTGAGGAGACGGAGGCTGAACCGGAGCCTACCCCGGAGGAAACCGAGGCGCCCTATATCGCTAATCTTGAGCTGAGCGAGGAGGAGATAGCGGCCATGTACTCGAGTGCTGAGGAGTTGGCCGCTATGGATCAGGCGCATGAGCAGGACCTCATTGCTAAAGGCTATGACCCCAATGATGAGTACATTAAGTACGGTGAGGTCTTGTGCGGTGGCCAGGCTTTTGCCACAACCGAGGACCTCCGGTCCTGGGATGCTTCGCAGGCTTTTATTGACTGGTATGCCCGGTATGTTGCTGAGGCTCCCCAGCATGTGCACGATATGAGCGCCGGTAACCGGGCCGCCGAGGAGCAGGGTACTCCGCTGCCGGCTATCGATAGTGCCAAGTGCTCCGAGTACGGGCTTCTAGATTAGGTTATGCGGTGTCCGGTGAAGCCCGTTCACGGTGAGCGGGCTTTCGGAGGATCTTGACCATAGCCACCATCACTAGAAGTTCGATGAGTGTTTGTGTGATGACGGCTAGCGGGATCAGTGTCTGCCCGCTGATGCTGGAGATGGCCAGGGCCAGCGGGAGCACGACGAGTGAGTTTCGGGTTACGGCTGAAAAGGTGAGGGCGGTACGCACCGGAGTGTTTTCATTTTTGGCTGCGATCTTCCAGGCGTACGTTCCGCTGAGTGCGGCGAAGGACAGGTAGAGAAGGGCGGCGGGTAGAAGCTGCCCGGTGTGTCCGCTGATCCGGGCGGTGTGGCTGGCGATGATGGTGAAGAGCACCAGCATCGTGAGCGGAGTCATGAGTGTTTCCGCGACACGTTGACTGGTAGCCTGTACCCCGGTGTTGAGCCTCTGGATCAGCCAGGCTAACAGGAGCGGTCCGGTGATAGTGGTCAATGCTGTAGCCATCGCGGGGACCCCGGTTTCTAGGGTGTCGGCTGTTATCGGGGTGTTTTCCCAGAGGGGAAGCGTTGTGAAGATGGTGAGCCACAGCGGTACCGCAACTATCTGGCAGAGAAGCAGAACGGGGGTGGCCCGGGTGAGGTCTTCTGCGGACCCACCCGCACTACCGGTGAATACCACCACATAATCTATACAGGGTGCAAGAAGCACGAGTGCGGCGGCAAAAGCTACGGTGTCATCGAGCGGGGCCAGAGCGATGAGTGTTCCAGCGATGATGGGAACCACCAGAAAGTTGGTGGCCAGTAGTTTGCTGAGGAATCTCGGTGGAAAAGAGTGGCTTCCTCGGGGAATATGTAGCGGTATGCAGGTGAAGGTTGCCAGCAGAAGGAGTGCCAGTGCGGGCCCGTTCAGGGGTTCCAGTCCGGCCCCTATGCTGGGGGTGCCGGTAGCTACGACCACACCCAGCAGGAGGCTCAACAGGTAGAGGGCCACCTGGTGTTTTTCAAGCCAGGATGACACGGGGTTACCGGCCGATGAGGCGCTGCTCGATTCGCATGTTTTCACCCAGGTCGCTCAAGCGGTCGATCAGTTCTGCCCCGGCTGTTTCAAGCTGCGGTGTGGTGAGGGGGTCCAGTGCGTCGAGGATGAAGAGTGCGGCGGTGGTTTGGTCGCTCAAACCGGTGCGGGCGGTCTGTCGCCAGTTCCAGATACGGCAGGTGACCCCGAGGTCATCGCGCCATATAACTTCGCCTTCTTTGGGGTGTTCTGTTGCGGGTTCTCCCGATGAGAAGGTGGCAAATTCTTCGTGCCCGCTGGCACGGGTAAGACGGGGTGGCCCACTGTAGGCGGCGAGGTCTTCGCCACCCAGAGGGATCTGGTGTTTGACCGATATGGCGTTGTAGATATCGGTGAGCCGGTTGACCCTGGGGAGCCCCGCTGCTGCTCGGCGGGTTAGGGCTTCGAGCGAATTGCGGGTGCGCTGGGGTTTAGCCCCGAATGCCCTGTATGCTTCACGCCAGGAAGCTATATGGGCTAGCTCTTCAACAGGTGTCTGTGCGGTGAGTTCTGCGACGGTCTTCTCTGCATCCACGAGCATGGATTCGCTGGTCTCGTTGGATTCTCCGGGTTCTATACCGTCAACCGCAATGAGCAGGGCGCGGTAGTCGGGACGCAGGGTAAATATCGAGCTGTCGATACTGGCTTGGTCTAGAAAGGCTCTGAGATCGATCATTGTTTCTCCTTCTTCCTCAGTAAAAGTCTAGGAGCACCGGGCCCTGTTGTGAAGCCGGGAATTTCAGAGAAACACCCTGTATGGGCACAAAAATGTTGGGACCCACTCTTACGGGGCCCCAACATTTTTTGTTATATCGCTACCTGATCAATACGGCCTATGCTTCAGGGGCTACAAATTCAACGTCGAGGGTGATGGTCACCTTATCACCGACCATGACACCGCCGGCTTCGATAGCGGCGTTCCAGGTGATCCCAAAGTCTTTACGGGAGATTTTGGTGGAGACAGATGCACCAAAGCGGGTAGTTCCAAAGACATCGGTCACCACACCGCCAAATTCGCCCTTGAACTCTACGGGTCGGGTCTGCCCCTTGATGGTGAGATCCCCGGCAATGGTGAGGTCTTCACCATCGAGTTCAACGGAGGACGAGGTGAAGGTCATGTCCGGGTATGCATCAGCATCAAAAAACTCCGCAGACTTGAGATGGTTATCGCGGTCTGCCGATCGGGTGTCGATCGAGTCAATTTTTACGGACGCACTGATCCGTGATTCCGCGATATTTTCGGTGGCGGTGAAGGTTGCCTCGGCGTCGTTGAAGACGCCCTTGCTCTTGGAGACGCCCGCGTGACGCACGGAGAATCCGATTTCGCTGTGTGACGCGTCGAGGTTCCAGACACCCGGGATAAGTTCTGCCATGTTTTCTTCCTTTCAAGAAATGATGCTCTAGAATCAATAACAGCAATTTACTTTACTCGTAAAGTTTTTAAAAAACAAGAATACCCTCTGTTGGTATAACAAAAATATGCAGGGTCTCCCCGCAGAGTGGTCCACGGTGTCCAAAAATTACAGGGTCCACACATTCTTAGCGGCCGCATATACGCGCTCGGTCACCCGATCGAGTAGCTCCGAAGCCACCTTCCACCGCTGCCAGTAGAGGGGAAACTCGATAGGGTCCTCAACCAGTTTCACCAGGCGGCCATTGCGGAGGCCCTCAGCGCACTGCTGTTCGGGAATAACTCCCCACCCGATCCCCATGTCTACGGCCCTCGCATAGTCAGGTGAGGAGGGCACATAGACACTTGGCGCCTGACCCGCAGCGTCGTCCCGCAGACCGAATTCGGTGAGCAGCAGGGAACGGGCAAGGTCCTGTCCCACGTCTTTGCGGTCGTATTCGATAACCGGTGCCGCGTTCAGTTCTGCAAGGGTGACGCTCTGCGGCCATCCGGCGAAACGGCGCACGGCGTATTCGCGGGAGCTCACCACCCAGTATTGAGCCATTCCCAGTTTTTCCACCATACATCCCGGTATTGATTCCGGGTGCGAGGTGATAGCCGCCATCGTCTCTCCCGAGCGCAAAAGTGCTGAAGAGTGTTGTTCCCCTTCACGGCGTAGATCGCAGAAAATACGGTCTTCTTTAGCCAGTAACGCTACCGCGCTCAGTAGCCATGTTGCCAGTGAATCTGCATTGACCGCGATTGCTACCGTACGGTCATCGCTTTCACCGCCCAGCTGTCTCTCAAGTTCCCGGTTCAGGTATTCGCTCTGGCGGGCAGTTCGGAGCACGACTCGCCCGATCTCGGTGGGTGTTACCGGGTTGGTTCTTCTCAGCAGGGTATGCCCGGCAGCCTGTTCCATTGCTTTGATTCGCTGGGATACGGCAGAGGCACTCACCCCGAGAAGATCGGCGGCAGCATCAAAGGTTGCGTGTTCAACCACAAGCACAAAGGTGCGCAGCTGCTCGGCAGTAAAACGACTCATAGGCATATCTTAAATGCTCGAGGGCTTATCTCGGCGCCGTGTTCTTCTTCCGCACCCGAAAGTTTATACAGTACCCGAAGGCTAAAGCGGGTTATTCTTGAGTGATGACACTTTCTCGGCCAGATCTTGACTCCGCACATAACTGGTTTCAGGTGCGCGGTGTGCCCATGGTTATTCCGTCACGTGAGCGTCTGACCATGATGATCCCGCACAGTGTACCCGTCACCGCGTGGCTTGTCCTGAGCGCGCTGTGCTATAGCTTTCTGTTGAGCTTTCTCCTCTATATTGACGGCGATACCTCGGGTAATCCCGGCTCAACCCTGGGGCTCACCGAGGATCAGTTCTATCTGTCGATCCTGGGCGTCACCGCTGCCATGCCCGTGCTCTTGCTGATTGTGCCCTGGCTTCTGCGCCACCTCGCACGCCGACTATCTCTCAGGGGCCAGTTCACCCTGGGCCTTATTTTGGTATCGATAACTCTGGTTATTTTTTCACCTCTCTATACTTTCGGTGGGGAAAGATTTACAGATTCTTGGTGGGATTTTTCTTTCTTTGCCCTGATTTTGTTTCTCGTCCTGTTCTTTGAGCTTGATGTTCTACTGATCTGGGCGGGGCGGCAGACCCTGCGTGAACTCGGAATGCTCATGCCTATGGTCGCTAAAGTTCTTCCCGTGCTCATGATTGCCGTACTCTTTATTTTTGTGAACGGGGACGTGTGGAAGGTTGCCAATAATCTTTCGAATACACGCACTCTCCAGGTGTTCGGGATCCTGTTTCTCCTCGCATTTTTTGTAACCGTCACTACTTCTACTGAGCGTACTCGCAGGCTTCTCGGGTCAAAAACTGGCGACTACCTAGAGGATTTTAGTCTTGAAGAATACTATTCAACAGCCCAGTCAGCGGCCGGTCTCTGGCCGTCAGTGGTGAAACGGGTGCCGCCCGACCGGCTTACTTCTTCCCGAAAAATTAGCTGGATGGAATGGGTCAATTTTATTACCCTACCCGTTCTCAGCCAGATCATTCAGGCCCTTATTTTTGCTGTGATGGTTTTCTTTTTCTTTCTGTGGTTCGGTAGTTTTGCGATTCCCCAGAGCACCGTGGCCGGCTGGTTAGGGGAAGACCCAGCACATCTTTCTCTGGCCGGACTCACCATTCCCCTGAGCGCGGTTCTCGTGAAGGTTTCTGTCATTATCGCCGGTTTCGCCAGCCTCAATTTCGTGTCGTCGACAGCAGCCGATGAAAAATATTTTAAGGACTTCATGGGACCCATGGTTACCTACCTACGTCAGGTTACTATCATTCGTAACCTTTATTTGGCAGCTCACGAGAAGTAGAAATACCTTTTCCCACACTGGTCAGCTTTAACCTTATGTCCCTACACGCCCCTGGGGGGTCTCAGGAAAAATATCGACCAAGACAGAAGACA
>NZ_JBUZLI010000005.1:0-59910 GCF_055285355.1 Rothia sp. 18CD1-1 | reverse complement strand
AAACAACCCCGCCCAGGCGACTCGTTCTACAATACACACCCCAAACCACCCACAGCAACCCCACACACAGTGATAAGTAGCACAAATATATCGTTTGCTGCCTGCCACCCTCAAAAATCGCCCCCAGCTAGCCCAACAGCCCGGGCTCTCACGAGGAAACCCCGACCAAAAAACCCAGCGGCCAAGCCCAAACCGCCGGAACAAAATCAGCAATCCACCGGTTGCACTGTAATGCATACAGTCAACCACCACTACCAGAGGAGCAGCTATGCCGACCCTATCAATCCTCGACTTCGCAACAATCTTCGACGGCGAATCACCCCGCGAAAGCTTCCACCGCTCAGTTGAGCTCGCCCAGCACGCTGAAAACCTAGGCTACGAACGCCTCTGGTACGCAGAACACCACAATATGCCCTCGATAGCCAGCTCAGCGCCCGCCGTGCTCATCTCCCATATCGGCGCCCACACCACAAAAATCCGTCTGGGGGCCGGCGGAGTTATGCTCCCCAACCATTCACCCCTAGCCGTGGCAGAGCAGTTCGGCACGCTGGCTGAACTTTACCCCAACCGTATCGACCTGGGCCTAGGGCGAGCACCCGGAACCGACCTCAAAACCCTTCAGGCGCTACGCCGCGAACCGAGCACCGCCGAAAATTTTCCGCAAGACGTTCAAGAACTACAGGGCTATCTCACGGATAAGACCCTTGTCCCCGGAATCAACGCCACCCCCGGCCGCGGCACCAATGTGCCCCTCTATATTCTGGGCTCCTCCCTCTTTGGTGCGTCCCTGGCCGCAGCACTGGGCCTACCCTACGCTTTCGCCTCCCACTTTGCCCCCGCGCACCTGGAAGAAGCGATAAAACTCTACCGTGAACGTTTTAAACCCTCACAGCAGCTCGCCGAACCCTACGTGATTGCTGCGGTCAACGTCCTTGCCGCCGACACCACCGACGACGCCACAGAGCAGCTCTCGATTGCCCAGCGCAACCGGGTGAAAAATATGGTCGGCAGGGGACGCGACTACTCCGATGCTGAGCTCTCCATGCTCATGAACTCTGCTCAGGGTCAGCAGGTGCTCTCTATGCTGAGGTACACCGCCGTGGGCACCGGCATCGAGGTCAAAGACTATCTGCTTCGCTTTGCACAGTCGGTGGAGGCAAACGAGCTTATGCTCTCGCCGCTATCACCGAGTACTGACGGTGTTTATAAAACCCTTGATATCGTGGCAAACCAGCTGATGAGTTCCTAGAGACCTCACGGGGCGGCCCCTCGGCCCGTGCTCGCCGTCGCGGACACAGGCAAGGGGCTGTCTATCAGCTGGCACCCGGATCATGGCTCGGAAGAGAAACTATTAATGAGTTCCTTAATCATGGCCCCCAGCCGTGAACGTTCTGGGACCAGCGGGCTGATACCGTGCCCTTCAAGAGATTGGGCTGTGACCGGACCTACAGCAGCCACGCGCACCCTACCGAGTGAGTCAAGGAAAGCTGCTCCTCGCCCGGTTGTTTCTGCCCTGCTGACCAGCGCCTCAACCGCGGGGGCTGCGGTAAAGGTGATAGCGTCGACCTCTCCACCCACCACAGCGTCAATGAGAGCGTCTACCTTCTCCGGTTCCCGCGGTTGAACCCAGCGGTTAGGGTGCACCTGGGTAACTTGTGCCCCCGCCCTCTCCAGCTCGTCAACCAGGGACGGATCGGGCTGACCGTGCTGCTGAATAGTCACACTTTTTCCGGCTACGCCCTGCGTGAGGACAAGATCTACCAGTGACCGGGTAGTCTCAACCGCCGCCATCCCCGCATCCTGAAAACCCAGTCCACGCACTGCACCGCGGCCCTTTGCCCCGCGCACATAAATATCGGCGGCAGCCAGTACCGCCCGTAAGGCCGGACCCATATCCGTTTTGTCAACCGTCTCCAGCCAACTTTTTAAACCATAACCGGTGGTTACCAACACCATCTGCGGTGGATTGTCAAGAACCCGGCCGGTCTCATCAAGTAGCAACGTGTCATCGTCCGTCTTCACAATGCGCACGGTGGGCGCAATCATAACGCGTGCACCCCGCCGTTCAAACGCTGCGGCCTGCTCTTCTGCCCTGCGGGAAGCCGTCACGGCCACGGTTTTACCGGCAAAAACTTTACTCATGTCCTCGACCATCCTGTACTGTGCGCGCACGCCTAATAGCCTTCACCCGAATATGAATCATGAGTCATATTTGCAAAGCGTGAATAGTGTCCCTGAAAAGCAACGGCAATGGTTTTGGTCGGGCCATTGCGGTGCTTAGCCACGATCAAATCTGCCTCACCGGCTCGCGGAGACTCCTTATCGTAAACATCATCGCGGTGCAGGAGAACAACCATATCCGCATCCTGCTCAATTGAACCCGACTCACGCAGATCAGACACCATGGGACGCTTATCGGTGCGCTGTTCAGAACCACGGTTAAGCTGCGATAACGCAATGAGCGGCACCTCAAGCTCTTTAGCCATAAGTTTGAGTGCACGCGAGAACTCAGCAACCTCCTGCTGGCGAGACTCCACCTTCTTTCCCGAACTCATAAGCTGCAGATAGTCCAGCACAATCAGCTGAAGATTATTGCGCTGCTTCAACCGCCGAGCCTTGGCGCGGATCTCCATCAGGGTCATATTGGGAGAATCGTCAATAAAAAGCGGGGCATCACCGATCTTGCCCATCGCATTGGCCAGCTTAGCCCACTGCTCATCATCGAGCTGACCCTTACGCAAGTCACTCAGGTTCAGCGAAGCCTCTGCCGAGAGAATCTTTGTTGCAATCTCATTGCGGCTCATCTCCAGCGAAAAAAACACGGTGGTCATATTGTTTTTGATCGCCGCAGACCGGGCGATATCCAGAGCAAAAGTAGACTTGCCCATCGCCGGGCGAGCCGCAACCACAATCATCTGCCCCGCCTGCAAGCCGGCAGTGAGCTCATCAAACTCAATAAAACCGGTGGGCACCCCGTGCACACCGCCGGTACGGGCCCCATTCGCCTCAATCTCATCGACCGTTGAATCAAGCACACTCTGCAACCGCACATAGTCTTCGCTCTGCCGGCCGCTAGAGACACCGTAGATTTCTGCCTGGGCCTGGTTCACCAGACCTTCCACCTCGCCGTCTGCCGAGTAGCCTATCTGGGCAATCTTGGTACCAGCCTCCACCAGCCGGCGAAGCACCGCCTGCTCCGAAACAATATCAGCGTAAAAACCGGCGTTTGCCGCTGTTGGTACAGACGAAATAAGAGAGTGTAGATAGGCGGCGCCGCCCACCGTACCCAGTTCACCACGCTTGTTGAGCTCATCGGCAACGGTAACTGCGTCAGCAGGCTCGCCGTGCCCGTAGAGAGTAATGATTGCCTCATAGATGCATTCATGGCTGTGCTTGTAAAAGTCTTTACCGGCAAGGACCTCAACCACATCGGCGATAGCATCTTTGGAAAGCATCATACCGCCGAGTACCGACTGCTCGGCGACTTCATCGTGGGGAAGGGATCGTACCCCGTAATCAGAATCTTCAGACACATCTAACCTCTACTGGAGGCGCCGCGGTCCGGCACCTTTTCGGCTTCTAAGAATCAGGTAGCTTCCATCTTCGCACACCGGACAGGTGAGCGGGACCGGCCTTTCTCTTTGAGAAGAGTCACTAGGTGAACAGGGCATCCATCAGCTATCGGCCCTCCGGCCAATCCCTCCTCCTTCCATGTTCGCCAATCGTACGCCGCCCCGGCCCCTATACCGCTTCCGGTACAGGGTATAGGCTTAAAACCAGACCGAACAGGAGACACTCATGCCAGCAAAACTCTTTCAAAAACTCACCCTACCCACCAGAACCGGAGACGGCCTCACCCTAAAAAACCGCACCATTGTTGCCCCCATGTGCCAGTACACCGTAGAAAAACAAGACGGCATACCCACTGACTGGCACTTTATGCACTACGGGTCACTTGCCGCCGGCGGATTCGGACTCATCACCGTCGAGGCCACCGGGGTGGAACCACGCGGCCGCATTTCCCCCCAAGACCTAGGTCTCTGGAACGACGACCAGCTCGTCGAACACCGCCGCATCGTAGATTTTGTGCACTCGCTGGGAGCAAAAATTGCCCTACAGCTCGCCCACGCCGGGGGCAAAGCCTCAACCCCCGCCTGGCGTCCGGGCGCCCAAGATCACACCCTCTCCGCAGCCGAAGGCGGATGGCCAACGGTATCGTCCACGGACTCACCCATCTTCCCCCACCTCGACGCTCCCCACCGGCTCACCACAGAGGAGGTGGAAGAGATCGTGCACTCCTTCGCTACCGCAGCACAGCGCGCCGACAGCGCCGGCTACGATGCGATTCAGCTGCACGGGGCACACGGCTACCTGATCCACCAGTTCCTCTCACCCGTCACCAACCATCGCACCGATAAATACGGTGGCAGCGAAGAAAACCGCACCCGTTTTGTTCGGGAAATAGCCGCAGAGGTTGCCGGGGTCTGGCCGCAGAACAAGGTGCTCGGTATTCGGCTGAGCGGTACCGACTGGTTGGAGGAAAGCGGTCAGCGGGGCTGGACCGTTGATCAGTCGGCACCTCTTATTCGTGAGCTCAATCAACAGCACGGTTTCACCTGGGTTGACGTCTCATCGGGCGGACTCACCGACTATAAAAACATCCCGTTGGGCTTTGGCTACCAGGTTCCGCTAGCCCAGAATATTCTCGACGAGCTGGCAGATACCAACACGGTAGTAAGCACCGTGGGCATGATCGATAACGCTGTACAGGCAGAAACCATTCTGCGCACCAACCAAGCCCACGCCGTCTCCCTCGCCCGCACCGCACTAGGAAACCCCCACTGGGCCACCCGTGCGGCGGTAGAACTTCAGGTACCCGCCGACCAGCTACCCAACGCAACACCGCTGTGGCGGGCACGCTTCTAACCCCTAAATAAAGGCCAGAAGCGTCCACCAGAGAAAAGGGTTAAAAATGATCGAGCATACTAGCAGCAGAAGGTTCCACACCCACATGCTACGGTAGCGGATCAGGCCCACAAGGGCCAGGATTGTTGCCAGAGCTGAAGCAATAATCCCCACAATAGAACAGATGAGTAGGGTAGCTATCACCGCCGAGGGGGACCCCGCACCCGCAAATACCGCTACCAGTAACATCACCACCGCAATACCCTCAGCAAGAGCACCCACGAGAAAAGTCTGAGTGCTCGGGCGTAGTGCTGGGCGAGCAGACGAGGTGTGCGTTGATCGAGAAGGCATAAATACAGTATGCCCAAAACACTTGACCAAAGTACACAAAAACGCCGCCTCCCCGTAAACGGGAAGGCGGCGTATAAAGGGCCGTATCGATCCTGAGAACCAGGTTAGGCGGCTACAACATCAAGCTCAACGTTTGCCACAACATCGTCGTGCAAACGCACCGATACAGAGTAAACACCGGTTGATCGGATTGCTTTCTCAAGGTTGATTGCCCGCTTGTCGACGGAACCAAACCCGGCAGCCTCAATAGCCTCTGCGATAGCGGCAGGGTTCACAGAACCAAAGAGACGCCCCTCGGCACCCGCTTTATGGGCGAGAGTCACGGTTGCCTCCGCCAACCGGGCAGCCTGCGTCTGCGCCTCTTCAAGAGAAGCCTGAGCACGGGCCGCACGGGCAGCCTTAATGGACTCAACCTGGCGCTCGCCGCCCCTGGTCCAGGTGACCGCAAAACCGCGAGGTAGCAGGTAGTTCCGGGCATAGCCATCTTTGACGGTAACAACGTCGCCAGCTACACCGAGACCGGTTACTTCTTGGGTCAAAATAATCTTTGCCATGTTCTTCTACTCTCCTTCTCTTTAGCGACCGGCGCCGGAGTAGGGAAGCAGAGCAACCTCGCGGGCATTTTTGATAGCCTGGGCGATCTTGCGCTGCTCCTGCACGGACACACCGGTGACCCGGCGGGCACGGATCTTTCCGCGATCAGAGATGAATTTACGCAGAAGTGCAACGTCCTTGTAGTCGATAACAGTTACGTCAGCAGCCTTCAGCGGGTTCTGCTTTGGTTTGGGCTTACGAATTTCAGCCTTAGCCATCGTGGTGCTCCTTAGATTGTGTGGGAGCCCGCGGAGTCTACCGCGGGATGGGTTGAATAATTATTGGTGTGAGGTGGACAGGTTTAGAAGGGCGGCTCGTCATCCGCCCCTGCCCCCCAGTCGTAGTTACCGCCGGACTGTGCACCCCACGGGTCTGCTGCTGGGGCCGGTGATTGCGGCTGTTGGGCGGGTGCCTGCTGATTGTAGCCTCCGCCGCTGCCGCCCGCGAAATTAGCCTGCTGTCCACCGGCATTGTATCCGCCACCGGCCGGTTGATTTCCGGCATAGTTGGAACCACCGTTATAGCCGCCCTGGCCACCGCCGAAGTTACCTCCGGAGCGCTGGTTGCGGTTGACATTGGCCGACGCAAAACGCAGTGACGGACCAATTTCCTCGATATCCAGCTCCATTGAGGTGCGGCGTTCGCCCTCTTTGGTCTCGTAGGATCGAGATTTCAAACGGCCCTGGGCGATCACGCGCATACCCTTGCGCAGGGTTTCTGCAACGTTCTCAGCAGCTTCACGCCAGATCGACGCTCGCAGAAAGAGGGTTTCGCCCTCTTTCCATTCACCCGATGCACGGTCAAAGGTGCGGGGGGTGGACGCAATCGTAAAGTTAGCTACCGCGGCACCGTTGGGGGTGAAGCGGAGCTCCGGGTCGCCGGTAAGATTACCGACAACCGTGATAACGGTATCGCCAGCCATGAGGCCTCCAGTCCTTAGTTCAAGCTAGTAGAAAATTTCTCACGCTGTACCCGACCTTTCCGCTATCGGCGGTCGAGCCGGCACCGTCTTCTCACCTACTTGGAAGAGATCTTCTGGTCTTCCGGACGAATAATTTTGGTGCGCATGACGGACTCATTCAGGGAAAGAACGCGGTCCAGTTCTGCGGCGGTTTCCGGGGTGGAAGTGAAGTTGACGACGGCGTAGATTCCCTCGTTTTTCTTCTGGATTTCGTAGGCGAGACGGCGGCGGCCCCAAATATCCATATTGTCGACGGTGCCGTTGTCTTTGGTTACGATTTCGAGGAATTTGGAGAGTGTGGGCTCGACAGCCTTGTCCTCCACCTCGGGGTTGAGGATAACCATCAGCTCGTATGCGCGCATGATTAAACCCCTCCTTTGGGCTAAACGGCTATGGGATTTCCATAGCAGGAGATTCTTACTGTGGTTTGTGTGCTAGCGGTAATTGGCCGATGAGCAACACAGACTCCCCCAACTCTACCCCACGGCGGGTTCAATCCACTGCTGGAGAGAAAAAATGGCGCAAGGTCACAGTTGTTTTAGTCACCGGGGACTGCTGCGGCCGGGGATCGTGCGGGTAACGCCCTGTGCGAAAAGGGGTTGGAAACCGTGTCGACGGTGGAGGAGGCCAGGTAGTTTTAACCGTGTAAGCACTACCGTGAGTCTCAATAGCTTTAGCTTTGTAAGGAGTTTTTATGTCTGAGCGTCCCGAACACTACACCCCCCGGTATATCAACGGCGATAACCAGCGGAATCCTTTCAGCCCCGGCTACGGTCTGGGCAATCCGGGCTCTGGGCCCACCTACATTATCCAGCAGAAATCCCTGGTGCTCGCCTATGTGCTGTGGTTTTTCTTGGGCGGTCTCGGTATCCACAAGTTCTATCTGCGCCAGCCGATCATGGGCATCGTCTATCTGCTTCTCTTCACCCTGGGCTCGCTCACCACGGCCCTGATTATTGGTTGGATACCGCTCATCCTGTGGGGAATTTTGATGTTCATTGACATTTTCACCATGCCGCTGCGGGTGGGGATTATCAATTCGCTCGCAAACCGCCGGGTTTACTAGCTTTCGTCTTTCCCCGGTTCCTCCGTTTCTTCCGGGAACTCACCCGGGCCCACAGATATTGTGGCAGAGCTCCCCGATGAAACGACTTTGACGTCGATAGAAGCCCTAACGGTCTCGCTTCGATCCTCCCCGTTGACCCGGTAGGTGAGTTCGAATACCGCCGGTTCCTGTCGTGTGGCTGTCCATGTCTCTGCGGATTCTAGGCTTTGCTGGAGCCGCAGCGAGGGGCGGCTTACCAGTTTCCATTCCACATCGGTAATATTTGCTCGGTCTGTGGAGGTGGGGGTTGAAAGAGGACCCTCGGTTTGCCGTGACGGGTCCGAGCCTTCCGACTGGAGCACCCTGTCCAGCGGGCGACCCAACGAATCATATGCTGCTGATGCCGGGCAGTTGACCGGCGCCAGCGATTTTGAAGACTCGCACTTGCTCAGCCACGAATCGATCGCGGAATCGGTTTCCCTCCACATGCGTTTTGACGGGCGTACATCGAGGTTCAGTGGAGCAACCTCTTTCTGAAGCAGGTCAATTTTCACCACCTGCTCACCGCCCACAATCCTGTAATACGAATCTTCGGGGAGGGAAAAAACGTATTCTCCGGGTAGCAGGGGCACCTTCCAGCTATAGCCAGACTCCCCCTGCTGGGCACGAGAAGTATTGAGCTTGAGTGATTTCCCGTTCACCATTATTCGATCAAAGGCAACGGGTATTGTGAGCATTTCATTGGCCTGCGCTGCACCGTCAAGTTTCCAGGTGTCGTTATAGAGCCCCGACCTGTGCTCTCTGATCAGCGGCAGCTCAACCTCACGGCTACTACCCTGCACAGTCACCCTCACATGCGCGATAGCCCTATCCCCGTTCTCATCAATGGAGAGAATTTTATAGTCCTCTACTCTGCCGGAGGCTGCCCGGTACATAGAGTTTTTGAGGAAGACAGCCGAACTATCTCCGTAGGCGGAACGGTCAGCTGCCGCAAAATAGTTCCCGCTCTGGAGGGAGTTCAAATAATTTTTTACCGCCTTTTCAGGGGTGTGAGCAAGAAAAATATAGTTGCTCACAGACACAAGTACAGCGGCAAAAACCACCACCAGCAAAGCCACCAGGGTAAGGCGACGCCGTACAGAGATTTTCTCGGCACGGCTGAGAATTTCCGCTGATCGTTTACGCGGCCTAGACACCGGGCGTACCCTCCCTCAGGTGCCCTCCGGGGCTGGTCATTTGTGATTCGTAGGCAAATATAACCACCTGCACACGATCGCGTAAACCGAGTTTGGACAGGATAGAGCGCACGTGGGTTTTGACCGTGGTCTCGGATACAAAGAATTTTTGGGCTATCTCGGCGTTGGAGAGTCCCTGGGCAATAGCTAGCACGGTGTCTTGTTCCCTGGGAGTGAGAGAATCAACCAAATCACTGTATATTCTGTCAAGGATATCGACAGATTGTTTACTGCCGTGAACGTATTCTTCGACCAAGCGGGCTGTAATTCTCGGTGCCACGATCGAGTCTCCGCCGGCAACCACACGAACCGCTCGCACCAGTTCCTCGGGCTGGGTATCTTTGAGAATGAAGGCGCTGGCCCCCGCTCTCAGACCTGAAAAAGCATACTCATCAAGGTCAAAGGTGGTCAGGATAATAACCTTTGTCGCGGTGTTTGCGGTGATCTGCCGGGTTGCCTCGATACCGTCGAGAACCGGCATGCGCACGTCCATGAGCGCGATGTCCGGGCGCAGATCCCGAACAGCGTCGACACCTTCGGCACCGTTACCTGCCTCGCCCACCACCGTTATTCCCGAGTCTTCCAAAACCATGCGAAAACCCATGCGCAAGAGGGGCTGATCATCAATAAGAACCACGCGCAGTGGTGCGGTAGTTTCGCTCACAACAGGTCTTCCTTCTCATGCCCCGGGGATTTCTCTTATTCTAGTCAGCACAGAAGATTCTTAGCTATTTATCCACGCCATAAGAGGTGTGCCCGCACAGTCCAACCACCCACGCTGTTTTCCCCGGCTTCAACGCTGCCCCCGTAGAGGGCGGCACGCTCACGCATACCGGCAATACCCTTTCCACTTCCGAGCCCCTCGCTGGGATCTACCCTCCGTCGCGGTGGGCTGGACATCACACCGTCGTTGACCACACGAATCCAAATATCGGGTAGCTCAACCCGCAGAGTGACCTCTACCGAGCGCACATTTTCACCGTAGCGAAGGGCGTTAGTGAGGGATTCCTGCACAATGCGATAGATACTCAAACGCAGATTGTGGTCGGTGGGGATCGGCTGTCCCTCGTGGTTAAACTGCACGGGTAATCCGGTGGAAGCAAACGATCTCACCAGTTCAGCAAGATTCTCCTCAGCGTTTTCGGTTCCGCCCTCAACGGGTTTCAGAGGGACAGGCTCTCCCTCGGCTTCCCGCAGTACCCCCAGCGTACGACGAACATCAGCGAGTGCTGCCCGGCCCGTCGCCGAAAGTTCGCCCAGTACCTCCCCCGCCCGTTGCGGGTCTTTCTTACCGACGATACGGGCGCCATCTGCGAGGGCGATCATGACGGTGAGAGAGTGGGCAACCACATCGTGCATTTCCCGCGCAATCCGATTCCTCTCTTCGGTAGCGGCAAGCTGCTGGTTCTTTTCAAAGGTGACAAGGAGTTCTGCCTCAAAGTCGCGGTTTTTACGAACCTGACGGGCAATGAGGATGATGACCAAACCGATAGACACCCTGAGCAGGAACCTACTCACTATAAGAGATATTCGCACCGAATTATATGCGGCTTCATCAACAACGTTATCTTCAAAAAAGATAGAAACACGGTAGACTGCGGTAATAATTGCTGCACCGTCGATAACCATACACATCAAAAAAACAGTGAGTATTCGCCGCCAGGAGCAAAAATAAGCGAGAGAATAAAGGAATATGGCTACGGTAATACCACTCACCGCACCAAAACCCATCTCATTTTCAGACACCTCATCCTGAAGTATCGCCTGAAAAAGATCTGCAACTACCGCTGCACAAAAAAGAAATGCGGGATACCTATCCCTGTAGAAAATCCCCAGAGTAAGCAAAAAGGAAACCAGCACAAAATAGATTACCTCCTCTACCGGAGGAGCCTCAAGAGGTGCCCCATAATTCCTCACAAAAATAACAACGACGGTTGCTAATAAATAAGAAATATTAGCGAGAGCCAGAATAAGGTTAATACTGCGAGGATGCTTCTGCATCCAGAGCCGCACCGGGCCGCGCCGCTGCGCAAGCAACTGCTGCCCCTCAGAGAGAGGGGCAGCACCTGGAGATATCGAATTCAACGGTTCTCTTTATCTCTTGCTAGCTATCTGTAAAACGGAAGCGAAGGTAGCCGAGCAGGGCAGGGACAGCACCCCAGGCCGCGAGAACCAGGCCGGCCTTACCGTAACCTATCTCAGCATCATCAGGCAGTCCATACCTAATAAAAGTATCTCCTATAGCCATAGGAAGATAGTTACTAAAATCTTTTGCCCACTCCCAGGGGAAGAAGGAAAAAACAATAGCAGAAATAAAGATGAGCACCACGATGCAGACAATAGCGCCCGCATTATTGCGCAATAATGCTCCCATTCCCAGACCAAGCCAAGACATAAAAACAAAATAGGCGGAAATAGCTAACCAGTTGAGCAGGATTCCCGAATTTACCGAAACCCTAATATCTGGGTCAATAACCATCTGGCCTACGAAAAAAGAAATTATTGCGCTGATATATCCGAGAACAAAAGTAACTAGGGTAACCACAACAATTTTTGCCAGATATACCATAGAACGCTTGGGTACAGCGATCAGAGTGGTTTGAATAGACCGGGTTGAATATTCAGAGGCAATAAATACAACCGCCATCGAGGCAACCAGCATGTTCGCCATACTTATGCCCCCACCGCCCAAAGCGGCAGAATAATTTTTGTAGGTATCGATAATTTCCAGAGGGGCCTGGCCACCACTCTTCATTTCAGCGTAGAGAAAATTGCGTCCCAACGCCTCTAGAGCAGCCAGACCAACCATTACAATAAGGGTTATAAAAATCATCACCCAGTTGGTAATAAGGGTTCGGTACTTGAGAAACTCCGAGCCCACTGTGCCCATAAAATTGAGTTTCTTCTGCGCGTACCGCGATACACGGGTGTGGGCGGACCCAGATGTCGACGTAGTGGTGGTCATTAGTTCTCCTCCTCTGTCTGAGGTTTATCCCAGGGGGCAGCAGGCTCAGACACAGCGTCAGTCTTCTCCGATCCCAGCTGTGATGAGCTGTACTCAACTTCTTCCCTGGTCATATTCATATACACGTCTTCAAGAGTGGCAATCTGCGGAGTAATCTCGTGAAGTAGCACCCCGGACTCCTGCGCCAAGCGCGCAAGGTCACGGCCCTGCATACCGGTTACCATAAGACCGTCGGTCTCAACTTCCTCAACAGCGGTAGATCTCTCCCTCAGAACGCGCTCAAACTGTTCACGCTCATCGGTGCGCACCAGCACCCGATCATTATCGGCAAGCTCCAAGAACTCCTGCACCGACGAGTGCGCCAGTACCCTACCGCGTCCAATCACCACAAGGTCGTCTGCGGTCTGCGCCATCTCACTCATCAGGTGGGAGGAAATAAGCACGGTTTTACCCTCTGAAGCCAGGTATCGTGCCAGGTTACGCACCCAAATGACGCCCTCGGGGTCTAGGCCGTTGACAGGTTCATCAAAGATAAGGTTCTGGGGGTCCCCCAGCAGCGCGGCGGCTATACCCATACGCTGACCCATACCCAGCGAGAAACCTTTAACCTTCTTCCGCGCCACGGACGAAAGACCCGTCATCTCAATAACCTCATCAACACGCTGGCGAGGAATGCCGTGGGTCATGGCCAGTGAGTGCAGATGGTTGTAGCCTGACCGCCCCGGGTGCATGGCCTTTGCATCGAGGAGAACACCCACCGATGAAAGGGGTGAAGGAAGGGAAACATATTCCTGTCCGTCGACCAGAGCAGACCCCGAGGTTGTTTTTTCCAACCCCACAATCATGCGCATAGTGGTAGATTTGCCAGCACCGTTGGGGCCTAAAAATCCGGTTACCCTGCCATCCGGCACAGTAAAACTTACATTGTCAACGGCGGTTTTATCCCCGTACCGTTTGGTGAGAGACCTGACTTCAAGCACTCTATCTCCTTAGATCCAATAGTTGGTTCTCTATGTGCTGTTCTTAAGCCTAAAAGGTCTCCCCCGTTTTTTCCTCTAACCGGAGAGGGTTTTATGATTTATGTTTCAATCCTGGGCGGGGAGGTGATAGGGTTCCCGTTCTTCGCGGACCGGGACCGGTTCCTAGCCTCTTACCCGGTTTTGTTGCCGTCTTCTGACCGGTTGTCCTCATCCTTCGGCTCAATGACCGGCTTGATACCGTTCATGAGCGGCCCAATAATATCCAGCGGCAGCGGGAAAACCACCGTAGAATTCTGGTCTGCACCCAACTCCAACAGGGTCTGTAAATACCTCAGCTGCAACGACGCCGGAGACTGACTCAGCGTATCCGCCGCTGTCTTCAGCTCGTCGGAAGCCTCAAGCTCGCCCCGGGCAGAAATAATCTTTGCCCGCCGTTCACGCTCCGCCTCAGCCTCCCGGCTCATTGCCCTCTGCATGGCTTCGGGAATTTCAACATCTTTAATCTCAACCAGAGAAACATCTATACCCCAACCGGAAGTCCGAGAGTTGATAATGGTCTGCAAATCGGCGTTGAGATTTTCTCGGTGGGCGAGGAGATCATCGAGCTCAGCACGACCCAGAAGACTGCGCAGGGTTGTCTGCGAGATCTGGGAGGTAGCAACAGCATAGTTCTCCACCTCAAGGACCGCCCGCTGCGAGTCAGTGACGTTAAAAAGAACCACGGCATTCACGCGGGCGGGAACATTATCTTTGGTGATAATCTCCTGCGGCGGAATTGTCAGGGTAATCACCCGTAAATCCACCCGTTGAAGCGAATCAATCAGCGGAAAAATCAGGTGCAAGCCCGGGTTCAGCACGGGCCGCACGTGGCCAAACCGAAAAGCTATACCCCTCTCGTACTCGGGAATTACCCGAATTGAGGCAAGAAACAACACCAGTAGAATCACCACAGCACACAGCACAATAATTATCGGCGCTGACATATTTAACCTTTCTCTCGGACCGGAACAACCCGCTCCACAATTCTCTATTCCTCACCGGCCACGGTGTTTTGGTCCCGCTGGCTACGCTCCAGATTCATCCGCTCCAACGCCTCAGCGGTGGAACGATGCAGCGAAGCCTCCCCGGTACCGCTCCAGCCACGGCGTCGCCCACTCGAAACCGCAACCAGCGGCAGTAGCTCCCGCTCCCTCTCGGCCTTAGCCTGCCGTTCGTTAGACACCCCGCCCCACTTCTGTTCAAAACGATCCATAAGGACCTCGGTCGATTCCCGGGCGGAAACATTGCGCACGTGCGTTACTCCCAGCCCGTCGAGATTGGCCGGGTTATGCAGTAGTTTCAGCCCCAGCGGCGCGGTAAAAGCCAGACAAACCACCGCTGTAGCAACCTCCACCATCACTTCCACCGGTGAGTGAAAGAGGATCATTGCCATACCCATAATCACCAGGGAGAAAAGGGCAACAACCGTCGCTAGGCCCCGGTGAAATCTCCCGCTATCCGAGTATGGCCAGGGATCTATCTCGCGCACAATCTCCCGCCCCTGACGGGATACGGTGCAGGTCGCTTTAAGCGGGCAGGTATTGCAGATACTGGCATTTGCCCGGTAACGCATTACCCGGTTCTCTTTATCGTAGGCGGTGGGCCACAGCCACTGGTCTTCGGGGCACTGCCAGGCATCGTGCGATTCGTGATAGTGAAAACCAAAAGTACGATTAGCCACAGACCTCTGCGACGATTTTCTGGCTAGCCGATCAAAAGTCCACCCCACCCCCACGAGGAACAGGGCGTACGCGGAGGCAACCCACACAAGGGTGGTGACACCCCAGATCTGCGCGGGCATTGCTAGTCCTTCCGACGATCGCTGCGGTAGGGACTCATCTGAGCCGGCAATTTCTCAGCCCGCTCCTGGGCAGCCAGCTCTTCAAGCCGCTCTTCGGTCATCACCTCGTACAGCGGCGGATCCATAAGCTCCATCGTGGTGGGCTTAGCTTTCTTTCCAAAGAAGTGACGCAGAGCCTGCCAGGACATCCACAACAGCGGGAAGACACCCAGTATAAAGATAATGTCTCCGGGCATTCTCAACCACTCGATCAGCGAGTTGGCGCTGTTGTTAATGAAATCGATGGTTCGGGCCTCGTAGTAGCCCGTGTTAACCGATTCGTAGAGCTGGGAAATACCCATGGGAAGAAGAGAAATGAAGACCATCCAGATCAGCCCGATATTCAGCGCCCAGAAGGAGAAGCGCAACCCCTTTTCAGGCCACCTGTTTTCGGGAACGATATAGCGCAGACCAAAGACCGCAAAAGCAAGTGCTAAGAACCCGTACACACCCATCATGGCTCCGTGCGCGTGGTTTGCGGTGAGTGCGGTACCGATCTCGTAGTAGGAGACAATAGGCAGGTTGATGAGGAACCCCATGACTCCGGCACCTAAGAAATTCCAGAACCCCACAGACACCAGGAACATGACAGCCCAACGGTGGGGGAAGGGTTTGGTTTTGTTGGTGTACTGGCGCGAACCCAACTGCATAAAACCCCAGGCTTCAACGGTGAGGAAGGTCAACGGTACTACCTCGATCGCCGAGAAGAAAGCACCGAAAGCCATCTGCTCGGAGGGGGTTCCTGAGAAGTACAGGTGGTGCAGGGTCCCTATAACACCACCGAAAGAGTAGAGGATGGCGTCCATCATGATAATGGCTATGGCTATGCGCTCGCGTACAACACCCAGGAGCACAAACATGTAGGCAACCATCACGGTGGTGAAAAGCTCAAGGAAATCCTCAACCCAGAGGTGTACCACCCAGAAACGCCAGAACTCTGCCACGGAGATGTGGGTACCCGAGCTTGCCATGTGGCCCACCGCGTAGAACATGGGTATGGCCAGGCCCGAGAAGAGAAGGAGCCAGGGCATGGTGTCTTTTCTGGTGCCTTTGAGCCGGGAATGCAGAGTTCGGTAGACGATCACTATCCAGAGGAACATTCCGGCGGTGAGCGCTATCTGGAAGATACGGGGCAGATCAAGAAATTCCCACTGCTGGGAGAAGAGGGATCCTGCGGGCATAAAGCCTTTTTGGGAGAGCCACTCAAAGAGCATGGATCCCAGCACCACCACCACGACCGCGATGAACAGAATAACGGTGAGTAGACCCTGTTTCTTGGGTTCTCTGCGGGTGATGAGCGGGGCTATAAAAATACCTCCGGCCAGAAAGGCCCCGGCTGTCCAGAGCAGGGAAAGCTGTAGGTGCCAGGTACGGGAGACCGTGTAGGGCAGCAGTTCAGCAATCCAGCGAACACCGTAAAACGCCTCGGGCTCAACCCGGTAGTGTTCGGTGAGTGACCCCACCATCACCTGAATAAAGAAGAGCACGGTAATAACGATGAAAAACAGTCCGGCGTTCTTCTGCGAGGGGGTGAGTCGCACGTCGTTGGGCTGGCGGAAATCAAGCACCGGTGCTTCTTCGCCGTGCCAGCCGATAGTGCGTGACCAGCGTCCATAGATAAGGAAGATGATTCCTATACCGCCAATAAGCGCGATTAGCGACAGTGTCGACCAGACCATGAGGTCTGCGGTGGGTGTGTTGCCCACGTTTTCTTCGCTGGGCCAGTTATTGGTGTAGGTGTAGTTGTGATCGGGGCGTTCAGCCGCTGCCGCCCAGGCTGTCCAGGCAAAGAAAGCTGTGGTGTCGTAAAATTCCTGATCGGTTTTGAGGGCATTGGGGAACATACCGTTTTCACCGGATTGCTCACCGAGATAAACGGTGTAGTGGTCAACCATGCGATGAAATTCTTCTACCTGCTGGTCTGTCCAGCGCAGGGTTTTGGTATTTTCGTCATAGTTGTTGGCGCGCCATTCATTTTTCACCGCTTCGCGCGGTTCTTGCACCCCTTCACTACGGTATTTTTCAACGGCGTGTTCGGTGGTGAGGTGCAGATATTCTGCGGTGAAGTCGGGGCCGAGGTAGCCGCCGTGTCCCAGAACAGAGCCGTACTGTTGCAGGCCGCGGCTCTGAAATATCTCTTGGCCGCGGGTGATTTGTTCTGAGGTGGCGATGACGTTTCCCTGATCATCGACGATTTTGTCGGGAAGCGGCATGGAGAGCGCGTAGGTGCGCATTGCCAGAATAGCCATGATGGTGAAGCTGGCCAGTAGCACGAGGGCCAGACCCTGAACCCAGCCTTTGCCCGCGTAGGCTGAAACCTGGTCGATTCGTTGTTCTGTGGCTAGCCGGGTGGCTGTTGATACTTTCTTGATCACGAGAGGGTCTCTCTACGAGGGTGTATGTGCTGGAGGGATAATCCCCACTTCTAAAATTCGCATAAAATATGCAAATAATCAACACGGCACCACCACGGGATCCTCTTTCCCCCTTCTTCTCAAAAAAGAGGAGGTGTCCCTCCCACCGTTTCTATATATTCTGTTTTGCCCATTCTTTGAGCCGGCGGGTTGCTTCCTCCTGCCCCAACTCCCCCTCATCCAGGCGCATATTGAGCAAAAATTTATATGCCTTACCAACTATAGGTCCGGGTGAAACACCTAGAATATCCATAATCTGCTGACCGTCGAGGTCCGGACGCAGGGCGTTGAGCTCTTCCTGCTCGGCAAGCTCGCCAATGCGCCGCTCCAGGTCGTCATAGGCCCGGGAAATACGTTCAGCTTTGCGCCTGTTGCGGGTGGTGACATCCGCACGCGTGAGGCGGTGCAGCCGCTCAAGAAGGTCACCGGCATCGCGCACGTAGCGGCGCACCGCAGAATCGGTCCACCCCGAATCCCCGTACCCGTAAAACCGCATGTGCAGCTCAACCAGTCGGGCCACCGCCGCGATAGTCTCCTTATCAAACCGTAGAGCCCTCATCCTTTTTTTCACCAGTTTTGCCCCCACCACATCGTGGTGTAGAAAGCTTACCGAACCATGAGAGTCAAACCTACGGGTTGCCGGCTTACCGATATCGTGCATCAGTGCGGCGCAGCGCAGAATAAAATCGGGGCCGGGTACAGCTCCGTCCACCCCTGTCTCCTGTGCAGCGGCCTGCTCGAGTACCTTGAGGGAGTGCTGGTAGACATCTTTGTGGCGGTGGTGTTCGTCAACCTCAAGTTTGAGGGCGGGAATTTCGGGAAGCACATAGTCGGCAATCCCCGTGTCAACGAGCAGGCTAATACCTCGAGCAGGGTTCTGCGCATTGACGGTTTTAATCAGTTCGTCTCGCACTCGCTCCGCTGAGATAATCGTTATGCGTTCAGCCATATTTTTCATGGCGGTAAAGACGTCCGGGGCGAGCTCAAAATTAAAACGGGCGGCAAAACGGGCAGCCCGCATCATACGTAGCGGGTCATCGGAAAAGGAGTCTTCGGCCCGCCCCGGTGTCCGGATAACCTTTTCGGTGAGATCACGGATACCGTGGTAGGGATCAACAAGCTCAAGTGTGGGCAGGCGCAGAGCCATGGAATTGATAGTGAAGTCGCGGCGAAAAAGGTCTTCTTGCAAGCTGTTCCCAAACGCTACGGTAGGCTTACGCGAATCCGCCTCGTAGGCCTCTGCACGGTAGGTGGTGATCTCAATCAGGTCATGGCCCTTACGGATCCCGATGGTCCCGTAGTCTCTTCCAATCTCCCACGTGGTGTCCGCCCAGTCCCCGGTGATTTCAAGAATCTCATCGGGGTTCGCATTGGTGGTGAAATCTAGGTCGGTTGCCGTGTTCCCCAGGAACAGGTCTCTTACCGGCCCGCCCACGAGCGAAAGCTCATAGCCGGCAGTATCAAAAAGCTCCCCCAGGGCCAGGGCACGGGGGTGAATAACAGAAGAGTCAAAAAGGTTCGCCATAGTTCTTTAATCGTGCCAGATAAATCACCGTTGCACCCACATCGCGGGCTTTAATCAGACTTACACGGCTCTATCGGTTAAGGTAGAGACATGACTTTTCCACTGCCGAAGGCTCCCAAGGAGCGAGCGGTTACGCCCGTTTCGATGTTGTCCACGGTTGAGGAAGTCTCCGCCGGCGGTGTGATTGTTGATTTTGACAAGAGGGATCTTCCCGTTGCTATTATCGCCAGGATCAATCGGGGCGGCCGTCTTGAATGGTGCCTTCCCAAGGGGCATCCCGAGGACAATGAGAACAGCGTCCAGGCTGCAGCCCGCGAGATTGAAGAAGAAACGGGTATCACCGGCGATGTTTTGGCGTCTTTAGGTAATATCGATTACTGGTTTACGGTTTCGGGGCGGCGAGTGCACAAGACAGTACACCATTTTCTTCTTGCTGCCACGGGCGGGTTTCTGACGACCGAGAAAGATCCCGACCACGAGGCTGTCGATGTGGCATGGGTGAACATCGACGATCTGGGTCAGAGGCTTTCTTTCCCAAATGAGCGTCGCATCGCTGAAATTGCACGCGAGTACATTATTCACCAGCTCTCTTAGGTGTTAGAGCTAGCAGAAAAGGGCACATTCAGTGGGACGTACGGGAGCATTCTCTAGCGCTATCATGGCATCGGGAACCATGGTTTCCCGGGTGCTGGGCTTTGTTAAGACCATTTTGGTTACCTATGCTATCGGTACGGGTACGGCCATGGGCACGATTTTTGAAACCGCCAATACCCTTCCCAATTTGATCTATGTTTTGGTTGCCGGTGGTATTTTTAACGCTGTTCTGGTCCCACAAATTATTAAGGCTGCCCAGCATCACGACGGTGGTTCGGATTTTATTTCTCGTCTGGTGACTCTGGCTACCGTGGGTATTGCCGCGGTAACCGTGGTTGTGCTGGCCTGTTCCTGGCCCATTATCTCGGTGATGGGGCGCGAGTGGACTCCCGAGCAGCGGTCGCTGGGCCTGATTTTTGCTCTCTGGTGTCTGCCACAGATTTTTTTCTACGGTTTTTACACGATTATCGGTCAGGTGCTTAACGCGCGCGGAGCTTTCGGCTGGTACATGTGGTCTCCGGTGATCAATAATATGGTGGCTATTGTCTCGCTTATTTTTTTCATTATGGCATTTGGCAGGCAAACGAATACCGTGCCTCCCCTGCACGATGTTTCTACCTGGACCAGCGCACAAACCCTCGTTCTTGCCGGCTCTTCCACCCTGGGTGTGGTGATTCAGGCCCTGGTACTGCTGTATCCGTTGAGTCGCACGGGGCTGAGGATCCGGCCCAAGTTCGGTTGGCGCGGTATAGGTCTCAGCGCCTCGGCAAAATTGGCGGGGTGGACTCTGGCCACCGGTATTGTCTCCAATCTCGCTTTTTTCTATCTCACGCAGACGGCATCAAATGTTATTTCAACGGACGGCACCCTGGTTCCCGGTATCCAGTCATTGAACTATTCATCGATGCTCTATTCGCTACCTCACGGGGTGGTGGGCCTCTCAATTGCCACCTACCTTTTCAACCGTATGTCAAGAGCCTCCCAGTCCGACGATGATGACACCGTGGTTGCCGCCCTTTCCTCCGGTTTGCGGGTAGCATCTCTCGCCACCGTTTTTCTCGCTGTTGCTCTGGTGGTTTTTGCCGGCCCCGTGGGTGTGCTTTTCGGTAATGGTAGTACTGTCTCCGCAGCCCTCATTGGTCAGACCATAGCTATCATTGCTCTGGGCGGGCCCTTTCTCACTGTCTCTTTCATGATGGGCCGGGTGCTCTACGCGCAGGAGGATGCGAGGACCCCTTTCTATATTCAGCTTGTGGCCGCTGTGGCTATCGTTGTCATGGGTTTTCTGTCGTCAATGCTTGATCCGCACTATATTGTGTTTGGTCTTGCCGCCACCTACGCTCTACAAAATATTATTGCGGTGATACTCAACCATATTGTGCTTAAGCGCCGCTTTGGTGACTACGACGGGGCTAATATTGTGCTGACCCACGCCAAAGTTGCTCTGGCTTCTTTCTTTTCGGGGCTGGTGGGGGCCCTGGTGCTGTGGATGTTTGGTGGCTATTCTTCTTCCGGTTTTGCCTGGGGAGGGTCTTTCAACGCCCTGGTTACCATTCTTGTGGGCGGTACTGTTATGGTTTTTGCCTACTATATTTTCTTGCATATTTTCCGGGTGCGGGAGCTCGATATGCTCATGGCACCGATTCGTAGCAAACTTCCTTTTACCAGACTCTAACCACATATCTTGGACCGGGTGAAGTAAAATTCCCATAGACTCTCACACGAACCTAAGAACCGTAACCAGCCTCGGGAGGGCATGTTGACGCAGAAACCTTCAAACCCTATACCGCTCAATACCGTGCTCGGAGAGCGCTATAAGGTGGTTGCTTCATCTGTTGACACCGCCGATGGCGACTTTGTATTTGAGGGCATGGATCAGGTTCTGAACCGTAAGGTCTCAATTGTTGTTTCTTCCCCCGAGCATAATAGCCGCCTGATTTCTAATGCTCGCACCCTGGCAACCAATACACGCTCTAGCGTGCAGATCCTTGATCTGGGTAATACCGGTGGCAGAACCTATTTGGTGACTTCTCATTCTCGTCCGGACACCCTGCTCGATACTTTGCTGGCCGATTCTCATCTGGTGGCGGCCTCGTCAGAAACTCAGGAGGCTTTGGGGCAGGAGATTTTTGGCGATGATTTGGCTACCGGGCAGACCCCCTATGTTTCTCCTATTCCGGTCCCTGCGGCTATTTCTGCTATCCGTCTGGTTCATGAGGATTCGACCGAGGAAATAGCGCTTAACCGGATACGGGATAGGGAGGGGTACGAGGACAATTCATATGATGACGAATATTCCTACGATGACTCGTATGACGGTGACTATGAGGAGTATGAAGAGTACCCCGATGAGGCGTATTTCGATGATGAGGAGGATAGTCGCAGCGGTGTCTGGATAGTGGCTATTGCTGCCGCTATTTTGCTGGTTATAGGTGTTGCTGCGGTGTTTACCAGCCTCAACGGTATGGTTGATCGGGAGGCGTCGGATCGCGATGTATCTACAGCGGTTTCTACTCCCGCTTCGGCGAGTGCAAGTGCTTCTGCTTCGGCAACGTCTTCACCATCGGCATCGGCGACGCAGAGGACTTCCCCCCGCTTTACCGGTGTTACTCGCCTGGTCCCCTCGAATAGTTCGTATATGGCTGACCAGGATGGCACTCTTGCCCAGACTATAGACGGTAATAGCTCAACTGCGTGGACAAGTTACGCTTTTGCCTCCGCGAATTTTGGTGGGGTTATCAACTCTTTTGCGCTTGCCTATGAGTTGAGGGAGGAAACCACTGTTTCTTCTCTGACCATTGAGCAGGTCTCGGGTACCGGTGGGGCTTTTACCGTCTATACCAATGATTCTGCTTCTTTGACGGGTGCAACCGAGGTGGGCTCCGGTTCTTTCACAGGGTCCAGTGTCGAGGTTCAGCTGAACACCGATAGGCAGGGTGAGGGTGTCAAATACGTGATTATCAATTTCACGTCGGCGCCCAATCTATCTCAGCCCATTGTGTCCGGATACACCTACGGTGCCCGGATTTCTGAGGTGACTCCTTCCAACTAGTTTCTTGTGTTGTGAGGTGACCGCGGAATAAACCTGTGTGCAACCGGGTTCTATCCGGTGATAAGTTTTCTAGTTGAAAGGAAGGCGCGTGACTACCAATCCTCTGGGTGATGTTTTTGGCAGTGGCAACGGTTTTGGTCTGAATCTTGGGGCTGCCGACGATACCGGGCGGGAACAGAAAGTTGATGATACCGTGCACGACGTCATTATTGTGGGGTCGGGCCCTGCCGGTTACACCGCGGCTATTTATGCCGCCCGGGCGAATCTGAAACCTCTCCTGTTTGCGTCATCTGTCTCCCCCGGTGGCGATCTGATGACCACCACCGATGTTGAAAATTATCCCGGTTTTGTTGAGGGTATTCAGGGCCCCGAGTTGATGAGTACCATGGGTGCGCAGTCCGAGCGTTTCGGTGCAGATATTCGCTACGAGGATGTTGAGGTGCTGGAGCTCTCCGGTGATACGAAAAAGGTCATAACCGGTGATGGTTCTGTCTACCTGGCCAAGGCCGTGATTATTTCTACCGGTTCCGAGTATCGCAAGCTGGGCATTGAGGGGGAGCAGCGTCTTTCTGGACACGGTGTTTCTTGGTGCGCCACCTGCGACGGTTTTTTCTTTAGGGAGAAGGTACTTGCCGTAGTGGGAGGCGGTGATTCTGCCCTGGAGGAGGCTCTCTACTTGACAAACCACGCTTCTCGGGTTTATTTAGTGCATCGCCGTGATTCTTTGCGGGGCTCAGAGATCATGCAGCAGCGTGTTTTCGAAAACGATAAGATTGAGGTGGTTTGGGATTCTACGGTGAAAAGTATTAACGGTGAGGATAAGGTTACCTCTGTGACCCTGTCTCACACAAAAACCGGTGAAGAGTCTGAGCTTGCCGTAGAGGGTGTCTTTGTTGCCATCGGTTCTGATCCCCGCACTTCTCTGGTGGAGGGAAAATTGGAACTTACCGATGCAGGGACTATCGCTGTTCAGGGCCGCTCTTCCCGCACATCTATTCCCGGTGTTTTTGCCGCCGGTGATGTTATCGATCCCACCTACCGGCAGGCTATTACTGCCGCCGGTTCCGGCTGTGTTGCGGCTCTGGATGCCCAACACTATATAGAATCTCTCTAGAGTGTGAAAGGATTTTATGATGGCTCAACAGGTTACTGACTCCACTTTCGGTGAAGAGGTCCTTAAATCCCAAAAACCGGTAATTGTTGATTTTTGGGCGGAATGGTGTGGCCCCTGTCGCATGGTTGGCCCCGTTATTGATGAAATCGGTGAAGAGTACTCTGACAAAGTGAAGGTAGTCAAACTCGATGTTGAGAACAACCCGGCGACAGCTATGAAATACGGTATTACCTCGATCCCCGCTATCTATGTTTTCAAAGACGGTGAGGTTGACCATCAGACCGTGGGTGCTAAGCCCAAGGCTGCCCTGGTCAAAGAGTTTGCCAAGTACCTTGAGGCATAAGTAAGGGCTATAGTTTCTCTGTTCATCCGGGCCCCGGGGTTTTCCCCGGGGCCCGGATAATTTATGGATTGGCGGCTACGCTACTTTCGACAGTATCAAGTTCATAGGAATTGTCACCGGATCACCCAGAATAGTTCCCACCATGTTACCGACAAAAGTAACACTGCTGTTTCCTCTAGAAATTTTCTGACGGAGTGAAGATTGAAAAACTACCTATTTAGCTAGTTTATTCCTCAATATTCGGATCAAGGAGGGAAATAATCCGGTTAAGATCTTCCACTGATGCAAACTCAATCGTCATCTTCCCCTTACGAGCACCAAGCTGAATTTTTACATTGGTATCCAATTTATCCGCAAAAGCATCGGCAACATAGTCGAGACGCTCATGATGTTTCTGAGGCTGAGGGGTCTTCTTCTCCTTCTGAGGAATCTCCGTTGAAGCTGCAACCAGTTCTTCAACTGCACGCACAGATAGACCCTCTTTAACCACTTTTTGCGCTATCTTCTCCATCTCCGCCTGACTCTTCATCGTCAGCAAAGCCCGCGCATGACCGGATGAAAGTACCCCTGCAGCCACACGCCTCTGAACAAGCGCAGGAAGCTTCAAAAGACGAATAGTGTTAGAGATCTGAGGTCTTGAACGCCCAATACGCTGAGCCAACTGCTCCTGGGTAGTACCAAATTCTTCGAGGAGCTGCTGATAGGCAGCGGCCTCTTCAATCGGATTAAGCTGACTCCTGTGCAAATTTTCAAGCAGGGCATCACGCAGCAGATCAATGTCTTGAGTTTCACGAATAATAGCAGGGATCGTATCAACCCCGGCCCGCTGACTAGCTCTCCACCGCCTCTCCCCCATCACCAACTCGTATTTTTCTTTTCCGTTCTCATTCGACGGACGAATAACAATAGGTTGCAGAACCCCTATTTCCCTGATGGAGTGTGCAAGTTCTTCCATTTCCTGCTCATCGAACTCTGTGCGGGGTTGTTTCCTGTTTGGATGAATATCGCTGATTTTAATAACAGCAAATTCTGCACCCGGTACGGGAACAAGGGTATCTGCTGTCGGTGTATCATCTTCCCCGAAGAAAAAATCTACAGGACGCCGTGTTGATGTCGTGTTACGAAGAGCAGACCCCATATCCGCCCTCTTCTTCTGCCCGTCTTTAACAGATATTTTCCCTTTTCTAGTCTGTTTTGTTTCACGTGAAACATTCTGGGTCTTCTGCTTAGACCGCTCAGCCGGAGCGTTTTCATTCATGTCTACCGGTAGCATGGGAGAGCTAGTCTCCTCTCCCGTTTTTTGCTGAGTCTGCGGAGTATCCAGAGTTTCTTTAGTAGCCGTTCTTTTTTGCTGGGGGGCCTTCTTTACGGTTCCTTGTTTACTGCTTGAGGCTGACCCCGCGGTCTTCTTGACTATGTCCGATTGAGATGTGGTCGATGGATCTTTTGGGCCAGTATTACCCTTTACAACCGGTTCTGATCTGCCCGTATCTTCATTTTTAACGTTATCAGGGATAAGGGCTCCAAGCCCACGCCCCAAACCCCGGCGCTTCTCTGCCATCTCAATCCTCCTGAATTCAAAAACTCTCTCCCTCAAGTGTAAGCGAGAACCATGGTCATAACATAGCGGTGGGATGATGTTTCACGTGAAACATCATCCCACCGAGCACTAGACGACCATCAAGGCACCCAACAATCACCTCTCAGAGAGTCAAAATCATAAATAAAAACTCTGCATCTACAGAAAATAGATTTTTCTCTACGTATATTAGTTGTTATATGTATAAATTTATATTCTTGTGCCTACCTGCACGTTAGCGTGCTTAGTGCAGACACGTGTCATTGAGTCTCCCCTCGCTCTGCAATCTCGATAGCGGCAGAGATATAGGCTAGTGCCCCGCTAGATGTGGGATCATAGCTGATCACCGTCTGCTGGTAGCTGGGAGCCTCAGAAATACGAACCGACCGCGGAATGAGTGAGTCAAGGACCTCCTCGGGGAAATGCTCGCGAACTTCATCAGCAACCTGCGAGGCAAGGTTTGTGCGCCCATCATACATCGTCATCAAAATGGTACTGATATGAAGATCAGGATTTAGGTGTTTCTGGATCATCTGAATATTTTTGAGAAGCTGACTCAGCCCCTCAAGAGCATAATACTCGCTCTGAATCGGAATAAGGACCTCCTGTGCCGCGCAGAAAGCATTGATGGTGAGTAAGCCGAGCGAAGGAGGACAATCAATAAAAACGTAGTCAAGACGCGGTAGATCATTTTGTTCCCGCCACTGTGCATAATCCGCCAGGGCTGCTTTGAGCCGGGTTTCCCGCGCAACCATCGAGACAAGTTCAATTTCAGCGCCAGCTAAATCGATGTTGGCCGGTGCCAGCCACAGTCGATCAACATCTGGGCATTTCTGCACAATATCTGCAAGCGGCAAATCGTCAATCAGTACATCATAGGTACTCTGTATATCTGTTCCGTGCTCAATATTGAGAGCTGTGGAAGCATTACCCTGCGGGTCATTATCAACGACGAGCACATTCATACCCTTGGTAGCTAGAGCAGCTGCAAGGTTAACCGCTGTACTGGTTTTCCCCACTCCCCCCTTCTGGTTGGAGATGGTGAAAATTCTCGTGCGGTCGGGCTTACGAAGTGTTATCTGTTCAAGGTCTTGAAATTTCTTTTTCTCGCTCATAATCTCTTTCACCAGTGGGGTGTTGATGTTTTGACTGTGTGCCGTGCGCTCAAGTTTTTCTCGTGTTTCACGTGAAACATGCTGCCCGCGATCGGGTTTTACGGTTGTGGTTGCGTGTTTCGGTTCCGGCGGCATACCGAAGTCGGGGGTGTTGAGGCGTGTGTTCACAGAAACTCCCAATACAGTCTAGGTTCTCTCTTTAAGGGTACCCGCATTCTTCTGACAAGGGAAAATAAATTATTAATAACCGTATATAGGTTGTATAACACCTGCAGAAACCTAAAATTCTTTGCTTCCTCCGGGCAACCTCTCGATGAACAAGCACCGGGTTTAAGTATCCGCTTCCTGTTTCACGTGAAACACTCCCCTATTCAGGACGGGGATAGAAAATCTTCCACAGCAATTGCAGCCCATCGTGCTGCATGGCGAGCACCAATCGTTGATGCTGAAGGACCGTAACCCACCATCTGCACCCTGGGGTCAGCGACGGTGGTGGTTGCCCCCTGAACATCCACCGGTACTTTTTTGAGCGTAATTCCACCGTCAGCAGATTTCAGATGCAAATGGCGAAGATGGGTTACCGCCGGGCGAAAACCGGTTGCCCAAATAATTGAATCAACACGTTCATAAGATCCATCAGCCCATCGGACGCCTTCTTTTTCAAGAGAGGAAAACAGAGGAAGCCGACGATCATATACACCTAAAGTTGCCGCATAGTATTCTTGAGGTCTCAAAAATAGGCCGGTAGAGCTCACAACACTCGCGGGAGCTGCACCCTCCGTCGCAGCTTTCTCCACCTTCTGCACTGCCTTCAGACCGTCAAAAGCACCGCTCAACCACTGCGGCTCCCTACGGGTCACCCAGAGCACCTCGGTATAGTGTGCCAGCTCTCCCAAGAACTGCACAGCCGATGCGCCACCGCCCACAACAAGCACTCGTTTTCCCACAAAGTGCTGAGCCCCCGGATAGTTAGCCGTATGAAACTGTTCTCCCTCAAATATGCGCATACCCGGGTAGTAGGGAATAAAGGGCCGTGTCCAGGTACCTGTCGCATTGATCAAGGTTTTACTCTCTACCGTCCCTCTACTCGTCAAGAGACGTAGATTGTCTCCACTATTTTCAACAGAAAAAACAGACACCGGGCGGAATACCGGGAGGTTATGTTCTTTCTCGTATCGAGAAAAATACTCAGGAACAACCTTATTAGATTGTTTATCTGATTCTTCGGGAGCCTGCGAACCCGGAAGGTCGGCAACACCGTGAACATCGTGCATGGTCAGGGAATCCCAGCGATGCTGCCAGGCACCACCGGCCCGCTCATTAGCATCGAGAACTATAAAATCTATCCCCCGGCGTACAAGTTCATAGGCGGCGGCAAGACCTGACTGACCGGCACCGATCACCACACTGTCAAAAATTTTTCCGTCGTCAAAAACCTGTTCTTCCACAATCTGATAGGCCATGTTTTCCCCTGCATCAAATATTCCGATACGCCGTACACTATCAAAAAAGTGCCCTCCCTCTTTCAGCTGAAAGAGGGAGGGCACAGAAAATAAACCGCTACAGATTTACCCTCACCACGGTGGTCGGCTCTTCAAGAATATCGGTGCCAACGGTAAGGATATCCACTTCGCGGGCACCATACTTATCGAGTTTCTTTCTCGCCCTAGCAACCTCTTCCGCAGCTGCCTTACCCTTCAAAGCCAGCAAGGTTCCGGTACCGCGTAAGATCGGCAGGGTAATATCCACAAGGCCCACCAGGGCAGAAACCGCCCGTGCGGTCACATAGTCGGCTTCCACCTGCCCCACGGCCTGCTCAGCTCGCGAACGCACAATGGTCACGTTTCCGAGCCCTAGATCTTCAACCACTTCATCGAGCCAGATAACACGGCGTTCCAGAGGCTCTATGAGAGTCACAGAAAGATCCGGGCGAGCAAGGGCCAGGCAGAGGCCGGGAAGGCCGGCACCGGACCCCACATCGATAACAGAGGCACCTTCGGCAATAAGTTCCTCAACCACCGCACAGTTAAGCACGTGTCGACCCCATAGGCGAGGTACTTCACGGGGCCCAATAAGCCCTCTCTCTATCCCGCTGTCGGCAAGGTGACCAACATACCGTTGCGCTAACGGTAGACGATCTCCAAACACCTTCTGCGCCGCTGCACGCTCTGTACCGGTCAGCTCTGGGTCCTCGGTCAAAGATTTGCTCCCTCCGGAACAGAAATCACGATATGGCGGCTGCTGCCCTCCCCCTCAGACTCACTGTGAAGCTCGTTCTCTGCTACGAGATCGTGAATAAGCTTACGCTCGTAGGCGCCCAGAGGTTCCAGATGGTAGTCTTCACCGGTTTCTTTGACCTGCGCTATAGCATCCTCAGCCAGCTGAGCCAGACGCTTGATACGGTTTGCACGGTATCCCGCAATATCTAGAATCAGCCGTGAACGGTTACCGGTGGCCGATAGTACCGACAACCGTACGAGCTCTTGAAGTGAATCGAGCACATCTCCGCCCCGGCCTACCAGGGCCTCAAGTTCTTGGCTGTCCTCATCATCGGTGACCACCGATAGGTAGGTGCGACCGTTGCGCACCTCAATATCGATATCACCGTCAATATCGGCGATGTCAAGGAACTCTTCAAGATAGTCGGCAGCGATATCGCCTTCTTCTTCAAGAGCCGTTATATCTTCTTCTACCCCGTGATTTTTGGTTGGTTCAGACACTGTTTCTCTCCTGAAGGGTAATTATTTCTTCTTTTTCTGTTGCTTTTTTTGGCGCTTTTTGCCTATGGGCTGCTGGCGTTGGCCGCGGTTGGCGCGCTCCCTGGCTTCCTGAAGCTCTTTCTCGTGCTCTTCTTTAGTTTTGCCGATAGGGGGCAGACCCTTGGCGGCACGCTTCTCATTGAGTTCGCGTTCTGCTTCTGATCCGGGGGTGGGGTTGTTCTTGATAACCCAGTATTGCTGGCCCACAGACCAGAAGTTAGAGATAGTCCAGTAGACAAGCACACCGATCGGGAAGTTGATACCGGACACCAGGAAAATAATGGGAAAAATGTAGATCATCAGCTGCTGCTGACGGTACATGGGAGATTCTTTTGCCGCCTGGGACATATTTTTTGCTCCCAGCTGTTTCTGGGAGTAGAACATTGACGCAGACATGAGCACCACCAGCACGGCAGCAACCACAATGGTCATGGCGTGGTTACCGTCGCCGGGATTGGTCATACTCGAGAACAGGGGTACCTGGCCAAAAATGTAGGCGTCGTTGAACTGTTTGACCATCTCGGCGGAGAGTACCAAGATGCTTTCATTGTTTGCCGCGGCGGAGGGTACACCATTGAGTACCTGAAAGAGGCCGAAGAAGATCGGCATTTGCACCAAAATAGGCATACAGGAAGATAGGGGGTTTGAACCCGTCTTTCTGTAGAGTGCCATCTGCTCCTGCGCCATTGCCTGGCGGGAGAGCTGGTCTGTTTTACCCTTGTATTTTTTTTGCAGCTTTGCCAGCTCGGGTTGAAGCTCCTGCATACCGCGCATTGACTTTATCTGTTTGACAAAGAGCGGGATAGTGAGAGTCCTCATCACCAGGGTGAGACCAACAATAGCCAGGATCCAGGTGAGCCCTGAAGTTGGGTCTAAACCTAGCGCGGTGAAGACGGTGTGAAATGCCCAGAGAATCGCCGAGACGATCCATTTGAAGGGCCAGAGGATGATGTCAAACATCTAGTTCTCCTTGGCTCATGACGAGCACCTTGTATGGGTATCCGCTGCTAGCTGCGGATGGTTCAACAGTATAATTTTTGGTTCTTTGCCCGGAACAAAGGTTCGTTTTCCGGGTGGAACGTGGTCTATTCCTCCGGCCGCCCAGGGGTGACAGCGAAGCAGTCGCCGGACGGTAAGTGAGAGTCCCCTAACCGCCCCGTGCGTGGTAACCGCTTCGAGGGCGTAGGCTGAACAGCTGGGAAAATATCTGCACACGTTTCCGTAGAGCGGAGAGATAACTGCCCGATAGATTTTGAGGAAAGCGATAACAAGGTTTTGAGGGAGGGTCCAGAACGCTTCACCGATACTGCGGGGGTGCAAAAATTCGTGGGGTGCGGTATCGAGTAGCTGCGTGCCAGAGGGTGGCTGTTGCCGGGCACAGTTGGAGTGGTCTCCCATAGGGGTTATTGCTCCTCTCCCGGGGTTACGGTGGCAGTTTCTAGGCTGTGTGCTACTGCCCAAGTTTTATCTTGCTTAGCAAGTTTAGCAAGGACTCCTGTGCTGGCTGCCCTGTAATCAGCTGCCAGCTCACCCCAGCTTGCTTGTGCCGAAGCTGGTAATGCACGGACTACCAGGTAGAGACCTTGCGGATTATCTTTTATTGTCTCTGCGGCGAGTTCTCGCAGGCGTCTCTTGACTTTGTTGCGGGTTACTGCGTTTCCTACTGCTTTGGAGACAATGAATCCCGCTAGGGCCGGTTGCGGTGGTTTTTTGAGTGCATATAGAACTAAGTTCCGGCGTCCTGATCGGACACCGGAACGTGTAGTTTCTGAGAATTGGACTTTTGTCCGCATGCGGTGCTGTTGATCCAGCACGTGTTCTCCTTTCGGTTTCGACGGCCGGTACGGCCTGCCGATAGGGGAAGGAGCTGGTTATGCCGACAGGGAGGTACGGCCTTTGGCCCGGCGGTTTGCTAGGATAGCGCGGCCTGCGCGGGTGCGCATGCGAAGACGAAAGCCGTGTTTTTTTGCACGACGGCGGTTATTCGGCTGAAAGGTCCGCTTGCTCATTTTTGTAACTCCACAACGTTGGTAGGGGCGCAACCCTATTGCCAGTGGTTAGAAACAGGTTGACGCTTTTTCTTGGGCTTGTGTGTTCTGTAGACGGCTCCCCGCGTTGCCAGCGTAACCTCTGACGGATCTAGCGGTAGGGGGTGCGAACTGACACACACATACGAATAGAAACTCTATGACGTTACGAGAGCTTGGTCAAGCCTGCTCAGGGTAGGTCTTTAATCACAGATTGTGTATAAGGTACTGTCCACAGAGGTTGATTCTACCCCGCACACTCACCCTGCATAGAAGTTTTCCACAGAAGCTGCGGGACGACTGTGCACACTGTATGCCGATAGATATGCGGGGTTTTCCTCACTACCCACCCCGGTTATCAACAGAAATCCACAGAGATTTCCACCTATACCCCACAAGCTCTCCCACCTGTGTATAAAGTCTGTGGATAAACAGATGTGTGGCGGTTTTATGCCTTACAATTTTTATAGTCTCGTACCACCACAACGCCTAGGAGAGTCATGGGTGAATCCCTCAACGAAGATATTTTGATTCGATGGAACCACGTGATGACTCAGCTGCGCAAAAGCGTTGGACCTCGTTTAGGTGGGTTTATTGGGCTGGCCCAACCCCAGGCCTACATGGGAAACGTGCTGCTGATTGCGGTTCCCAACGAGTACACGCGAGAGGTTTTTCAGAAGAAGATTAATACCGAGCTGAAACAAGCTCTCTCCGATGCTTTCGGCGAGGGAACCTCGGAGGCCATCGTGATTGACATGAGCCTCGATGATAGACAGCAAGACAGCGAAGATAGCAGCCTGCGGGAGGAACATCCTCAACCGGTTGTGGAACAACCAAAAACTTCCGGTAGCCCCGGAGTATCCTCGGACGAAGATGAGCAGGTTAGACAAACAAACAGTCGTAGCGGTCAGAAATCGTCTTCTACTCCATCGCTGGAGGATTTAGAGGCCGAACTGGGGAAATCTAGCCCCAGTTTTGCCCAGGACCCCGCTCTTGCCGGTGAAGATTCAACCGACTATCCCGGCACTGATCTGCCACCTGCTACTCCGGATGATGAAAATTCTGAGGCGGTCTGGGAATCTTCGGCCCGCCTCAACCCAAAATACACTTTTGATACCTTTGTCATCGGGCAGTCTAACCGCTTTGCCCACGCGGCTGCTTTCGCTGTCTCTGAAACCCCGGCAAGCGCCTACAACCCGCTCTTTATCTACGGTGATTCCGGTCTGGGAAAAACCCATCTGCTGCACGCTATCGGGCACTATGCCAAACACCTCTACCCCAATCTGAGGGTGCGCTATGTCAATTCTGAGGAGTTCACCAACGACTTTATTAACTCGATCCGCGACGATGAGGGATCGTCCTTTAAACAGATTTACCGCAATGTAGACATGCTTTTGATCGACGATATCCAGTTTTTGGCGGGTAAGGAGCATACTCAAGAAGAGTTTTTTCACACTTTCAACGCCCTACACAACCACCAGAAGCAGGTGGTGATCACCTCGGATATGCCCCCCAAACTTCTCACGGGGTTTGCCGAGCGTATGCGCTCACGGTTTGAGTGGGGCCTCATCACCGATGTCCAGCCACCGGAGTTGGAAACCCGCATAGCTATTCTGCGGAAGAAGGCCCAAAACGAGTCTCTGGATGTCCCCGATACCGTGATGGAGTATATTGCCTCGAATATCACCACCAACATTCGGGAGCTTGAGGGTGCACTGATCCGGGTGACTGCTTTTGCCTCGCTGAATAAGCAGAAGGTTGATAGATCCCTGGCTGAGCTGGTGCTCAAAGATCTGATTACCGACGATTCCGCGCAGGAAATTACCGCGTCGCAGGTTCTTACGGCCACCGCGTCGTATTTTGATATCACCATTGACGATCTCAAGTCGAAGTCTCGTAACCGTACCCTAGTGTCGGCCCGGCAGATTGCCATGTATCTGTTGCGAGAGCTTACCGATATGTCGCTACCGCGGATCGGCCAGGAGTTTGGCGGAAGGGATCACACCACTGTGATTCACGCAGACCGCAAGATCCGCAAGCTGATGTCTGAGAGGCAGCAGATCTTTGATCAGGTTACCGAGCTCACCAACAGGATTAAACAGGAGCAGCGGTCCCAAAAGTAGCCTGTGGATAACATGTGTCGTTACAGCCTATGTCTGTGGATGTTAAGTGCATACTTATGCGGAAGCTGTGGGTAAAAAATTATGCATAATTATTCATCCACTTAAGCCCCACAGTCCTGCTTGCGGTAGTCCACACTCTATCAACAAGCACTTTTGGCGGAAATCCGGGGTCTACGGTCGTTTTCCACAGTGTTCACAGGGGTTATTAACACTACTCATCTTTAAGAAAAAAGAAAACAAATAACATTTTTCGCCCATCGTGGTTCGTTCCACCTCCCAGAGCCTGTAATTACAAGCTCTTTAGAGCACCGTCGATTGCCGTCCCACCGTGTAATTACACAGATCTGTTCCCAGCTGAAATATCCGGTAAACTGAAAAACCACAGTCTGCCTGTACCGTGGCAGCTACACCACTAGACCGTATGGAGACCAGGAGCCCCGGTGAAATTTACTATTGATCGTGAAGCACTTACCGACGCAGTTGGTTGGACTGCCCGATCACTGTCACCCCGTCCTCCTGTGCCGGTACTGGCAGGTCTTCTGATCAAAGCTGAAAACGGTGAAGTAACCATTGCCAGCTTTGACTATGAGACGTCGGCAAAACTTCATGTAGAAGCAGATATTAGTGAAGAAGGAACCAGCCTGGTTTCTGGCAGATTGCTGGCTGAAATCTGCCGTTCACTCCCCAAACACAGCGAAGTTACCGTTGAAACGAATGAATCTAAGTTGCACCTCAACTGCGGTGCAGCAAACTTTAATTTGGCAACCATGCCTGTCGGTGACTACCCGGAGCTACCGGATCTACCCGCTGTATCTGGGACTGTGGAGGGATCGGAATTTGCCCGCGCAGTTAGCCAGGTTGCCGTTGCGGCCTCTAAAGATGACACGCTACCTATCCTCACCGGTGTACGGATGGAAATCGAGGCGGATACGATAGTGCTTTTGGCAACCGACCGTTACCGGTTGGCCATGCGCGAGTTGAACTGGAGTCCGAATAAAACGGATATTTCAACGGCCGCGCTCATCAAAGCAAAAACAATCACCGAGGTGGCAAAAACTCTCGGCGGGTCGGGGAATCTCAACATTGCTCTGTCAGATTCCCACGAACTCATCGGATTCGAGTCAGAAAACCGGCGTACCACCAGCCTGCTTGTCGACGGGGAATACCCCAAAATTCGCTCGCTTTTTCCCGAAGCAACACCTATCCACGCCATCGTAAGGACATCAGACCTTATAGAGTCAGTTCGCCGTGTCTCCCTGGTCGCCGAACGTAACACCCCGGTACGGCTCGCATTTACCCAGGGGCAAGTAACCCTCGATGCCGGTACCGGCGAAGACGCTCAAGCAACCGAGACCCTCCAGGCCCAGCTTGAGGGAGAAGATATCACGGTTGCCTTCAACCCGGTGTATCTCTCCGAAGGTCTCAACACGTTCAGCACTGATTTTGTGCGATTTTCCTTCACCACTCCCCCCAAGCCTGCTGTGCTCTCCGGCCAAAACGATCCCCTTGACGATGATGAGAAAAACTACCGTTATCTACTCATGCCGGTGAGACTCCCCCAACAGTAAATACCGGACTGCCAACAGAAGCCACCGAAAGGTACACGTTGTACATCGACCATATTTCGTTGATGGACTACCGCACATATACCCTGCTCAACCTTAAGCTATCCCCCGGTGTGACGGTTTTTCTCGGTGCAAACGGCGTAGGCAAAACAAATATAGTTGAGGCGATCGACTATACAGCCAATCTGGGGTCTCACCGAGTGAGCAACGATTCTTCACTGGTGCGTGTGGGAGCGCAGCGTGCCTATATCCGTACCAGGGTAATCCGTGCTTCCCAGCAAACCGTTACCGAGTTTGAAATCTCGCCGGGAAAGAGCAACCGGGTGCGGATCAACAGGGCAGCACCGGTGCGGGCCCGGGAAGCACACGGTATAGTTTCAACGGTTCTCTTCTCCCCCGAAGACCTCCAGCTGGTCAAAGGCGAGCCACTGTTTCGGAGGCGTTTTCTCGATGACCTGGCGGTGGCTCTACGCCCTGCCGTTGCCGCCTATCGCGCAGATTACGAGAGGATCCTACGTCAGCGCAACTCGCTACTTAAAACCATGCGCGGAGGAAAAACGTCCAATGAAGAACTGAGAACCCTGGATGTGTGGAACGACCAGCTGGCAGAGGCCGGGTCCCACCTGATGCGGGCCAGACTGAGTGTGCTCACCCGGGTTATACCCCAGGTACAGAGGGCCTACAGGGAGCTTACCGACGGCACAAAAGAGGTAAATATTTCTTACCAGTCGACAATTTTTCCAACGATGTCAGGCAGCCTACTCCCCGGGGCGGCACGTATGGGGACCGACTATTATACTGAAGCTCTACTGCGAGGGTTTGGCGAAAAAAGAAGAGAAGAAATTGACCGCGGAGTAACCCTCGTCGGGCCCCACCGCGATGATATAGCTCTTGAACTGGGTGGTATTCCCGCCCGCGGGTTTGCCTCCCACGGGGAAACCTGGTCTTTGGCATTGGCTCTGCGGCTTGGCTCATGGTATGTGCATCGAGAAGATCAAGAAACAGTGGGAAACTCCCCTATTCTCATTCTTGACGATGTGTTTGCTGAACTCGATGAAGCCCGCCGGCACCGTTTGGGGGCTATCGTCTCCGGGGCGGAACAGGTTCTGGTGACCTGTGCCGTAGCCACCGATATACCGGAAGAGCTGGGAGAACCGGCAATAATTCGTGTTGAGCCTGGTCGGGCAGAATACGGAGAAAACAGTGACCGGTGAAAAAGACCCCCACCGTTTTGAAGACGCGGTAGATGCTCCTGCGGCTCTGCTCTACAGACTCCGTCGTGCCGCAGCAGACCGCGGTGAGGGGCGCCTGACGGGGAACGCGGCAAAAAAAATCCTTAAAGACTTTGGTTCGGTCATAGAGTCAGCTACCGCGAAAGGACGTCGGCACCGCTACCGAGACTCGGGCTGGGATCCGCGCAGACTGGGCGGCTATACCGGTGCCGGACGTTCTACCCGTGACCCTAAACCTTTGGGCGGTGTTGTCGAGTCGCTGATAAGTAGCCGTGGATGGAAGGAACCGGTGGCGGTTTCATCTGTTTTAGCGCGCTGGAATCAGCTGATGGGCGAAGAACTTTCCCAGCACGTACAACCCGAGAGCTATCAGGATTCCACCGTGGTTGTCCGCTGCGATAGTACGGCGTGGACAACCCAGGTAAAGCTGATGCGCGGAGAGATTCTTGCCATGTTTGACCGTGAACTGGGGCAGGGCGTGGTTTCTCGTCTGGTGATCAACGGCCCTCATGTTCCCAGCTGGAAACGGGGGCGTAGAGTAGCACCCGGTGGGCGGGGCCCCCGCGACACCTACGGATAATTTCGTTTCTGACACAGCTGATGGCGTTGATGAGCCCCACCCACATACGATGCCCTATAGGCTCTCAAAAGTGCCCTGTAGGGCTGTATAGGCGTCATGCGGTGTTCTTTTGCTGCTGAATCGAGCTTAAAAACTCTAAAAATAGGGCAAATTCAGCTAGAATTAGGGTAGATATAGCGCACGCTCACCACCATGAAGTTGCACTTAAAACATGCGGTTTGGCCCGCGGGAGAACCCGCCAAAACACAATGTTTTGGGTGCGTTTTTATGCCGTACCTACCCAGAAGGTACAGTGCTCGGGCGCGCTGACACTCATACAAGGAGCCTAAGAACCTGTGGCAGCTGAAGAAACATCCCACGAATACGGTGCCTCTGACATTACTGTGCTTGAAGGACTCGAAGCAGTAAGAAAACGTCCGGGCATGTATATCGGGTCCACTAACGAACGCGGCTTACATCACCTGGTTTACGAGGTTGTAGATAATTCCGTTGACGAAGCACTTGCCGGCTACGCAGATCATATTGAAGTTACCATCTTAGAAGACGGTGCGGTGCGGGTGAGCGATAACGGCCGCGGTATTCCCGTTGACGAGCACCCCACCGAGCACAAGCCCACCGTTGAGGTGGTGATGACTATTCTGCATGCCGGCGGAAAATTCGGTGGCGGCGGTTACGCTGTATCCGGAGGTCTGCACGGTGTGGGTATCTCCGTTGTTAACGCTCTGTCGACCAGGGTTGAAACACGGGTCTGCCGGCAGGGTTATCAGTGGGATATCTCTTTCTCCGGGGGCGGCATGACCGAACGTGAGCTAGCCCGCGGTAAGGCAACTGATGCCACCGGAACCACCCAAACCTTCTGGCCAGATCCCGAAATTTTTGAGACTGTCGAGTTTGATTTTGAGACGCTACGTGCTCGCTTTCAACAGATGGCCTTTTTGAATAAGGGGCTGTCGATTTCTCTCACCGATGAGCGTGGAATGCACGAGGGTGACGAGGTGACAGGCGAGGAGGAAAAGAAGAAGGCACCCAAGCTCAACCAGGTGGGTGCTAATGCAGACGGGCACAGGACCGTTACCTACATGTACGAAAACGGCCTGCTTGACTACGTGCACTTTCTTAATGTTTCAAAAAAGCTCGATGTTGTTAACGAAGAGATTATTTCTTTTGAAGCGGAAGATACTGAGCGCGTGATGAGCTTGGAAGTTGCCATGCAGTGGACTTCCGCCTATAAGGAATCGGTTCACACCTACGCCAATACTATCAACACTCACGAGGGGGGAACCCATGAAGAGGGATTCCGCTCGGCCCTGACATCGCTGATTAATCGTTACGCTCGCGACCATAAGTTGCTCCGTGACAAAGACGATAACCTAACCGGTGAGGACGTGCGTGAAGGTCTTACCGCGGTTGTCTCCGTCAAAATTTCGGAGCCGCAGTTTGAGGGCCAAACTAAAACCAAGCTGGGTAACTCCGAGGCGAAGACTTTTGTTCAGCGTGAGATGACCGATCATTTGGGTGACTGGTTTGAGCGTAACCCGCAGGTGGCGCGAGAGATTATTCGTCGCGCTATCACAGCTGCTTCGGCCCGGATTGCCGCGCGTAAAGCGCGTGAGACCACTCGACGTAAGGGGCTGTTGGAGACGGGTTCCATGCCCGGTAAGCTCAAAGATTGCTCCTCCAAAGACCCGACCATCTCCGAGATTTATTTGGTGGAGGGTGACTCTGCCGGTGGTTCTGCTGTTCAGGGGCGGGATCCCAATACTCAGGCTATTCTTCCGTTGCGGGGAAAGATCCTCAATGTTGAGCGGGCGCGTCTGGATAGAGCGCTTTCTAACCAGGAAATTCAGTCGATGATTACGGCTTTTGGGTCCGGGATCGGTGATGATTTTGATATTGCTCGGGCACGCTATCACAAGGTAGTGCTCATGGCTGATGCTGATGTTGATGGCCAGCACATCACGACCCTGCTGCTGACTCTGCTCTTTAGATTTATGCGGCCCATGATTGAGGCGGGCTATGTCTACCTAGCGCAGCCTCCTCTCTATCGCATTAAGTGGTCAAATGCTCCCCATGACTATGTTTACTCTGATGCTGAGCGTGATGAGGTTCTTGCGCGCGGTCTTTCTAATAACCAGAGGATCCCTAAAGACAACGGTATTCAGCGTTACAAGGGTTTGGGGGAGATGGACTATACCGAGCTGTGGGATACCACCATGAACCCCGAAACTCGAACTTTATTGCAGGTGACTATGGACGATGCCTCGGCCGCAGACCAGATTTTTACCGTGCTCATGGGTGAGGACGTTGAGTCTCGCCGCGAGTTCATTCAGCAGAACGCAAAAGACATTCGATTCCTTGATATTTAGCGGATAAACCGGACACATAACTTGCAAGGAATATAAATCAAGGATGATAAAAGAAACGGATAGCTCCTATGAGTGACGAAACCCAGAACGAATCTAACCTCCCGGTAGAGGGCGAGGTTATAGGTAGTGCTCTTGAAGATTCGGTCGGGCCTCACGGCCGTATCAGCCGGATTGATCTGCGTATGGAAATGGAACGCTCCTACCTCGACTACGCGATGGCGGTTATTATTGGGCGTGCCCTCCCCGATGTTCGAGATGGGCTCAAGCCGGTACACCGGCGAGTTATCTACGCCATGTATGACGGTGGATACCGGCCGGATCGCTCCTTCAACAAGTGCGCGCGCGTGGTTGGTGAGGTCATGGGCCAGTACCACCCTCACGGTGACTCTGCCATCTACGATGCTCTGGTTCGCCTGATCCAGCCCTGGATTATGCGCTACCCGCTGGCCCTGGGACAGGGAAACTTTGGTTCGCCCGGTAATGACGGTGCAGCAGCTCCGCGCTATACCGAAACCAAGATGTCTCCGGTTGCCATGGAAATGGTGCGTGACATTCACGAAGACACTGTGGATTTTCAGGATAACTACGACGGCAAGAACCAGGAGCCGACCGTTCTTCCCTCTCGTATTCCTAACCTACTCATTAACGGTTCTTCGGGTATTGCCGTGGGTATGGCAACCAATATTCCGCCGCACAATCTTGGTGAGATTGCTCAGGGCGTGGAGTGGTTTTTACAGAATCCGCAGGCTAGCAACGAGGAGCTTCTTGAGGCTCTGATCCAGCGTATTAAAGGACCGGATTTTCCCACCGGTGCCACCATTTTGGGGCATAAGGGCATCGAAAACGCTTACCGCACCGGGCGCGGGTCAATTACCATGCGGGCGGTTGTCAACGTTGAAGAAATTCAGGGCCGTACCTGCCTGGTGGTCACCGAGCTACCCTATCAGGCTAACCCCGATAATCTTGCGATCAAGATTGCCGAGCTGGTGAAAGACGGAAAGATCACCGGTATCGCGGATCTTCGCGACGAAACGTCTGGCCGCACCGGTCAGCGTCTGGTGATTGTGCTCAAACGCGATGCCGTTGCCAAGGTTGTGCTCAATAACCTGTACAAGCACACGCAGCTTCAGGAAAATTTTTCGGCAAATATGCTGGCAATTGTCGACGGTGTCCCGCGTACCCTTTCACTGGACGCTTTTATTCGGCACTGGGTGAGTCACCAGCTTGAAGTGATCGTGCGCCGGACCAGGTACCGCCTACGCCAGGCTGAGGCTGAGGCCCATATTCTTCGTGGTCTCTTGAAAGCGCTGGATGCTCTGGATGAGGTGATTGCGCTGATCCGTCGCTCCCCCACAGCCGATGAGGCGCGCACGGGTCTCATGGATTTTCTGGGTATCGATGAGGAACAGGCGCAGGCTATTCTCAATATGCAGCTACGCCGGTTGGCTGCTCTGGAGCGTCAGAAGATCCAGGACCGCCATGATGAACTTATGCGGCTGATCAGTGACTATAAAGAGATTATCGGTTCTGAGGATCGCCAGCGTTCTATTATCTCTGAGGAACTGGGAGACATTGTTAACCGCTACGGGGATGAGCGCCGCACCAAAATACTCATGGGTTACGACGGTGACATGTCGATGGAAGACCTCATTCCTGAAGAAGAAATGGTGGTCACTATTACCCGTGGCGGTTATGTGAAGCGCACCCGTAGCGACCAGTACCGTTCGCAGCACCGCGGCGGTAAGGGTATTAAGGGCGCTTCTCTGCGCGGTGATGATGTGGTGGAACAGTTCTTTGTAACCACCACGCACAATTGGATCCTGTTCTTTACCAATCTTGGCCGGGTGTATCGCACCAAGGCGTATGAGCTGATGGAAGCGGGCCGTGACGCTAAGGGGCAGCACGTTGCAAACCTGCTTGCTTTCCAGCCCGATGAGACCATTGCCAAGGTGATGGAGCTCAAGTCCTATGAGGACGCCCCCTACCTGGTTTTGGCCACCAAGAACGGTTTGGTGAAGAAGTCTCGGCTTGCTGATTATGACACCAACCGCACCTCCGGTGTTATTGCCATCAACCTGCGTGAGGGCGACGAGTTGGTTTCTGCGCGTCTTGCCTCCTCCGAAGATGATCTGATGCTGATTTCACGGAAGGGTCAGTCTCTGCGCTTCAAAGCAAGCGACGAGGCGCTTCGGCCTATGGGGCGGGCTACCTCGGGTGTGAGCGGTATGAAGTTCCGGGATGACGATGAGCTTCTATCCATGAATGTGGTGACCGATGACTCCTATGTTTTTGTGGTGACCGAGGGTGGCTATGCTAAGCGGACCAAGGTCGAGGAGTACAGGGTGCAGGGTCGCGGTGGTCTGGGTATTAAGGTTGCCAAGCTCGCCGAAGATCGCGGAGATTTGGTGGGTGGACTTATTGTTGAGGACGACGATGAGGTGCTGGTGGTGATGCAGTCCGGCAAGGTGGTGCGCACCGCTGTTGCCGAGGTTCCCGCTAAGGGCCGCGACACCATGGGCGTTATTTTTGCTAAGCCGGGTAGGGGCGATCATATTGTGGGTGTTGCCCGTAACCAGGACCGGGACCTTGAGAAAGATTTGGCAGAGGGGGCAGAACCGGTATCTGAGGGTGGTTCTTTAGAATCTGTTTCAGATGCCAGCATGGAGACGGAAAATCAAGTACCGTTAGAAAATGGTTAAAATGAGCGGGGGTCAGTGCCTACTGACTTTTCCGTCCACAATGCACACGGAGGTATTTAGTGACTACGCCCGGTACTAATGCGCGTAAGCCTGCAGCGCGTCGTCCTGCTCAGCAGGGGACTCGCACGGGGAGCCGTGCGGCTAATCCTCGCGGGAGTAATCAGCAGCGAGGTGCTACCGGTCGCGGTAATAAGCCGCTGGTGCGTCCCGCGCCGAGATCTAAGGTTCGTCGTGCCCGTCTGGTTGTTGCGCGGATTGATACTTTCTCTGTGGCTAAGCTGGTTTTTTTGCTTTCGGTTGCTGTGGGGATTGTTTTTGTTGTCGCTTCGGTGGTGCTGTGGCTTGCTATGCAGGCAACGGGTGCTTTCCAGGGGATCAACGATATGCTGACGATGCTTGGCACTACCGGAAACCAGATTGATATTTCCGAGTATCTGTCCCTGGGGCAGGTTGCCCTGTATACCACGCTGATATCGGTGGTGAATGTGGTGCTTTTTACCCTGTTGGGGGTTATTTGCGCGATACTTTATAACGTGGCGGCGAAGCTGGTGGGCGGGGTGAGCCTGACGCTGACCGATGACTAGGAGAGTCTGCTCTGACAAGGCGAAATATTCTGTGGTGGGGAACACTGAATTTCGATTTGGAAGTTCTGTTCTGCTCGTGTAAAGTTTTATTTCGTCCTTGAGGGGCGGATCAAGGGCGTATAGCTCAGACGGTTAGAGCGCTACACTGATAATGTAGAGGTCCCAGGTTCAATTCCTGGTACGCCCACTCCCTACTTGAGGAGAGATGATGAAGAAGATTCTTATGATTCTCGCGGTTGCGGCAGCGTCTTTCGCTGTAGTTCGCCGGATGAGGGATGAAAAAAAGAATAGGGATTCTTGGAAAGAGTCGACAGATTCTGTATAGTATTATAGGGTTGTAAAACCGAGGATGTGGCGCAGTTGGGTAAGCGCTTATGCCGCCAAAGCGGCAGAGATAGGGGTTCGAGTCCCCTCGCCTCCACGTTTCGGTGATGATAGCAAGAGGGAAACGCCTGGTTCCATTCCGAACCCAGAAGCTAAGCCTCTTCGCGCCGATGGTACTGCACTGGAGACGGTGTGGGAGAGTAGGTTATCGCCGAACTATATTTTGGTGGGAGGTCTCAAGCAGTGAGCTTGAGACCTCCCCTTTTTTGTGCGGTCATGGTTCTGGTAGTTCTTATACTTGCTGGGTGGGCGTGGATGCTGTGAATGAGCTTTGCTATGACCACTATCTCGGTGCAGAGAAAATGAATTTAAAGTTAACGTATTGTGGCGTGCTGGTTGACCGGTGTGGGTTTTACGAAATACCCGGGTGAAACCCAAAGAAAGCCACATTATTGATCACAAAATGGTCACAAAGACAGTAAGTTTATCTGGGTAATATTTGCGGGGAAGTAGGATGACCGGAGTCTGGGCGGGTAGAGTGTGCCCGTCGAGTCATGTTGTTTTAGCTGTGGGTATGTGGTTTAAAACCGCTGTTTCTCCGGTACTTGCCGGTGTTTTCTTTATGAAAACTATCGGCGCATAATCGAGACTGTGACTACTGAACTCATCATTTTGACTATCGTGGTGCTGACGGCTCTCGCCTTTGACTTCACGAATGGATTCCATGACACCGGAAACGCAATGGCAACCTCAATTGCCACCGGTGCTCTGAAGCCCAAAGTAGCTGTAGCTCTATCCGCTGTCCTCAACCTTATCGGTGCCTTTCTCTCGGTGGAGGTCGCTAAAACTGTGGGGAAGGGGATAGTTGATCTCGACGCTGTATCGGGAGACAACTCCGGGCTCATGCTCATCGTTTTTACGGGCCTGGTGGGCGGTATTCTGTGGAATGTGCTGACCTGGCTTTTGGGGCTACCCTCTAGCTCTTCTCACGCCCTTTTTGGGGGCCTTATCGGTGCCGCCCTGGCCGCTATAGGAACTTCAGGTGTGCAGTGGGACGGTGTGGCGTCAAAGATTGTTGTTCCCGCACTGCTAGCACCGGTGGTAGCTGCTTTGGTTTCCACCGTCGGAACATGGCTTATCTACCGTATTTCGCGCCCGGTATCTGATAGTAAAAAGCAAGAGGGTTTTCGCTGGGGCCAGGTGGGTACCGCCTCCCTGGTGTCTCTGGCCCACGGAACCAATGACGCGCAGAAAACCATGGGCGTTATCTTTCTGGCCCTGGTTGCCGCGGGTGAAATTGATCCCGAGGCTGAGATTCCTTTCTGGGTGAAGCTGTCATGCGCCCTGGCTATTGCTCTGGGTACCTACTGGGGTGGTTGGCGTATTATCCGAACCCTCGGTAAGGGCCTGGTAGAGATTGATACCCCGCAGGGTATGGCGGCCGAGGGGTCATCGGCGGCTATTATTTTGACATCGTCTCATTTTGGTATGGCTCTCTCCACCACCCATGTTGCAACCGGGTCGATCCTGGGTAGCGGCCTGGGCCGTAAAGGGGCCGAGGTGCGCTGGGGCGTTGCCGGCCGTATGGTGGTTGCCTGGGTCATTACTCTCCCTGCCGCCGGAGCTATCGGGGCAATCACCTGGTTTATCGGCCACTACCTCAACCGTTTCACCGGTAGCGAGTGGCTGGGTGAACTAGTAGTTTTCCTTATCCTGGTTGGTTTCTGCACCTGGATGTACCTGCACTCCAAGCGGGAGCCGGTTGACTCCTCAAACGTCAACGCTGACTGGGAGGATGGGCGATCTGAAGCGAAAAGCAAAGTGGTCGTTGAGATGGAGTCGGTGGAGGTGGCCTCGGGAGAGAACAGAGTTTCTCTAAAAACAGAGACCTTTAAAGCAGAGTCAGAGAAAGTGAGTGCACGGTGAATCTTCTAGAGATTATTGGCAGAATCATCCCTGTGGCTCTGGCGGGTCTGGTGTTTGGGGCAGGTCTACCGGCCTTTTATGCCCTGGGTATGAGAATGCTTGCCGGCACCACCGAGTACACGGCGGATGGGCGTCTTATTGAGATTGAAGAGCCCTCAGGCGTGCATAAAGCGATCGCATACGCTATCTTTGCTGTTATCGTGCTGGTTATTGTCTTTGCCATCTATTGGATCGCCAAAGACTTTATCTACCACACCACCGGATTTAACCTCTTTGGACTCTCGGGTGAGTAGTCCGATGACGGTTCCTAGCAAAGGAGTTGCCGTATGCCCCACCGCAGTATTGTTGGCCGGGTAATTGACTGGTTGAATGTTGGATACCCCGAGGATATTCCACCTCAAGACCGGGCCGCCGTGATGGCGGTTCTGCGTCACCGTCTCGACGATGAGCAGCTGACCGAGGTTATTCGCCGTCTTATGGCTTCGCGGGCAGCGCGCGGTGAGGAATACGTGAGTGATCAGCGGATCAACGAGTATATTCGCAAGGTGATTGACGAGGTTCCCACGCCGCGAGAAATTGACCGTGTCGCCCGTATTTTGGGGGCCCACGGGTTACTCATCGCCGAAGGGCATTTTGGGAAAGATGACCCGGTTTCGCCCACCGATACCAAAGGGTATGTTCGCTACGAAGATCCAACAACCGATGAGTTGAAGATCGCTGAGGAGGCGGCGAGTAGGGCCGGTCTTCTTGAGGCGGATCCGGTGGCCGAGAAAGAATAACTAGATTTAGCCCGTGCTGAAGCTACTGATTTGGTGCGGGATAGAGACTCTCCAAATGTGAGAGGCGCGCTCGTTTCAGTAGTCCAAAAAGTCGGGTGCGCGCGAGGGCACTCCGGGCGCGGGGTGCCCTCACTGTTGAGTGCCCAACTAAATTTTCGTTAAAAATGTAGAAATATGTGGTGCAAGTAACCGATAAAATGCTATAGTGGGTTTGTATGTGCAATAAAGCTGTAGTAAGCTTGTTGTACACCCGATACGGGGGCGTGGCGCAATTGGTAGCGCATCTGCTTTGCAAGCAGAGGGTTAGGGGTTCGAGTCCCCTCGCCTCCACGTTTCGGTGATGATAGCAAGAGGGAAACGCCTGGTTCCATTCCGAACCCAGAAGCTAAGCCTCTTCGCGCCGATGGTACTGCACTGGAGACGGTGTGGGAGAGTAGGTTATCGCCGAACTATATTTTGGTGGGAGGTCTCAAGCAGTGAGCTTGAGAACTCCCTTTTATATTCTGAGGAAAAACTAACGGGCCCATAAAATGTCCCCGTACCCGCATGTAGCGGGTACGGGGACAGCACGATAAAATAAACGGGCTAAAACCCCTATGCGGCGGGAGTCTTCCAGGGATCCTCTACCGGGCGTGACGCCTTATATGCGGCAAAACCGGCGATCGCGGCCGTTGCCACCAGTCCCACAAACAGCAGACCCTTATTCCCACCTCGAGCAGCTTTCTTCTGCTCTTTAGCGTAGGCCTTAGCTGCCTTTACAGCCTGCTTTTGTGCCTTTTTGAGAGTCTTCTTGTTGCCACCGGCCTTCTCAATCAGTGCCTCAGCCTGGGCGGGAACCTCAATATCGTTGAGCTTCTCTGCGGCAACAGCAGCCACTTCGCCGGCTTTAATACGTGCCTTCGACACAGCATCCTCAAACGCTGGGGATACATTTTCAATAACCTGAGCACCTTTAGCGGCCTGCTTTTCAGCAAACTTCTGTGCTTTAGCCGCTTGAGCCTCTGCAAGTTTGGTGAACTTATCAGACTTGCGCCCCGAGAACTTCTGAGCCTTAGCCAGGTACTTCTCGGTAGCCTTTTGAGCTTTAGCTGCCTTTCTTCTACCACATACCATGATTGGGTGACCTCCTACAGATACGCCGCGCGTAGAAATATCGCACGGCAAATAAACGGTTCCGTACCCTACCTTACTGAGTAAATCAGCAAAATGCCCGCCCCCAGCCCGGTCTGCGGACTGTTTTCCGCTCAGTGAAAAAGCCCGGGTGTTTTCTAGCTAAGGCACAGTGGCACGTGCAAAAATGGTGTTCATGACTAAAGCAACTGCTCAGGCCACAATCCACACCAATCACGGTGATATTGTGGTGGATCTCTTTGGCAATCATGCCCCCCTGACCGTCGATAATTTTATCGGTCTCTCCGATGGCAGCCAGGAATGGCGCCACCCCCGCACCGGTGAAGTGCAGGAAGGCCCCCTCTACAAGGACGTTATCTTTCACCGTATTATCCCCGAGTTCATGATTCAGGGCGGTGACCCGCTGGGGCAGGGGATCGGTGGCCCGGGCTACCAGTTCAAAGACGAAATTCACCCGGAACTCTCCTTTAACAAGCCCTACCTGCTGGCGATGGCGAATGCCGGTCCAGGAACCAATGGCTCACAGTTCTTTATCACCACCGTTGAGACACCCTGGCTCAACGGCCGTCACACAATCTTTGGCGAGGTGAACGATGAGGCATCAAAGAAAGTGGTAGATGCTATCGAGGGCGTGCAAACCGGTGCTATGGACCGCCCTGTTGAAGACGTTGTTATCTCGTCAATCGATATTAAAAAACTATAGCTGTAACTGTTTTCAAGCCCGCCCGGTAGCCACCGGGCGGGCTTCTTTACACCGGAAATACCCATCGAGTATTGCGCCCCGTGGATGAAAGAAAAGAAAAACTGTGACCTCTTATCCAGCAGGCTCGGAACAGCCTCAGTTTCCCGTCTGTCCCCGACACCCGGACCAGGTGGCCTACACCCGGTGCGGGCGGTGTGGACGCGGTACCTGTCCACAGTGCCAAGTACCGCTAGAGGTAGGAATGATGTGTGTGGACTGCCGGGACAAATACATGAGTCGAGTACCCACCATAAAATCTTCGGCTACCAGACCGGTACTCACCTACATACTCATCGGTCTTAACGTGCTGGTGTATGCGCTGCAAAGGATAATCCCCAACTACCTGGTGATCACCACTTTTCTCTACAACCCCCTGTATGTTGAGGTGACAGGGCAGTGGTGGCGGATGCTCACCGCCGGATTTGTGCACGATCAAACAAATATTTCTCACCTGCTGCTCAATATGTTTTCGCTGTGGTTCTTTGGCCGTGCCCTTGAACCCATGATGGGCAGATGGAAATATCTTGTGGTGTATCTGCTCTCCATCGTCGGAGGATCTGCCGGGGTATGGATTATTGGGGAGCTGCTCGGGCAGCTCAATGTCAATACTGTTGGTGCCTCGGGAGGAATATTTGGTCTTTTTGGTGCCTTCTTTGTGCTCAGTAGGCTGCGCGGAAACGATGCCACAGCGATTCTAATTTTGATTGCCGTAAATTTTGTCTACGGTTTTATTGTGCCCGGTATTTCGTGGGAGGCGCACCTGGGTGGACTGGTCACGGGTGCTGCTGTAGCCTTCCTGCTGACCAAACCTGCACAGCGGAAACCCGTGAAAAGATACGACGCATAAAACCTGTATCCACAGGATCTATCCACAGCTGTTAATAACTACATCTCTGTAATTTGCGGAGAGGCTGTGGGGCGTTGGGAGTGCGGGCAGAGGGAATGTTTGCAGCGTAATTACACGGATGTAACCATTTTCCCCAGGTTTATCCCCACCTGTGGATAAACCGGAGAAACAGCCTGTGTATTTCTGTAATTTCACGCGTAGACGCAGGTAGCGGTGCGGCAGTACCCATAGCTGGTAGCCTGAATCCATTGATACTAGTATGTTGAAGTGTAGGTTATCTAGGGTACAGAATGGTAAGGAAACTTTGGTGCACTCTGCTGGGGCCCTACACCGCAGACAGATTCTTTCGATGCTGTAGTGGGGTTCGAGATTTTGCAGAAGTGCAACATCTTGTGTCCATAGTGCAACAAGAACTACAATAAATAATAAAGGTATCTTGTACCTCGCTCAGATGTCTGGCGTTGTTCATCCAACGCACTCCTTAGGTGGATCAGCTCTGAGGAGGTGCAGGGTACCTTTTTACAGCAGGACAGCCCTCACATGACCAGTCCATCTTTTCCACTACCCAGTAATGAGGCATTGGCATCACGCCCAGCGGGATCGCACAGTGTTTGGAATCAGTTTCGCACTGTTCGGTATTACGAATAAGGGGCCAAACTGTTCGAAGATAACTGCTTTCGGTGTTCCCATACCTGTCCTTTTTCAAGGCTGCATGTAAACACCCGGCAAATAAGTCAGCTACATCAGATTCTTTATATCTCCGAGCGTCAACCCATTTCAATTCAGATAATCTCTCCAGAGAAGGCAGTTTATCTACCTTGGTTCGAAGATACGGTTCTGACACGGCAGCATGGTCAAGATTTTTAACATGGGAAAATCTTACTACTAGATCTTCGGGTTCCTGATCCCAGTGTTTGGCGGCATACAAGATATTTTTGAACATCTTTCCCGCAACATAGTTGTATAAGAAACCACGATCCTTTACGTATTCACCTTTTCACCTTGAACTTCTTTTTTGTCCGTAAAAACATAGATAACCTTTACGCTTTCTAGGGTTGCGAGACGCTGAGAAACGTACTTGCGCCGCTCGTGGTCACGAACATGTGCTTTCCAGCTAAGATTCTTACCGGCCGGAATCTTAAATTCATGCTTCAAGCTCATCACTAGTTGACGAGCAGCGGCCGCACCTGGCTTAGTCATAACTATGCCTGCCATCCCAAAATATCTAGAGGTTCCTGGGCTCCTAAAATTAGCTCCCAAATCACCAGTTTCATCAACATAGGCATAAAGGCGAGTCATTGATCCCCTTATCTGACATGCATCTCATTTTCCAGCATCTATTCTTCCACAGGTATAACAGGTATGAAGAAGTGGGCAATGTTTTAGGGAAGTAGGAACGTATACAGTGAGGCTGATTTTAGGAAGGGTGTCACAGGATCACGCTTGATGTGGTCCTGTGACACCCTTATAAGTAAACCTTGGCATGAATAAAAATAGTTGAGACTCGGAATCTTGAAGATTCCGCCCCACCTAGCTCGCCTGAGCCTCAGCCTCTGCAATATCGGTCGCAGAAACAGTCACACCGGTGTAGAGACGAAACTGCTCAGCTGCCTGCAAGGCTATAACCTCACCGCCGGTAATCACCTCTTTATGAGCCGCCCGCGCTGCCCGAATCAGCGGTGTCTCTACCGGCATAGCCACAACGTCAAACACAACCTGGGCAGACTCAATAGCCTCCACGGGGAAAGCCAAAGAATCCACCTCGCTACCGCCCTCCATACCGATGGGGGTAACATTCACCAGAATGGGAGCCCTCAACGACCCGAGACGAGGAACCCACCTATAACCGTAACGGTCGGCAATCTCCCGCCCGGTCTCCTCATTTCGGGCAAGAATTGTCCCCTGAGCAAAACCGGCATCATAAAAAGCACCGGCAACAGCCCGAGCCATACCGCCAGAACCCCGCAGAATAAAAGGCAAAGACGGGTCAACCCCGTGCGAGGCGAGGAGAGAAGCTACCGCAATAACATCGGTATTATATGCGTGCAAATAGCCGTCGGTATTCACAATAGTGTTGATAGCACCAATCACCGACGCAGAATGATCCACCTCGTCAACCAGCGGAATAACCGCCTGTTTGAAAGGCATAGATACCGAACAACCGCGAAAACCAAGAGCCCGTACACCGCCGATAGCGGCCTCAATATCGGTGGTTGTCATGGCTTTATACAGAAAATCGAGACCGTATTTCTCATAGAGATAATTATGGAATTTGATCCCGTGATTTGATGGCCTCCCCGACAGGGAAATACAGACCGCGGTATCGCGGTTCAGCGGCGGCCGTCCCACAAAAGTCCCCATCACTGACCAGCCTTCTTGAGTAGCGCCGACACAATCTTAGGGGCCTTAGGAGACGACGCAACAAAAGATTTCTCGGAGGTCACTACCGTGGGCACTACCGCGTTGCCGTCATTGACAGACTTCACAAAATCCTCTGCGGCGCTATCTTCCCAAATATTCACCCAGGTTGCCTTATCGCCCTCACTCCCTAGACCTGAATCAAGGCGCTCGCAGAAGGGGCAGCCGGGGCGCCAATAAATAACTACTCCACCGTTGTTGATAACCTGCTCAGCTTCTGCCTGCGTGGCCTGTGTGCGCGGCATGATTGTACTCCTTACTTGGGTTGCCTAGACGAGGGGAAACCCCTCAAACATGCCCAGCCTAAACGACACTGCCCGGCAGCTACAAGCTGCCGGGCAGTGTTTATGCGATGGGTGGACTAGTCGTTTTTCGAAAAAGAATCTTTGAGACCCTGAACCGTGCCCTCTACTTTTTCTTTGGCATCGTTAACAGCGCCCTCAACCTTGGATTTCACCTGATCCGCCTTGCCCTCGGTCTGAAGCTTGCTGTCATCAGCTAGCTTGCCCACGCCCTCTTTGACCTTGCCTGAAAACTCATTGAACTTATCTGCTGCACTCATGATTATCTCCTTAGATATCTCTGGGCGCCTGCGAAGGTCACACGCACCACCTATAAGTTTACTTATAAGAACGGTAGATACCCAGCGTGTTGTCGAATTACTCTACCCGTGAACTCAACCCGCAGCGGACTACATATCTTTATCCGCCGCAAACCCCGCCACCATGGGCAAAAATTCCGGCGCCTCATACCCGGCGGCAGCATAGGCAAGAGCAACAGCCTCAGCGGTGTCATTGAGCTTATCCTTCTCCATCAGCGCCATAACTGCCCCACCGAATCCGCCGCCAACAATGCGCGCCCCCAGGGCACCGGCAGCAAGGCAGGTGTCAACGCAAAGATCAATTTCCGGGCGAGAAACTCTCAACTCATCGCGCATAGAAACAAACGACTCGGTGAACAGGTGCCCCAATTCCTCCCAGGCGGAACTACCCAAAACACCCGTATTTTTCAGAAGATAGGCCGCCCGCTCAACAAGCGCCATATCGTGGAAAACATGGCGAATCCACCCGCGGGGAAAAGACGGCGGCTGCCGGGTGCCCTCGAGAGCGTCCAGGGCACCGGTAGTGGTTTCATCAACCAGGTTCAGCCGCCGGAGCTTGGCCTCTCTCTCATTGAGGCCGGTGCAGGAAAGATCCCGGGGTAGGGCATCGCGTAGATAGGTTAAACCCAGCGCCTCGGTGCATGCCTCGGCCGCCTGCCGCCGGGCAGCAAACTGGTCCCCGGCAAGTTTGTGCGGAGTGTTGGTGTTTATCACCAGAAAAGCAAGACCGGCCGAATCAAGATCGGCGGTTACCGGGTCAATCGAAAAATCATGAAAATCAATCACCAGAGCCTTACCGGGTTTAGATCTCAAAGACGCAGTTTGATCAAGCCCACCGGTGCGGGCACCGGCAACATCGTTTTCAGCCCTTATGCACACCTGGGCGAGCCGGGCCCGTAAAGAATCGTTGTTTGGCCCCCGATCGGAGGGAAGCGGTTCAGACTGGTCGCAACCCTCACGGATGGGGCAGGACAAATCAAGCAGGGCAAGCACGGTGGAGCACTCAATCGCCGCCGAAGATGAGAGTCCGCCACCCACCGGTACACGGGAGTCAAACAGGAGGTCGGCCCCAAAATTCAGCGGAAGCGAAATATCCCTTCCACCTTCCTGGTTCATAGCCCAGGCAACACCGGCTACATAGGTGAACCAGCCTTTCAGTCTGCCCGGCTGAATATCTCGGATCACCACGGTGCGCTCATCACCGGGCATTTGCAGTGATTCGGCGCGCAAGACCCCGTCGGTGCGTAGCTTGCCGGCCACATAGGTTCGGTAGGGGAGCGGCATAGGTATACAGGAGCCACCCAAGAAGTCGATGTATTCACCTAGCAGGTTGAGGCGACCCGGTGCCGACCACACGCCGTCGGGCTCCACCCCGTATTTTTCGATGAAAGCGGAGCGAACTTTCTCCACCTGTTTCCGGTGGTCGGGAAGAACCTCCCAGTGGGGTGCGGCAAAGGATGTCATGAATCAACTTTCTGTGCGAGGTGTTGCCGAATCGGGTAAACAACCGAGAATATAAGGCTGAGACGGACAGTGTTATTCCCTATCCCACCCGGCCACGATGCTATGTACAGCGACCCGGTAGGTGCTGGGGGCTGTTACCGGCGGGGGAGAGGACCGCAAGAGCGACCCGGTTTGTTCTTCTTCTATCAGGCTCAGGCAGAGGTGAAGCAGACATTTTGCTGCCAGCTCGGGTTCTTTGACTCCCAGCCGCGCTAAAAGTTGGCTGGAGGCGGTGATAAAAACCAGTGTTTGGGGGCGAATGGCGAGGGCTAGGCGGATCACTTCTGCCGACTCGGGGACCTGTATCGTGCGGGAGTAGAGGTCCAGGGCACCGCAGAGCAGGGCCCGCTGCGGGTCTTGGCCCTCAAAGCTGATGTGCTCAACCATGCGTGAGGCTAGGGAAGCAAGCAGCTCCTGCTTATTTTTTACGTGATAGTAGATAGCGCCGGGGGCGACCCCGAGTTCGGTGGCTAACCTGCGCATGGAAAGATCGGCCAGCCCGTACTGCTTGAGCAGGGTAAAAGCTGTATCCAAAATTATTTCGCGAGAGAGAGCCACCTGCCCATTGTAAAACAGTGAAAAGAGACGGGAGGTGTCAGAAAATTATTCCTGTATGCTCTCAGCCTGAGCGGGGCTGTATGTGCTCCCGTAATGCGGTTGAATGGAAACATGACACTCAATTTTGTAGAGCTTACCCAGAAAATGCGCGCGGGGGAGACCGCCGGTGAAAAAGATCTTCTAGATATACTCAATGCCGGCCCGGGTGCTACCTTTGCGCTGGTTGAGGTGGCGGCGGAGTATCGTCGAACCTATTTCCACAACACCCTGGAGGTGACCAACCTCGTGGGTGAGGGCGGGAGGCAAGCTCCCTCCACGCCCGCGCACGGGGGTGCTGTGCGGGTGGGTGCCGGTGAAACTCCTGAAGAGCTGGCGCACAGCATTTCTGCTCTAGCCGCCGACAGTTCGGTGCCGCATATCAGTATTGATTTTGTGGTACCCGGTGGCGAGGACACAAGCGCCGCTGATTCTTTGACACCCATGTACTGCCTCCGGGTTCTGGCTGCATGTCGGCTGGCGGCACCGGCAAAGAGCCTGCGGGTGATTGCCGGAAGAGAGGCGCATATGCGCTCTCTACAGTCGCTGGCCTTTCATCTGATTGATTCCACCTTTTTGAGCGACTATAGAGAGCTGGGGCCCCGAGCTGTTTTTGAAGATTTGAAGATGATTGACGGTGCGGGGTTGAGTGTTCTTGGCGCTGAGCATCGCAACCTTGTTGAGGATTATATTTCTTACCTGGAGGGGCAGGGGGTTGCCGATGCTTCCGTCTATGCCGGTGAGGTGTTTTCAGCCGAGGGCTCTGGCGGCTGCGGCGGTGCAGGTGGCTGCGGTTGCGGTTCGGGTGGTTGCGGGTCCCGGTCGGTGGAAGATGTTGAGAAGTCGCCGGCCGCCGGTTGCGGGGGCGGCTGCTGCTCCTAGTCTGGATTTCGTTGGGTGTATCGGTTCTAACAGAAAAATTTTTTCGGGAACCGGTTCCGGTGTTATCCCCCAAATGGCCCACAGTATAGGTGGGGGCGGCTGGTGGCCATTTCCCGTTCTGTGGCACAAATACAATGCGTTTCTGGCATGGTCAAATGTATTCCGAGCTATTTACTTATAGCCTGACATCTCTGTAAGAGACAGTGCAGGAATGTCGGTTTTGTAGACATTTTGGGGGTAATTTTTGCGCCTCGGGTGAGCGTGAGAAGGGGTGGACAAGCCCCTGCTGAACATATTAGTTTAAGCAACATGCTTGGGGGTGGGGGCATCTCCCCATGGTGCCGTCACCCTTCAAGTACAAATTAGTTTCTTTGTAAAGCAATTTACCAGGGGGTAACTGGTGAATGCAACAAAAAGGTGCGGTCATGCCCATTCGGATCGCCCGTGTGCAGGCACAGTAGTGAAAGACAGTTAGTTACGTGGTAGTTCATATCTCCGTGAAAGCAGAAACCGGCGAACTTATCCATCTTATGGTTGATGCCCACCGGGACACGCCGGCTCACAGGGTAGCAGAGGCTATCAACCGGGCTACCGGGCTAAATATCTCATTCGCCGCCGAGACCGGTGAGGGAACCTCTTATACCTGCGGGTCTGATATGACGTGGTCAGAACTCGATATCGCCGACGGGGCCCTCATACTCTCGGAGGGGACTATCAGGGACCGCCCGCGAGGAGCATATTCCGGTGACCGCCTCACCGGTTCATTTATCATCAGCCAAACGTCTGGGCCCGATGCTGGTAGCTACTATTGCCTGGATACTCCCGGTGTTGGGACTTTTGGTTCTGATTCCCGCTGTACCTGGACCCTGGATGACCCTGATCTACCTCTCACCTCGGCCGCTATTACTGTCGAGGAGGATCGCTGCACGATTGAGAACACCACCAAGACCAGCGCGGTGTCACTCGACGGCACTCCGGTCACCGAGCCGGTGGACTGGGAGGAGGGCCACTGGATCCGTATCGGTGAGTATATCTTTGAAATATCTGCGACCCCTCCGGTTCCAGCGTCTATCAGCATGTCGTCTAAGCCGGGTTTGATTGATTTTAACCGGCCTCCGCGGCTACTGCCTCACCCGCGGGAAACCAGTTTCAAATACCCCGCAGAACCCGAGCAGACTGCCCGTAGCCCGCTGCCGATCCTGGCCATGCTCATTCCCTTACTCTTGGCGATCACATTGGCGGCCGTGATGCAGCGGCCCTACTTTCTCATTTTTGGTCTGATGTCGCCGGTCATGATGGTGGCCAGCTATATCAATAACCGCAAGAACGGTAAAACCAGCTACCGGCAGCGTATTGCTAAATATCGTAGAACTATTGCTGCCATTGATCGGGATATTAACCAGGCGGTGGTGGATTACACCCAGGAGCAGCGTCTTTCTTTACCGGATCCGGTGACCGCGGGTCTGATGGCGACCCTGCCCACGCCCCGGCTATGGGAACGCCGCCGGGTCGACCCGGATTATCTGAATCTTCGGATCGGAGTTACCGAGGCTACCACCGATATTAGTCTTTATCGGCCTGAAGAGCTTGACCACCGTCGCACCCAAAAAATTACCGCACCGGATGTGCCGGTGCCGGTCAGCCTGATTGATTATGGTGTGGTTGGTATCTGCGGGGATCCTGTCAGTACCCAACAGATTGCGGCCTGGGCTGTTGCCCAGCTGGCTATTACCCATAGTCCGCGTGATTTGAGTATCACCGTGCTCACTACGTCTGAAAGCAAGGGTTATTGGGAGTGGGTGCGTTGGCTACCCCATGCCAAGAGTGGGAAGAGTCCGGTGAGTATTGGCAATGATATTCGCAGTATTAGCCAGCGGTTGACTGAGCTGATAGATATTCTTGAGCGGCGACAGAGAGATGCGCAGAGCGGTACCGGATTCAACGGGTCTAAGGTTAACCCGGTTACTGCCTATCCGGCTGTGGTGGTGGTTTTTGATCATGCACGCGCTCTGCGGCAGTTTCCGGCCACGGCCCGTCTTCTTGCTGAGGGGCCGGCTTTCGGTATTTATGCTGTCTGTACCGAAACTGAAGAGCATTATCTGCCGGAAGAGTCTAAGGCTATCGTGACTGCACAGGATAAGGGTCCCGTTACGCTTAAGCGTGACCGCGAGAGTGCTATCACCAATCTTACTGCTGACATGCCCGAATCTTTTTGGTTCTATCGGGTTAGTCGCGCCCTGGCTCCTTTGCGTGATGCTACTGATGAGGCTGATGCTGGGTTACCGGCCCGGGCCCGGTTTCTAGAAACGGTTGATCTCACCGATCCCGAGCCTGAAACCATCCTGAGTACCTGGGCCCTAACCCCTCGCTCGACCAGGGCCACGATCGGGGTCAGTATGGACGGGCCTTTTAGTTTTGATCTGGTCACCGACGGCCCCCACGCCCTGATTGCTGGTACGACCGGGGCCGGTAAATCAGAACTACTGCAAACCCTAATCGCTTCTTTGGCTTTGGCTAACCGGGCCGATGAGATGGTCTTTGTTCTTATTGATTACAAGGGTGGGGCTGCTTTTACCGATTTCGCTGCGCTACCGCATACGGTGGGTATTGTCACCGATCTGGATGATCATCTGGTGGCTCGGGCGATGGTCTCGCTTAGAGCAGAGTTACGCCGTCGTGAGCATTTGTTGGCTACTGCTGGGGCTAAGGATATTGATGACTATATCCTGACTCGTAGCCGGGCCGCAGAAGAAGGAGAAGAGGAGTTGCCGCCGTTACCGCGGCTGGTTTTGGTGATTGATGAGTTCGCGGCACTGAAGGCTGAGTTGCCTGATTTTGTGGCTGGTATTGTCAATATTGCTCAGCGGGGTAGGTCTTTGGGGATTCATTTGGTGATGGCTACTCAAAGGCCTCAGGGGGCTATTACTGCTGATATTTTGGCTAATACTAATTTGCGGATTGCTTTGCGTATGGCTAATAGCCTGGAGAGTAAAGACGTGATTGGTAGTGCTGATGCGGCGGAGATATCCACCACCACACCAGGACGGGCGTTTATGAAGGTGGGCGCGGAGCCTCTACTACCTTTCCAGGCGTCGCGGGTTGGAGGGCCGCGGCCCGTTACCCAGCAGAGGAGGGGAGCGGGTAATAATGAGGGTGGTGCCAGACTCGACCCCGATCATCTTCCCGATCCTCTGGTGCACCTTCTGCCCTGGGATAGGTTGGGGTATCCGCTGCCCGAGTCTAAAAACACCGCGGTCGAGGATTCTCCGGTGACCGATGTGCAGGTTTTGGTGGAGGCCTTGGCTGAGGCTACTCACAGGGGCGGTATCGAGGTCCAGCCCAGTCCTTGGCTGCCTGCTCTGGCGGAGAATATTACCCTGGATCAGGTTGATGCTCTCTCTGAAACCGGGACTACTGGCGATCATGGGGCCGGTGACGGTAGCACAGCCTTACCGTTGGTTCCTTTTGGTGTTCAGGATTTTCCCGAGTCTCAGACTCAGAAGCCTCTGACCCTGGATTTTGAGACCCTGTCCCACCTGTTTATTGTGGGGTCCCCACGTTCGGGGAGGACCCAGACCCTGCGTACTCTGGCCGGGTCTATCGCCGCGCGTATTTCGGTGAATGATGTGCACTTGTACGGGGTGGATTTTGGTAATGGTGGGCTGGCCGGGCTGTTGAGTTTGCCGCACTGTAAGACTGTTATTACCAGAACCCAGGAGGTTCTTCTAAGACGTTTCTTGTCCTATCTTGAGAGAGAGGTTGCTCATCGGCGGAATCTGCTAGCTCAGGCCGGGTTTGCTTCGGTTGCCGAGCAGCGTAGGCACGTCCCGAGTAAGGATAGGATTCCGCATATGGTGGTCCTTTTCGACCAGTGGGAAGGATTTATCAACGGTATCGGAAGCGATGTACAGAACAGTCTCCGCCAAATCGCACTCACCCTCCTTCGGGAGGGAGCGTCGGCGGGTATTCACCTGATTATTACCGGGGACAGGTCCCTGCTGTCCACGCAGACAAACACACTGGTCGATAACAAACTTATCCTGCGCCTCGCCAATCGCACCGACTACAACACGGCAGGAATCATTTCTCGAACCTTACCCGAGACTATCGCCAACGGTCGGGCCTTCGAGGCTAATACCGGGCGGGAAACCCAGATTGCCCTGCTGGCCAAGGACCCCGGTAGCCGGGCACAAACGCAAGCCCTCGCAGAGATCGGTCGGGAAGCAGAAAGGCAACAGAACCAGCAACCGGTCTTCCACCAGCCCCTAGAGTTTAGGGACCTGGCCACAGACATTACGTATGAAGACCTCATAGCTGCTGCCGGTGGACCCGGTGCGCTGGAGCCGTTCAAGCCTCTACTGGGTATCGAGGGAGAAAGCCTAGCCCCGGCAGCTATTGACCTGACCGAAATACCCACCTTTCTGATCGGGGGTCCACCTCGCTCGGGTAAATCCACCGCCCTAAAAACCCTGGCTCGGTGCTGTCTTGATGCCGGGGCCCCGGTGGTCCTGTTAACCCCGCTACGCTCACCCCTATCCGATTTGGCCGGGCATAAGAACCTGATCGCTCACTATAGTGGGGATCAGATCACCGCCGATGCTATCCGCACAGCACTGGCTATCCAGGACCTGGTGCTTATTGTTGATGATGCAGCAAGTATCACCGATACCCTGGTCATTAACGAGCTTCAAAGGCTGGGGACCGCGATCAATACTAAAAACACCCACATTATTACTGCTGACGGTATAGACGAATGGGACCGTATAAGCATGTTGCTGTGGACCTACGAAATAGCCAAACGCCGCCGCGGTGGTGTCTTGGCACCTTCAGGGCTATCAGATTTCAAACCTTACGGGTTGCATATCACCACAGAAATTATGAAACAACCCCGACCTGTGGGGCGGGGACTGGTCAATCTCGGTGACGGAAAGATCACCTATATCCAGATAGCCCACTAAACCACCACACCCGCAACACCGCACAGGAAGAAAATCTTGGAGAGGAAACCGTATGGGTCCCTGAACATAGAAACTAGCTCGGAAGACAGATAAGCTCAAGAAAAGCGGGGCAGGGAAGCTGCTTGCCGCTCTGACAGAAAGTGAACATTCATGGCTGACTTGCGTTTCGATTATGAAACCCTGCAAATTCTTATTGATGCCTTCGAATCCGCCCGCTCGGATATCGAGACCGCGGGATATACCGCCGCGGCAAGTCCTGAGTCTGACTCAGACCCCGTGATGACACATCATAACGACCAGGTGAAACCCCAAGACTCAGGCATGATTACCAGCGCAACAACTTCCTACAGCAACGCCCGTGATGGAGTCCAGGACGCTCACGATGCGTTCAAGGCCGCCGATCAGGCAGGGGCTCTCTTTGATCCCAGAAGTGACGATGCAAAAGAAAAGGCAAGAGAGAACTAATAGAAAAAATAGAGATCAAAGCAAAGAAAATTTTTGTGGCCATAAAGATATATTGCACCTCAAAGTGAAAGGATTTTATTATGTCTCGTCCGAGTAGTTGGGAGCCTTTGACGGGTGGGGATCCGTGTCCGGGTAATCCTTCGTCGTGGTCTTC
>NZ_JBUZLI010000004.1:0-229070 GCF_055285355.1 Rothia sp. 18CD1-1 | reverse complement strand
CGCAAGAAACCACCAGCCTGCGCATATTCCATCAAACAAAGCACACTATTGAGTTCTCAAACAACAGACCCCACCTCTCACCACAATAAAATAAGAGTGAAAGAAAAAGGCCGTCTCAATATCGCGACCACCAAAATCCGCATACTCCAGATAACCCATCTCTCAATAGGTCACATCGGAAGGCACCAGACCTTGAGCACCGGCCGCGACGACTCATATAACTATACGCACCCTCCCACACCCATGCAACTCGCAAAAGCGTGTTCTGAGTGACTTACACTTTTGTCATTCCAGAGTTTGCGCTAGTCAGAGGCATATTTTGCGGTCAAAATTTTTTGGAAAAACTTTTTAAGCACCCCCGAACACAGCAGGACGCCGCCTAGTCGACCAGGCCAGCACCCCCTGCCCGCCGGCGCGACACCTCGTAGAGAGCAATACCCACGGCCGTCGCAGCATTAAGCGACTCCATAGCAGAATCAATCGGAATCGAAACAATCTGATCGCAGTTTTCAGCCACCAACCGTGAGAGCCCCTTACCCTCCGAACCCACAACTAGCAGCAGCGGTTCCGTAGCCAGGGCAAGCTGCGGCAGAGCAACATCTCCTCCACCATCCAACCCCACCACAAAAAAACCGGAACTCTTAGCCCGCTGAATCACCCTGGTGAGATTGGTGGCCATAGCCACCGGAACACGCGCTGCGGCACCGGCCGAGGTCTTCCAGGCCGAAGCGGTAACAGCAGCCGAACGCCGCTCAGGAATAATCACACCGTCACCGCTAAAAGCAGAAACACTGCGGATAATTGCACCCAGATTACGGGGGTCGGTAATACCGTCAAGCACAACAAAGAGCGGCGGACTAGTAACCTTCCCCTCCCCGTTTCTCCTACCCACCGACACGATAAGATCGTCGGCATCGAGGTAGGTGTAGCGCGGAATCTGCAAAGCAAGACCCTGATGCACCGCGCCCTCGGTGAGCCGATCAAGCTCACCACGAGAAATCTCAAGCATGGGAAGCTCAAACTTCTGGGCGAGAACCATAATCTCCCGTACCCGCTCATCGGCCTCAATACGGCTCATCACATAAAGATGCTTGGCCGGAATATCGGTCTTCAGCGCCTCCAAGATCGCATTGCGTCCGGTCACCAGCTCCTCACTTGTACGCTTACCGCCCAGGCGCGGCTGATAGCTGCGGGGATGCCTGCCCGCCTGCCTCCGCTCCGCGGCGCGCTTCATCTTATAGGCCTTATGATAAGGACGGTCCTCAGCCTTAGGAGTTGGCCCCTTACCCTCAAGGGCCCTACGACCCTTACCCCCAGAACCTTTCGTGGGGCCCTTCTTAGTCTTAACAGCACCGGGACGGCGCCCTGCCTTTGCCATGCACTTACCTCTTCTCCTTGTCAGCGGATCACAGTCCACCCAAAAATTTGAACCCTAGACAGCCTAGCTCACTCACAGAACGGGCCCCAACCATCTCACCCGATAACTCTAATCCAGAGACCACGACGAACCGGCAACACCGTCTTTGATGCTAATACCCGCCGCCGCAAGGGAGTCACGAATTTGATCGGCTACAGCCCAGTCTTTCTGTTCACGCGCCCGAGCCCGCTGCTCCAGCATAGACTGCACAAGCGAGTCAAGGGCAGCCCGCTCGCCTTCGGCCCTGCCCCCGCTAGCCAGATCCATCAGCTGCACAAGACCCAGAACATCCGCCATAGCGTACACAGACTGTGCGAACTCCGCAGCATTTTTACTTCCAGCCTGCGCCGCATTACCCGCACGAGTGTGCTCGTGAAGCACAGCCAGGGCACGGGGAATATTGAGGTCATCGTCCATAGCATCGGCAAATTCTGCCGGCACCAGGGTCTTCCCATCGATGACCTCAAGGTTGTCGCGCAAAAAAGTCTCCACCCTTTCAACGGCCACCCGCGCCTCCTCCAAAGAGGTGGGACGGTAGTCCAGTACCGACCTGTAGTGAGCCTGCCCCAGATAATAACGAACCACCAGAGGCCGCGCCTGCTCCAACATCTGGGCGGGTGAGACCGTGTTACCAAGAGACTTAGACATCTTCTCACCCCCGTAGGTCACCAGTCCGTTATGGAGCCAAAAACGAGCAAACCCGTACCCCGCCGCCGCCGACTGTGCCAGCTCATTTTCGTGGTGGGGGAACCGAAGATCAAGGCCCCCACCATGAATATCGAAGCTCTCCCCCAGATACTTGCCCGCCATCGCCGAGCACTCAAGATGCCACCCCGGACGCCCCGAACCCCAGGGAGATGGCCAGGCCGCTGTGGCCGGCTCCCCCTCTTTACTGCCCTTCCACAGGGCAAAATCACGGGGATCCCGCTTACCGCGAGGATCAGCGTCCTCAGCATCTTTCATGTCATCGACACTCTGATGGGTTAAAGCACCGTAGTCCGCCCAAGACCGCACATCAAAGTAAACATCACCCGAACCATCAAGCGCCGGGTAGGCGTGGCCACGGTCAATCAGCCGCTGAATCAGCGCCTGCATCTCGGGAATATGACCGGTTGCACGCGGCTCATAGGTGGGTGGAGCAATACCCAGGGCCTCGTACGCCCCGTTAAAAACCTTCTCAAAACGGTAGGCGAGAGCCCACCACGGCTCCCGCGGATATTCACCCTCAAAGCTCGGCTCAAATGACCGGGCCGAATTGGTAAGAATCTTGTCGTCAATATCGGTGACGTTGCGAACCGTGGTTACCCTGAAACCCCGGTAGCTCAACCAGCGCGACAGCTGGTCAAACACCAGCGCTGAGCGCACATGCCCAATATGAGGGGCACCCTGCACGGTGGCACCGCAATAGTAGAGGCGGGCTTCGCCCTCATACACGGGCACAAAGTCTCGAACGGAAGAGGTAGCTGTATCGTAAAAACGCAAAGTCACGTCTTCCAGTCTAGGGGCAAGCCAAGCCCCCTGGGCGGTTTACAGCCCCGAATCACGCTTCTTTCTCTTCACAGCCGGTCAGCTCTCCCGCGCATACACCAGTGCTGTGGCAACGGCGGTAACGCCCTCACCGCGACCGGTCAGCCCCAGCCCATCGGTGGTGGTAGCGGTGACGGTCACCGCCGCACCCGCGGCCCGGCTCAAAACCCGGTTCGCCTCCTGCCGCCGCGGCGCGAACCTGGGCCTATTCCCTATCAACTGCACCGCAATATTTCCAACCTCAAACCCGGAAGACCGCACAATAGCCGCCGCCTCAGACAGAATCCGCAGACCGGATGCACCCGCCATGTCAGGTCTGTCCACACCAAAATGAGAGCCCAAATCGCCGGTACCGGCAGCAGAAAAGAGGGCATCGGCGGCCGCATGCGCCACCACGTCGCCGTCAGAGTGCCCGCTCAGCCCCCGCTGCCCCGGCCACAGCAGACCGGCCAGCCACAGCTCAGTTCCCTCCTCACCGTACGCATGAACATCAACACCGATACCGGTACGAGGAACCATCACAACCTATCCTTCCCACACAGAGCTTCTGCCACCATCACATCCACCGGGGTGGTGATTTTAAAGGAATCAGCGGAACCGGCAACAACCTTCACCGGAATACCCATAGTCTCAGCAAGCATGGCATCATCGGTGATGCTCTCAGCCAATCCCCTCTCGGCGGCCCGCCCGTAGGCATCAAGCAGGGTTGCCAAATCAAAGCCCTGCGGAGTCTGCACCGCCCGCAACCGCGAACGAGCCGGGGTTGCGCTCACATAGTCGCTCCCATCAACGGTCTTGATCGTATCAACCACAGAAACCGCGGGAATCACCGCCCGCTCTCCCCTCCCCAGAGCCGCAAGCACGCTCTCAAAAACCTCACCGGGGGTAAAGCAGCGGGCACAATCGTGCACCAGCACAGCCGTGGGTTCCTCCCCGGAATCCCCCGGCCCATCACCGCGGTGAGGTGCCCGCGGGATCGCCGCAAGAGCTGCCGCCACCGAATCGGCACGGGTAGCCCCGCCAGTCACCGCCAGAGCACCAAACTCGCCGGCGATAGCGCTCAAGAGACTATCACCGGCAGGCACCGTCACGACAATACGACTGGCCCGCACCGCAGCATCGGCACCCTCCAAGGCCCAGCGCAGAATCTCCTTACCCGCCACCGGCACCTCGGCTTTAGGTCTACCGTAGCCCAGCCGGGAACCAGAACCGGCGGCAACAAGAATAAGGGCGAACGATGGGTGCGCCCCGGCACCGGCATCGTTCGCCCCCGTCAACACAGTGTTAGTCTCAATCACGACTACTGAGCCTACCCAATTTCTCGGTGCTAAACCTCTTCAAGAATTTTATCGAGCTCTTTTTCTGCCGCCTCTTCATCAATCTCTTTGGCAAGAGCAACCTCCGAGGAAAGAATCTGCCGGGCCTTAGCCAGCATACGCTTCTCACCGGCAGAGAGCCCGCGGTCATTTTCGCGCCGCCACAGATCACGCACCACCTCGGCAACTTTGAGCACATCGCCGGAAGCAAGTTTTTCAACGTTAGCCTTATAACGACGGGACCAGTTCGATGCTTCTTCTATATCGGTTGCCTGCAGAACATCGATCACCTCTTGGAGCCCACGCTCGTCGACCACATCGCGCATACCCACCATATCAACGTTCTCCGCGGGCACCTCAATCACAAGATCCCCCTGAGCAACCTTGAGTTTCAGGTACATCTTTTCTTCGCCACGAATCTTGCGCATCTTAATTTCTTCGATCGTTGCGGCACCGTGGTGAGGATATACGACGGTTTCGCCAACCTCAAAAAGCATATGGATAAACCCCTTTCAGCCTATTTATTCTACCATGCGTCAGGGACGGGGCCCTGTGTGAAGCCGCAAGCGTAAAGGCCCGCGCACCAGAAACCTTCCCGCCGATACAGACGTTCCGTCGATAAACCGTTAGACTGTAGAAATAATGACTCTCAATGTTTGATTCGTTCGTTTATGCACACACACGCAATAATCTGCCAACGCATCAAGCCTTCGTGACCAGCAAGGAGTTCAGCCGTGAAGTTTGCCGCTTCTACCCCCCTCAAACGTGCGGTTGCCGCCGGAGCTATCGGTGCAGCCCTACTATCCGTCACCGCCTGCGGCCCGGTGGCCATCGGCCAGCAGCCCACCACCATCGTCTACGCCGCCTCCGACGGGGCAAGCACCAACATCGGCGACGTAAAACTGCGCAACATCATGGTGATCGCATCATCGGCAGACTCCGATGGCCGCCTGCTCGGCACGGTGCTCAACAGCGGTAGCACCGACGCGACGGTAACCTTCGACCTCCCCGGCGGCACCCGTACCGTTACCGTGGCAAGCGGTGAGGAAATCCGTTTTGAGGAAGAGGCGAACTCCACGATCATTTCACCGGCCGGTGCTGCCCCCGGTGAGATGCTTCTGGACACCCGGATCAGCACCAACGGCGACTCTGTCTCCGTCAATATCCCGGTACTCGACGGCACCCTCGACGAATATGCTCCCTATCTGCCCTCTGCCTCCGAGACAGCTGAGAGCACCCCCAGCTACCTGGAAACCCCCGAATTTGAGCCAGCCTCACCGGCAGCCACAGCGGGCCGCTAAACCGGCACTAGGACTCAAACTTATAGCCTAACCCGCGCACGGTCACCACATAGCGGGGGCTGGACGAATCGGGCTCAATCTTAGACCTCAACCTTTTAACGTGCACGTCAAGAGTTTTTGTGTCCCCAACATAGTCAGACCCCCACACGCGATCAATCAGCTGGGCGCGGGTGAGCACCCGCCCCGCATTGCGGAGCAGTATCTCGAGTAGCTCAAACTCTTTGAGCGGCATGGCAACAGGATTACCGTTGACCGTCACCACGTGGCGGTCAATATCCATACGTACCGGCCCACCCTCCACCGTGTTAGCGGCGGGGCCCTCGACCTCCTCGGCACGGCGGCGCAGCACCGCCCTAATCCGGGCAATCAGCTCCCGCGACGAATAGGGCTTTGTCACGTAGTCATCGGCCCCCAGCTCCAGCCCCAGCACCTTGTCAATCTCAGAGTCCTTGGCCGTCAACATAATGATGGGCACCGACGAGTTCGCCCTCAACTGCCGGCACACCTGCATGCCGTCTTTACCGGGCAGCATGAGATCGAGAAGCACGAGATCAGCACCGTTGCGTTCAAATTCAACCAGCGAGTCGTCGCCGTTATCGCACACCTGCACCTCGAAGCCCTCCCGCCCCAGCAAGAATGCCAGGGGCTCGCTCAGGGATTCTTCGTCTTCCACCACCAAAATCCTGGTCACTACTCCGAGCCTTTCCTCGTGGGGGCCGCATCCGCAGAATCGGTATTAGGGGGTGTACTACCACCGGTACCGGAAACGTCAACAGCATCAGATGCCAGCAAATCCAGCTCCGTCGCCTCATCAACACTGGGCAGGGTCACGGTAAAGGTGGACCCTTCGCCCACCACAGACCACAGTGAAATCTCACCGTTATGCTGACCCACCACATGTTTGACGATGGACAGCCCAAGACCCGTCCCCCCGGTCTGCCGAGACCTGGCGGGATCAACCCGGTAGAACCGCTCAAAAATACGGTCCTGCTCATCTTCAGGGATACCCGGCCCCCGGTCTTTTACCGAGATTTTCACATTACCACCCTTCTCGCCGATACCGATACCCACCGTGGTGTCTTCGGGTGAATAGCGAATCGCGTTTTCGATAAGGTTTCGGATCGCCGTACCTAAAAGCTCGGGGTCCCCGTGTACCGGCCGGGTCGCACTCCCGCCCAGAAGCAGACTAATACTCTTGCCCTCGGCCATCGTGCGGTTGCGCTCCACTTCCGCCGCAACCAGCTCGTTCACATCAACCAGCTTCGCCTGGCTGACCACATCGGCCGACTGCAAACGAGAAAGCTCAATCACATCCTGAATTAAAGACCCTAGTCTCTTGGCCTCCTGCTGTAACCGCCTGGAGAAATAGTCAACAGACACCGGGTCCTCCGCCGAGCTCTCAATGGCTTCAGCGAGTAAACCGATAGCACCCACCGGGGTCTTCAGCTCGTGCGAAACGTTGGCCACAAAATCGGTGCGTACCGCCTGTACCCTGGAGAACTCGGTGCGGTCATCGGCAAGCACCACAATATACTCATCCCCCACCGGAGCCACCCGCACATCGAGCACCAGATTGTTCTTTACCACCGTGCCGCGCCCCACCTGAATCTCACGCTCGACAATCACCCCGTGACTGCGAGCACGATGGACCATAGACACCAGCTCATCATCGATAACAGTGTGCCCCCGCACCAGCCCCAGGGCATACGCGCCGGGCGATGCCTGAACCACCCCGTCCACCGCATCAACCACCAGATAGGCACGGCCAATAACGGCCAGCACTTCAGCGGCACCGTCGCCCACCCCTGACTCCTCAACATCAGCCCAGCGGGCACGCTCACGCTCAGACCTGCCAACCGCCCACATGCTCACCACGCCGACACAGAGCCCAACAAGAATCGAAATTAAGACCAGGAGGATAGGATCCACGACTAACAGCATATCCATAAATTGTGCCCAACACCCTCGCGGGTAAACACATTGATCCGCCGATTCAGCTAACGTTTACCCTCAGGAGAATACTCGTTCATCTTCACTTGGCAAGCTAGCTCTAGGTGTCTGCGCTGCGGCCGGCGCCTTATCAACTGTCGACTACGAGGGAGAAAGGACGCGCACGTGCGCAAAGTCTTTCAATCAGAACTACAGCAGGTTGGCGAAGAACTCGTGCACATTGCCACCCTGGTAAAAGAGGCACTGGCTCGCGCCTCCAACTCTTTTCTCCACGCCGATGTGCAGGACGCCGAGGAGGTCATCTCCAACGACCAGCGCATCGATGCTCTCCAAAACCAGCTCGACGAACGCTGCATCGACATTCTGGCGCTCCAGGGGCCGGTGGCCTCAGATTTACGCGCCATCGTCTCGGCACTGCGCATGAGCTCATCGTTAGAACGCATGGGAGACCTTGCCCGGCATATCGCCCAGATCGCTCGCATGCGCTTCCCCGAGCACGCTGTACCGCCCCAGGTGACCGCCATCTTTGAAGAAATGGTGGACCTGGACACCCAGATCATCGACTCCCTCATTCAGCTCCTCAGCACCCGGGAACTCGAACACACCGAAAAAATCTACGCCGCCAAAACCCGCATCAACCAGCTCCACCGCGATGTCTTTACGGTCCTCAACGACAAGAACTGGCCCCACAGCGCACAGATCACCGTTGACGTGACCCTGGCAAGCCGTTTTTTTGAACGGTTCGGCGACCACGGGGTTTCGGTAGCCCGCAAGGTCACCTACCTGGTGACCGGTGAATGGACCTAGACAGCACCCGCACAGTATGACCGGCGGTAGCGCACCATAAAAAATTCTCCGACCCCGGTGGGGATCGGAGAATTTTTTTGCATTCCTCACAAGACTATTTTTTGCCCTGGTTAGCAACAGCCTGAATATTGGCCGCAGCTGCCTCGGGGTCGAGGTACTCGCCGGCTTTGACGGGCTTGAAATTATCATCAAGCTCGTAGTAGAGCGGGATACCGGTAGGAATATTCAGCTGGGCAATATCGCTGTCCGAGATGCCGTCAAGCTCCTTCACCAGTGCACGCAGCGAGTTACCGTGAGCCGCAACCAGCACCGTTTTACCGGCGGCCAAATCGGGCTTAATCTCGGACTCCCAGTAGGGCAGCATCCGCTCAAGAACATCCTTGAGGCACTCGGTGCGGGGGGCGTTCTCGACGTCAGCGTACCTGGGGTCCCTCGACTGTGAAAATTCGTCGTCCTCATCGATTTCCGGCGGCGGGACATCGTAGGAGCGCCGCCAGGTGGTGAACTGCTCTTCACCGTATTTTTCAAGGGTTTCAGCCTTGTTCTTGCCCTGTAGGGCGCCGTAGTGCCGCTCGTTGAGCCGCCAGTTACGTTTGACGGGGATCCAGAGGCGGTCTGCGGCATCGAGGGCGTAGTTGGACGTGTTGATGGCCCGACGCAGTAGAGAGGTGTGTACCACATCGGGGAGGATGTTGCGTTCCTTCAAGAGCGCGCCACCGCGCTTTGCTTCCTCAACACCCTGCTCGGTGAGGGGCACATCGACCCAGCCGGTGAAAAGGTTCTTCTTGTTCCAGTCAGACTGACCGTGACGAAGTAATACTAGTTTATATGTCATAGCTCCCATTATCCCACCAAAAATCACACGTGCAAAGATATTCCCACCCCGTGGAGCAAGCAGAAAAATCACAGTCTTGAAGTCAGCTACTCCCTAAGAGTCAATCTGCGAGCACAGGCTCTCTGCACACCATGCGCACCACCTCCGCTTCAAGAATCTAACTGTGCGTTTAGTTGCGTTTACATCTCGCATCACTAGCGACGCACGGTCACGGCCGGGCGCACATCGGCAAGAAACACACCCACGACAATCGCAATAATCAGCTGAATCAAAAGGTTACCGGCACCGCCGGACAAACCCAGCAGCGAAAACACGGTGCACCCACCAGTGACCGCCACCCAGAAAGTTTTGGTGCGCTTAAAAGCGCTCCGGTAAGCGTAGTCACTTGCCCCCAGCGCAACAACCAGCGCCCACACCGACAGGGCAAAAAGAACCAGGGCAAAAATTCCCTGCACCGCAAAAACAACAACATTCAGAAGTTCTATGGGAGTCATAGTCTCAACCCTACCCGCACCTGCCCACCCGTGCGAGCGGCAGACCAACACCGGTCAGGGGGTCTTGGCCACACCTCACAGCCGCCGCTTGATAGTCTAATGGGGTGAATGACTCGCTAAAATACACCGTTTCCAGGCCCACCCACGCCACCTTCACCGGCTCCTTTATTGCTTTTGAGGGGGCAGACGGCGCGGGAAAATCGACCCAGGTACAGCTTCTGGAGACGGCCCTCACCGCGCATGGTTACGAGGTGCTTACCACCCGCGAACCCGGCGGAACAGAGCTGGGAGAAATACTGCGTTCGCTGGTGCTGTCCACCGATCACGCTGATCTTGACCCCCGCACCGAGGCACTGATACTCGCCGCCGGGCGGGCCGCCCACGTGAAACAAAAAATTCTCCCTGCTCTGCAAGCGGGCAAGATTGTACTCTGCGACCGTTACATTGACTCCTCCGCCGCCTACCAGGGCGCCGGCCGGGGCCTCGGCATCGCCAACGTCACCGCCCTCAACCTCTGGGCAACCCACAATCTACTCCCCGACCTCACCGTGCTCCTGGATATCCCGCTCAACACGGGGCGCCACCGCCGGGGAACCCGCGGCACGGTAGACCGTCTAGAAGCGGAGCCGGACTCCTTTCACACCAAGGTTCACCGCGCCTACGGAGAAATAGCCGCACACCAGTCTCACCGCTACGCCCTGATCGATGGCACCGGCACCGTCGATCAGGTCCACCGCGGGATACTCGATGCGGTAGAAAACATACTGGAGAAACAGGCATGAGCGTGTGGGACACCCTGATAGGCCAGCCCCGCGCGGTTGAGCAACTACGCCGTGCCGCCGCAGCCGGCACCCCCAGCCACGCCTGGCTCTTTACCGGCCCGCCCGGCTCGGGGAGGTCTACCGCCGCGCTCGCTTTCGCGGCCGCGCTCCTCTGCCAGCAAGAAAACCCCCTCAACCGCGGTTGCGGCACCTGCCATTCCTGCCAGACCGTGCTCAGGGGCTCCCACGCCGACCTCACCCACTTTGCCACCGAGAACCTCAGCATCAAGATTGACGAAGCCCGCGACCTGGTAGTGAAAGCACAGGACCGCCCCTCGGTGGGCCGCTGGAGGGTCATGATTATCGAGGACGCAGACCGTATGCCCGAGCGCACCTCCAACGTCCTGCTCAAAGCCATCGAAGAACCTCCGCCTCACACGATCTGGCTACTCTGTGCGCCCTCCCCAGTTGATGTGCTGGTCACCATCCGGTCCCGCTGCCGGCCCCTACTGCTGAGCGTACCGGCCCCGGCAGAGGTTGCCCGGCTCCTCAGCCAGCAGGAGGGTATACCGGATGACCTAGCTCTGCACTGCGCCACCCTGGCCCAGGGGCACGTGGGCGTTGCCCGCCGTCTAGCGCTCTCCGAGCAGGCACGCACCCGCAGGGAAGCCGTGGTTCGTATGCCGCTGAGTATCGACTCTATCCCCCGGGCCATGTCGGCTGCCCAGCAGCTGGTCGACATCGCCAACGAAGAAGCAGAAGCTGATGCCCGGGAACGCAACGAACACGAACGCACCGAACTGATGTCCGTGCTCGGTATCGACGAAAACCAGAGGATCACCCCCTCCATGAGGGCACAGCTGAGGCAGCTTGAGGAAGACCAGAAACGCCGTGCCCGGCGCATCAAAACCGATACGCTGGACCGTTTTCTGATTGATATTCAAACGGTTTTTCGCGACCTGCTCACGATACAGCTAAATACCGGTTCCGCCCTGGTGAACGCGCACCTGGCTGAAGAACTGCACGCACAGGCAACACAAACCCGCCCCGAGCAGACCCTCAAACGACTGGATACGGTGGCTCTCACCCGGCAGCGAATCTCAACTAATGCCGGTGCTCTGCTGGCCTTTGAGGCGATGATGGCCTCATTCGTCTAGCGTGAGCACCACCGGTTCCCCGGTGCGCAGCGACCGCGCAACATCAATAATGCGCTGGTTACTGGATCCGCGGAAGGCGAGCTGAGAGTCAGAGCGCGACCGGATAAAGGGGCCATCGACCACGACATGGCACAGGCGTAAAAGCTCCAGCTGGTCCGTGTTGCCGCGCGCAATCGAGGCAAAAAGCTGCTCCCAGGTGTAGCCGCTCCAAGCCCAGATAGTCTTCTGCGGCAGCTCAGACCGCACCCTGCGGGCCAGGGGTAGGCAAATACCCGTGTTCAAGAACGGTTCCCCGCCCAGGAGAGTGAGGCCGGCAATATAGCTTTTACCCAGATCGGCCACAATACGGTCTTCAAGCTCGCGCGTATACTGCTGCCCGTAGCGGAATGACTGGGCCGCCTCGTTGTAGCAACCCGCGCAGCGAAAGGGGCACCCCGACACATACAGTGAGCAGCGTACCCCGGGCCCGTCAACGAACACGTCGGGCTTATAGTCGGCCACAAAGTTACGGCTCAGTCGGGCCGTATTCCAGGACCCGCTGGCCGGTGGGAGCTGCTGCGGGCCGTCGTGCGTCCTAGTCATCGAGGTGTTTGACGCGGGCAGCAATCTCTTCGTGCCGACCGTGCACCATCGGCCTCTTGACAGGATTACCCAGGTAGCCGCAGGTACGCTTCACCACATCGCAGGTCTCGGGGTTGGTGTTGCCGCAGTCAGGGCAGGCAAAGCCGTCTGCCGTGGGGTCAAATTCCCCCTCAAAATTGCATTCATAGCAGCGGTCAATCGGCGTGTTGGTGCCCAGATACCCCACCCTGTCGTAGGCGTAGTCCCAGACAGCCTCAAGCGCTGCCGGATTGTGGGTGAGTTTGGGGTACTCGCAGTAGTGAATAAAGCCGCCGGCAGCATACACCGGGTAGTCTTTTTCAAAGTCGAGCTTCTCAAAAGGTGTTACCTTTTTACGCACGTCATAGTGGTAGGAGTTGGTGTAATAGTCCTTATCTGTGACGTTTTCTACCGCACCAAATTTTTCTTTATCGAGGCGGCAAAAACGATCCGTTAGGGACTCGGAAGGTGTGGAGTACACCGAGAACCAGAAACCGGTCTCCTCATACCAGGCTCGGCAATTATCTTTGAGCCGAGCAACAATATCAAGGGTAAACTGCTTTGCCTCGGGGTTGGTCTCCCAGGCACCACCATAAAAGAGAGCGGCCACCTCGTAGAGCCCTATATACCCCAAAGACACGGTGGCCCGCCCGTTTTCAAAGAAACGGTCAACCGACTCACCGCGCTCTGCCCTCAACCCGAAAGCACCGTGTTCGTAGAGTATGGGGGCATTTTCGGGCAGAGCCTGGCGGCAGCGGTCCACCCGGTAAAAGAGTGCCCGGCGGGCGAGCTCAATACGGCGGTCGAGCAGCTCCCAGAAACGAGACAGCCCGGTCTCACGGTCCACCCCGGTGAGGGCCGGGGAAGTCTGGAGCGCTAACCGCGGCAGATTAATGGTCACCACGCCCAGGTTCATGCGCCCGGAGGAAACCTCCCGGCCCTGCTCATCCGTCCACCCCTGCAAGAAAGAACGGCAGCCCATAGGTGCCTTATAGGACCCGGTGAGCTCCACGATTTTCTCATAGTTGAGAACGTCTGGATACATGCGTTTGGTCGAGCAGCGCAGGGCAAGCTGTTTAATATCGTAGTTGGGGTCTTCTGCCCGCAGGTTGGTTCCGCGTTTAAGGCCGAACACCAGTTTGGGGAAGATGGCGGTGTGCCCGTCCTTGCCGATGCCCGCCAGCCGCACTTTCAAGATGGCCTTCTGGATCTCGCGTTCCCAGCGGCCGGTTCCCAGACCAAAGCCCAGGGTGACGAAAGGGGTCTGGCCGTTCGACGAGTAGAGGGTGTTCACCTCGTATTCCAGAGACTGCATGGCATCGTAGATGTCTTTGGTGGTTTTTTCTAGCGCGTATTCGTCGCGACGGTCTTCGGGTACCCACCGGCGGGCATCCTTCATATGCTTGGCAAAATTGAGTTCGGCGTAGGGGGCGAGGATCTCGTCGGTGCGGTCAACCGAGCAGCCGCCGTACTGGGAGCTGGCTACGTTTGCGATGATCTGGGCGATCTGCGCGGTGGCTGTCTGAATGGATTTGGGAGATTCCACCCTGGCGTTGCCGATAGTGAACCCGTTTTTGAGCATGCCGTCGATATCGATAAGGCAGCAGTTGGTCATGGGCGCATAGGGCGAGTAGTCGAGGTCATGAAAGTGAATATCACCGCTGATATGCGCCCGGGCCACGTCGCGAGGCAGCAGGTGTTGCAGGGCAAAATCTTTGGACACCGCCCCGGCGGTGAGGTCGCGCTGGGTGTTAAACACGGTGGCGTCTTTATTGGCGTTTTCGTGCAGGACCGCCGAGTCGCCACGCTGCAAATCGGCGAGGGCGGACGAAACCTTCTTCTCTTCAGACAACAACATCTTGTGGCTACTTTCTCTTGGGAACACTATATATAGTAATCCCGAGGGGGAGGTGCCTATGGCGACAGGATGTCTATCCACCGCTTGAACCCTGAGGTTACGCGGACCCCGCAGGCCCGGCCCACGCCGGTCTGGCGCGGAAAATTAGATTCGCCGTCAACCAAAAAAGCCCAAAAAATTCTTTGCGCAGACCGGCACACCGTGTCGCCCCACAAACATCCCGCAGGCTCTAGCTCTAGTTACGAAAGCCGTGCACCGGCGAGGGAATCCTCCCACCGCGAGCAGTGAAAAGTTCGGCAGAGGCACCGTGGACCGGCATCACCGGAGCCCTCCCCAGAAGCCCACCAAACTCAACCATCTCGCCCACCTCCAGTCCGACAGCGGGAATTACCCGCACCGCGGTGGTTTTATGGTTCATGACCCCGATCGCCGCCTCATCGGCGATCATGGCGGCAATAGTCGTCGCCGGGGTATCACCGGGAATAGCCACCATATCGAGACCAACCGAGCATATCGCCGTCATCGCCTCAAGCTTATCCAGGCTGATCTTACCGGCCGCGGCGGCCTCAATCATACCGATGTCTTCCGAGACCGGAATAAAAGACCCCGACAACCCTCCCACCTGCGAGCAAGCCATCAGCCCGCCCTTCTTCACCGCATCGTTGACCAGGGCCAGGGCCGCAACCGTGCCGTGGCCGCCCACGGTCTCAAGGCCCATCTCCTCAAGCACGCGCGCCACAGAATCGCCGATCTCGGCAGTCGGAGCCAGAGACAGGTCAATAATTCCAAAATCAACACCCAACCGCTCGGCCGCAAGGGTCCCCACCAGCTGGCCCACCCGCGTGATCTTAAAAGCCGCTTTCTTGATAGCCTCCGCGCACGAATCAAAGGATTCCCCGCGCACTCGCTCCAGCGCCCGCTTAACCACGCCCGGGCCCGAAACACCCACCGACACCACGGTCTCTGCCTCCTGCACCCCGTGAAAAGCCCCCGCCATAAAGGGGTTATCGGAGACAGCATTGGCAAAAATCACCAGTTTGGCACAGCCAAACCCGTGGGCAGAAGCCGACCCCTCGGCGGTCTCCCGAACAATCTCCCCCATCCGCCGCACAGCGGACATGTTAATACCGGCCCGCGAAGAACCAATATTTACCGAAGCACACACCACGTCGGTCTCGTTCAAAGCCCGCGGAATAGAGCTCATCAGGGTGCGGTCGGCCCCGGTACTTCCCTTGTCCACCAGGGCGGAAAAACCCCCGATAAAATCAACCCCCACCGCCTTGGCCGCAGCATCAAGGGTGCGGGCAAATTCCACGTAGTCAGTATCTGCTGAGGCACCGGCAACCAGAGACAGAGGAGTCACCGATATGCGCTTGTTAATAATGGGAATACCCAGCTCAGCCTCAATTCCCTGGGCAACCTCAACCAGCCGGGCCGCACGGCCGGTGATCTTCCGGTAGATTTTCTGCCGCGCCACCTCCCCGTTCGAGTCAGCACAGTCCAGCAGCGATATGCCCATGGTGACGGTGCGAATATCGAGCCTGTCCTCCTCGATCATCTGGATGGTTTCGAGAATATTTGCGTCGCGATCAAATACCACGGTGTGCTCCTTAGAGGGTGTGCATGGCGTCGAAGATAGCCTCCGACTGAATACGGATCTTCAGCGCCTGCTCCTGCTCAACGACCTTCATAGCCTGCTGGATATCCTGGATAGTCTGCGCGGAATCGTCAAAACTACCCTGCAAAATCATGGTGAAATAACCGTCCATGAGGGTCTGGGAAATATTGGTGATGTTAACCCGGTGTGCCGCCAGCTGTGTCGACACCGCCGCAACAATGCCCTCGTGGTCGAGACCGGTCACGGTCAGAATAATGTTCATGGTGTTCTTTGTCTTTCTATCGTTGTTGTGACGTTGTCGCCCCGGGCCCGGGTGGGTTTCACGTGTAGGCGGCGATATAGGCCTCGCCGGTGCCGGTCACGGTAGCCGCAACGGGCTCCCCGACATGAAGCAGTGACTCGGTAGGTGCCAGGCTAAAACGCTCGGCACCGGCACAGAAGGTCATGCTACCGGCAACACTCAGGACCGCCGCTGTCCCCTCCAGGGTGATCCGGCAGCTTTCACCGGTCAGTCGCAAACGGGTAACGGTCAGCCGCTCATCCCAGGTGGTAAAAACACCCGTAGGTCCCCCGTCGGGGTTAGCCCGCTGAATGCGCGGGGGCGACTGGTTTGTACTCAAGACCCGCACCAGCTCCTCAGGGTCCACGTGTTTGGGGGTCAGCCCGGCCCTCAGCACGTTATCTGAGGGGTTCATAATCTCCACGGCGGTACCCGACAGGTAGGCGTGCACCTGCCCGGCGGGGGTAAAAACAGAGTCGCCGGGGGCAAGGGAGAGCAGGTTCATGATCACGGCCACCAGCAGACCACGGTCACCGGGGTGTTTCCCGTCGATGACGACAATCATGTCGGCAACCCCGGCTGAAACAGAACCTTTCTCAAGGGTGGGGCGGGCGACTGCTGCCCGCCCCACGGTCATGCGGACCGCCTCCGCCGCAGCGGTATCCGGCATACGGATGATCGCGGTCAAAAGCTCTCTTGCCCCCCTCCCCGGCAGAAGCTTCCGCAGCCAGGGCAAATCAAGTGCGGCTGCCAGTTCTGCCAGCTGATCGGGAGGGCGCACACCCGTCAAAATCTGCATGGGTTCCAGCGCTATCACGGTCTCCGGCTTGGAGTAGGGGTCCCGGTAGGTGCGGGCGGGGTCATCGGGTGAAATTCCCGCCGCCTCCTCCGCTGCAAAACCGGCAGCCGCCGACCGACTGTCGGGGTGCACCTGGATAGACAGGGGTGCGTCAATGGCCAAAATTTTGAGAAGAAAAGGAAACCAGTCGGTTGATCTGCGCGCGGGGAGCACCCGCTGAGGGTCGGTGGTAACCATATCGGCCAGTGACACCGTGGATGAACCCAGTTCCACCGTAGATGGGGCAGCCGGGTGCGCCCCCACCCACAGCTCTGCCTCGGGCTGGACTGTGGGAAACTCATGACCGCGCATCCTTGCCAAAACCGTGCGCGAACCCCAGGCATAGTTTTGTATCTGGTTGTTCAGTCGAAAAATTTCACCCATACCTTTATCCAACCACATTGCAGATTTTTTTGACCGACCATCCCAAACCGAGAATCCAGTGTTTAACACCATAAACACCCGCGGATAAAGATAAATGAAACACGGCAGGATAGACTATGTTTTCGTGAACACTATAGATTTGACCGCATCTTTTAAAGCCTACGATGTTCGTGGCATCGTGGGTGAGACCATCACAGAAGAAACCGTGCGCGCCACCGCTGCCGCCTTTGTAGACGTCCTAGGGCTTGCCGGCGAGAAGGTCCTCGTCGGTTCCGATATGCGCCCCTCGGGCCCCGCTTTCATTCAGGCATTCACCGAGGGCGCTACTGCCCGCGGGGCGGATGTGCTCACGATCGGGCTGGTCTCCACCGACGAGCTCTATTTCGCCTGCGGTGTAGAAAACGCGGCGGGCGCCACCTTCACCGCCTCGCACAACCCGGCAGAATACAACGGCATGAAGCTGTCTCAAGCCGGTGCCGTACCGATTTCATCGGAGACCGGACTGTACCGGGTGCGCGACCTCGCGCAGAAATACCTTGCCGAGGGTATCCCGCAGGCAGAAAAAACCGGCACCGTGGCACGCAGGGATTTCCTCAAAGACTACAGCGAATACCTACGCAATCTTGTAGACCTCTCAACCATCCGCCCCCTCAAAGTGGTGGTTGACGCCGGCAACGGTATGGGCGGTATGACCACCCCGGCCGTGCTGGGGGATTCGATTCTTCCCGGTCTGCCCCTTGAAATCATTCCGCTCTATTTTGAGCTCGATGGAACCTTCCCCAACCACCCCGCTAACCCGCTAGAACCCGCCAACCTGGTTGATCTACAAAAAGCGGTAGTTGAGCACGGGGCAGATCTGGGTCTGGCATTCGACGGTGACGCCGACCGCTGCTTTGTGGTCGATGAGCTGGGACAGCCGGTCTCTCCCTCCGCTATTACCGCAATTGTTGCCAAGCGCGAGATTGCCCGGGCACGGGCAGAGGGAAACGACGAACCTACCATTATTTACAACCTGATTACCTCCAAGGCTGTACCCGAGCTCGTGGAAAAACTGGGTGGCCGGGCGGTCAAAACCCGTGTCGGGCATTCCTTTATTAAAGCTGTCATGGCGGCCGAGGGCGGCGTGTTCGGCGGTGAGCACTCGGCCCACTACTATTTCAAAGACTTCTTTAACGCCGACACCGGTATGCTTGCAGCCATGCACGTGCTGGCTGTACTGGGGTCGTCCTCAAAACCGCTCTCCGAGATCAGCGCACACTACTCCCCCTACTTCTCCCCCGGTGAGATTAACTCCGAGGTGAAAGACAAAGATGCCGCTATCGCCCGCGTGCGGGAGGAACTCGGCGACAGCGTGGAGGTCTCAGAGATGGACGGCACCACCTTTGAGAACAGGGAGGAGGGGTGGTGGGCCAACCTGCGCCCCTCCAACACCGAGCCTTTCCTACGGCTCAATCTTGAAGCCTCCGATGCGCAGACCATGGAACGGGTGCGTGACCGTATCCTGTCCATCGTGCGCGGATAGCACCCGATAGAAGACCCAGATGAAGAAAGAGTGAGCCCCGCGGCAACCAACTGGCTGCCGCGGGGCTCACCGCGGTTTGTGTTTGTGATACTCCGATCGTGCTACCGTATGTGAGGTTTTAGGCGACCCGGGCCGTATCGCGCAGCATCCACTGGTCGGGGCCAAAAATTTCATACCGGATATGAGCGCCGGGAACACCGGCCTCAACCAGCTGTGACCGCACATTTTTCATAAACCCTAGCGGACCGCACAGATAGACGGCGGCCTGGGAGGGAACCTCAAGCCGGGAAACCTCAACGTGTCCCTCAAAATCTCCCGAACCGTCTTCAAGGAAAGATACCAGCCGAGCATTGGAGAGTTTGCCGACCAGTTCGCTCATCTCTGTACGTAGCGGCCAACTGTTGGTGCTACGGTCGGCGTGCACCACCACCACCTGGCGGTCGGAGTTTCCGGCCACTAGCTCACTGAGGAACGCAATCATGGGGGTCACCCCGATACCCGCGGAAAAAAGGTAGAGGGGGCCGCTGCCGTCATCGCCAAAGCCACCGAGGGTTATGTCGCCGTAGGGGTTGGAGATTTCTACGATATCCCCGGGCACAAGGGCGTGGTGACGCTTGGTCATTTCACCGTCGGGGTCGAGTTTGATAGCTATCCGACGCTGGTTTTTCTCCGCGGGAAGGAGGGTGTACTGGCGGGGCTGCCGCAGACCGTCTTCCGCCTCGGTGATCAGCGTGATGTACTGGCCCGCCTGCGCCTCGGTCATCGGGGTATTATCGGCCGGCTCAAAGGTGAGGACAACAACCCTGTCCCCGGTTTCGCTGCGATCTACCAGCGTGAAGGGAGCGTGCATGGTGGTGTTTGCCTGCCGGCTGTAGAGCCCTTTTTCCAGGGTAATCAGGGCATTGGCCATGAGCCAGTAGACCTCTGTCCATGCTTCAGCGACCTCGGGGGTGCAGACATCGCCAAGATCAGCGGCAATAGCCTCAAAGAGGTACGTGTAAACGGTCGGGTATTCGTCTTCCCGCAACCCTAGGGAGGCGTGTTTGTGAGCGACCCTGGCCAGAACCTCATCGGGGTATTTATCGGGGTTGTTAAAGATGTAGTCGGCAAAAATCACGATGGAGTTGGCCAGCGCCTGGGGCTGGGTTCCCTCCAGCTGTGAGGAGCGGGAGAACATGCCGTCGAGAAGGTCGGGCCGGGCCTCAAACATGCGCCGGTAGAAATCGGGGGTGATGTGGGGCATGCGTTCGGCGACGGTGCCGAGGGTGGCTTCGATAACGGGGCGGGATTTCTCAGAAAGCATGGACTGCTTCTCCTTAGTGACAGTCTGTTATTAAACCACCCACAAATATAGCATATATTATGCGAATTATATTTGCCCGGTATCGCCCGCTCAACCGCGCAGATCCCGGCTAGGCAGAAGCAAGTTTCTTTGTTTGAGCCAGCGGCCCCAGACCCAGCTCAACAAAAACCGGCCCCATCTGCTTCTCCGTAGGCAACTGGGAAACCACCACCGGATCCAGTTCTTTTAAGAAAGCTTCCCGTGCCCTGCTCAAAGAGAAACGTAAACGGCAGGCGTAGTCAAGGGGGCAGTTACCCTCGTGACTCTCGCACTCGATCATGGGAACATCGCCCTCGGTAATACGGAGGATCTGCCCCACGGTCACCCGGTGGCCCTCACCGGATAGCGCCACCCCGCCGGATCGTCCGCGCGTTGCTTCCACCCACCCCCGGTGAGATAAAAAAGCAACGGACTTTGCCACATGGTTATAGGGGGTTCCAATAGCTTGAGCGATAGCCTGTGTCGATAGTTTCTGCTCCTTGGATGCAGCAAGAAGCATCATGATGCGTAAAGAGACATCAGAGAAAGCTGTTAGCCTCATACCCTCCTCACCCCGATTTCCTGATCTATACATACCGTTAGCCCACACAGCGGTGGCACCTTTAAGTCTACGCGACGGGGTCAGGGCAAGAAACCTACACCCGTGTTTTACCGACCTGCCCCAACGCAACACCGCCCGCAGCACACCGAATACATCTCGGTACAGGCACCATGTGTTTTTAAAATAAACTTACTTGAGAGTAATATGGAGGTCGTCTAAAGGACTCCACCTACCCCGATCCTCACGCGCCTTGGGTGACGGAACAGCACGGATAGATGGCTGCTCCGCCGACAGGGTTTGCACATTTATTTATCACTCAACTAGTAAGAAAAGGACAGACACAGACTATGTCTACTCTTGACGCTTCCATCCAAGAGCTACTCACCATCGAGGGGGCCAACGGCGCCGCACTGGTCGATATCGCATCCGGCATGGCCCTGGCCTCGGGCGGTAACCCGGGGTTCGATCTCACCGTCGCCGCGGCAGGCAACTCCAATGTGGTGCGCGCCAAACTTAAAACCATGGCTGATCTAGGGGTCGACAGCACCATCGAAGATATCATGATCACGCTCACTGACCAGTACCACCTCATCAACGTGCTCAACACCTCCGACACCGCGGGGCTATTCGTGTACCTGGTTCTTGACCGCAACACCGCCAACCTCGCCCTGGCCCGCCACAAGCTCAACGTTATCGCCTCCCGTATCTCGATCTAAATTTTTATTACCGCAACATACGAAGGTGGCGGGTGAACCGATTCCGGTTCACCCGCCACCTTCGTAGAGGATAAGCGGAATAACCTCCGCTACCTACCGGCTATTCCCCAAAAGCCGCCTCCATCAGGGTGTCCTCGGTGGCTATCTTATTCTCCTGGATAGACACCAGCCTCCCCTCATGCATCACACCGATACGGTTACACAGCTCAATCAGCTCGCTCATGTCCGAGCCGATCATAATAATAGACATACCCCGGGCGGTAAGCTCCCGAAACATCTTATAGATCTCGCTCTTTGCGCTCATATCGATCCCGCGGGTGGGATGGTTGAAAATAAGGATCTCGCAGTCTGCGGCAATCCAGCGTGCGAGCGCAACCTTCTGCTGGTCCCCGCCGGAAAGCTTGCCCACCTCTGCCTGAATATTCGTGGTCTTAATATTCATCTTCTGGATCTGCCGGGCAACCTCTCGCAGGGCAGAAACCTCGTGCACAAAGCCGCCCTCCTGCTCGTCATCGGCCAGCAGTGTTTTGGCGATCGAACGCTCGCTGACCAGCCCCAGCTCGTCATCGTCGTCGGAGAGGTAACCTATGCCGTGCTTGACAGAATCCTCGGGCGAAGAAATGGTAACCTCCTCGCCCAGAATACGCAGAGACGCATACGATGCGTCGGTAACACCGACCAGGGCTGAGGCGACCTCGTTAATACCCGAGCGTCGAAGCCCGGTCAGACCAAACACCTCGCCCTGGCCCACCGAGAAAGAAACATCCTTCAAAAACCCGTCAGCGGTATTGAGCCCCTGAACCACCAGTTTGTCATCTTCAGACATGAAGTCCTCGGGCCGCGAACCCATAGGTATATCGCGGTGAAATATCTTGAAAGCTATTTCCTTCGCGCTCATATGGCCCGGAACAATCTCGTGGGAGATGAGGCCCTCATCGAGGATCACGGCACGGTCGGCCAGCGAGCGGATCTCATCGAGCCGGTGGGTAATATAAATAACCGTCCGCCCCTCGGATGCCAGGCGGCGGGTCATCTCGTGGAACTGAAAAATCTCGTAATCGTTGAAGGTTGCCGCGACCTCATCCATGAGCACCAGCTGGGTTTCCTCGGCTTCCAGCCGGATCACCTCGACCAGCGCCTGCTCGGCGCGCACCAGATCACCCATCTTGGCCTCCGCGTCGATGTCCAGCCCCGCCTCGTGTAGAAGCTCGGTAGCCCGGCTCATTTTGGCCTCTTCGTCACGGTGGTGCCTGCTCGATCGGAAGATTGCCTGGGCCACGGTCAGCTCGGGATCCACCTTAAATTTCTGCCGGATAGAGCCCACGCCGGCGGCAAGCGCCTCCTCGGGGTCGGCCGGCTTATAGGGTTCGCCGGCAAGAACCATCGTGCCGGAATCGGCGGTATCCCAGCCTCCGAGAATCGAAATGAAGGTGGATTTACCCGCCCCATTTTCGCCGAGCAACCCCAAAATTTCGCCCCGGTTTACCTCAAGGTCAACACCTTTAAGCGCGCGCAACTGCTCGTGGGACTTGGTCAGATTTTCAACATGAAGCAACTTCTCCACTATGATATTTCCCTTCAAATGCGAGTGTTCTTTGAGATAGCTCTCGATCCATGTGGCTCATTCCCCAAGACTTCAAAGTCAATCAACTATTGTATGGCAAAAACTCCCCTACAGCCCACACGATGGCGGTAATGCAAGCAATCGCACTACCGCCATCGTGTGAACCCGCAACACGCGGTTTATCAGCTATCTGTTTCAGGCATCAGCTCTAGCCTGCGCAATACGCTGCGCCAGCTGATCGCGCTGATCACGGACAGGGCTGGGAAGGTCCTCCCCGAACTCTTCCAGCCACCGGTCAATACCTGCGAGCTCTTCCTCCAGCTCATTCAGGTTAACCGCCAGCGCCGCCTCAATTTCAGCATCAGAAATATCCAGCCCGTCCAGGTCGAGATCCTCTTGACGGGGCACCAGCCCCAAGAGGGTCTCCTCTCCTCCCGCCTTCCCCTCAAGCCGCTCGAAAATCCACTTCACCACACGAGAGTTTTCACCAAATCCCGGCCAGGCAAAACCACCGTCAGGGGTGCGGCGGAACCAGTTGACATAGTAGACCCCGGGCATGTTCTCCTCCCCGTGCCGCTGCCCCATTTCAAGCCAGTGGCCGAAATAGTCAGAGGCGTTATAGCCGATAAAGGGAAGCATGGCCATGGGGTCCCGGCGCACCACACCCACCGCGCCTTTAGCGGCGGCAGTGGTCTCAGACGAGAGCGTCACCCCCCTAAACACGCCCTGCTCCCAGGACTGAGCCTCAGAGACCAGCGGGATAGTTGTCTTGCGGCGGCCACCAAAGATAATGGCCGACAGCGGTACCCCGTCGGGCTCATAAAATTCGGGGGCAAGCATGTCCACCTGGTCTATGGGGGTGCAGAAACGAGAATTCGGGTGGGCCGCAGGGCGACCGGAATCAGGGGCCCATTCCTGGCCCCGCCAGTCGATCAGGTGAGCGGGAGCTTCTTCGGTTTTCCCCTCCCACCACACCGACCCGTCATCGGTCAGCGCAACGTTCGTAAAAATCGTGTTGCCCTTGGCAATGGCGCGCATGGCGTTGGGGTTGGTGGACCAGCCCGTCCCCGGGGCCACACCGAACATGCCTGTCTCGGGGTTAACCACCCGCGGTTTTCCCTCAGAGTCAAAACGAATCCAGGAAATATCATCGCCGACCATCTCCGCTTTCCACCCCTCAATGGTGGGTTCCATCATGGCAAAGTTGGTTTTGCCACAGGCTGACGGGAAGGCTGCGGAAAAATAGCGGGTCTTGTTTTCGGGATTGGTGACCTTGAGAATGAGCATGTGTTCGGCCAACCAACCGTTGTCGCGCCCCAGTACCGAGGCAATGCGCAGGGCATAGCACTTTTTACCCAGCAGGGCGTTGCCCCCGTAGCCGGACCCAAAAGACCAGATTTCCCGAGATTCGGGGAAGTGCACAATATATTTCTCTGGGTTGCAGGGCCAGGGTACATCGCTCTGGCCGGGGGCTAGCGGGGCACCCACAGAGTGCAGCGCTTTAACAAAGAAAGCCTCGGTATCGGACAGCTTTTTCAGCACCCGACTGCCGATAGTCGCCATAATCCGCATTGAGCACACCACATAGGCAGAGTCGGTGATCTCCACACCGTACTGGGGGTTTGTCGCGTCCAAAGACCCCATCACAAAGGGGATCACATACATGGTGCGCCCCCTCATAGAACCCCTGTAGAGCTCTATCAGTGTTTCCTTCATCTGCACCGGGTCACGCCAGTTATTGGTGGGGCCGGCCCCCCGCTCTTCCTCGGAGCAAATGAATGTCCTTTCCTCGACGCGCGCCACATCGTCGGGGTCGGAGAAGGCCGCATACGAGTTGGGAAATTCGTGGTCGGACAGTTTGATGAATGTCCCCGCCTCAACCAGCTCGCCGGCAAGACGGTCGTATTCCTGCTGCGAGCCATCCGCCCAGTGGATTGAATCGGGTTGGGTGAGCTCCGCGACCTCACGCACCCAGTTAACCAGTGCCGCATATTGGGTCGGTGCCTGCTCAAGCTGCTGCTGCACCTGTGCGGACAACCCGGAAGAAACAGTGTCATGTGAAAGGTCAGTCATCTGACGATTCCCCTTAGATGTTGAGTTTTCCCGGCACATCTTTGTACCGTATGCAATCCCAGTTTCTCACGCTCCCTCAGCGATCAGAAAGCAAAAACGCCGCCCACCGGGAAGTGGGCGGGAGCGAAACCGGGGCTGCTCACTTCTTTGTGATAGAACCAGGTTAGCTGCTCAACCCGGATTTGCGAATATATTGCGCGTCTCAACACGGCACGGACACCGGAACGGAGGACAGCCCGCCCTCACAACGCGGCATACCGGGAAACAACCGCGACTGTGAGATGAGGCTCACCCGGTTTTAATTTGGCGGATCGAACGCTCCGGTGTAGAGTTTTAGCTGTTGCCACAGCGGGTTCTACAGGATTACCGCGAGGCAGGATGCGCCTGTAGCTCAACGGATAGAGCATCTGACTACGGATCAGAAGGTTGGGGGTTCGAATCCCTTCGGGCGCACAACAGACGAAAGCCCTTCCCCCTCCGGGGAGGGGCTTTTTTCGTACCCGTTGAGAAGCCAGAAGGCATCTACGCCGCACCTACTGAATCCACTGTCGAGTATTTACAGGGCAGCTCAACGCCCAGTAGGAGTGTACCAACATAAAAACATGCCGGGCGACCAGGCCCGGCATGTTCAAATAAGTAAATAGGAGGTAGCATGTCCGCAAACGACGTACTCCTAATTGATTTTATTTAAGTTGACTACACGATTGTTGTCAAGAGCGTAGCGAACATGATTGGCATTTTGGCCTAGCTGAAGGAGGAAGGCTCGATGAGTTGGGCGTGAGACTAGGACTAGACCTTGATGAAGAACCATAGAAACCCTTCGTACCGAGTTGCCCGTGAAGCCAAGCTGATGATCGCGATCGGTCTACTCGAAACATTCTCCTCAAACTTTGCGACGATGGCCTCTTTTATCTGGCTCACCGTCGGCTTTCTTCCGCAAACCGCGTGGGATCCCGCCACCACTTCAACATTCTTCTTAGCCATCACGGGGCTTTCAATCTTTCTCATCATGAAACACGTGGGCTCCACAGTGGATCGATTCAAGCCCTACAGGCTTCTCCTTTCCGTCCACGGTGCCAACCTTATCCTGTTCCCTCTCTTAGCCCTGACAATAGCGCTATCTCATCCCGCGCTCCCCTGGCTCACTTTGGGGGTGCTATTCCTCCTCAACCTGCTCACCTCAGCACGCACCTGCACCTACAACAGTGCCATCGACGTCTTTATCTCACATATCGTTCCCCAAGAACGCCGAACCGACTATTACGCTCTCGACTTTCGTATCGGCCTCATCGCCGTATTTCTCGCTCCCATGGCAGCCTCCTATGCTGTACAGCAATCCGTGTATCTGGGACTCGGGATCGCCTGCGTTATCACAGCACTTAGCCTCGCGCTGTTGCTCACCCCTGCCTATCGAGTTCTAGAAAAACGGAGCTATGGACTCCGCGTCTCCTGGACCCCTCGCCTGGCCTGGCAGGGTTTGCTCACCTCCTTTTCCTGCTACCGTAGCTTACCGGGAACACAAAAAAGATCTCCCAGATCATTAAAGAAAAGCACTAACCGTACGGGCCTACGATCCCTCACATATGTTAAACACATCGGAATTATCCTCATTCTTATGACTACCGAAGCTCTCGGTAATCGGGCACGCGAGTCCTTTGATATCTATTTTGTTACGGACACCCTCGGGCAGAACGTGGGAAACTATGGTCTGCTTACCGTCGCGCTCTCCCTCGGACTAATAGTCGGCTCCCTCTCTACAGGCTGGACACGAAAAATAATCCGCTGGAGACTTTGGCCAAGTGCCTGCTATACGGGTTTTGGACTATGCTTTGCGGCAAAAGGAGTGGCTCCCACCTGGGAGACAGTATTATTAACCACCTTCGGAGAGGGCCTGTTCCTGGGGCTGGTATCCGGCCTCTTTCAGGCGGCAAAAATTCAATTCACGCCCCGGGCCCTCCTGGGCAGAACATCAACAGCATTCACAGCTGTATTTCAAGCCGCCTCCACCGTAGGTCTCACCCTCTGGGCATGTTACGCCTGGCTAGGCTCACACCTGGGCGCAGACTTCATGGCAGAAACCGGCTACCGATTGGCCTTTATCATGGGCGGAATACTCATCATGCTAGCCGGGTTCCTGAGCCCTCCACTCTATGCGGCCATCCCCTGGCAGAAGACCGAACACTAGATTGTGATTGCGGCCCCGCCGGGCACAATCTCTCCGATTCAACAGGTACACCGCCACCTCAAACCAGAAATAAAACACCCGAGAGTGCCCCGACAAACAGCAGAAGCACCCGATAGCACCTAAGATTTATAAAGAACGTAGAACACCAAGGAGAACATGCCAGTGAGCATTACGATCAAAGTTATCGACGAAAACGGAGAAGAGGGCAGCGCGGTCTGGGAAGAAGACCAAACCCTGCTCGACGCCCTGCTTGCAAACAGGTTCCCCGTACTTGCCACCTGCGGAGGTAACGCCTCCTGCGCAACCTGCCACGCCTACATCGACCCCGAGCACTACCCGGCCGCCGGTGAACGAACCGAAGCCGAAGAAGACCTCCTCGACATGGTCGACGATGTAGCCAACGAATACTCCCGGCTCTCATGCCAAACCGAATATGCTGAAGGCATGGACGGAGCCACCGTAACCCTCAAACCCGGGATGTGATCATGGGTATCTTAAATATTTCACACCTTCGCGCCGCGGCCCTTTTCTGCTCCGCAGCGCTCCTGCTAGCCGGCTGTTCATCCGCCCAAGATCAGCCGGACAGCTCTCCCGCGGCCACCACAACCAGCTCTACGGCTGCCTCCACGCCGTCAGCCTCAGCCGTCACGGTGGCACCTTCCCCCACGCTCGTCACGCCCACGGTGACCGAAACCGAGATGACACCCGGCGGCGACTCCGCCTCGAACCCGGCAGCCGAACAATCCGCCCCGGACACCGACAACAGCGGGCAGACAGATGCGCCGCAAACCCAGGGTAGCTCGTCCACCGCGGTAGGAACCCCCACCTGCGACTACGGGCAAATCCATGTTGCCGCCCAGGTCGCCGACGGCGGGGGTGCGGCCGGCTCCCGCTATATCAACCTGACCTTCACCAACTCGGGTTCAAGCCCCTGCACCGTGAACGGCTACCCGGCAGTCAACTATGTTGACGCAGCCGGCAACCAGATCGGTTCTGCGGCAGCGCAAGCCGCTGAGTGGACCGGCTCCGCCAGGGTGCTCAACCCGGGCGGTTCAGCCACAGCCACCCTGCGCGAAACCCGCGCCGGCCTCTACGACCCGCAAACCTGCCAGTCAACCACGGCGGCCGGGTACCGGGTAGGTATCCCCGGCGCCTCCAGCTCCTTCGTGATCGCCTTTCCCGCCGAAGCCTGTAGCAGCACGGCTGTCACCCAGCTCAGCGTGGGCCAGGTAGGGGCCAGCCGCTAGATTTGCGGGGAAACCGTGTGCGGCTAGAGCACCTCAGCTGCCCGGTCAAAACCAAACCGTGGGTTACGCGGGTAGTTGGGGGTAACACCGTAACCGATGTTGACCACCATGAAGGCTTTCCGGTCCCCATCGGGGTAGAACTCCGCGTCGATCCCGGCAAAATCTGCCCCGGTCATGGGGCCTGCCGCCAGCCCCAGGGCGCGAACAGCCATAATAAAATATCCTGCCGCAATGTTTGCCGACTGGTATCCGGCAGCGTGACGGGCCTCCTCACGCTCGGAGCCCTCAAACATTGCCGCAACCCCCTGCTCGGCTGCCCGCGGATTAAACTCGGGGAAACGGTCAGACCACCGGGTATCAAAAGAGAGGACGGCGGTAACCGGGGCTTTCCGGGTCTTCTCCCGATTGGTGCTGGCCAGGTGGTCAAGAAGACGGGCACGGGCCTGCTCCGACCGCAAAAAAGTAACGCGTAGCGGTTGCGAGTTAAACGCGGTGGGGCCCATTTTGGTGAGGTCCCAGATGGCCTCCAGATCGGAATCGGTCACCTCCCGATCCGTGAACGCGCTCACGGTGCGGGCATCAGTAAAGAGAGTACTCAGGGCCTCTTGGGGCAGTGCGGGGGTCATATTTTTCCTCCGTAATAGTTTATGTTTCCACAGAGAATATAACCCTTTTCGGTCCCTCTCGGCCAGGCTCACCACCGCGCCAGACCAATCTCATCGACCCGCCGGTTGCACCCGTCTGCGATAATGAACGGGTGTCAAGCGGTCAACATGCCCATGCATTGGATAATTTTTCTCCCGCCACCCGCGAATGGTTTACGGGTGCCTTCAGCAAACCGACCCCCGCCCAGGCCGGCGCCTGGGAAGCTATCGCCGCGGGCAAACACGCGCTGGTGGTGGCCCCCACCGGATCGGGTAAAACACTGGCCGCCTTCCTCTGGGCCCTGGACAGGTTACACGGCAGCGAACACACCGGTCAGGGCACCTCAATACTCTATATATCTCCGCTCAAGGCCCTGGGTGTTGACGTGGAACGCAATCTGCGCAGCCCGCTCATCGGTATTGCCCAAACCGCCCGCCGCCTGGGCACCGAACCACCCGAGATCACCGTGGGCATACGCTCCGGCGACACCCCGGCAAAACAGCGGCGACACCTCATCTCACACCCGCCAGACATACTGATTACCACCCCCGAATCCCTCTACCTCATGCTCACCTCGCAGGCACGGTCAACACTGCACAATATCAACACCATCATTGTTGACGAAGTGCACGCGGTGGCCGGAACCAAACGCGGGGCCCACCTGGCCGTAAGCCTCGAACGTCTTGACCAGATTCTGGAAAAACCCGCCCAGCGGATAGGACTCTCAGCGACGGTTGAGCCGGTTGAAACCGTCGCCCGGTTTCTAGGTGGGGCAGCCCCGGTGGAGATTGTTCACCCGCCCTCGCAGAAAGACTGGCGGCTTAGGGTATCGGTGCCCGTACCCGATATGACGCACCTGCCTGACACCGTTAGCGGTCCCGCCGACGGGTCGGCGGCCGCTACCGCACCCCGGCAACCGGTACCGACCGACAGCCTTGAAGCAGCTATCGGGATCTTCCCAGACGACACCCACCGTGAAACCGCCCCCGCCGAAAGGCCAAAAACCGGCGTCACCACACCCCAGACCGCACACGAGACCCCCGGGCAACGGTCCTCGCTGTGGCCCCACATCGAAGAACGAATCGTTGACCTCATCGAGAGAAATCGCTCAACCATCGTTTTTACCAATTCCCGCGGCCTAACCGAAAAACTCACCTCCCGACTTAACGACATTCATCGGACCCGGGAAGAGGCCCGGCGGGGGAACAATGCCGGCGCAACAGCCCCGCTGGCCCGCGCCCACCACGGCTCCGTTTCCAAAGATCAGCGGGAAGTCATCGAAGACTCCCTTAAATCTGGCCAGCTACGCTGCGTGGTCGCTACCAGCTCGCTCGAACTGGGCATCGACATGGGCGCGGTAGACCTGGTAGTGCAGGTGGAGTCGCCGCCATCGGTAGCATCGGGCCTTCAACGGGTCGGCCGCGCAGGCCACCGGGTGGGCCAAACCTCACACGGTTTTCTCTACCCCAAGCACCGCGGAGACCTGCTCACCGCAGCCGTCACCGTTAAACGTATGCTCGCCGGCAATATCGAGCCCCTTCGCATACCCGCTAATCCGCTGGATATTCTCGCCCAGCAGACGGTGGCCGCCGCCGCACTGGGCCCCATCGATGTCACTGCCTGGTTCACGGCCCTGCGCCGCACCGCACCTTTTGCGACTCTGCCGCAGTCTGTCTTTGAGACAACCCTCGACCTTCTCTCGGGGCGGTACCCTTCAAACCGGTTTGCCGAGCTCAAGCCCCGTCTCATCTGGGACCGTGAGTCCGGTACCCTGGAGGGTCGGCCCGGTGCACAGCGGATCGCGGTCACCTCGGGTGGGACCATACCCGACCGCGGCCTCTTCCCGGTATATATCGTGGGATCTGACGATTCCCCCGCCCCCAAACGGGTGGGAGAACTAGATGAGGAAATGGTCTACGAATCCCGGGTAGGCGACGTGATTGCGCTGGGTGCTAGTTCCTGGCGTATCGAGGACATCAGCCATGACCGGGTATCGGTCACCCCCGCCCCCGGACAGCCGGGAAAGCTGCCCTTCTGGCACGGAGAGGGGCCGGGTCGGCCCGTGGAGCTGGGCCGGGCGGTAGGGGCTTTTAGCCGCCGTCTTACCGCCGCCCTCGCCGGAAAGCGGGGCCGGGCTGAGCGAGAACTGGAGGAGATCGGGCTTGACAGGTGGGCCACCGACAACCTGATCGCCTACCTAGGCGAACAGCAGGAGGCAACCGGTCTAGTACCCACGGACAGGCAGCTGGTGGTTGAGCGTTTTCGCGACGAGCTGGGCGACTGGCGGCTTGTGCTGCACTCCCCCTTGGGAATGCCGGTGCACGCCCCCTGGGCGCTAGCTCTACGACAGCGGGTACAGGAAATATACGGTGTGGATGCCTCAGTAATGGCTGCCGATGACGGCATCGTGCTGCGCATACCCGCCGCCGACACCGCACCGAGCGCATCCCTCTTTCTTTTTGAGACCGACCAGCTCGAAGATATTGTGACCTCGCAGGTGGGGTCGTCGGCCCTCTTTGCCTCACGGTTCCGAGAAAATGCTGCCCGCGCCCTGCTACTTCCGCGCTACAATCTGGCCCGCCGCACCCCTCTGTGGCAGCAGCGGCAGCGGGGTGCCCAGCTGCTTGATATTGCCCGTGACTTCCCGGATTTCCCCATAATTTTGGAGACCGTGCGCGAATGTTTGCAGGATGTTTACGATATGCCGGCGCTCATCGATCTGCACCGCGCGATCGAGTCCGGTGGGGTGCGGCTGGCCGAGGTGGAGACCGAAAGCCCCTCACCCTTTGCCCGCACCCTGCTCTTTGGGTATGTGGCGCAGTATCTCTACGAGGGTGATTCCCCTCTTGCCGAGCGGCGGGCGGCGGCGCTTTCCCTTGACCCGGCGCTTCTCTCAGAGCTTTTAGGCCGAACCGAACTCCGCGAGCTTCTTGACCCCGATGTGATCCGGCAGACCGAAGCCCGTCTCCAGCACACCCTGGCCGGCTACCGTTACCGGGGTCGCGAGGGTGTCGCGGATCTGCTGCGTCTGCTGGGTCCGCTCACCGCAGAGCAGCTGGGTAGGAGGCTAGAGCAGGACAGCGGCGGTGTTGCAGAGGATGGTCAGCCGATACAGATCCTCACACCCGATCAAGCCCGTGCTCATGCCCTGGGGCTGGTTGCTGAAAACCGCGCCCTGGTTTTCCAGCTGCACGGTAGTGAACACTTTGCGGCTATCGAGGACGCGGCTCGGCTCCGTGACGGTCTGGGAGTTCCCCTCCCCGCGGGTGTGCCCCTTGCTTTTCTTCAGCCCGCAGATCAGCCGCTGGTGGACCTGGTAGGCCGCTACGCCAAAACGCATGCCCCCTTCACTGCCTCCCAGGTTGCGGTAGCGCTGGGGTGCGGCAGGGCGGTTGCGGAGGTTGCTCTACACACTCTTGCCGGCGAGAACCGGGTGATCTCCGGAGAGTTTCTTCCCCGGGATGTGCGGGTAGAGTTCGCCCAATCTCGCGGGGGAGGTTGTGGCCCCGAAACCGAGTGGGTTGACAGCGGGGTTTTGAGAACCCTGCGCACCCGGTCGCTGGCTGCCCTGCGCGCCGATATTGAACCGGTTCCACCGGAGGTCTATGGAAGCTTTCTTTCTGACTGGCAGCATCTGGAGTACTGGCAGGTGGCCGAGGAAGAAACGGGCCGGGGAGCGGGGGCCGGCGGGAAAGATGTGCGACTGCACCCTCGCCAGCAGCATATGCTGGCCGGCGAGGACGGCCTACTCACCGCCGTCGACCAGCTCGCGGGGGTGCGCCTACCCGCCTCCGCGCTGGAGCCGCTGATACTGCGCTCGCGGGTGAGCGACTATTCACCACAGATGCTTGACCGGGTTCTGAGCTCGGGCGAGGTGCTCTGGGCCGGTGCGGGTGAACTCGCTGGCGATGGCTGGGTGAGCCTGCATCTGAGTGAGTCGGCAGCACTCACCCTGCCCACCGAAGGTGAACGTGCAGAGCGCCTGGAGGGTCTTGGGCCGCTCGAACACGCGATATACCGGGTGCTTGCCGGCGGGGGAATGTTTTTTGCACAGATTTGCGCAGCCCTTGCCACCGATGAGGCGGCTACCGATTCTAACACCGAAAAGGTTTCTGCTGCCCTGTGGAGGCTGGTGTGGGCCGGACTGGTCACCAACGATACTTTGGTGCCGCTGCGGGCCCGGATTACCCGGTCGCATTCGGCTCACCGGGTTCGGGGACTTGCGGCGTCACCGCGGTCTGCTCTGCGGCGCGGGGCGGGGCGGCTTGCGGTGGCGGGATATTCCTCCGCTTCCTCCTCCAGCGGGGTCGGGCAGCAGGTTTCACCCCGTGAGTCGGGCCGCTGGTCGCGGGTTTCTGCCCGGGATCTTGAACCGACCCTTGCAGCCTCTGCCCGTGCTGAGCTGCTACTTGACCGCTACGGGGTGCTAACTCGCGGAACCGTAGCCGCAGAGAACACTCCCGGAGGGTTCAACGCGGTGTACCGTGTGCTGGCCGCGGCCGAGGAGAAAGGTCTCGCCCGCCGCGGATATTTTATTGAGGGGCTAGGAGCAGCCCAGTTCTCTACCGCGACCACGGTAGACCTCCTCCGCGCCCATACCAGGGATGAAGAAAACGCTGCCGGTTCTGGTCGTGAGCGGCACAAAGTTTTGCTGTGTGCGGCAACCGATCCGGCTAACCCCTACGGGTCCGCCCTGCCCTGGCCCGCGGTGCCCGACCTCAACCGGGGTGAGGACAGCGAGGTAGCTCATGCTACAGGTCCGGTCCGAAAGCGGTCTACCGGGCACCATCCGGGCCGGAAGGCCGGTGCCGTGACTGTACTCCTCGACGGAAGGCTAGCCCTCTACCTGGAACGCGGCGAGCGCACCGTTTTGCTCTTTGCCGCAGATGCCGCATCTGCCAGGGCTGCGGGCCTGGCCCTGGGTGAGCTGGTGCGGCGCGGTGCGGCCGATAAAATTATTATCGAGAAGGTCAACGGGGTAGATATTGTCGGAGACTCATTAGCCGGCGGGGATTCGGCCGAGGATCGGCACCCTCTAGCCGGTTTACGTGAGGGCTTGTGTGCGGCGGGCTTCTACTCCACACCCAGGGGGCTGAGAATCAGAAGAGCGGTATAGGGGGCTAGAGTGTTGAGTGGAACTTATGGTGTTCGTCGGGTTCCCTGTATCCGATGCGGAATTCTCTGACCGATCGAATGAGCTGAACGGTGGTTGCCGCTGCGGTGAGAGCTGCGAGCGCGACCAGAGCAAAAACGATAAGGTATGTGATGAGCGCTGACATTTTCTTCTCCTTTCCATCGGTGTAGATGGCGGTGTAAAAGTCGCCTCGATGGCGGCTGGTTTCACCACTCTACCAGCCATTAGGCCAGTCACAAATTGATGACCGGGGGACTATATGTCCCCTCTCTAGCCCACATATATCCCGGTTTTTCCCTACACCATCATGACAATATTCCCTGTCGTATAAGGAGAGATATGGCGCGTCGCAAGGCCGGTTCCCGACCCGGTCCCCTCCCCCAGCGAGCCGGGGTTGACCCGGTCAAGCTGAGGCTTCCCGAAGTTTTTCCCTACGCCGGTGAGCCCACCCTGGCCAGCTATCTGGTAGCACGGTTTTACCCGCATGACCCCCAGCATCTCTATGACCGCATGGATGCCGGCGAGATCGTCGATTGCACCGGGTGCCCCCTCCCGGTGTCGGCACCCTTTATCGGGGGTCAGGTCATCTGGTACTACCGGGAGCTTGGCCCCGAGCCTGAACTGCCCTCTGATCTGCCTATTCTCTACGAAGACGAGTGGATTCTTGCCGTGGATAAGCCCCACTTTTTACCGACCACCCCGCGGGGTATGTTTGTGGCCCAAACCGCTCTGGTCAAGCTTCGGGTCAGCCAGAGCAACCCCGAGCTCAGCCCCGTTCACAGGCTCGATCGGGCGACCGCAGGTGTGCTGGTCTTGAGCAAAAATAGGGGTGCGCGCGGTGCCCTGCAAACCATGTTCCAGCGGGGCCAGATGCACAAGAGCTACGAGGCGGTTGCCCACCCGCTACCCCACTGCGGCCCCGGTTCTCGGGTGAGGGTACTCAGCCGTATTGAAAAACAGCGCTCGGTGATGCAGGTGGTGCAGCACAGTGCCGCCGACTGCCGAAGACTAAAAATCGTGCCTAACGCTGAGTCACTGGTCGAGACCCTCGCGATCTTTTGGCCGCCTCGGGGTTTCCCCACCTCCGGTACCAGCAACCCGCTACTGCGTTTTCCGCGGCAGCGGGAGCCTCTCGCTTACTTCCGTCTCCGTCCACGCACCGGGAAAACCCACCAGCTGCGAGCGCACATGAATCTTCTCGGTTGCCCCATTATTGGTGACACCATGTACCCGCATGTGATCAATCGGGCAGCCGACGAAGCGGCGCTTCCTCTTCAGCTTCTAGCCCGATCCCTCACGTTCGCCCACCCGCTGACCGGGGAAAACATCCGTATTGAAAGTCGCAGGCAGCTTGCCCTACACCCCGGGGTCGATGCCTCACAGATCCAGCATCATTTATCCCCTTAAAAGGGGATAAACACCAGCCGGTCTGCACCCTACCAAGACCGACCCTCTCTACCGCGGGTACCATAAAAGAGGAAACCCCAATATCCGAGGAAGACATGACAGAATTGCCAACCCGATATTCCCACCGCACCGAGCCCAGCCCCGAAGACCTCCGGCTGCTGAGGGCCGAACACGCCCAAGAGATGGGTAACCGTGCCGAGGTTGCCGGACGAAGCATTATCCGTCGTTTTGGAAGAAAAGCACTCGGTGTGCCGGGCACCCTCATTGGAGCTGTCCGGGTTCCCGACCCCCGCGATATGCGCACCCGCTTCACCGACTGGCATTTCTGGTGGCAGGCTCACCTGCTCGACTGCGCTGTCGATGCCTCATTGCGAGCGCACCGTAGCTACGACACGCGTAACTCCATGCGCTGGTTTGAACTGTCCCAGCAGATTCTGCGCGGTATCAAAACCCGCAATTTTGGTGTCTACACCAACACCTACTACGATGACATGGCCTGGCTCACCCTGGCGGCGGGCCGTCTCAACGCTCTTTCTGAGCTTCTGCGTGGCCGCGGTGAGGCATCGGCCCAAGACGCGGGTTCTGCCCTGTATCGGGCGCTGGCGAGGGGGGCTACCTCAGATCTGGGTGGTGGTGTTTTTTGGTCTACCCGGAAGGATTTTAAAAATACTCCGGCCACCGCACCCACCGCGCTCGCTTTTGTGCGCGGGCACCGGGTGGGGCAGGCATCTTCGCTGATTAACTGGCTCGACGAGTACCTGTGGGACCCTGCACGGCAGGTTTATCTTGACGGTCTTGCCCTGCGCGGTGACGGTGTGGAGTTAGCCGAGGGCATGTTTACCTATAATCAGGGGCCCGTGCTTTCTGCCATGGTAGAAGCCGAGGAGGCCGGTGGTTCTCTCGGGTTTCATGTGCCGTCCCGTGTGGCTGCGGTGCTAGACGGTATTGAGCGGCATTTTGTAGAGGATTTTGAGCTTTCGGCTATCGAGACTCTGCGGGTGCTCAAGACCCAGGGGGATGGTGATGCCGGGCTGTTTACCGGTATTCTGGCCCGTTACCTGGGGCAGGTTGCTCTGAGCGAAAGTCTTCCCGGGCAGCTGCGGGAGCGTGCCGGTAATCTGGTGGTTCATACCGCAGAGGTGTTTTGGGAGGGTCGCCGCGAGTTCGATCCCGATCTGCCGCTCAACGAGCCCGGGGTCGATGTGCGGGAGATTCGCGGTGAGTCTGCGGTACTCTTTTCGACCAATGTGGTGAGACATACCTCGGATACTCTGCGCCCTGCCGCCCCGGTAGAGCTTTCTCCGCAGTTGCAGGCATGGATGGTGCTGGAGGCTGCCGCCCGGGTGTTGGCCGAGGGTTAGCGGTGGTGTAGGAACTGCCCCGGAGGGTGGCTGGGGCCTTCCCTGTAGAATGGTTCCCGTGCTCGATACTGATTTTTCTCACCCCACTTTCTCTTTTGAACCCGGTGTTCGTCTCCGTGACGCCACCGGCGTTGAGGCTAGCCGTATTGATAAAAACGGCGGTGAGTTTGGGGGTCGTACCGGTATTATTCGTACCCCGCACGGCGATATTGCCACACCGGCTTTCACCCCCGTTGGTACTAAGGCCACGGTCAAGGCTGTTTTGCCCGAGTCGATGAAGGAACTCGGTGCCCAGGCTCTGCTTGCTAACGCCTACCATCTCTATTTGCAGCCGGGCCCCGATGTGCTCGATTCCGCCGGGGGTCTGGGGGCCTTTATGAACTGGTCGGGGCCTACTCTCACCGATTCCGGTGGTTTTCAGGTGATGAGCCTGGGCTCCGGTTTTAAAAAGGTGATTGATATGGGTACGGTTGCTCGGGCTACCGGTGCCGATGGTAGGCCGCTTGGTGATGATGACGTTGCCCGTGGCCGGCAGCGTATGGCGCATGTCGATGATGACGGTGTGAACTTTAAATCGCATATCGACGGTTCGATGCACCGTTTCACTCCCGAGGTGTCTATGCAGGTTCAGCATAAGATCGGGGCGGATATTATGTTTGCCTTTGATGAGCTGACCACTCTCTATAATTCGCGCGCCTACCAGGAGCATGCCTTGGAGCGTACCCGGCGGTGGGCTCTGCGCTGTATTGCCGAGCATCAGCGGTTGACGGACGAGCGGGCAGACAGGCCCTATCAGGCGCTTTTTGGGGTGATCCAGGGGGCCCAGTATGAGGATCTCCGGCGGAAGGCTTGCCGGGATCTGGGGGCTATGCCTTTTGACGGGTTCGGTATTGGTGGTGCCCTGGAGAAGGAGAATTTGGGGGCTATTGTGCGCTGGTGTACCGAGGAGCTACCCGAGAATAAGCCCCGGCATCTGCTGGGGATTTCTGAGCCCGATGATATTTTTACCGGTATTGAAAACGGGGTGGACACTTTTGACTGTGTGTCGCCTACCAGGGTTGCCCGTAATTCTGCGGTTTATACTCCGGGTGGTCGGGTGAATCTGACCAATGCCCGTTTTAAAACGGATTTTTCGCCTATCTTTTCCGGGTGTGACTGCTATACCTGCACCCACTATAGCCGTGCTTACCTGCACCATCTTTTTAAGGCGGGCGAGCGGTTGAGCGCGACCCTTGCTTCTATTCACAATGAGCGTTTTATTGTGAAGATGGTCGATGATGCCCGCACCGCTATCGACCGGGGCACCTATTTTGATTACAAAGACGATTTTTTGGGCAGCTACTATTCTCAGAAGTCTGCCGGGCAGAAAGGCTAGATGATGGCTGATTTCCCTCTTGATTCCGTGGCTCGCGACGAGCTGGTGAGGGTCGAACACGATTTCGCTGTTCCACCCGATGAGCTGCTGGCGGCCTTCACTTCGGGTGATCTTTTTCAGCGCTGGTACGCGCCCGCGGGGTGGAGTATTCGGCGGGAAAATTTTATTTTTGAACCCGCCCGGGGAGGTAGGATTCAACTGGTGATGGAGCACGAGTCGGCCCCGGGGGTGGTCTCTCCGGTGTATCTGCGGTTTGAGTTGATTACCGATAACCTGCTTGAGCTTACCGAGGCGATTGCGGACCCTGCCGGCCAGCCGAGTTCTCAGCTGATTGGTTGGAGGATACGGTTTGTTCCCGGCACGGTGGTGACCGCTGACGGTGTGGGGCCCGGTACCACCGTGATTGTGGAGCAGGGGCCGCTGCCGCCTGCGGTACACGGGCAGACCAGAGCGGCCTGGGGGCAGTCTTTTGCCCAGCTTGAAAAGCTGCTGGGCCGCAACGGTGCCGGGTAGAATCTATGCCGGTATAGGTTTTGAGGAAAGGTGTCCTGTGGAAGATTCTCTTCCCCGTTTTGAGCTCGACAGTTTAGCCCCCGAGCAGGTTTTTGTGCTTGAGCATGTTTTTGCCGCACCCGCAGCACAACTTTTTGAGGCTTTTACCTCGGTAGATCAGCTGGTGCAGTGGTTTGGCCCCGAGGGGTGCGCCGTGCCTCGCGAGACCGCGGTGGTTGAGCCGCGCGTGGGTGGTTCCTGGACTTTCACCATGGTCAATAGGGAAAACCCCGAGCTGACCAGCCCCTCTGAGGCTGTCTTTGTTAACCTGATTCCCGGCAAACTTATCGAGGGCGTGCAGACACTACCGGAGGATAGCGGGAGCAGCTCCTTCTTTATGCGCGTAGAGTTTATTCCCCGTCGGGGCGGGGAAACGCTTCTTCGTATTGCCCAGGGGCCGCTCCCCCAAGACATACACGAGCAGGCTACCGAGGGCTGGCTCTCGTCCTACCGTAAGCTTGAGAGGCTCTTGGCCAACTAGGTTTACCCCGTTTAGAGGTACCGGGCTAGCGCTTTTCTTTCTTCTTTGCCCAGGCGCAGAAGTGTTCTGTTTGTTGCGTTGAAGAAGGCTAAGACGCTGGAGGCGCTCACGCAGTGGGTGCCGGTAACGGGGTCGTAAATATTGTAGGCGAGGGTGAGGGATGCCGCGGTCACCTCGGCGATACGCACCTCAACACGGGCCGGTAGCCCCCGGTAGGGCAGCGGTGCCAGGTACCGTGCCCGGTTCTCGGCTACGAGTGCTTGGCTCCCGGAGGGCAGTTGCGAGAACACAGGCAGGGGTGGTTGAGGGCCGTCCCCTTCCGGTTGACCGGACGAGGGCGGGCAGCCGAGTACCGCCACGCGCGCTTCTTCGAGAAGGCGAAATACGGTGACATTGTTAATGTGCCCGTAGGCGTCCATGTCTGCCCAGCGTAGGGGTACCTGCACGGTAAAGATTTTCTCTTGGTCTGCGATGGTCATGGTCGTAATTTTACTCCGGGTGTAAGACCGGCTTAAGACCCGGTGAGCCCTGTATAGCCATACATCGAAAATGTACTCAGAGTCATTCTTATATAAAGGATAGATGGTAAAACTGGAGCCCCTGAAAAGGGGCTCCAGCAACACACAGACATTGAATGCATGAGAAGATCACGCCTTCGATACCTCCACTATAAATAAAAACGATTCTCAATAGCAAATTATCTGGAGGCACCGCGAGCAAAGGGACCCCGCCATGTCGCACCCCGGTTGTCTCATAATGCGGGATACCGGGTAGGACTTTGGCCGGTCTTTTGTCCCCTTTTAGGCCGACATATGCCCGGTTGATGCTGCTTGCTCTAGACAGGCCAGGGCGATTCTTCAAGAATAAGATCCCAAGACGATGCAATCGACAGAGGGGTGTTAACGGTGGCTGATCTACACTTTGACTATGAAACCATTCACACAATAATAGGGGTTTTTGAACAGGCCCGTACCGAGGCAGAGGCCATGTCCGGGCACGCGGTAGCGCACCCGGCCAGCGACGACCCGATAGCAGAAATCCACGATCAGATCGGGCAGTACCAGGTGGATTCTCTCACGGAATCTGTTGTTTTCCTTTCTCAGGCCCGGGTCGGGGCAGAGACTATTGATGAGAATTTTAGGGAAGCCGACCGGGCCGGTCACACCGGTAGCACGGAAGGGGCCGGCGGGTAAGGGCTCCTGCCTGTCTCGTTCACCCAGGATTCTTCTGGAGTAGTGGTCTTTAGAGTACACGAAGAAAGGTTGTGGTTGCGATGTATGGCGGTTTCTATCGTCCTTCTGATTGGTATCCTTTGACCGGCGGGGACCCGTGTCGGGGTAACCCGCAGGAGTGGGATAGTGTGGTTGCCGATTGGCACAACCGCGCATCGACCTGTGAATCAATAAGACAGAAGCTAGCTGCCCATACCAGTATCGATGCTCAGGGACAGTCCTTTCGCAAGCTAGAACTAGCTTTTATCCAGGCCGCAGAATATATGCATTCCCTGGCAGAACAATACGAACAGGCCGCGATGGTGATCCTTTCCTGGCGTAACAGCCTAGAAGACATGCAGACCCGAGCCGGTCTAGCCTGGCACAGGGCCTACGAGGCCCAACAGATCATGGATGATCTACAGCGAAGGATCGTTTTCGACGGTCCCGGTGGTCTGGGTCTAGAAGATCAGGTGATGGAGCAGCGGTGGGTGATTGAGGCTGCCCAGCGGGAGGTGGATGAGATCCGGGCTGAGTATGAGGCTGAGGTCTCCCGGATACGGTCCCAGTACGAGTTTGCTCCGGCCCGGGTGTTGGCCTCACGGGTGACGGTGACCCATAGGGGCGTGTCTGAGCCGATCAATTTTCTGTTAACCGATTTTAAAACCGAGGATCAGGATAGCGCGGAGGATGTTGGCCTGGCCGACTTTGTGAATCGAATGGCTGAGGTCTACAATATGGATGCTGAGACGGCTGAGTTTCTTTATCCTTTGGTGGAGCAGTACGGGTTCAGCTATGAGACCGTGTACCTGATGTACCGCATCAAGCAGGGAATTGATGAGGCACCGGTGTATTCCCATCTACCGCAGAACATGAAGAACATGCTCTTTGTGCAGATCCTGGGTCGGTCTGTCTACGGTGGTGATGATCCGGTAGATACTCTGAAATGGAATGCGACTACCTGGCCGGTACTATCACCAACCCAAACGGTGAGCCCTCTTTTGCCGTATACCGGTAATATGCTAGAGGTTTACCAACAACTAGGGCTGTCCGAGGAAGAAGCTCATAAATTAATCTACCAACTCAACCTACAGCACAACCTATCCGGTGAGGGATTTCATGCTGTGAAAGAAGATGAACTCACGGATAGTAAAACGTATCTTGCGATGCGGGCACAGTACGAAAAAATTTACGGTGAGGTCTCTGATGAGAAGTTCAAAGATTACTGGTATAAAAAGCAAGGCCAGTATGATGGTCGTACTGATTTTGCTCATCAGGCGGTGACAACCGCAACCGAGCAAGCAATGCATCTTGGTATAGTCAAGGAGCTTTCGGGTTGGCGCGGTGATGTCACCAAAGACGCCGGGGCTGATCCTAGCCTGGGCAATGATGATTATCGGGCTGATCTGGACGCTGTTAATATTGACCGGCGTATGGATGAGAACCCATCGAAGAGCTATCTGGAGGTCCAGGCTGACTACTACCGGGATCTCCGAGAGGGTAAGACCAACCGGGCTACAGAGTTTAAGACCAATGTTGACTATGAACGGGTCAAACAGCAGGTCTATCAGCTGTCCCCCTATGCTGAACGAGACGGGAAGTACTATCGTGCAGAAGATGCTGCCCAGGCCGCTGCCCTGGGGTTTGCCCCGCCCTGGATCGAGGAAGTACCCGAAGAAGAAGTCCGCAACTACGTGCAGAAGAACTACAAGGATTCCTATAATTTCCTGCGTTCCCTAGAGGAAGAAGACAACGAGCTTGGCTCCTATGCCGGAGGTGAAGACCAATGACCAAGACACCGGAACGCACCCTAGTATTAATTATGATCACGATCATCATCACCCTATGCACAGCATGGGCAGCTACCGGGATCAAGAAAAATACGTTTCCCCTCCGAATGAATATTTTCGATGAAATATTCTACGATACTAGGAATAATTTTAAGGGTCTTGCCAAGGCCGGTCTGAAAGAGATACCCGGGGTAACCTCACCCCGCTACGGCGGACTCCTCGGAGAACCGGTATACGAGGGTCCGGAGTATGGATACGATGATGATCGGCTTCCCGCCGGATACGAGTTTATTTCTATCACTTTCACATTTATTGATAGCGAAGAAAAAAATTTTATGGTTTATTTTAAAAAGATAATTAATGATACTACCAGTATCATTTTTCATAATACCTATGATTCAAAAACAAGGAGTTTATCTATCTCAGCCGCTGTACGAACAGCTCCAGGCAGCGAAGGACGCAAAGAGTACACCGATCCTGCTGCCCAGGAAATTCTAGCTCAACAAGGCATCACCTCTGCGGACCTAGACTCCTATAACGAGGCTATCCTCAATGACCTTGTGCTAACCGACTGGACCACGGTCTATCACTCCCGATTCTCCCCCAACGACTACGGCAACGTCGAGGTAACCAAGCAGTGGTAGCCGTCGTCCGGGCATACCGAAACCCGTCTAGAAACTCTCTGGGAACACACGCAGAGTGTTACCGGGATTCCTATAATTTCCTGCGTTCCCTGGAGGAAGAAGACAACGACCTTGGCTCCTACGCCGGAGGTGAAGACCAATGACCAAGACACCGGAACGCACCCTAGTATTAATTATGATCACGATCATCATCACCCTATACACAGCATGGGCAGCTACCGAGATCAAGAAAAACACGTTTCCCCTCCGAATGAATATTTTCGATGAAATATTCTATGATACTCAAAACTATTTTGGTTATGGGGGTAATAAAATACCAAGAATTGAGGGAGTAAGCCCTTTTCAACGCTACGGTTTCCTCGGAGAACCTGTAGGTAGCGGACCGATATATGAATATGATAATGATCAGATTCCCCCAGGATATAAATCTATTTTTATTGATTTTATTTTTATAGATACCCAAGAGAAAACAGTAGATTTCTATTTTACAAAAACTGTCGAGGGGGGATTTAGGATTCATTTTTCAAATCTGTATGACTCCAAGACAAAGAAGCTCTCTATCACGGCTACCTTTGACGAAGGTGAGCACACTGAAGGCCGCGGATATGATCATCAGATTACCCAGAAACTCCTCACAGCATACGACATCACCTCTGCGGACCTAGACTCCTATAACGAGGCCATACTCAATGACGTGGTGCTGACCGACTGGACCACGGTCTATCACTCCCGATTCTCCCCCGACGACTACGGCGACGTCGAGGTAACCAAGCAGTGGTAGCCGATACCGCAGCCGGTATATCTTACGTGGGGCCTATCCGTGCCTGTTTAAAGCTCGGGGCTGAGAGGTTTACCGACGGTATAAAGCAAGTATGCACAGTGTCGGCTGCAGCTCTTACTTTTCCGGCCCGGTAGAGCCGGTAGAACTTGCCCTGCGCGCCTCGGTAAAAGCAGCCTCATCGGGCCTATAACCACGCTTGACCAGGGCAAAATAAACCATGGTTAAAACCAGGTAGTAGACCAGCCCAACCGCGGCAGGTAAAGCATTCTCTCCGGCAGCAAAGAGTGCCGCCCAAACCGCAAAGAGCAGCAAAATACCCGCCGCAGCGGTGGCCCGCCCACCCCAGAGCCTAAAGACAGACGAGTTCCCCTCCACCCTTTTAAAGGCCATATAGGCAAGCAAAATAAGCACCCACACGGTAAGAGCACTCACCATGGTCAGGGTCATCATCAGCGTAAAAGCATTACCGGGTCTCAGCACCGCCAAAACAATTGCCAGCATCACGCCCAAACAGGAAACCCACATGGCCCGCGCAGGAATACCGTCACGGGTAGTTTTCCCCAGTGCCGCAGGCGCCATACTATCGGTCGCCAGCGAGTGCATGAGCCGGGTGCCCGCATAAAGGTTAGCGTTAGCCGCCGAAAGGGACGCAACCAGCACCACCAGATTAGTAATCGTGGCAATAGCCGGAACACCCAGCTCCGAAAAAACGAGCACAAAAGGAGACGCTTCAACATCATGCCCCAGCTGCCCCGCCTGTCTCCAGGGAATCACCGAAACCACCACAAAAAGCGAGAGAATATAGAAAGTTGCCAGCCGCCACATCATCGTCTTAGCCGAGGTACGCACCGACCTCGCCGGGTCTTTCGCCTCGGCAGCCGAAATCGAGATCATCTCAATACCGCCAAAAGAAAACATCACCACCGACAGCGAAAGCCACACCGAACCGAAACCGCCGGGCATAAAACCGCCGTCATTGGTCAGGTTGGACACTCCGGTCGGTGCGTGCCCGCCGGGAAGCCCAAAGAAAACCAGGCACAAACCCACCACAATAAAAATCACGAGAGCTATCACCTTCACGGAGGAAAGCACAAACTCCATGCCACCAAAATATTTGACGCTCCGTATATTTAGCAGAATAATAACGGCACCAAAAACAACAATCCCCACCCACAGGGGAAGCTGCGGCCACCAAAATTTGAGATAAGACCCCACCGCCACCAGTTCAATACCGGTAATAATCATGGTGACAGTCCAGTAACCCCAGCGGGTAAGAAAACCCGCAAAAGGCCCCAAATACTTGGCGGCAATAGAACCAAAACCACCGCGCACCGGTGAGTGCACCGCCATCTCACCGGCACTGCCACCAATAATGGCGGCCAGCAGCGAGCCGATAGCGTACGAAACAATCACAGCCGGACCCGCCATACTAATAGCACTACCCGAGCCCAGGAATAGACCGGTGCCCAGGGCAGAACCCATCACAATCATGGTCATCTGACCGTGAGTCAGAGAACGTTGTAGACCCTGCGCATTCTTCTGCGCGGGATCTTGTACCGAAGAAACCACAAGAAACCCTTAGAAAGTAGATGAACAGTACATTGATATTTTGTTTAGCGCGACGACTCCGACGCGACAACCCGACCGGCTTCATCGAAAGCAGAGTTATCCGAGGTCTGTACTTTGCGCACAAAAAGCAGGTAAATCACCGAGATAAAGGCAAAGAAAATAAGCCCTACCGTGGCCGAGCCCGCCATATCGCTCACCAGAAAAAGCGATACAAAGGTGATGATAAGCCCTAGAATTGCCAGGCAGGCGGTGGCAGCCCCACCCCAGACACGGAAGGGCGACGAATTACCCTCCTGCCGTTTAAAACTCAGGTAGCTGAAAAGAATCATGAACCAGGTGACCACCACGCAGAGTGTCACCAGAGCCATGAGCAGGGTAAAGATTCCGCCCACCCCGGAGATGGAAAGAACCACCGCTACCACCGACCCCAGGGTCGATACCGCCAGCGCAGGTTTGGGTACGCCGCGATGGCTGGTACGCGCCAGGATACGGGGGGCCATGCGGTCGTGGGCGAGAGCGTGCAGCTGGCGGGTGGACCCGTAGAGGGCTGCGTTGGCACCGGAGAGAGCGGCAATAAGCACCACAAAATTGGTGATTCCGGCAATAAAAGGAATGTGTACCGTCGAGAAAACCAGCACAAAGGGGGAGGTCTCTATATCCCCCTGTAGTCCCGATGCCTCACGCCAGGGAATCAGGCAGAGCACCACAAAGAGGGAGAGCACGTAGAAGAAGGCCAACCGCCACATCATGGCCTTGGCAGCAGAACGCACCGACCTCACAGGGTCCTGCGCCTCAGCTGCCGAGATGGAGATCATCTCAATACCACCGAAAGAAAACATGACCACAGCCAGGGCAATAAAGATGGAGCCGACACCCATGGGCATAAAACCGCCGTCATCGACCAGGTTATCCAGGCCAGCCGGCGGGGTATCCGGCAGACCAAAAAAGACCAGGACCAGGCCAAAGATGATAAAGACGATCACCGCTATCACCTTGATCGAGGAGAGAAAAAACTCCAGGGTGCCAAAATTTTTGACCGTGGTGGCATTGAGTCCCACAATAATGAGCGTGGATACCGCAACCCACACCCAGAGCGGAATATCGGGGTACCAGTACATCATGTACTGCCCCACCGCCACGAGTTCAGCACCGGCCAGCGGCACCATGGTGGCCACGTAAGCCCAGCGGGTAAGATAGCCGGCGAAGGGGCCCAGAAACTTAGCCGCTATAGTGCCAAACCCTCCGCGTACCGGGTAACGCACCGCCATTTCACCGGCGCAGGCACCGATAATAGCGGCCAGTAGCGATCCGATAGCGTACGAGACAATCACAGCGGGGCCCGCAATACTGATGGCGCGGCCGGACCCGAGAAAGAGCCCCGTCCCCACGGCCAGACCCAACGCAATCATGGTCATTTGGCCGTGATTCAGAGAGCGATCAAGCGAACCCTGAGCGCCCTGTTCTTTATGAGAGGCCATATGTCAACCTACTTGCTGATCAAGGAACAAATTGAGTGTGATTCACCATCGTACTCCGGGCATAAGGCTTATCCGAAAATTTATGGCGGATTTTTTGCGTGCTGAGATAGGCAGGCGGCTGACGCGCTAGTGCCCGCTGCCGGGGTAGGAGGGTTCATGGCGTTTAAACCAGCCAATGACGGGCACGGTGATGGGCATCAGCACAAACTCAACCAGGCACTTGTAGATGTAGCCAACCACCACATAGTTAAGGTAGTCGCCCACACTGCTAATGCCGATAATGGGGGCGGCGACCGTACAGAAAATCACGGTGTCTGCCAGTTCACCAACCACGGTGGATCCCACCAGTCGGCCCACCAAGAAACGGCCCTCAAAGCGTGTTTTCATGCGCACCATCACCCAGGAGTTCAGCAGCTGACCTACCAGGTAGCCGGTGAGCGAACCCACCACCACTAGCGGGACCGGGCCCAGCACGGCCTCCAGTGCCGGCTGATTCTCATAGAAATCGGCCCCGGGCAGCGCAATCAGAACCCAAAAAGTTAGGCTCGCAGCAACCGCCGAGCAGAAGCTGAACAGGATTGCCCTGCGCGCCTTTCCAAAACCATAGACCTCCGAGAGCACATCGCCGATGACATAGGCCAGAGGGAAGAGGAAGAAACCGCCGTCGGTCAGCACGGGGCCGAATGCCACACCCTTGGTCGCGGCTATATTGGAGAGCACCAGAATAATTGCCGAGGCTCCCAGAAGAAGATCATAGTAGGTGCGGGACGGGCTGGCGTAGGTGGCTGAGCTCTGTTGATCGTGTGCGGGCATGGGTATCCTCAAATATTTTGATCGGTCATTGATTCTGGGCCCGTCTGCCACCCGGGCGTGAAAATCCTACTTGATTCCTGTACGTTTGAGCAAAATTAGTTGACACTTCGGGCACATGTGTCACTAATTGGTGACATATAGGTATAAAGTGTCAGTATGCCTCGAATCTCAGCAGCATCAAACGCCGCCCAGCGTGAAAACACCAAGCGGGCTATCCTCGACTCTTTTGGTCGCCTCCTCTACTCGCACGGGCTTCCCGGGCTCACCATGACAGACGTGGCAAAAAATGCCGGTATCGGCCGCACCGCTGTCTACAACTATTTTGCCGACATGGGCGAGCTCCTGGTCGCCTACGCCCTAGACGAGACAGACAAGTTTACGGCCGAACTCAATGAGGCGCTTGAGGGAATTACCAACCCCATTGAAAAGCTAGCGGTCTATATCCGGCTCGAAATAGACCGTCTCTCCCTGCACCATATTCCGCCGGGGCCGGCCATGCGCTCGGTGCTCTCCCCCGAGTCCTACGCCAAACTGGGTAAACACATCTCGGGCCTTCAAATCATACTCTCCACCATCCTGGGAGAGGCCATGAATCAGGGCTATCTGCCGCACAACGATCTCCGTGAAGTAGCACAGCTGGTGCACGGCTCACTCACCGCAAGCGCCAATCGCACCGATGGGGCCCCCGACGCGCAGGCTCGGGCACGCCACATCGAATCCACCATCCGTTTTATCCAGATGGGTCTGGGCGCCCGGTTTGACGAGCAGGGTAACCCGGTGCGAATCACCGGTCAGCAGGAGACGGTCACACTGAGCGCGGTTTCCTAGCCGCGGTTGAGTAAACCGGGGTGCAGTGTATCTAGGTCGAGCACCCTGGCGTACATGATTGTGCGGCGTTGCAGGGCCGTACGGAGGGCCCGGTGCACGCCCTCTTCAAGATAGAGCTCTCCCCGGTAGCGAACGACGTGCGGAAAAAGGTCCCCGTAGAAGGTGGAATCCTCTTCAAGTAGAGTACCCAAATCCAGTTTTCGCTGCGTGGTAATGAGACTGTCAAGCCGCACCTGTTCCGGGGCGATGGTTCCCCAGGTGCGCTGAGTGAGACCGTGTTCAGGGTAGGGCCGCCCCTCCCCGACTGCCTTGAAAATCATGCCCCCATTGTAGACTCCCTCTCTGCTCTGAAAGGTGTGCCGGCAGAAAAAGTTTTTCTATTTCACATCTGGTTTCGCACTCTCACAAGGTCCCGGTAGATGGTGGGTTCAGAGACGCCCAGCCGTTCTGCTGCGGCGGTAATACCTCCCTTGAGGAGGAAGAAACCCGATTCTTCAAGGAATGTGATGATGCTCAGACGTTCGTCACGCTGGAGTCTTTCCGGCTGAGTTTCATATCGGGCGGTAGCTTGATCGAGCATGGACTCGAGCAGGTTTTGCACGTCGGCACGTAGGTTTTCGGTGATAGGTTCTGCCTCCGGTACCTCCGGCTGCGCGATTTTATCGGGCAGGGCTTTGCTCCGCTTTTCGTTGTCCGGTGGGGCCCCCGCCGGGGCTAGCTCGGATACTCGCCGACGATCTTGGAGAGAGGGCCTATCTGAGCCGTCCAGCACTGCGGTCTGCTCCTCCGACACATGGACAAACCCCACAGCGTCAAGTGCCCGAGAAACGGTCTGTTGCAGCTGAGACCAGTGGCTCATATCAACGTTGATGCAGAGCATACCGCGCATAGTATTATTTTTGTCCCGCAAGAAATAGCTGGAGGAACGGCAGATTCTTCCCTCGGGGTTCACGGCACGGTAGCCGGTGAGCATGGGCAGGTGTTCTGCCCCACCCTGCTTCATAAACCATAGCGCAAAATCGGTCACAGGCCCGCCTATTTTTCTGCCACTGATATGACCATTTGCGATAGCGACCACCGACCTGTCTGGCACGTCTAGGTCGTGGAGAACAACCTCCACATTGGGGCCCATAGCTTGGCCAAGAAAATCTACCAGGGGAATGTATTGTTCGATAAATCCTTGCTGATCACTGGATTCCACTGCCATATTCTTTACTACCTTGAACATCGCGGAGACTCACATTCTTGAAAATTTAAAATTATTATCGCATAAAGAATCAAAAAAGAGAGGGCTCCACCGTTTTTTGATCGACGATGGAACACTCTCTTTCTCACGCTACGAGATACGTGTTAGCCGCAGGGGGCCACGTGAATAACCGAGGCGAGACCTCCCAAAGACGTTTCGCGGTACTTACGGTTCATATCTTTACCCGTCATGTACATGGTTTCAATCACTTTATCCAGGGAAACGCAGGGAGTGGATTCTCGCTGCAGCGCCATGTTAGCCGCATTGACCGCTTCCACCGCCGCAACACCGTTTCGCTCGATACAGGGAACCTGCACCTGACCCAAAACCGGGTCGCAGGTGAGCCCCAGGTTGTGTTCCATACCGATTTCCGCGGCAATACACACCTGTTCGGGGCTAGCGCCCATGAGCTGGGCAAGACCGGCAGCAGCCATCGAACAGGCCACCCCAATCTCTCCCTGACAGCCGACTTCGGCCCCCGAGATGGAAGCATTCATCTTGTACAGTGCGGCGATCTGGGTACAGGTCAAAATATAGTCGGCAAGATTCTTATCGTTCACCGGCTCCACAAACTTGTCGTAGTAGTGCAGAACAGCAGGAACCACCCCGCAGGCTCCGTTGGTGGGTGCGGTGACCACCCTGCCACTGGCGGCGTTTTCTTCCGAGACAGACATGGCAAACATATTGATCCAGCTCATCATGTCCAGGGCCGGATTAGATTTCTGTGTCTCCAATCGACGGCGCAGAGCGGCCGCCCGGCGCGGTAGCAAAAGATTACCGGGAAGCACACTGTCGGTGGTTGATCCGCGCTGAACCCCGGTGCGCATAACCTCCCAGACCTGATTCATGTGGGCTCGGATATCCGCCTCATCGGCCACCGCAAGTTCATTGGTCCACCCCACCTCGGGGATGCTGATACCGTGCTCGGTGCAGAAAGCCAACAGGTCAGCGGCACTGCTGTAGTTGAAGGGAACCTTAACGCCGGTTTCATCCCGGCGAGCAAAGTTCTCTTGGTCCACAATAAAACCGCCACCAATAGAGTAGTAGGTTTTATGCAGCAGTTCCTCATCCCCCGCGAAAGCCACCAGGCACATACCGTTCTCGTGCATGGGCAGGCAGTCGTCGTAGAAGTGGAAACCGTCGGATGCAGGAAAATCCACCTCGTGCACCCCGCCAAGCAGGAGCCTTTCGGTTTCTCGCACCCTGCCGGTGAAAGTATCGATGCTGTCAATATCCACGGTCTCGGGCTCTTCGCCGGCAAGCCCCAACAAAATTGCCTTGTCTGTAGAATGACCGATACCGGTCAGCGACAGCGACCCGTAGATGTTGGCTCGGACCCGGGTAACAGCGTCAAGCTTCTCCTCGCGGATCAGCTGATCCACAAAAGCCTTACCGGCCTTCATGGGCCCTAAGGTGTGGGAACTCGAGGGCCCAATCCCGATCTTGAACATATCAAAAACACTAATAAACATGATCTACTCCTGTGTAGAAAGACGGTGAATAATCTAGAGAGCCTGAACAATGCTGTAGATAATCGTGGCAAGAGCCACCAGACCCATAAAGAACACAAAGTAGTTGGATGCCCTGCCCCGGTACTTTTTGAGCGCCGGCACGGTGTGGATAGCCCACATGGGCATGAGGAAGAGCAGTATTGCGATAGTGGGCCCGCAGAGGGTCTCAATCATGCCCAGCACCGAGGGGTCTGCCCAGGCCACCAACCAAGACGAAACCAGCATAAAGATTAAAGTGGCATTGGCCAGAGTCTTGTTGCGGGTCACCTGACGCTTACCCGAGGCGTTGGCCGATTTGACGACGATCCCCTCAAAGCCCTCGGCGGCACCCAGGTAGTGCCCCAGGAAGGACTTTGCTACAGCAATCATGGCGATAATGGGGGCAACCCACTGAATGAGCGGGTTATCAAAGTGGTTAGCCAGGTAGGAGAGAATGGTGATATTTTGCTCTTTAGCCCGAGCCATGTCGGCGGGGCTGAGGCTCAGTGCGCACGAGAAAACAAAAAACATCACCACGATAACCATGAGAATTTCGGCGCGGCGCAGAATTTGGCCGGTTTTATAGTCAGCGTGAACACCGTATTTCTGGCGGCGGTCCACCGCGAACGAAGAGATCATGGGCGAGTGGTTGAACGAGAAAACCATAACCGGAACCAAGAGCATGAGGGTAACCATGAGGCTGTTTCCCGATGCTTCGCGGGCCACCGCGGGGTCAAAGGTGGTAAAGAGCGAGGTATTCCATTTGGGAATCAGGTAGAGGGCTAGCAGAACCAGGATACCGATAAAGGGGTATACCAGAACCGACATCACCTTAACCACCATGTCTTTGCCCATGCGCACGATAAGGATGAGTCCGCCGACCAGGACAAAAGAGAGCAGTCCGCGGGGAAGCGGATCCATATGCAGTTGATTTTCGATAAAGGAGTTAACGGTGTTGGTGATGGTCACCGAGTAGACCAGCAGAATCGGGTAGACCGAAAGGAAGTAGAGCACGGTCATCACCGCCCCGGCAGTTTTGCCAAAGTGTTCCTCAACCGTTTGGGTCAGGTCCGCGTCTTCATTTGTGCCCGAAAGCACGAAGCGTGTGAGCCCGCGGTGGGCCCAGTAAACCATGGGGAACGCTACCACGCTCATAATCAGCAGGGGAATGATTCCGCCGATTCCCGCGTTGATTGGCAGAAACAAAACGCCGGCCCCGATAGCCGTGCCAAAGAGGCTGAGCATCCATAGGGTGTCACTTTTATTCCAGGCGGGCGGCCGGCCTGTTTCTTGCCCCGTGCGCTCGATCGCATCCGGGGGTACGGGGCTCTCGGGTGAGCCTACCTTATTGTCTTGCGCGGCGTGGGATCTGCTCGACATGTTGTTCTCCTGGTAAGTCAAGGTTTCCAAGACCACAGAGTGCGGGATGACGAGCGCCTGCGAGAGCGAAAAACTTTCAAAGGGTTCATGTTCAAATGACCCGTAGTGATAATTTTTCTCTCATTTTTGTGAAGAGTTTGTGGGTGAAGCTCCTCGTTGAGTCCCTACTCCCTGGGTATGAGTCCCATACTACTCCACTCCGCGCAAAAAGTATAATAATTTATTATCACGATGATAAATTTAGCTGCGCCATAGGCCGTAGGTTTTTGCGAGCTCAGACACTTTACGAGCGCGCGCCAACCGCGGTAGGTAAGAACCATCTTTGGGCACCGAACCAGACCCGGTGTCCTGAAGCATCTCCTGAGCCCACTGAATCTCTTCCTCACTCGGAGCCAACGCAATATTAATGGTCTCTGCCTGCCCGGGGTCAAGCAGCAGCTTGCCGGTCATACCGTGGCTGGTAGTTGTAGCGCAGTCCCTGAGGAGAGCCCCACCCTGCTTACCCACGGAAGGGCCGTCAATTGGACCCGGCAGCTCACCCACTCGGGAGGCAACCACCAGCTGAGAACGGGCGTAAGCCAGCGCCATTGGGTCGGCAGAAACACCGGTATCACGGCGGTAGTCCCCCACACCGAAAGCCAGGCGGAAGGTGCCCGGTGCGCGAGCAATATCAACGACGTTAACAATACCCAGGGCCGATTCAATCAGCGCTATCACCGGTGTGCCCGCAGCCAACATCATAGCGGTGCGGGTCACCTGGTCCGGGTGTTCGGTGGTTGCCAACATCACCCCGCGTAAACCCTTCAGCCCGTTGAGCGCGCGCACGTCTTTATTCCAGTGCTCTGTCCCCATAGCGTTGATACGAACCCACGTCTCCAGCTCGCCCCCCAACAGTTTTACCACCTTCTCACGCGCCTCATCCTTCTGCTCTGCGGGGCAGCCGTCTTCAAGGTCGAGAAGAATAGAGTCCGCCTCCGACTCAAGGGCCGCGGCAATCGTCTCCTCATCGGAAGCGGCCGAGACCAACAGCCAGGAGCGGGAGAGGCGGGCAGGTAGCGACGCTGCGCGTTCGTTGCGGTGAAAGTGGGGCACGGTATCTCCTTAGGGGTATTCAGCTAAAGTTCCGCCAAACGAGTCTCACTACCACCAGTTTAGTTGGCGGTGTTTTACCCCGGTAGCCCGGCAAGTGAACACCCGTGCACATTTCGCCTCCGGCCTCTCGGCCGGGGTACTGTCAGTACCTTCCGGGACGGGCGTTGCGGGGTTAGGCTTAAAAGTACCGACCCCCGGGGTGGAGCACAGACCACCCCAAAACCTATGTCGAAAATACTCAAGGAGAAGATCAATGCGTGCAGTGGTCATGAACGCACCGGGCGATGTTGAGGTCATTGACGTTGCCGAACCGGTTATTGAAGAACCCACCGATGCCGTTATCAAACTGGCAGCCGCCTGTATTTGCGGCTCTGACCTGTGGCCCTACCGCGGAGCCCAGCCGGTGGAGAAGGGCTCTTCCTGCGGTCACGAATACGTTGGTGTTGTTGAACAGGTTGGTTCCGAGGTCAAAAACGTGAAGGTGGGCGACTTTGTGGTCGGCTCCTTTGTCTTTTCCTGCGGTGAGTGCCGCAACTGTCAAGACGGCTACCCCTCAAAGTGTATTCGCGGCCAGTTTGCCAGCAAGGCACAGGCCGAAAAAATGCGGGTGCCGATGGCAGACGGCACCCTGGTCGCCACCCCCTCCCAGCCGAGCCCGGACCTGATTCCCAGTCTCCTGGCAGCCTCCGATGTGCTGGGTACCGGCTGGTTTGCTGCCGTTGAAGCCCAGGCCGGCCCCGGTAAGACAGTCGTGGTCGTGGGTGACGGGGCCGTGGGACTCTCAGCTATTTTGGCCGCCAAACAGCTGGGGGCAGAAAGAATCATTGCGATGAGCCGCAACCCCGAACGGCAGAAACTAGCCCGCGAATTTGGCGCCACCGATATCGTCACCGAGCGTGGCGACGAGGGCGTTGCCAAGATTCTTGAGATGACCGACGGCTACGGCGCAGATTCCGTGGTTGAGGCTGTCGGCACCCAGGAGTCGATGCGCCAGGCTATCCACTCTTGCCGCGGCGGCGGACACGTGGGCTACGTGGGCGTTTCCCACGGTGTGGAGCTCGACGGCGGTGAGCTCTTCTTTGCCGAGGTGCATCTCTTTGGTGGCCCCGCCGCTGTACGCACCTACCTGCCCACACTGATTGACCTCATCTTTGAGGGCACCATCAACCCCGGTAAGGTCTTTGACGCCCGCCTACCCTTTGAGGAGGCGGCAGAAGGCTACCGGCTCATGGACCAGCGTGAGGCTATCAAGGTTCTTCTCGAATTCTAAAAACTCAACGGGCTGTCGGGGCGGACACGGGCTACACCGGCCCGCCCCGACAGCCCGTATAACCGTACATCTCACAAAGCAAACTCGATCAGAAGAGCTCACCGTCAAGCTCGTTGACCGGTACCCGCGGAAGACGCTTCCCGCTCCGCTCTGGTGTTCGCCGAGGCAAAATAGCGGTCCTTGAAAGCCAACGCGGGAACCTCAACCACCTTATAGATGGTGATGCCCAGTGCCAGACCGGCGGACACCATCACCAGCACCCGGAGAGCCGGGGGCAGAAACTCCAGGTGGGGCTCCATCACCTTGTAAAGCACATCGTGCGATAGGTAGATTGAGTAGCTTGCCAACCCCAGCAGCTGAAGAAAACGCCAGCGAAGAATATTCATGAGAGCGTCCCCCATCCGCTGGCGCGAGGCCACCTGCCCCCACAGGATCATGAGGGCCGCGGCCACCGCCTGCATCGTGTAGCGCACGGTGTCCCTGAAGAAGTCGTCGCGGATCACCAGCGAAACCACATACATGGTCACGGCCAACAGGATGACCCAGTTGCGGCCCAGCAGGGGGACAGCACGATCACCGCTATCTGCTTCCACCCGCGCAAAATGGTTGCCAATCACTCTGCCCCGCACCGCATCGGTGGAGCGATAGGAAAAAAACCAGACCGCAACCAGGGTGCCGATAGCGATCGCCTCCACCCGGGTATCGGTACCGAAATAGATACGGTTACCGGGTGCGCCCTGAAGGCTGAGCACCAGGCGGGCAACCACCGAATAGGTGATAGCACTTACAGCGATAGCTACCACTATCTTCATATAGTGCTTACTCTTGACCGCCAACAGCCAGATCAGCGCAAAAACAAGGTAGAACTGCTCCTCAATCGCCAGCGACCACGTCACATGGGTTCCCGGAAGCACCATAATCTCGGAATCCAGGTAACGCCAGTTAAAGAAGAAAAAAATCTGCCCCAGAAAATCAACAACATCGATGGGGCCCCCGAAAGCCATATAGATCAGCGTGGGAATAACAACCACCAAAACCAGGGAGGGAACGATTTTGATCAGCCGGCGCATATAGAAGCCGCCGATGTCGAACCCACCGGTTTTTTCACGCTCCCGCAGTAGGAGGAAGGTGATAATAAAGCCCGAGATGACAAAGAACATGGTGACACCCGAGCCGCCCGGCACAAAGGTGAGGCCCGCGTGCGAAAAAACCACGAGGAGAACAGCAAAGGCGCGCATGGCGTCTATATGGGCGTAGCGATTCATGAGATCCTTCAAAGGCTAAGAGAATGCGAGTGGCAAAAACCATCATAATCTATGACGGCCCTATTTTAGGGGGCATACCGGCACAGTTTAAGCTACTGTCTGCCCCCGTTTTTTCGACCCGGCCTCAGGGGCAGCCTCCCCGCGACCACCTGTACAGCGCGAGAACCCAGGCAGGCCAGCCCAATAAGCAGGGTGAACTCAATATCGGCCCCGATCAGTTCGGCGGTGAAAATGCTACCAAACCATGCTGAACGCTCGGAAACAGAGAGCACCGCGGCAGCGGTAAGAGCCATCACAAGCGGGGCCGTATCCGCGGTGTTGGTGAGGTGGGCGAGCACTCCCCCGCCGGCACACCCGAGAGCCAGGGCGGGGGTGAGGACACCTCCAACCGCCCCCGCACGTAGGGTAAGCAGCGTGAACAGCGGTTTTAGAAAAAACAGCAGGGCAAGACTCTGCAGTGAGAGGCTCCCGTTGAAGCCGCTACTCAGCACGAGCACACCGTTACCGACAATATCGGGCTGCCACAGGGCCACCATCCCGGTTGCCGCCATGGCAGCGGCTATAGTGATCGGCAGATAGTGTGCCGGCACACGGCTCCGCTTTGCCCCGGCACACAGACGGCGGAAGATAGCACCGACCAGACTGCACAGCACCACAATCGCCGGAAACAAGATCCAGACCTGCGCCGTGATAGTCTGCTGCGGAAAGGAATAGTAGCTGTGCCCGCTGTGCACCGCACTGGCGATAGCCACCCCTCCCCACGAAGACCCCAGAGCAACCACCACAGCCAGCGGACGCGCAGACCCAAGCATCACCGCCAGCGTATACAGCGCACCGGCAAAAGGCGTGTTATAGACAGCGCCCAGGGCCGCACCGGCACTACCCGCCATCAGCACCCGGCGATCTTCAAGAGTAAGGGATAAAAGCCCGGTCAACCGGTGGGTGAGAGCCGCGGCGAACTGGCGGGGAGCGACCTCGCGCCCCACGGAGGCGCCCGCACCCACTATGAATATCTGCACCGCGGCGTCAAGGGTATTCCGCCCCACCGGAAAATCTTTTGCGGGATCTTTCACCACCGCTGTGAGGCTGGGTAGCGGCCTACCTCGAATGGACCACCAGAGACAGCCGGCTAAGAACCCGGCAAAGCCCATAGCCAGCGGCCCCACCCAGCTCGTAGAGGCACCGGTGAGCAGAGCAAACACCCCCTCAACACCGTGCAAGAGAAGTGTGGCAAGAATACCGGCAGCACCCGCGGCCCCGGTTGCCAGAAGAAGACCCATACACAGGCCAAACCCGCGGCGAATACCCATCAGCCGGTCAGAGCCTGCGCACCGTGTCTAGCCCGCATCAGATGGGCCTCGGCAGCCTCAACATGCTCAACCACCGTTTGCACCCTGCGTGTGACCGCCAGCTGGCGGTCACACCGAAAAATGCAGTCACCGGCGCAGCGGGTCATAGCTAGTGCCTCAGCACACAGGGCCACCGCGTTACCCGCTCGCGAGAGGCTCCGGTGAAGATCCGCATACACGCCATCGTCAGAATGGGGAATATCGAGGCTGTCACTGGGGGCCAGCTCCTGCGCCTCAACAGCTATAGACCGCACCCTCGGAATCAAGTCGGCCAGCGTGTTTGCTTCCGGCACCACCAGGTCGAGAAGTTCGTCATTGGGAAGCTTCTCCAGAATCTGGTGAAACCGATCTATCCCCCGGTTAAAACGGTCATGGGCGCGACGCCACACGCCACCGCCCAACTCTGTATCATCGCGGCGTTTCTGCAAAAAATCTTTGAGTCCCACGGGTACCCCCTCCCAACATCTCCACCTAATTATTAGGTTACCCTAAATTTTTGGTGTCTCGCCGTGACGACCTCATTAATATTCACCTCAGCGGCCGGTGGCATGATCCGGGCATTTGTGAGGGGCGGGCCTAGGCCCGCCCCTCACGAAGATTTTTTGGCTATCAGCAGCAGCGACTACCGGGGTTCTTCTCCATACGGTCAGTGTAGTCCCGCCAGAACTGCCGCTCTGTCATGGGCGGCTCCTGAGACCCGCTCTGCCGGTGGTGGGCAAGATACTTCTGATATTTATCAGCACCCAGCACACCGCGCGCATACCAGGTTAACCCGGTGAAAAATCTTTTCAGGGTAGTCACCACAGTCAATAACCTTTCATCTCACCCAAACGGGTGCGCAGAGCAGCCCGTCCGGTACCTGTCAGTGCCCGCCGTGTCCGGAAGAGCCGGCGAGCTCCTCGGGGTGCTCCTCGTAGAACTTCCGCCACTCTTTCTCCACATCACGCTCTGCGGGAGTGGCCACCAAACCGGCCGGGGCATAAATCTTCGACTCAATATAGGGGTTCTCGTGCGAGTGGCCCTGGTGCCCGCGCCAGGCACGAACCACCTCAACGACCGCCATCACCACCACAACCAGGGTGAGCACCACAAACACGATCGAGAGACTACCCTGCACAAAGGTATTGCGCACCACTGCCTCAATCGCCTGGGGTGATTGGGCCGCCTGAAAACTCTCGGCACCGGACTCGAGGGCCTGCCTGTAGGCGCTGTGGTTAGCCCAGTAACCCACCTTGGGGTCAGAACTAAAAATCTTCTGCCAGGAGCCCACCACCGTGACCACCAGGTCAAAGGCAAGCGGTACCGCAATAATCCACAGATACCTAAACTTGCGCTTATTCGCCGCAATCGCCAGGCACACGGCAAGGGCAACAGCGGCCAGCAGCTGGTTGGCAATACCAAAGAGCGGGTAGAAGGTGTTGATACCGCCCAGCGGGTCTGTTACACCCAGAATCAGAATACCGCCCCAGCCGGCAACCATCACAGCCGTGGTGATCCAGGCACCCGGCCTCCAGTTATGGTCACGGAAACGGGGGAAGAAATTGCCCAGGGTATCTGACAGCATAAAGCGGGCAACCCTGGTGCCGGCGTCAACGGCGGTCAGAATAAAGAGCGCCTCAAACATAATGGCAAAGTGGTACCAGAAGCTCATCAGATCAAAAGCCGGCATCATATTGTGCATGATGCCCGCCATGCCCACCGCCAGGGTGGGGGCACCGCCGGTTCGCGAAACAATGCTGTGTTCGCCCACGTTCGCGGCGGTCTCACTCAGAAGCTCGGGTGTGACATTGACACCGGCAAGACCCAGCGAATTCACAAAGGCAACCGCGCCCTCAACCGTGCCACCGGTAGCACCGGCGCCCGAGTTCATGGCGAAATAAATACCGCGGTCAACGGTAATCGCAGCCACCAGCGCCATGATCGCCACAAAGGACTCCATGAGCATACCGCCGTAGCCGATAAAACGAACCTGCCGCTCCTTCTCCACCATCTTGGGTGTGGTGCCCGAGGCGATCAGAGCGTGGAAGCCCGATAGGGCACCGCAGGCAATGGTCACAAAAAGGAAGGGGAAAAGGGAACCCGACCAGACCGGGCCGTCTGCCCGCGAAGCGAACTCGGAGAAGGCCGGAACAGAAATTTCCGGGCGCACCACAACAATACCCACCGCCAGCAGAACAATGGTTCCCACCTTCATGAAGGTTGACAGGTAGTCACGCGGCGCCAGCAGTAGCCACACCGGCAAAATCGCGGCAATAAAACCGTAAATAATCACGGCCCAGGCCAGTGTCACCCGGTCAAGAGTCAAATACTCCACACCCCAGGAGGTGTCGGCAACCCAGCCACCGGCGATAATGGCCACCATCAACAGCACAAAACCAATCAGTGAAACCTCGCCCACCTTTCCGGGGCGAATGTAACGCAGATAAACACCCATAAACAGGGCGATCGGGATGGTCATGCCCACCGAGAACACACCCCAGGGGGATTCACCCAGGGCGTTTACCACCACCAGGGCGAGGATAGCGGTAATAATGATCATGATCGCCAGAGTTGCAAGGATTGCCGCGTAGCCACCCACGGTTCCCAGCTCTTCCTTGGCCATCTGGCCCAGTGAACGCCCGCCGCGGCGCATGGAGAAGAAAAGCACCAGATAGTCCTGTACCGCACCGGCAAAAATAACGCCCACAATAATCCAGATCGTGCCCGGTAGAAAACCCATCTGGGCGGCAAGCACAGGGCCAACCAGTGGGCCGGCTCCGGCAATAGCCGCAAAGTGGTGGCCGTAGAGGACTCGGCGGTCGGTGGCGGCGTAGTCTTTACCGTCGGCATCGTATTCGGCCGGGGTTGCCCGGCGGTCATCGGGCTGGGTCAGCTTGGCCTCAATGTAGCGCGAGTAGAATCGGTAGCCGATCAGGTAGGAGCAGACGGCAGCAAAAACAAACCAGATACCGTTGACGGTTTCGCCACGCACGATGGCCAGCATCCACCAGCTCACCGCACCCAGCAGCGATATGGCCACCCATAGCGCTATTTTTTTGGGGGTCCAGGTGCGGTGTTCGGCCTCAAGCACCTCGGGGTCAACGTATGCCGGTGGACGGCTGTCTTCTGCAGGCTCCGCGGCCTGTACGGTTTCACTCATAGTGTGTGTCCTAGAGAAAAATAGTGTATGTGTCTCATCCAACATATCTATATTTTTAGGGAGATCACAGCGTGACCGGGCCTATCACCGAAAAAGATGTTTTATGAAGCAGTGGGTGGAGCAGACACAAACCCCGGTTTTATCGCTCCCCGGTTCGGCTTTTCTCCGCCCTACAGGTAGGGCGGCTTACGGGTGGATCCAGCCCGGCGGCGAGGCTACCGCCGCCTACCCCGGGCGACATCATGGTCTAGAGCACTCTACCCCGCCGCGGTTTTGCAAAGCGAGAGGGCATCCAGTAGAGTCTTTCCCGGATGGTTGTCCGAGCGGCCTAAGGAGCTGGTCTTGAAAACCAGTAGGCGGTAACCCCGTCTCAAGGGTTCAAATCCCTTACCATCCGCCGCACAGAGTCCCCGGGTGTTCCCCCGGGGACTCTTTTCATGTACTCTCACACCTCTCGTGCACACAGACCCCGCCCACACCCGACCTACTATCGATCCGGACGAAAGGCAAGGAAACGGGAACCCATGACAAGCATGTGCCTGCCACACTCACCGGAGGAGCCAGAGAACGGTTAAAATTTTCCATCGTGGTTGCACAGTTTTTGAAATTATCGATAAAGCTTTGCAGCAGATCATAGTCGAATTGAAGAATATCAGCCATGCCCTCATGTCCTTAGCCTGTCGATGTTCTTGTTAACCTATTGAGCATCATCAACACTTCAAAAAGCTAGAAATAACATGTCATTACTTATAGGGACACCGTTAGGTAGATGCTTGTAATACCCGGGTTTACATGTCCCCTATTTTTGTGGTTCTCCTCCGGGGCCGTGTCGGATTATTACAAAATGTTACAGGGGCTCCCCCTCTCCCCCGCAGTCCCATCCTGCTTTGACCTCGCCATAAGAACCGGCTACTATGGTGAATACTGTCTTGCGGCCCGCCATTGACGAGCCGGCCAAAGACAGGATTGGAGACGTGCCAGAGCGGCCGAATGGACTTCACTGCTAATGAAGGGTCGGGGTTCCCCGACCGGGGGTTCAAATCCCCCCGTCTCCGCACCCACCCCGGGAGCCCAGCGCTTCCGGGGTTTTCTATGCGCCACCCTCACCTGTGCCGTTCTCGACTTCCTACTTTTCGTCCCAGATCCCAGGTTATTTCCCAGGATATGGGACGAAAAGTAGGAAGTCGAGGCAACAAAGTTAAACAAAAAAATCCCCCACCCCAGCAGGGATGGGAGACCTAATTTTTGCGCGGAGGATGGGGGATTTGAACCCCCGAGGGCGTGAACCCAACACGCGTTCCAGGCGTGCGCCATAGGCCGCTAGGCGAATCCTCCTCGATACTGCCCACACCAAACATTGGTATCACGAAAGACAGCAGAAACGATTCTATCCCATCGGCTTGACCCATAGCAATTTCACCGTTTCCCAGCACCGGAGAGATACACCACAAGACTGGCCAACCTGCGGACACGGCTTCTATCATGGGAAGACTATTCGGACAGCCCGACTAGCGAAAACAAGACAAACTACCATAAGGACTCACCCTTGACCTCACAAGACCTCTCCCGCACACCAACAGCCGATCCCGCAGAAGACGCAGCCTTCTTCCCCTCCCCCTACTCGCTCAGCCAGTACACCGCCAGCAAAACCGACTTCGACGGTGTAGTCCACACCGCACCGGCAGGGTCGGGTAAAAAAATCCTGGTCATCTGCACCGAAGAGCGCTACATGCTTATGCAAAACGGCACCATGTTCTCCACCGGCAACCACCCGGTAGAAACCCTGCTACCCATCTACCATGTGCTTCAGGCCGGCTTTACCGTAGAGGTTGCCACCCTCACCGGGGCACCGGCAAAATTTGAGTGGTGGGCCTACCCGCACGAGGACACCGCGGTCACCGGCGCCTGGGAAACCCTCAAAGACAGCTTTAAAACACCCAAGCGTCTCAGCGACATTGTCGCCACCCTCGACTCCTCCAGCGACTACGCCGCCGTTTTTGTCCCCGGTGGACACGGCGCCATGCTCACCATCCCCGAATCAGCCGACGTGCAGACGGCACTCGACTGGGCCCTGGCCCAGGACCGCCTGATCGTTTCCCTCTGCCACGGGCCAGCAGCCCTGCTCGCCGGCTCCCTGGGGAGGGAAAAGTCCCCCTTCGCCGGCTACCAGATCTGCGCTTTCCCCGACACCCTCGACGCCGGGGCAAACATCGACATCGGCTACATTCCCGGGGTTATGCCCTGGGCGCTGGGGGAAGCCCTCACCGCCGACGGCCTTGAGGTAATCAACGACTCCATGACCGGGCAGGTCCACCGGGACCGCAACCTACTGACCGGAGACAGCCCGCTGGCCTCCAACGAGCTGGGCAAACAGATGGTGCAGGCCCTCCTCTAACCTATGAGGGTTTGCCAGCCATAAGGCTGTGCTGTATTCTTTTATACGCCCCTTACGTGGCGTTATCTTGGAGAACTCCCCCAGGGCCGGAAGGCAGCAAGGGTATCCGGGCTCTAACGGGTGCGTAAGGGGTCTTTTCTTCCCTCTTACCCTGTTCTCTCGCCGATAGAAAACACCCTTCGTGTGCCGGTTTACCCCCGGTAGACTGTTCACAATTCCGTATCCACCACACGAACGTATAGGGTTGAGCTGTGAGTACTGCACTTTATCGTCGCTACCGCCCGGAAACGTTTGCCGATGTCATCGGGCAGGAGCATGTCACCGAGCCACTGATGACCGCTCTCAAACACGACCGTGTCAATCACGCCTACCTGTTTTCGGGCCCGCGCGGCTGCGGCAAAACAACATCCGCCCGCATTCTGGCCCGCTGCCTCAACTGTGCACAGGGGCCCACCCCCACCCCCTGCGGCACCTGCGATTCCTGCCGCGAGCTCTCCCGCGACGGCGGCGGTTCCCTCGACGTCATCGAGATGGATGCTGCCTCCCACGGCGGCGTGGACCATGCCCGTGACCTGCGGGAGCGGGCAACCTTCGCCCCCGTGCGCGACCGTTTCAAAATTTTTATTATTGACGAGGCCCACATGGTAACCCGGGAGGGCTTCAACGCGCTCCTGAAAATTGTTGAAGAACCGCCCGAGCATATCAAGTTTATCTTTGCCACCACCGAGCCCAACAAGGTTCTGGGAACCATCCGTTCACGAACCCACCACTACCCCTTTCGGCTGGTTCCGCCCGATACTCTGCACGCCTACCTACAGAAGATTTGTCAGTGGGAGGGTGTGACCGTTGAGGACGGTGTGCTATCCCTGGTGGTGCGCGCCGGCGGAGGCTCGGTGCGTGACTGCCTGTCGGTGCTGGACCAGCTCATGGCCGGGTCGGAGAACGGCACTATCTCCTATAACCTTGCGGTGGCGCTGCTGGGGTTTACCCACGGTGAGTTGCTCGACGGCGTGGTTGAGGCATTTGCCTCGGGTGAGGCGGCCAGCGTTTTTTCTGCCGTTGACCGTGTTATCCAAACCGGACAGGACCCGCGGCGTTTTGTAGAAGACCTCCTCGAACGTTTCCGCGATCTCATTATTGTGCAGGCTGTACCCGATGCCGCACCGGCTATCCTACGGGCGATGAGCGGGGACCAGCTGGCACGTTTGCGAAGGCAGGCAGAGGCTTTTGGTGCCGCTGAACTCTCTCGGGCGGCAGACACCACCAATACCGCGCTCAACGAAATGGCCGGGGCGACCTCTCCCCAGTTGCACCTTGAGTTACTGTGCGCGCGGATTCTGCTGCCGGCAGCTGACAAGACCTTGGGCGGCCTGGGTGCGCGGTTAGACCGGCTAGAGCACAGGGCCCCCGCGGGGATACCGGCGGATAGGCCCGAGACCGGGCAGAGGAGTGACCCGGACCGGGGGAATGTTTCCGCGCCGGCCACCAGCCCCGAGGGAGGCGCACCTCTGGCCCATCTACGGCCCCGGCCCACCGAGAATCAGCAGCTCGCCGATAACCGGCAGTCCGCCGCTGCCCGGGGGCCGGAAACACCGGCCTCCCCGCCACAGGATGAGGGGCACCGGCCAGCCGTCGGCCAGTCTCCGGCGACATCGCAGCGGACTGGACACCCGGAAGGTACAGCTACCCCGGCACCCGCGGCGGGGTCACCCGCACACCAGCCCGGACAGAATACGCTTCTGACGGTACGCAATGCCTGGGCAGACATTATTGACCGGGTGCAGTCGCCGCCGGCACGCAGTGGATTTGCGCGTTGCGAGCCTTCCAAGGTTGAAAATGGTGCCCTCTATATCCGCTCCGATATTAATACGCTGCGTCAAGTCAAAGAGTATATTGCCCAGCTGAAAACTGCCCTGGCCGAGGTACTACAGCTCAATGTTGATGTTCACGCCGAGGTGGCGAAACCGGCGCAGTCGACCGCCAGCGGCACCGGGGATCGGGGGCAGCGGGAGCCTTTCACGTCAGCGGAAAATCCCGGCGGAGGACAGCAGGGAACCCAGCACCGGCCGGGTTGGGAGTCACCGGCCGGGCGTCCCCCTCTGGCCGACGGGCCCCGCGGCGGGGACCGGGCGTGGCAGGCCCACGGACAGCCCCTCTCAGAGGCGGCCCCGCAGTGGAGCACTGACGACTGGAATAATCCGGTGACCGACTGGGAGGTTGCCCCTATTCCGTCGGGGTCCGATGACAACCGGCCGGACGGCTCCGGTGTGGCAGACCCGCAATCCCCGGTAGAGACCGGGGCAGAGACAGAAACGGCCCGAACCCAGTACACACCGCCGCCACCGGATACCGCGGAGCAGCCCCCGCAGCTGCGCGTGGTCCGCGGGGACACATCTCCGGAGGATAAACAGGGGCGGTCGCGGGATCACCACCCGGCATCGGACCGGTGGCGGCGCCCCGAGGTCCCGGTGACCCCGGTTGAACAGGTACCGGGTGATGCCCCCGCCGCACCGGCGTCGGAAGCAGAAATCACCCCACCGGCCGCTGCACCGGAAACGGAAACTGAGCCCCCGGCACCGTCCGCCCAGCCCGGGGCCAGGTTCCGCGAGCGCTTTGCCGCCCAGCTTGAGGCCGCCCGCACCGGCCAGCAGGCCGTACCGCGGGAAGAGCCGGCTGCGGCACCCGAAGATATAAGTATTTCCGATGACGATGAAGCCCTTGAGTCCTCGGTGCTCATTGGTCGGGAGGCGGTCGAGAAAGTTCTGGGCGGGGTAGTGATTGAAGAGCAATCTCACGGCAGGTAACCGCCGCGATGTAAGGAGTAAAACGTGTACGATGCAGCGGTGCAGAACCTCATTGACGAGCTGGGGAGGCTTCCCGGTATCGGCCCCAAGTCTGCCCAGCGCATTGCATTTTATATTCTCAACGCCGATGCGGAGGAGATGGTAAAGCTTACCGACGCGATCTCCACGGTCAAGCACAGTGTAAGTTTCTGTGAGGTCTGCGGCAATGTTTCTCAGGATAGTCTCTGCGCGATCTGCCGTGATGACCGGCGCGATGCCTCGGTGATTTGTGTGGTGGAGGAGTCGAAAGATGTGGTGGCGCTGGAACGCACCCGCTCTTTTGGCGGGCGCTACCATGTGTTGGGTGGGGCTGTTAATCCCCTGGCCGGGGTGGGCCCTGACCAGCTGCGTATCCGCGAACTGGTGGCTCGTCTCTCCGATGAGCGTGTGCAGGAGATTATTCTTGCTATGGATCCGAACCTGGAGGGGGAGGCGACCTCCACCTATATTTCTCGGTTGCTGGTGCCTCTGGGTATCCGGGTTTCCCGGTTGGCCTCCGGGCTTCCTGTGGGTGGTGACCTTGAGTATGCTGATGAGATTACCCTGGGCCGTGCCTTGGAGGGGAGGCAGATTATTTCTGCCGGTAACCTGGATGATCAGACCCGCGATGCCGAGCAGTTTGAGCAGGCGCTGGAAGACGAGTCGGCCGCCCGAGCAGACGAGCAACAGAACCGGCAGGTTGAGCCCGCGAAACGGTGGTCGGGGTCAATGTTTGGGGAGATAGACGACACCGAGGGACCCCGGAGCGTCGTTGAGGCCCGGGACGAAGCTGAGGTAGCTGACGGTGAAGAAGCTGACCCCCGCGCCAGTTACCGGCAGAAACTGGAAGAATTGCACAAGGCCCCGCTGCGCACGGCGGTACCAGAGCCGCCCCCTATCCCCGGCAAAAAATACGTCAACCCCTGGGTCTAGGGGCTAGCGACCTGTTTTCTTACATTCGGCCTGTAACACTGCGTAACATTTGTAGCAATACCACCTGGTGAGCTCGATATCGCCGCGGGCCCCCGCCCTGGCGTACTATAAATCCTGCTGGAGATCTGGTACCTATTGATTCTGACTGGAGTAGTTCAATGAGTCTTATCGTGCAAAAATTCGGCGGGTCATCTGTTGCCGATGCCGAAGGGATCAACCGGGTTGCCCACCGTATTGCGCAGACACGCCGGGAGGGTAACGACCTGGTGGTGGTTGTCTCCGCCATGGGCGACACCACCGACGACCTGCTAGACCTTGCCGCAGAAATCAGCCCCGGCGCAGCCCCCTCCCGCGAACTCGACATGCTGCTCACCGCCGGTGAACGTATCTCCATGGCCGTTTTATCCATGGCCGTCAACCGGCAAGAAGGGGTGACCGCCAAATCCTTTACCGGCTCCCAGGCGGGAATGATCACCGACGGCATGCACGGCGCAGCCCGCCTGGTTGAGGTCAACCCCCAGCGTATCCGCCGCGCACTGGACGAGGGCGAGGTAGCTATCGTGGCCGGCTTTCAAGGGATGAACCGGCAAACCGGCGATATCACCACCCTGGGGCGGGGTGGCTCCGACACCACCGCGGTGGCACTAGCCGCCGCCCTGCACGCCGACGTATGCGAAATCTACTCCGATGTTGACGGCGTATTCACCGCCGACCCGCGCGTGGTATCCTCGGCACGGAAGCTTGACACGATCACCAGCGAAGACATGCTTGAGATGGCGGCCAGCGGATCAAAAATCCTGCACCTGAGATCCGTGGAATACGCCCGCCGATTCAACCTCAAACTGCATGTGCGCTCGTCGTTTTCCCCCCGGGAAGGAACCGTGATCGTCCCCGAAAATTCTGACGACCTCAAGCCCAACAACATGAAGGAGATCCCTTTGGAACAGCCGCTTATTTCCGGTGTGGCCCACGACCGTAGCCAGGCTAAAGTAACGGTGATTGGGGTCCCCGATATTCCGGGCTCTGCCGCCCAGGTGTTTGGCCTGCTCAACGAGGCCGACATCAACCTCGACATGATTGTGCAGAATGTTTCAACAGACCGGCCGGAGGTAACGGATATTTCGTTTACACTGCCGCAGGAGCAGGGCGAGAAGGCAGTCTCCACACTCTCCCTAGCCCGGGACAGGCTGGGTTTTGATGACATCCAGTACACCGAGGAGATCGGTAAACTGTCCCTGGTGGGAGCCGGCATGAAGGCTAACCCCGGTGTTTCCTTCACGTTCTTTGACGCCCTATCACGCGCGGGAGTGAACGTGCAGATGATCTCCACCTCCGAGATCCGCATCTCGGTTATCACCGAGCTGGATAAACTCGACGAGGCGGTCCGGGCCGTACACACCGCCTTCGGCCTCGACTCGGGCTCTGAGGCAACCGTCTACGGCGGTACCGGCCGCTAGGTGATGCAGTCCCCCTCAGATTCTGCCGTGCCCGCCCCCGATACCGGTTTTCGCGTGCTCACCGCCGAACAGTGGCAAAAAGCGGCCGAGGACCACAGCCAGCGGGTCGGCCGCTACACCGAACCCTACCTGCAGCGGCGCCATCGCGGGCTCAAGCACCCGGTCGAGGATTTTCTGTTCACCTACTACAGGCTCAAACCCGCCCAGCTGAGGCGCTGGCACCCCGGTGCCGGCACGATCCTGCTGGACTGCCCTCAACTACGGGAGCAGAAATTTTACCGGGCGGCGAGTACCGCCGAACTTGCCGCCGCGGGGTTGTCGGACGGCCAGGTGAGAAAAGCTGCCGGTCATGCCACCACGGTTGACACCGCCGCTTTCCGCCGGGATAGGGGTCGGGTGCTGGACTACACCCGACAGATCCTGCACAGTACCGCCGAAAAACCCGGATTTTTTGGTTGTTTCGGCATGCACGAGTGGGCGATGGCCTACAGGTCCGAAGAAAACCGTATCCGGCACGACTACCTCACCCTACGGCTGGGGGCTGAAGGCACCGACCGGGTGGTGCAAAACCACCGCCTGCGCTGCTCGCATTTTGACGCTTTCCGGTTCTTCATGCCGCAGGCGGTACCGCTCAATGAGCTAAAGCCCACACGCGAACAACAGCCCCAGTTTGAGCAACCGGGCTGCCTCCACGCCACCATGGATATATACAAGTGGGCCTACAAGCTGCTACCGCTGGTGGACTCGCAGCTGCTACTCGACTCGTTTGAGCTGGCCTGGGAAGTGCGCGAACTCGACATGCGGGCAGCCCCCTACGATCTCACCGACTGGGGTTATAGCCCTGTTCCGGTGGAAAGTCCCGAGGGCAAAGCCGAGTATGTGCGAATGCAGCGGGGCTTCGCCCGGCGCGGCACCGAGATACGGCAACGGCTATTGGAAATCGTTGAGCGCGCTCTGCCCGCCCAAGAATCCCGGTAAAGTGCACGGCGACCGTAACGTAATATTTGGGGGCGGGTAGGCCCCTCGGCCACCTACCCGCTCCCCTTTCACCAACCCCACCAGCATAGATTATTTGTCCTAGTGAACACCAAAAACAGCGGATAGTATTCGGACATCTCAGCCCCCGGCGAGAGGCTACTGCCATAAATTAAACCAAAAATCTAGCCCCATTTTTGTGGCGCTTCATCTTGGCGCCCCAGCAAAAAATTTCCGGCGACAGCGGGCAAGGGTATGCCATGATGAGTACAAAATTTTTGTTCTCACCGCTACCACAGACATGTAAGGAACCGCCATGCGCAAAGCGTCAGCCACCGCCCTGACCCTCTGCCTCCTGACCGCCCTCTCCGCCTGCGGGCTAGGCGCTGAAAACACCAGCACCGACACCCGCACTAGCACTAGCGCGGAAGAACAGGTTGACCCTTTCGCCCAAGAAAGCACCCCGGGTTCACGCACCAGCCCCGGTACTTCATCCAGCCCCTCGCCCTCGTCAAGCTCGGGTGGCAAATCCAGCCAAGACTCCGAGATTCTCGACAAAACACTTCCGGTAGTCAACCAGCTCTTCAGCGGCATGTACGAAGAGGGGGAAGCAGCCTCGACCCACCGCGACACCTACCTGCGCACCATTGCCTCCGCCATACCCTCAGACTTCACCGTCGATGACACCACAACCATAGAAGATATCGCCGACCAGATGGGAACCGCCTCGGCGCAGGCTCTCATCGATCAGATGCGCGAAGAACTCCCCTACCTTGCCGTCGTCGACTCCGCCGACCTATCTCCCCAAAAGCAGGTGGCTTTCTTCATGAGATTATCCTCAGCCAGTGTCGGCATCAACGAGGAATCCTCCACATACAAAGATTTCCGCGCCTCCTCCAGCGACACCACCGTAAAAAAGACCGACAACACCCACGTGGTGATAAGCGGCCTCATCTCCGACATCTGGGTCGATGATAGCTTTGTGGGTGTCTCCGGCTCAGACCGCAGCCAATACCACCTTGTGGAGGTAGACGGCCAGTGGAAGATTGACGCAGCGGGCATGCACAGGTACATCCTCAGCGACTCCGACGACTCATCGGGTACCCCCTGGACGCAAGCCTAGACACCGACACACATATGTCCCTACCCAACGCGCCCGCCGCATTCCGGCTACTACAGCACGCCCACCTGGGCTAGAATCGGTAGCAGCTCACTGTAGTTTTTACACACCGAGGAGTACCCTCACATGGCCCGTATTGTTGTTGATGTCATGCTCAAACCAGAAATTCTTGACCCCCAGGGTAAAGCAATCGCCAACGAACTGCCCCGCATCGGCCTAAACAATTTCACCGACGTCCGCCAGGGAAAACGTTTCGAGCTCACCGTCGAAGGTGAAGTCACCCAACAGCTGGTCGACCAGGCCCGCCAAGCCGCTGAAGAGCTGCTGTCTAACCCCGTGATCGAAGACGTGGTCAACATTTCCGTGGTGGAGGCATAGCATGGTAGAGTCCCTCGCCAGCCACGACCTGCCGCTGATCGGCGACTTCTCCCCCACCGGCCCGGACTCCGCGCTCAGCAGTGTACGCGTGGGTGTGGTGACCTTCCCCGGCACCCTGGACGACCGCGACGCCGCCCGCGCTGTCCGACTAGCCGGCGGCACCGCCGTATCGCTGTGGCACAACGAAGCCGACCTCAAAAATATTGACGCGGTCATCATCCCCGGCGGTTTCTCCTACGGTGACTACCTGCGCGCCGGGGCCATTGCCGCCAAGGCCGCACTCATGCACAAAATTATCGAGGCGGCCACCGCCGCCACCGCCCTCCCCGTGCTGGGGATCTGCAACGGTTTTCAGGTGCTCACCGAATCCCACCTGCTCCCGGGATCCATGATCAAAAATGACCACCGCCGCTTTATCTGCCGCGACCAGCGGCTACGCATCGACAGCACTCAAACCCCCTGGACCCGCGGGTTCAACGCCGGGGACGAAATCGTCGTCCCGCTCAAAAACCAGGACGGCCAGTACGTCGCCGACACCAACACCCTCCAGCAGCTTGAAGAAGAAAACCGGGTGGTCTTCCGCTACACGGGCTTCAACCCCAACGGCTCCCGCAACGACATCGCCGGAATCAGCAACGCCCGCGGCAACGTCGTGGGTCTCATGCCGCACCCCGAACACGCCACGGAGGCCGGGTTTGGGCCCTCATCCTCGGGTGCCGGTAGCGCCGACCTGCGCGGGGGAACCGACGGGCTGGGCATCTTCACCTCGCTTCTCCACAGCATTATCGAAGCACAGTAATCCCCGCGCCGGTACCGGCCAAAAGAAGGATCACCAAAAACATGAGTGAAAAACAGTTCAACCTGGACACCGTTGAGCACGCAGCAGCCACCCCCGACACCGAGCTGCCCTGGGCAGAACTCGGACTCAAAGAAAACGAGTTCAAGGACATTGTGGAGCTTCTGGGCCGCCGGCCCACCGCCGCCGAGCTGGCCATGTACTCGGTGATGTGGTCCGAGCACTGCTCATACAAGTCCTCCAAGATTCACCTCAAACAGTTCGGCCAGAAAGTCACCGAGGAGATGAAGAAGGATCTCATGGTGGGTATCGGCGAAAATGCCGGTGTCATCAATATCGGTGGGGGCTGGGCGGTCACCTTCAAAATCGAGTCGCATAACCACCCCTCCTACGTGGAGCCCTACCAGGGTGCGGCCACCGGGGTGGGCGGCATCGTGCGCGACATCATCTCCATGGGTGCCCGCCCCGTGGCCGTCATGGACCCACTGCGGTTTGGTGCTATCGACCACCCCGATACCGCCCGCGTGCTCCCCGGTGTTGTCTCCGGTATCGGCGGCTACGGCAACTCTCTGGGGCTGCCCAATATCGGCGGTGAGGTGGAGTTCGACGACTGTTATCGGGCCAACCCGCTGGTGAACGCGCTGGCGGTGGGCATTATGCGCCACGAAGATATTCGGCTGGCAAACGCCTCGGGTGTGGGTAACAAGGTCATCATGTTCGGTGCCCGCACCGGCGGCGACGGTATCGGTGGGGCCTCCGTGCTGGCCTCAGAATCTTTTGACAGCAGTAAGCCCTCCAAACGCCCGGCCGTGCAGGTGGGAGACCCCTTCACCGAGAAGGTCCTCATCGAATGCTGCCTGGAACTTTTTAAGGGGCAGGTGGTTGAGGGTATCCAAGATTTTGGTGCCGCCGGCATCTCCTGCGCCACCTCCGAAATGGCCTCCAACGGTGAAGGGGGTATGCACGTCGATCTCACCAAGGTGCTCCTACGCGACCCCACCCTCACCCCCAGCGAAATCCTCATGTCCGAATCCCAGGAACGCATGATGGCGGTAGTGACCGACGAGAACCTGCCCCGTTTTGAGGAGATTATGGCCAAGTGGGAGGTCGAATACTCGATTCTCGGCGAGGTCACCGACACCGGCAGACTGATCATCGAGTGGGACGGCGAGGTCATCGTCGACGTCGACCCCAAGACCGTGGCCCACGACGGACCCACCTACAACCGCCCCCACTCCCGCCCCGTCTGGCAGGACGACCTGCAAGCTCACCGTTTTAACGGTTCTGCCGCCGACAGCTTCCGCCCCAGCGGTAGCCAGCTGGCAGAGGCGATCATCGACTTCATGGCCTCGGCAAACATGTGCGATAAATCCTGGATCACCAACCAGTACGACCGCTATGTTCAGGGCAACACCGCGCTCTCTATGCCCGATGACGCAGGTGTGATCCGGGTCGACGAGGAGACCGGGGCCGGGGTGGCGCTCTCCACCGACGCCAACCCCCGCTTCACCTACCTCGACCCCTATGAGGGCGCCAGGGCCTCCCTGGCTGAGGCCTACCGCAACGTCGCCACCGTGGGCGCCCGCCCGGCCGCGGTCTCCGACTGCCTCAACTTTGGGTCACCCGAGGACCCCGATATCATGTGGCAGTTTGTGGAGGCGGTACGCGGTATCGCCGACGGCTGCATGGAGCTGGGTATCCCGGTCACCGGCGGTAACGTCTCACTCTACAACCAGACCTCGGGCAAGGCTATCAACCCCACCCCGGTGGTGGCCGTACTGGGTGTCATGGACGATGTCACCCGCCGTATCCCCTCGGGCTGGCAGCCGGACCACGACGGGCAAGCCATCTACCTGCTGGGTACCACCGCCGACGAACTCGACGGCTCAGAATGGGCCCGCTACCGGGGCCACCTGGGCGGGACACCCCCCAGGGTTGACCTGCACCAGGAGAAAGAGCTCGCCGATATCCTGGTGAATCTCTCGCGCGACGGCATGATCGACGCCGCCCACGATATTTCCGGCGGCGGTCTGGCCGCCGCCCTCGCCGAGGCCAGCCTGCGCTTTAACGTGGGTGCCCGCATCGGGCTGGGAGAGGTTGCCGAGCGCGACGGGCTCGATATCTTCACCCTGCTTTTCTCCGAGTCCCTGGGCCGGGTACTTGTCTCGGTGCCGCGCTCCGAAGAGGTGCGTTTCAAGGACATGTGCACCGCCCGCAACTTTGCTTTCGCCCGCGTCGGTGTGGTTGATGCTCAGGCTGAAGCAATTGAGATTCAGGGGGAGGCCAGCATTCCGCTGGAGGCGTTGCGCTCGGCCTGGTCGCGCACCCTGGCAGACCGTTTTGGCCCGGTGGCAGAGGGGTAGCCGGCTAAAACATCACCTGTTCTGAGCCCCGCCCAAAAAATTTGACCGGTGATGCGGCCAGCAGCTCTCCGTCGCTAATGTCCCAGGCGTGGGCCGCGGGGTTGCCGCTGCGCACCTGTATAAAGTTAAAGCGGTCGCAGGAGTAGATTCTGCCGCCACCGGCAGAGACCGCCCGCAGAAAGGCGGTGTCTTCACCGCGGGCAAGCGGCTCAAAGGGGTGGGCGGTAAAAACCTCCCGCGCACCCGTGAGGGTGGGGCCCGCCACGAAGTCTGTCCACCGGTGCTCGCGTTCCGGGCTGCGCAAAATTGTTGCCCCGGACGAGCTCAGGTGCATGTAGTGGGCCTGTTTGCCCACCACCTCCGCCCCCGAGTAGCGCAGCGCGTAGAGCATGTCGAGCAGATAGTGGGGGCCGTAGAGGTCATCGTCATCGACCTTGGCGAGCACCTGCCCGGAGGCGTTGTCAACAAGCAGATTCAGGCAGCGGCCCAACGGCATCTGCGCCGGTGCCGAAAGCAGCCTCAGTTCAAGGCCGGTCTGCGCCACCCGGTCCGCCAGACCCGCCGGAGCCTCATATCCGTGGGTTAGTAAAACAAGCTCCGCATCGACCCCGGTAAAACCCGCCACGGTATCCAGCAGGTGATTGAGCTGACCCGGCCGGTTGCTGGCCGCCAGCACCGACACCGCGGGTAGCGTCAGCCGATCACCGGGGCTACCGTGACGCGTAGAAACCCCGGCGGAATCCAGCAGGCTGACTGCCCGGTGAGTGTAGGTGTGGTTACCCCAGATTTTTCGCTGGGCCAGGTGGACGGTGCGGTCATTGAGCTGGTCAGAGAGAACCAGGGCACGAATGGTGTTCTGCGCCTGCCGGTCGCCGGTGACCACCGGCACCTCGTCGGGGCTGAAATAGTGTGCGATAGCCGCCGAATCTGTGGTGACCACCGGTGTTCCCGAGGCTGTAATTTCAAAAATTCTGCGAGCGCACATACTGGGAGAGTCGGTCACAGAATTGACGTTGAGAAAAACCTTGTATGCCTTATAGGCGGTGAGCATCTTGGTGTAGGGCAGGGAGCCCACCACATGTTCAGCCAGCGGTTTGGGGAACTGGTAGTTGGGGTTATCACCGAGAAAGCGGGAGAAGATTTCTAGACCTCGGCCCGGGGCGGGGGTAGGGAATGCGCGGTGGGCGGCCCCCAGCAGCAGGTCCATCTGTTGGCGACGCTCCGGGTATTTGTGGGCAAAGTACATGCCGGCAAACGCCACGTCCCTTTCGTGAAAACCGTGTGCGGGGCGCACCGGGTTGTGGATTGCCGTTTGGGCGGCGAAGGGGAGGACACCCACCCTCGAGTGTCCCAGGCGTTTTCTGTATTCGGTCACTTTGCGGGAGTCTGAGGTGAACACGGTGTCGAAGAGGGCCGCGGTGGCTAGAAAATCTTCAAAGTGCGGGGGGTCTTCTTTATTCCAGAAGACGGTGGGGATACCGCGCTGACGGCAGTAGGTAACCAGGGCCGTCAGCTCCTCAGCCGGGGCCTGACTTCCGGTGAGTTTGTGCCGCCAGCTACCGTTTTTACCCGCCCAGGCCGACTCCACCAGGAGCATGTCTACCCCGCCGGCCAGCTCTTTGTGCCAGTTGCCCGCGGTAAGCTCCACGGTGGTGAACTCGTGCCCCCAGGCCAGGGCTGAGAAATCGTCAAGGATCACCGCCACCGTGATGTCGCCGAACGGTGCCGGCCTGAGGCCCTCCTGCTGTGCCGGGGGGAAATCGAGGGTCACCGAGGCGGTGTTGCTGCGTGAGAGGAGGGCGGCCAGGGGGGATGTGGTGGAGACGGTGGGGCGGGCGTCTGCGCCGCTGAGGGTGTGGTGGCGGGTAGTGAAGGCGCGTAGTTGGCTGAGTCCCCCGGTGCGGAGGTGCCAGGCAGCCCGGCGGAGGTAGGCTACGGAATCGCGGAACTGACGGGCCGTTGGCATGAAAGAATCCTCATAGTTGCTGGTCTAGGTGCTTTTAGGCTTTAGCTACTAATGTAGCTTCTAGATGTTTCTGTAGGAAGGATAGGAGGCAGTGCGCTGACTAATACACCTGTTCGCACCTTTATCTATGGTTCGTGCGTGTCCCGGGATATGTTTGAGCTGGCGGGTGAGCAGGAGTTTGTGATCAGACGCTATGTGGCCCGGCAGTCTCTGCTCTCGGTAGGGCGCGACGCCAGCTCCCATTGGCCGGGAGATTTTCGTCTGGATTCACATTTTCAGCACACGATGGCCCGTGAAGACTGGCAGGGGTGCGCGCTTGACCTGCTGAGTCGGGAGGCTGCCGCCGGACTTGATCTGGTGGTTCTCGATCTGACCGATGAGCGTTTTGGTGCTTACCTGTTCGACGATGGCGCGATGGTTACCCGCACGATAGACATGATGGCTACCCCCCTTGAGGAGGTGGCCCAGCGGCAGACTTTTCTCTCTTTTGGCGGTAACGACCACGTGGGTCTCTGGCGACAGCGGCTGAAGGAGTTTGCCGGGCAGCTGAGGCAGCTGGGCCTGTTTGAGAAAACGGTGGTCTTTCAGGTGCCCTGGGCGAGGGAGACAGAGGCGGGGCAGCCGACCCCGACCAGCATGGGGCTGCCCGCGGCCGAGGCAAACGAAATCTACCGGCCCTACTATGACGCGCTGGCGGCCGAGGGTTTCCGGCTCATCAATCTCACCGATTTCCCCGTGTTTGCTGAGCCCCTGCACCGGTGGGGGTTAGCGCCTTTCCACTACACTCTGGAAGTCTATGATGAGATGCTCACCGCCCTGCGCAAATTTGCCGGCGTAGAGGGTGATCCGCGGTGAGGGGCCCGAGGTCTCTTGTAGCCGGCCGGTTGAGGTCTTTTGTTAGGGCCGGGGCCCGCAAAGGTGCCGGGTCCGCAGTTTCTAATGATGTTTCTACTGGTGAGGCCCAGACCCCGGTGACGACCGGCCGACTGCTGCCGGGCCCGGCGGCAACACGGGATACCGCGGTCCTCCTCTTTGGCCGTGATTTTTCTTCCGCTCCCCCGTCGTGGGGGCGGGCGCGAGTCTGCGGCCCGGTGACCCCCCGCCTGCGCCAGCACCTATCCGCCGAGAATCAAGAGCTGATTGCGCTGTCTCCGGGCTGGGCTGAGGCCGTGGTGCGCCACTACGACTGCCATTTTTTTGTGGTGGAAACCGCGGCATTGTACCGCGGGGTTTGGTTCGGGGCCCTGGAACCCGGCGGTGAGCACCTGCTGGACGAAATTCTTACCCTGGTCGCCGCCGCACGGGAACAGCTGATGACCCCCCTGCTGATCGAAAACCACCCCGGGCAAGATACCTCAGGGGCAGCCTCTCTCACCCTGTCAACCCCTCTAGAGCGTCTTCGGGGTGCTCTACCGGCCCGGCTTTCACCGGACAGTCCCGTTCCCACCACCGACCCCTACGCTCCTGCGCCCTCACCCCTGCTACACAGTCTTACCTGCTATGCGCAACAAAGCGGTGCGCCGTGAAGCCGGTACTGGTTCTCAGCGGTAACGGTACCGCCCAAGACTCAATCGAGGCCATGACCGGGCAGCTGCGCGCCCAGCTATCCGGCCTGGGCTGCACCCTCCTCCCCGCACCCCGGTATGCGGACCACCGCACAGCGCTTGCTCAGCTTGACACCCTACTCGCCAGCGAAGAGGTGGCCGCGGTCATCACGGTCGGCTACACGCTGGGGGTAGAGCTTGCCGCCAGCTGGCCCGCCCGCCCCACTCCCCGGCCCCTCTTTCTCGCCGCCCTCCCCGATATACCCGGCACCCACCGGAAGATCTACGATTCTGCTCTCACCCACGTGGAGGACCTGGCGCGCACCGCCGACGCCCTGCTTGTCTCCGATGAGCCTTCCCGCTCGGCCCTCGAGTATTCCGCCGCCGGGGCCTCGGGCAGAACCCACACCCTGGCGGGGCTGGCATCGGCCCTCAACAGTACCGGATCCGCGGCAGTAGACCGGGGCAACCGGGCTTTTCCGCGCCCCACCGGAGCAGGGCGGCCCTGTAGAGTACTGGTCTCCAGCCACGATTTCAGGTTTATTGCCGACACCGTGACCATGCTGCGGCGGCTACCCGGCTTTGAGGTTCAGCTGCAGCACTGGGATCTCGCCAGCGCCACACCCACCCCCCAGCAGCAGCGGCAGGCCCGGTGGGCGGACGTCGTGCTCTGTGAATGGGCGGGTAGAAACGCCGTCTGGTACTCGCAGAACCTGGGGGAGGGTAAACGTCTGCTGGTGCGCCTTCACGGTTTTGAGGTGGACGCCCGGTGGATCGGGGGGCTCAACCTCGATGCGGTAGAGAAGGTTCTGGCGGTCTCGTCTTTCTACGCTCGGCAGGTGGGCGAGCGGCTGTCTCTTGCACCGGAGAATATCACGGTGGTCCCTAACTCACTGTCCACCGCGGTTTTTGAGCGCCAGAAGATGGCCGGTTCCCCGTTTCATCTGGGGATGCTCGGCTACACCCCGCTGCTGAAGCGACCGCAGGTGGCGGTGGAGATTCTGCGGCAGCTGCTGCACCGCGATGACCGCTATGTTCTACACCTGCGCGGTAGCGGCCCCACCACCCACGACTGGCTCTGGTTCTCCCGCGCAGACGAGGCGGATGCGGCCCGCCAACTGTACACCCGGATTGGTGCCGATGAGCAGCTGAGAGACAGTATCGCTTTTGAGGCTCCGGGGGCCAATGTGGAATCCTGGCTGAGCCGGGTGGGGTGGGTCCTTTCCCTCTCCGAGCGGGAGACCTTCCATCTGGCGGCCGCCGAGGGGATGGCTTCGGGCGCTGTCCCGGTGTTTCTGCCCCGCCCGGGGGTGGACGACATTTTTGGTTCCCGCTGGCTTTTCTCTGCCCCGGAAGAAATCGCCGATTTTATTCACGCCACGGTACAAAACGGTACCTGGGCCGAGCAGTCTGCCCTGGCCCGGCGCTATGCCCGACATTTTGACTTTGACACGGTGGCGGACCTGTGGCTGCGGGTGATTCTCGGTGACTAGCTTTGATGTGATAATACCGGCCGCCCGTGCCGAGCGCACGCTCGCTGCCGCGGTGGAATCAGCGCTGGCGCCGCTGGTTCGGCGGGTGTTTGTGGTGGTTGATGGCGGTGAGAAAACCCTGGAGGTGGCCCGGAGTCTGGCTCGGCAGCACGAGCGGGTGCGGGTTCTTCGGTCCCGGGCATCGGGGGTGGGGGCCGCCCGCAACCTGGGCTTGCGGGAGTGCCGAGCCGACTGGGTGCTTTTTCTGGATGCAGACGACGAGTACGCGCCGGGCTACACGGAGGCACTGGCGGATCTGATTGATACGGCCGGCCCTGAGCTGGCGCTGGTGCACACCCGGATCCTGCGGGTGTGCGGGGGACAAGAGCTCGACGACCACCCGCTGCGGTTCCGTTTTTCCTCCGGTAGCCGTGTTATCCGCCCGGACGATGAGCCGCACATGATCGGACACTCGATGGCGGCCGCAGCGGTAAGGCGCAGTATGCTGGTTGAGTCGGGGGTGCGGGTGAATACCGATACGCCCTGGTCCGAGGATGCCGATTTTATGGTGCGCTACCTGCTGGCTCTCTCTGCGCGGTGTCCGGGGTTTACCGTGGGGTTTTCGGCTTCTGCCGTTTACCGCTACCGGGTGGGGGATGCGGGCACGGCAACGGTATCCGCCTGGGCTGACCCGCGCAAGTACAGTCTGCCTTTCACCGAGCTTTATCTACCCTGGATTGAGGCCGCCCGGCAGGTTTGTGGTTCCCTCCCCCGCTGGTTACAGAATAGCCTGCTCTATGAGCTCTGCTGGTATGTGGAGGCGGACCGACAGGTCCACCACCCCTCCCGTGCTCTTGACCGGCAGACCCGCCGGCACTGTGCCGAACTGGTGGAGCGGGTGCTTGCCGCTGTCGATCGGGTGGCGGTAGAGGATTATGCGCTGACCCCGCTCAGCCTTGACCGGCGCATGATGTTTGCCGCTGCTGCGCGCGGGGACAGGTCTGTGCCCCTCAACGGGCAGGTGATCTCCTACCGGCATACCGGGCACCGGCTCGGCAAGTACACCTATTTTTTTACGGGCGATATACCCCGCGAAGAATTTATAGGCCGGCCCCGGGCCCCGGTGCCGGCCAGCCAGAAGTGGGTGAGCCACACCCTGTTCGATATCGAGTTTGTGCGCGAGCGAATCCTGTGGTTCGAGGCCCGGGGCGCCGACCACCCCACGGTGCGGCTCAACGGGGAGGATATAACGGTGGCACCCTACCGGGGACTACCGCGGCTACCGGCCACAAAAGAAACTGCCCGCGCAGGCACGACCGTTCATAGAGTTTCTGACCCGGTGCAGCGTAGGGGCACCGGCCCGCTCGGTGACATCCGCCGGGCCCTGTGGCATCTACGCCACCGGCAGAAAAAAGCACCGGTACAGCGCCGGCAGGTGAAGCCCGCTGCACGGACCTGGTTCTACATGGACAGGGCTCACCGGGCCGGCGATAATGCCGAGGCTTTCTACCGCTATGCGGTCAACCGGTTACCAGAGGTCCACCACGTGTTCGCGCTCAGCCGCAGCAGCAGCGACTGGGAGCGGTTATCAGCCGACGGTTTCACCCTGGTGGACTCCGACCGCGGGCAGAACATGAAGGAGGCCCTCGCCGGGGCCGAGACTCTGCTGGTGAGCGATATTAGCGACACAGTGCTGGCCCCCCTGCTCACCAAGCTGGACAGGCACCAGAGGCTGGTTTTTCTTCAGCACGGTATCACCCGCAAACAAATTTGGCGGTGGCTAAACCCGCGCCGGATCGACGCGATGGTCACCAGCACCGACGATGAGACCGCCGGCATCGTCGCCGACGGTAGCCACTATACGCTTAGCAGCCCGCAGGTGTGGCAGACCGGTATGCCCCGGCTAGATTCTCTGCTGGCGCTCAGGCGGCAGCAGCCGGTGAGAGATACTCTGCTCATTGCCCCCACCTGGGTGCCGGAACTACGGCGGGATCCGGGACCGGCGCGGGATTGGGTGAGGAACTGGACGTCGTGGATCCCGGGAGACCTGCTAGCTGTCGGTTCGCCGCTGAAACCGGTATTTTTTGTGCACCCCAATATGGAGGAGGCACTGGACGGCCTGTCCCTGCCCGTGCCCGCGGTTTTCGGCTCCGGGCTCGCCGAATCCCTGTCCCGGTCGGTAGCCACGGTGACCGACACTTCCTCCATCGCCGATGAAGGCCAAATGATCGGGGTTACAGCTTTCATGCTGCGCCAGTACCCCGACCCCCTCCAGGTGGAGCCGAGCCACCGGCTGCCGGGCTTTACGTTTGTGGACGGGCTGGAGCAGATGGGGCAGCAGGTTTCCGCCCTGACTCGAACGGGGCCCCCCGATCTGCCGATACTGCACGACGGCCACGCCCGTAGACGACTACTGGAAAAGCTGCTGGGGAACTCCTAGCGTATGCTGGGGACGATCCCGCCACAGATTTTATAGATCTTGCCTAGTATAATTACCAGGAGACTTTCCTGATTAGTTTCTAAGGGTTACACTTCAAAGCCACTCTGTATAAAGACACGGCCTACTCAGACCTCTGCTAGCTCACCTTTGTCTTCACCCCTTTGGCATACTGTTAATCAGATTTTGCTTGCTAGATGTACAATGTAAAGGCATATGTATGATTGGGAAACCTGCCCGCATATCAGAGTTCCAGCCTCATAGAACCCACGTTGTAGCCCCGCAGAAGGTGGCCAATACCGGTGAAAAGCCAATCTTATGTCTGACAGCAGATGAACAGCGCTACTGGTGCAAGAGCTTTGATGGGCCAGGGGCTAAGGAAACTACAGTCAACGAAATCATCTCTATAGAGATCGGCAAAGCTATCGGTGCACCGGTTTGTGATTGGGCTATTGTTGATGTTCCTAGGGAACTCGCTAACCGACGTTTTGAGGGAGCTGTTTTCTCAGAGCTTCCTCTCTTTGGGTCTAGAGAAGTCGAGAACGTTATTATTGACGACCCCATACGATACGTCGATAAGGACGATAACTACCATCGCTTTCCTCGGCTAGTTGCTCTTTGGTATATCTGCAACGCAGAGGATATCCAGATGATGTATAGCATCACCGAGGACTACTCCGTATATTCGGTAGACCAGGGATACTGGTTCGGCTCCCATGAGGCTAACCGATTCCTTGCACCAGCAACTGACCCAGCAGGCAAGACTCAGATTCCCCGACTTCCCGAACCTATTCCACAGGAGCATTGGGTCTCTGCTATCAGCACTCTTGAGAATTTTGACCCCAAGACCCTGAACCATATTCACCACTGTATTCCAGATGAATGGGGAGTCGATTCCCAGACTGTTAACGAGATGGTTCACTACGCAATAGGCCGTATCCCCTATGCACTGGATAAGCTCCGCAGGATGCACAGGTCATGCCACCGATGCTGACCGTATCCCCTATGCACTGGATAAGCTCAGGTATTATCAGAGGATACTAAAATCTTAGAGAGGGGGAAGGCATGCTCTACCATTATTGGTTGCTGAGATACGTACCGGACACCGCTAGACCGGATACTGTCGGTGTAGGGGTCGTTGTTATTGGGCAGGATCCCACAGATTTAGCCGTCAAAGTCGTGCGACGCTATGATGAAATCCCCGATATTGGGGGGCCGCGTAAGGAGTTTGCTCAAGTGCTCAGAAACCTTGAGAGCGACCTCATCTTCTACACCCTCCAGCAAGAAGGTTTTGCTCTCTCGCACACTTCTTCTGCTCGATCGTTTATTGAACGGTTGCGTCGCCAGAACTACGGTATTTTACGTATTGATGCACCGATCCCGGCTGCCGGTGAATCCGCTCGGTGGCTCTGTGAGTTCTTGTTTGACCGACTGGTAACCCGTAAGCAGCCTGAGCAGAGGGCTGCTCACCGAGTTACTCAGATTCGTAGCGAAGCCAAGGATTTGTACCAGAGCAATGCGGTGGTTGCCCAAAAGCTCACTGAGGGACCGATAGTGCAGATGGATAGGGGTTCAACCAAGATTGATCTGGCAGTCCTGGCCGATTCTTACCAGGAACTTACCCGAGCTTTCTCTTTCGCTGTAACCCCAACAGCTGATTTAAGGGACCGTGGTATTGCCTTCGCCCACAATATTGGCAAGCTCCGTAACAACGGAGCAACAGTCCAGAGTAGTAGTGGGGTCATCCACCAACTTTCACCTGATAAGACTACTATTTTGGCTCTTGTCGAGTACCCGAAAACCGAGAAGCAGTGGGAAGTATATGAAGAAGCTACCGCCGATTGGGAAAGTTTTGGAATTCAACAGAAGCAACCCGAGCAGATGCCTCGCCATGTGAATGATGTTGCGCTTATGTTGGCTGCATAAACAGGAGCGATAACATGAGGAAATGGAGCCGTGAAGAATCCACAGAGGAATTCTTTACGGTTTCATATCAATTTTCTACCAGATTGACGGTCCATTTATATTGAAAAGATATTTCTCTGATGTTTGCCGATGAACGAGACTGTGCGCGACTACTTTTAGGGGCATTTTTACTGCACAACGGGGAGGAAGTCTCCCACCTGTCGCGCGATGTGGAAACCTTACTACCCCGGGTCAGGCTAAAAGGGCTATGGGAAGATAGGGGCTCTTTTGCCCTATCAACCGTTCTGTTGACAGCGATTGCAGGCACTCTGCTGGAGGGAGGGCTCAAATCACGGGGAACCTGCCGTGCCGTACTTTTAGGAAGTCCCTCAGCTGCTCTGGTGGGAAACGCTTTGTCCCACATAGGGCGGGGACTAGTACAGCGTCGTTATAACGGCGGGCTTATCACCGCACCCCTGATGGGACTACTTGCGGCTCGTGTGTTCTTCTTATCTACACGGTCAGTCAATGTTTCCGCTCGTCGACACATTTTTCCCTTCGGAAATATGGCATCATTTCCCGCTATTGTAGGTTCCCTCTCTATTGGACGGGTTCTTACTCGTCTACGCAAACATTAATCTACCGCTCAGAAAAGCTTCCTTAGAAATAGGCAGTATGGCAGTTCAGATTATAACTAGCGGATAAGTGCAAGCCCGGTTTCCCCGTCAACGGTGAGACCGCCCATCTCCGTGCTTTTGGCGCAGACATCGGCGTTGACGGCTATGAGGGAGAGCGAGTAGTCGCCGGGGTCCAGGCTGGAAAGGTCCAGGCCCTCCCCCGCCAGGTCGGAGAAGTAGGCTTTGCGCAGAGAGAGGGGAAGCCCCAGTTCCCGTATGCGCGCTGCGGAGTCAAGCAGCCCTAGTCTCGCCACGGTGCAGGTGGAGTCCCCCTGAAACACCAGGTAGTAGGATATATCGCCCCAGTTACGCACCGTGGTGCCTGCCGGGGCGAACACCCCGCGCACCCTGAGCCGGTCATCGGCCACTTCCAGGGTGTCCACCGAGACCAGGGCCCTCTCTGAGGCCGGCATAGTGGCGATCTCCCACCGCGTCAGCGTGGTTTTTTCCGGATCGGCCTCAACCAGCAGAATATTCCCCGCGGCCACCGTGTGGAAGAATCGGGGGGCCGGCGCCACCAGGGGGGTGGCCAGGCTCAGGCCCTGCTGTCGAGCCGTCATTTCCACCGTCATGGTGCTTGTGCCTTGGGGAAAGACAGCGGGATCATAGGCGGCATCTCGCGGGGAGACGGACATGGCCGCGCTGTAGTCGACATAGGTGTCCTGTAAGTATCTGCGGGACAGGTGCCCAGCTTTTTTCTTCCCCAGCGGAAGCCTCACCAGCCCCTGCCCGCCGGTGAGTATGAGGGTGCGGTCAACCGCCCCCCAGTCGGTCTGCGGCACCCCGCGAATAAGCGTGGTGAGCTCAAAATCAACCCGCTCCCCGCGCCGCGTCATGTTTTCTATCACCGCCAGCCCCTGCCGCCGGTCAAGCTGATTCTGCACCAGTACCCGATTGGTTTCACTGATCTGGCTGATCTCCCCAAAATAGGGGTAGAACTTATCAGCGCAGAGCTGAAAGAGGGCCAGAATATCCGGCACCGTGTAGGGGGTGACATCGATGTGCTCTGTAATCAGCGGAGACTGGGCTGTAATAAAGTTGAAGAACCTCAGCCTGCGCAGGGCATCCAGGTGGGGCACAATCTCTTCGGAGTACTGGCGGTCAGAGGGGGAAGAGAAAAGGTAGACGTGGGTGGAAACGTAGCGGGACGCCTCCAAAAGCTCGGGCATGATCGAGTCGAGCTCGGCCACCTCCCGATCGGCGTCCACCCCGGCCCGCATCCGCTCAAAAACCCGCTCCCAGTTTTTGCGTACGTAGCTGCCGATAGCAAACTGCGGCACGGTCACCACCACCGCGCCCACCTTCAGGGTGAGCCCGTGGTAGAGGGCAGCCGATCCCCCCTTAGAGAACCCGGCGAAGGTGAGATCATCGACAGTGAGCCCCTGCCAGGTGCACACCAGACCAATAAATTCTTGAACAATCCGCCCGGGCGTGTCACGGCCGTCCTGCACTATATAGTAGGAGTTCTCGGTGGGCTCCCCAAACTCGTCGTAGAGCCACAGCACGTTGTGCTGGATAGAGTCGATAGCGGATCCGCCAAAGTCCAGGGTGTCTTTCGTGCGGAAACCGGAAAAAATAACCAGCAGGTGTTTCCGATCGCTTCTTCCCCTGCGAAATTTATATTTGATGAGTCCCTGTGAGGTTCTATATTCATTGATACCCTCAATGAGCATTACAGTGACCTTTCCGGTAGTGAAATATATTCACAGTCGTCAGGCGGCCAATCTCCGGCAACCATGTGTTTGATCACCTCGGTGATACGCGCACAGTTGTGGTCATCGATATAGCGGTAGGTCTGACGACGGCGTAGTTCGTACTGGCGTTCCATGCGGCAGCCACTATTGAGGGTATCAACAACCCAGGACACCAAAACATCCCTGTGTTCAAAGACCGGCCCCAGCCCGTCGCGGAAGTAGTCGAAGTAGCCCTGCCGGTAGGTGTGCCCGCCCGAGAACATGGTAGCGCGGTCAAACTGGAAATAGGCGAGCGGGGTGTCGATGTATGCGCAGTCAAAGGCCAGGGAGGAGTAGTCGGTGAGAAAGATGTCGGCATCGGCAATAAGCTCTTGAAAGGCGCTTTCCCCGGGCATGAGGAAGGTGATGCCCTCGGATCGGTCAATACTGTTAAAGGTGTCCCCAAAACTGGGGTGCACCATAAAGTTAATGCGGATTTTCTGCTCTTCTAAAAGGCCCGCTATCCGCCGATCGCCGAGAAAACCCCACCAGTTCTTGTAGAACTCTGAGTCTTTGAGTATACGAAGCCGCTCCTGCTCGCTGTCCGCGGCGTTGATACTGTTACGTAGCTCCTGCCGCCAGGTGGGCATCACAAAAATGGAGCGGGCCTGTCCGGGGCGGCCTGTCCGGTTTCGGGCCAGACGGTAAAGGTTGTCATAGCGGGCCATACCGGTAATCGCCGAGTTGTAGTACTTGTATTCGTAGGGTGAATCAAGCCAGGTGAAAGACCGGTATTCTGCCAGGGTGGAGGAGACCACCAGGTCAATTTTCTTGCCGTTGACCCAGCGCGATATATCGTCCTTGGTGATACCGTGCTGGAGGAAGATAAACCGGTAGGAGGGGGCACCAAAAATGGTGCGGGGGGCCGGGTAGATACACTCTTCCACCGCGTCCGAGGAGGCCACCACGGCCGCACTGCGGGCAGCGGCCATCGCCTCCACCGACCCGTAGTCGATCAGCCTAAACCCCTCCGCCTCCAGCCGTTCCCAGTCGGGTGAGCTGCGCTCCAGCAGAAAGTAGGCCGCGGTATCTTTCTCTTCCCTCAGTAGGTGGCGGTAGAGGTGCTCGGCGTTGTCATCGGCCCGGTCCGGGTGGTCGAGCAGTAGCCAGGCTCCCCTGTATTTCTCGGCTTTACCTCCGGCGATAAACTGTTCAACATCCCGGCGGGTCTGCTTGTCAGGGTCGGGTTTCCGTCGCGCAAAAAGACGCCTGATATTGGCGACCAGTTTTTGCCGGGCCACCTCCCCGAGGCTGACATTCTGGATTCCTGCGGCCACCCGCCACCGTTGGAGGATTTTCTGGCCGGTGGTGTAGGCGGGTGTGGAGGAGCGGATCTGATCGGTGACCCGAGACAGGTAGCTGGAGGGGCCGGCTAGCCTGACCGGCGGCAGCTTACCCACCGAGGTGAGGTACTGGCCATCAACCACAAAATAGGTGGGAGCCTCGGGGAGGGAGAAAGAGTATTCGGTAGCAAAAATCTCGTTGAAGTAGATACGGTTGGTGGCACCCTCGTGTGTCACCTCCAGCAGCTTGCCCGCCGAGTAGACGCGGATATCGTGGGAACCGGGCGAGGTGACCAGGGAATAGTTGCGCCGCCCGTCAGGGCGCCGGCCCCACCGGAAAATCCGGGCGGCAGAGGGCTCAAGATCGAACCTGCGGAGCAGGGACTCCCGCAGCCGCCAGGCCGGCTTGTTGAGTGTCTGCCGCAGTATCTGCTCGTAGCTGAGCTTGGCAAAAATCTTCTCGGCAGCCAACATAAAGGCACTTTTGAGCAATGTGTCGATACCGGATACCGCGGACCCCATTTTTTCGTCCTCTTTGAAGTACCACATGAGGTCGTAGAGGATCACGTTAGCCAGCCAGTCGGGAATATAGCCCAGGCGCTCTTCAGCATAGGTGAGGGCCCCCAGGTAGCCGAGCTCGGGGACCACGGTGTAACGTTCGGGTTTAAGCCAGCTCGACTGCACCAGGGAGGAGCTGTCCGAGCGCTTACGGTAGAAGTAGTGGGAGGTGGCCAGCAGACCCACCACCGGCTCCTCAAAATGAGCGAGATAGCGGCAGACCAGGTTGCCGTCCTCAAAGGTCGGGGTGATGTCTGTTTCAAAGGTGAGCCCGTACCGGCGGAGCACGTCCAGCCGCATAAAGGTGGTGGCACCCATCTGGATCGCGGTGGGTTCCTCCAGCATGGAAACCACCCGGTTACCGCCGCGAAATTTCACCCCCAGGGGGTGGGTGTCGCGGTAACTTCCGTCTGAGCCGTCGGTGATAAAGACCCTGGAGCTGAGCAGGGAAATCTGCCCACGGGTGTCGGCGTCAAGAAACCGTTTGGCTTCTGAAAAATAGTTGGAGCGGATGAGGTCGTCGGGGTCCACCGCGCTCACCCACTCGCCGCGGGCGAGCGCTAACGCCAGTTTGCGGGTTTCGGCCACCCCACCATTTTCTTTGGTAACCACCAGCACATTGGGGTGGCGGTCGGCAAAGCGTGTGGCAATATCTACCGAAGAATCTACCGAGCCGTCATCGACGATGAGGTATTCGACCAGTTCGGGGGAAATATCCTGTCGCCGAAAAGAACGTAGGGTGCTGGCCATATATTTTTCGACGTTGTAGACCGCCACGGTAATGGAGAAGAGGGGCCTGCGGTGGTACAGACGGCTGTCTGCGAGAATACGATGTTCCGGCAAGCCTCTACTGTGGTTCACGCGGTGTTCCTGCTTTCTCTCGGCGGCTGTTACTGGTAAGAAAGGTGAGCTAAACCGTTGTGGGCGATGGCGAGATCCCGCTGAATGCCGTCGGTGAGCGCGGTGTTAAAGCTCATGAGACGGTCCGCGCGTTTCTGCGTGTAGGTGAGGACTCGCTGCGCCCAGGCGTATTCTCCCCGTTCAATGAGGCGGTTGCCCTGGATGGCGCGCAGTATGACGGCGGTAAATCTTGTGGTCCCCGGTTCGTTGATGAGGGCATCGGCGAGCTGGCCCAGCTCGTTGATCACCACATTACTGGTTTCCTGCCTGCTGCGGTAGAGCACACTGGCGATAGGGGAGAAAAACCAGCGGGCCCGCGCGAGTTCTTGGTCGGTGATGGCCGGAGGGGGTGTTTCGAGGCGGTCGGCCCCCAGGTAGGTGAGGAATTCGCGGACGATATAGAAGTCGAGTACATGGTTGTCTTTGTGCTCTTGATGGGATGCCTTCCGGTAGGCGCTGACCGCCCGTTCCACTTTGCCCTCAAAAATATCTGAGAGGCTTTCGAGGAGGAAGACGGGGGCTGTAGATAGTCCTCGGCCGGTGGTCAGGTTCAGGAGTTTTTCGCGGGCTCTGCGCGCGTATCCCCAGCGGCGGCCGCCCAGGTAGTCGAATATTTTTCGGGTGATTATTTCTTCGGGGGTGATTTTTATGGGTCGGGCGGGGGTGAGGAAGGAGTGCAGGGGGAGGGTGGAGGGTGCGTGGTGGTTGGTTTCTAAAATATCTGTCATGAGCTCTAGGGTGTTGTCCCCACCGGTTTTTTGAGCCATAGTTCTTCTCGTTCACGCCCTTGAATTTGTAACCTACGTTTGGTCTTCAACACTCTAGCAAGCGATGAAAGATAATGGGTTCCGCGTCTGTAAGTCTAGCCTAAGATTACGGTCGGTGTGATAGTCCTGCTGTACGATGGGGCCTGAGTCCGTGTTTATAGTTGTTCCTAGTCAACCGTCGAAAAGAGGGTATCGTGTCTGTTTCTTCCCCCACCCTGACGCTGGTAGGTCTGGGATATATTGGGTTGCCCACCGCCCTGGTGATGGCCAATCACGGGATACGGGTGAGGGGCTTTGATACCGATGCCGCGGCCGTTGAGAGGATTAGCCGGGGTGAGGTGACCATTGTGGAGCCCGGGCTTCAGGACGAGCTGGAGGCCGCCCTAGCCAGCGGTTATTTTAGGGCGAGTACGAGCATCTTTGCCTCGGACACCTATGTGATTGCTGTGCCCACCCCTTTCACCGACAGCCACCAGGCTGATCTTTCGTTTGTTATGGCGGCAGCCGAGAGTATTGCCGGGCAGCTGACCGGCGGTGAACTTATTATTCTCGAGTCCACGTCCCCGCCCACGACCACCCGCAAGTTGGCGGACGCTATCCTTGAGCTGCGCCCCGATCTGGTCGCCGACGGCAGCGAGAACCCGCACGGGAAACCTGTGGTCTACTTCGCCTACTGTCCCGAGCGCATCCTGCCCGGTCGTTCACTCCAGGAGTTGACCACCAACTCGCGCATTATCGGCGGGCAGACACCGCGCGCCGCCGAACTCGCCCGCGATGTTTACCGCACTTTCTGCACCGGTGAGCTGGCGGTAACCGACGATGTCACCGCGGAGCTGGTCAAGCTCACCGAGAATTCCTACCGCGATGTCAATATTGCCTTTGCCAACGAGCTGTCGATGGTTGCCGACGGCCTCGGGGTTGACGTGTGGGAGCTCATTAGCCTAGCCAACAAGCATCCGCGGGTGAATATTCTGCAGCCCGGCCCCGGGGTGGGCGGACACTGTATCGCCGTTGACCCCTGGTTTATTGTCTCCGCGGACCCGCACAACTCACACCTGGTGCGCACCGCCCGGCAGGTCAATGACTCCAAACCCGGCTGGGTGGTTGATCGGGTGGAGGCGGCCCTCGGTGACCGCCGGGCACCGGTGATCGCCGTGCTCGGTCTGGCCTTCAAAGCCGATATCGACGACCTCCGCGGATCCCCGGCTGTGGCGATCACCCGCACCCTGGCAGAGAGGTTCCCGCAGGCCACTCTTCTCGCGGTTGAACCCCACATCACCGCCCTACCCGACGCCCTCGGGGGGTTGACCAACCTTGAACTCGCCGGCTTTGAGGAGGCCCTACAGCGCGCAGACCTTGTCGTTTTACTGGTCGATCACCGCGAATTCACCGCACCAACCGCAGCCGAACTCACCCAGAAACTAGCCGGCACACAGGTGATCGACACCAGAGGTGTCTGGCGCTAACCCCTAGACCAAAAGGTCCCGGAGAGCCCGCACAATTTTTTCCGCAGCGTCCCCGCTACCGTAGGGGTTTTTCTTCTGCGCCATCTTAGCGTGCTTGTCGGGGTTATCTAAAAGCGCGCTAGCCTGCCTCACAATGCGCGTTTTCTTGGTGCCGATGAGTTTAAGGGTGCCCGCCTTCACCCCCTCCTGCCGCTCGGTGCTCTTGCGCATCACCAGCACCGGTATGCCCAAACTCGGAGCCTCCTCCTGAATCCCCCCGGAATCGGTAAGTACCAGGTAGGTGTGCCGCATCAGCCGCGCAAAATCACCGTAGGCAATCGGGGTGCTCACCACAATATTGCCGCGCAAAAGGTGGGGGCGGATAGTCTCTTGAACAGCGGGATTCGGGTGCAGCGGCACCACGAAATAGGTGTCCGGGTAGCGGTCAGCCAACTCCGCCACAGCCCTACCGATACGCTGGATACCCTGCCCCAGATTCTCCCGCCGGTGGGTGGTCACCAGCACAATCCGCCTACCGCTGTTCACCACCTGCTCAAACCGCTCATCGCTAAAACCCACCGGTGAATCCAGCGCCTCTAAAAGCGCATCAATCACCGTATTACCGGTCACCACAATGGTCTCCGCCCGGTGGCCCTCACGCAAAAGATTCTTCCGGGTACGCTCCGTGGGGGCAAGGTGCAGGGAGGCAATCTGCGAAATAATCCGACGGTTAGCCTCCTCAGGAAACGGCGAACCTATATCACCGGACCTCAAACCCGCCTCAACATGCACCACGGGAATCTTCCGGTTAAAAGCGGCAAGAGCCGCCCCCACGGCGCTCGACGTATCCCCCTGAACCAGCACAGCATCCGGGCGAAAACGCTCATAGACACCGTCGATCCCGGCGATCACCCTAGCCAAAAGCCCGTTGAGACCCTGCCGCTCAGCCATCACGTTGAGATCGTAGCGGGGGCGGATACCAAAAACCCTGTTCACCTGGGCGAGCATCTGCCGGTGCTGGCCGGTCACCACCGGAATTGATTCAAAAACATCGGACCTCTCCAGCGCGCTCACAACCGGCGCCACCTTAATGGCTTCGGGGCGCGTACCATAGACGGTCATCACCTTTATTTTTTGAGTGGCCACACGAATCAGGCTCCATCACACGACATCGGCGAATTCAAACAGTACAAATACATCGAGCATCGGCTCGAGGGGTGGGAAGAGGACCCCTAATCGGTATTCTTCACATATCCGGCTCTCCCCTCCCGACGGGCATCGTCCAGCAGCTTAGCCGCCTTCCCCTCCTTACCCTGCGCCAGATTGTGGGCAAACCAGCGGTACTTGCGCGCAACCTCACGGGCGTCACCGTCCATGACAAACTCCCCGGCATCAATCCACAGGGCACGGGTGCACATATTCTCAATAGTCTGTGCCGCGTGGCTCACCAGAAAAACGGTTCCCGCCCTGTCCAGCAGATCATCCATCGCGTTCTTGTAGCGCTCCGAAGACGCCGCATCACCGGTAGCCAGGGCCTCATCAATCAGCATAATGCGGGGCCGGTTAGCCAGCATAATGGAAAAACTCAGCCGGGAGCTCATCCCCGACGAATAGGTTTTCATGGGCCGCTCCAGGGCCTCCTCCAACCCGGCCAGCTCAATGATGCGCTCGCGGGCTAGCTCGATCTCACTCTTTTTCAGCCCCATCGCCAGGCACCCCAGCTCGATATTCTCGTAGCCGGTCAGCTGGGGGTTCAGGGCCGCAGAGACACCGATGAGGGCCGGTTTTGAGCTGGCAAAAATTTGTCCCGCGGTGGGTGCCTCCAGCCCGGCTATCATGCGCAGCAGGGAACTTTTGCCGGCACCGTTGCGCCCCACCAAGCCAATAAATTCGCCCTCGCCGGCGACGAAAGTGAGGGGCTTGACCGCGTGCACCGTCCGGTACCGGGCAGGTTTAAAGAGACCGCGCGATACCGGCACCCGGTAGTCAAGGGAAACCCTGTTGACAACCAGGTTGGGCAGGGGGTGTGCACCGTATATGTCGGCGGGCCCGTTCCCCCAGGGGATATCGATGGGTTGCCGTTCGCTCTCAGTTAAGTTCACGGTTGTAAACCTCCTCCGCACTCCAGAAAACAAAGAAGCCCACCACCAGCACACCGCAGGACCACCCCGCTGCCGCCAGCCACTGCCCCGCGGCCCCCGCCATGCCGTCAATGAGAATCACCCGGAAAAGGTTCAAGAAAATATAGATGGGGTTCATTGTCACTATCTGGGTGATCAGCGGGTGGTTAATAAACTGCTCAATGGGGAAAAGCACCGCTGAACCGTACATGAGGAAGCGGGTGAGCACACCCAGAAACTGGTGGAGGTCGGGAAAGACGTAGCCGATACGGGCAATCAGCAGCGTCACGCCAAGGTTAAAGATAAAGCACAGGCCAAAGAGCGGAACCAACAGTACCCAGGAGAAAGCGGGGTAGGCGTGGGGAGGTATCAGCACTATCCCCACCAGGATAACCGCCACCACCGGCACCTGGTTCATGGCCGAGCGCAGCGCAAATGACAGCGGGATACTCAGCCGGGGGAAAGAGAAGGCTCTCATCATGGCCCGCCCCGACTTCATCACCGAACTGCTACCGGTTATTGCCGCCGCAAAGTACTGAAACATCAGCACACCAATAATGATGTAGGCGGTGTAGTTCTCCATGCCCCGCGAAGTTTTCAGGAGCAGGGCAAAGAGGACCCAGTAGAAGACAGCGTCGGTGGTCGGTTTCAGCACCAGCCACCACACACCCAGCCTGTGCTGGGCGTTTTGGGTGCGGGCCCTGGTCTGCGCCTCCTTCCAGATATACCCGCGCCTATCCCAGGTTTCCCGTAGATAGGTGAGGGGTGAGGAACGCACCCCCACCGGCTTCAGCTGCCCCGATTCGATCGGGACCCTGTAGCGGCGCAGGCTCGGGTCAAGCGGGTAGCGGACCGTATAAAGCTGGGGCCCGTGCCTTGGCTGCCGGCCGCTCCGCCCCGCCCGCGATACATTTTGCGGATTTTTATGCAGGTGTCTAGCCACCGAAGCCCTCCTTCACCACACGAGAATAAAGATCTTCCAGGAGGGCAGCGTTGCCCGCCCAGGTTCTTGTACGCGCAAACTGCCGCCCCGCCGCCGCATAGGCGGCAGCTTCTGCCTCACTGCCCATCACCTCAAGAATCGCCGCGGCAAAACTCTGCGGGCTCTGAGCTGTACACAGTTTACCGGTCGGGGCGCTCACGCCGTTATTGACGAGTTCGGCCAGCGGGGGAATATCGGACATCACCGTTGCACGCCCCAGAGCCATCGCCTCGATCGGTTTGAGCGGCGTCACCGACCTGCACACGCGGTCGTTGCGGCGCGGAACCACAAAAAGGTTAAGCGCCTGGTGGGCCAGCGCGGCTTTTTCCCGGGGAATTTTCCCCAGAAAAACGGTGAAGTCTCCCCCGGCGGTATCCGCTGCCAGCTCGGCGGCAAGGCGTTGAAGGCCGGTGCGGGCAGCACCGTCACCGGCTAAAAGCACCCGCACATCGTGGCCGGCACGGCGCAGTTCCGCTACCGCCAGCAGCAGGGTGTCAAACCCCTCGTAGTCGACCAGTGAACTGACCGACCCCACCCAGAACCCGCCCATGTCGAGACCCAGACGTTTTCGTGCCTGCACCGGGGTGAGATCCTCCCGGAGAAGGCCGCTATCGACCGCGTTGGGGATCACCGTGATTTTGTGGGCGGGAATCCCGCGAGAGACAAAAATACTTTTCATGGTCTCGCTCAGCGTGATGACGTGGTCAGCCCGCAGCATCATAGTGGTTTCCCGCTGTCGCATAAGGCGGAATCGCTGGCTTGTTTCTGCCTCCGCTGCCGCTGCGGCGGTTTTCTTGGAGCTCACCCAGGTCTCTTCCATAACCCCGCGAGCCTCGTAGATCCAGGGCACCCCCAATTTTTGGGCGACCGCCTCAGCCACCAGTGCGTTGGGATAGTTGGTGGTGGTGTGTATCAGTTGCGGCGGGTGCACAGCGGCCTCCGCCAGCAGGATTTTTGCCCACTGGGTGAGCCGCTGCGGGTGGGTTGGTGCCGGGACGAGCGGTAGAGCCCGCCGATAGGGGATACCGTCCACCTCCACCGTATCGGCAGCTGTCAGTCTGCCGATGGTCACCGGGTAGCCGATACGGGTTACTCCCCGCACTTTCACCCCCCTCTCGCGGAGGGCGCCCAGTAGCCGCTGGCTGCGCAGGGTGTATCCCGACTGGGTGTCGGGCAGCGAGTTGGTGAGTAGGTGCAGCACGCTGGGTTTTGCGGTACCGGCTGAGACGGCTGCCGCCTGCCCAGGTACCGGTAGAGGTGTGCCGGTACCGGGCAACAACACCCTATATGTATCTTCAAGCATATTTATTTCTCCGCGCAGGCGGCGGGCATACGACCGGGCACCGGCCACCTCAGCCAGCTCAACGGCGGCAGAAACAGCACCGGAATCCCAGGCGGCCCGGGCCCTGGTGATAGCGGGTAGGGACTCGCTACGCCAGTCAACCAGGCCGTAGCCTATCGCCACCTCAGCAGCGATGCGGCGCTGCAACCCCCGCCCCGGTCTGCGCAAAAGTTCCTGCGCGGGTTCATACAGTTCCTTCTGCCCCCGCATCTGGTGGCCCAGGGCACGGAGGCCGGCGCCGGGTAGACGTATCAGCAGCTGTGCCAGCCTCCCGGAGACGGTATCGGGAAGTCTCCTGCTCACCTGAAGAGCAAAGAGCACCGGGTCGTCAACCAGGTTTCGCCCCACCACCTGTGCAACTATCACTGCGTTGCGCCCCAGGCCGCGCACCCGCTCTACGCTATTCACCTCGCCACCCCCAGGGCTCGCCCCGCGGTACCCCGCCCCTCACCGGCTATCCGATCTATCAGGCGCAGGTACCTATCCGACATCAGCCCATAGCTATAGCTCGTTCGCAGCAGTTGTACCCCCGACGATCCCACGCACAGGAGCCGGGGGTTTTCGGCCAGCCGCTGGAGTTCGTCGGCGAGTCCCCGCGCATCTTCTGCGGCGAGCACGGTACCCACCCCCGAAGCCCTCACAATATCGGCCGCATCCCCCTCAACCAGGGCGATCACGCGGCGGCGGATAGCCAGCAGCTCAAAAATTTTGGAGGGGACCGTCCAGTGAAAGGGTCCGTTATCTTTGAGAGAAACCAGCGCGACGTCGGCCCACCGGTAGGTTGCCGGTAGCGCACCCCGGCTAACCGGTGGCAGAAAATCGAGGGGAAGATTCTTATCCGCTGCCGCCGCTTTCAGCTGAGACAGCTGCGCCCCGCTACCCACGATCCGTGCCCGGATGTTGAGGTGCGGCGCGCGAGTTCTCACAATCTCCAGGGCCCTCAGAAGAACCGTAAGGCTCTGGCTTCTACCCACCGTACCCAGATACTGCACCCGCAGCTCCGCGTCTGCGCGGTCACGGTGAAGGTCCGGGGTGAGCGGCACAAGTTCGTCGAATTCCCCGGCGTCTGCACCATTGGGAATGGCGGTCACCGTGCCCACCCCGCGCGTGCGCAGAAGCTGGGCGAACTGCTCGGTGGTGGTCACCACCGCGTCCGCCGAACGCTGTGCGGCGGTAACTGCCCTGTAAAGCATGTTTTTGGCTAACTGCCCGACGGAGCGTGACCCGCGCCGGGGCTCGGGGGTCCCGGTCACGATATCGGGCCAGGCGTCACGCATTTCCGCGATGTGGGGAATACCCAGAAGTTTTGCCAGGGTGCAGCCGGCGAACAGGCTGGGCAGGCCGGGGATCGTGCTGATAACCAGGCTATATCCGCAGCCGGTGAGCTGCCGGATAAGGCCGTCCACCGCCGCATAGGTCGCCGTGCAACCGGCGGTAACCAGCTGGTCAAGCGTGCGGCTGTAGGAAGAAAAACCGTGCAAAATATAGGGCATACGCACCAGGGTTTCGCCGTGTCTGCCGGTCTCCCTCCGCAGGGCACGATTTTTGCTCCCGCGCTGGGACCGGGTTGAGACCCTGTCCGGGTAGTGTGGCGGTGGACAGAAGACGGTGACCCTGTGCCCGGCCTCCTGCCAGCGCTCGATCAGAGCAGACCAACGCCTCTGCGGTGCGCCGATCTCTGGCTCGTAGTGGTGTGTAATGAGGAGTATGTGCATGAGGCAGGACTGTTCGGCGGTGCCTGCGAGGTTTTTGCCCTCTGACAAGCACCAATAGGAGGTTTGACTTTTACAGCCTACCCTAAAGAAGACAGCTTGTCCCCCTTTCAAGGGGCAGTGCGGCTCTGCCGACCACCGGCCCCTAACCCGGGGCCTGCTCCTCCGGATCTTATCGGTACTGGGCGGATTGAACCCGCCATTGGCGGTAGGTTTTCATGGATTTGTAATAGTCATTCGACGGTGCCAGCCAGAGTAGAACGATACCCGCTACAGCCAGCAGAGCCGAGATAACGCCCAGCAAGGCCACGAGAGTGGGGAGGGTAAATCTGCTGAGGTCCGCGGTTAAAACCTGCAAAAGATCAAAAATGGAGAGGCCAAAAATAACAGTCACAACGATCCTGGCCCAGTTGGCCCCCCGCCGGGCAAAGATCGCAAAGATGACGTAGGCTGTACAGAAAATAAATTCAAAAATGAGGCCGAGGGTAGCGAGCAAACTAAAGTATTCATGGTTGGGTAGGGAGGAGTAGTTTACTCCGAATCTACCCTCCCTCAAGACGCTTACCATCTGTAGGGGGAAAAGCGCGGTGAGAAGAGCGCTGGTGAGGCTGAGGGCAACTATCGCATACATGATGTAGATGGCCGCCCTGGTCTGTACCGGTACAGCCGGTTTCTCCACGGGGGCGGTGGGGCTGTTATAGCCCATGTACTGGGCGTAGGACGGCGGTTGCGGCTGGCCACCGTTACTATGGCCAGCGTATTCCTGCGGGCGGTAGCTGTTGTTTTCGGTCATTGTTCTCCTCCCTGAGGGTCCTCACGCGGGGCAGCCGTTCACGTGCGGGCTGCCGGTGTGCGCGGCCCGGTGATCGGAAGCGACTAGCGACTATCGGTGTAGCTCTCCCCCATCTTATCGAAGCTTGCTGTCCCCGTCGGCCGCTGTGAAAATTCCCCTCGCCCGGTCTTTGCGCACCGACTCCGCGTTAAAAATTTTCCCGCTCATGGATATATAGATACCCGGCCCCAGGAGGTTGAGTGCCGCAACCGCTGCACCCACGTTAAAGTCTGCGTCTGTATCGCGCATGGCCGCCGGCTGGATTGCCCCGCAGAGCACCACTGTTTTTCCGGTGTGGTTGGCGTGGCGGTGCAGGTAGCGGGCGGTTTCGGCCATGGTATCGGTGCCGTGGGTGATGAGCACCCGGCTGCTCTCTACTTTTTCGAGGGCCGCGGCAAGCACCGACCGGTCCGTGTCGGTCATATCGAGTGAGTCAAGTTTGAGTACCGGTTCAATCTCAAAGGTGAGGTCAGTGATTACCCGCGCTAGGATCCGACCAATGTGCGGCTCACCGATCACCATCTCGGAGTCAAAATTATATTCTTTGTCGATGGTCCCCCCGGTGGTGAGCACGGTAATTTTTTTGCTGGTACAGCTCATCTATTCTCCTTACAGGCTGACGGGGACCCGGACCCCACGGGCGACACCACGTCTCAGCGGCACCCCCATCTCTCCCGGTTGGTTGCCCCGCGCTTAAAAGTAGCCCAGGACCATCCACCAGATTCCACCGACCACACCCCAGACGGTGAGGTTGGCGAGCGAGGCAATAAAACCGATCCTAAACCACTCCGTTGTCTTCACGTAACCCGAACCGTAGATTACCCCGGCCGGGCCCGATGCGTAGTGGGTAAGACCGCCCATGAGGTTTCCGGCAAAACCGAAGGCGAGTGCGGCGAGCAGCGGCGGGGCACCTGCCGCGATAGTGGTGCCCAGAAAGACCGAGTACATGGCCACGATCTGCGCGGTGTTTGAGGCGAAGAGATAGTGAACGTAGAAGTAGACCAGCAGGAGGGCGATGAGAGCGACGGGCCAGGAGAGACCTCCCACGGTTCTTGCCGCCGAGTCGCCGATCCAGCCGATCACCCCCAGCTCGTTGAGGTGGTTTGCCATGCCCACCAGCACCGAGAAGAAGATGAGGGTGGACCATGCACCCGAGTTGGCCGCCATGTCTTTCCAGGTAATAACGCCGGTACAGAGCAGGATAGCGATACCCAAAAAGGCCGCCGCGGTGGCGGAGACTCCGAGTAATTCGCTGCATATCCAGAGGATGAGCAGCAGCACAAAAGTACCGAGCATGATCCACTCTTTACCGCTCATAGGGCCCATCGCGGAGAGCTCCGTGCTTGCCTGCTCGGGTGCTTGCGGGGTTTTCTTGAGCGTGGGCGGGTAGATTTTGCTCATGGCCCAGGGCATAAAAGTTAGGGCGGCAAGGCCGGGCACGATAGCTGCCAGAGCCCAGGTGCCCCAGCTGATGTCAACTCCCCTGTCTCGGGCAAACCCAACCGCTATGGGGTTGCCCGCCATGGCGGTAATAAACATGGCCGAGGTGATGGTGTTGACCTGCACCGCGGTCAGGGAGAGGTAGGAGCCCAGGCGGCGGCGTGATTCGTCTGAGACGGGCTCGGAGTTGTTGAGGTTGGCCAGCGATTTAATAATCGGGTACACCACGCCGCCGGCGCGGGCCGTGTTTGAGGGGGTTGCCGGGGATAGGATGAGGTCGGTGATTGTCATGCCGTAGGAGAGCCCCAGCGATGACTTGCCCAGGATACGCACAAAGATGAGCGCAATCCGCTTGCCCAGGCCGGTGATGAGAAAACCGTCGGCGATGAAGAAGGCCGCAACGATCAGCCAAATGGTTGCATCCCCAAAGCCCTGTAGCGCCTCTTGTTTGGCGGTCATGGTGCCGGTAATCATGGCAACCGCTAAACCGATGATGGCTACCGCCGCCGTGGGGAGCGGCTGAAGAATGAGACCTAGGATAGTGCCCACGAAAATTGCGGTCATGTGCATACCGCGTGGGTCAACCCCCTCCGGTGCGGGCAGAAAATAAATGGCGAGGGTTACAAGCACGATGGCGGCAACCTTAATGGCTGTGCCCGTGTTAAACGTGTGCGGAGCCTGCTCCGCCTGTTCTTGTGGAGCTTTGGTCTGGCTCATGGTGTGCCTTCTTCACGAAGTGTGTGCGATACTTCTCCCATTATGTCACCAAACACCCGCTCCTTCGTCGAGGCCCTAGCGAATGTCCGAGTTCCTAGGAAATAACCCAGGAACTCGGACGCAAGGTAGGGTCTCGGTTACTGGGCCACCCAACCGATCCTTGACCACATGTGCGGGTTATTCCTGGGGCTCCCGAAGAGGGCCGCCCCGTAGTTGGCCAGGTTGGTTTTGGTCGCGTAGATTTCTGGGCCGTTGAATACTGTTCCCATCATGGCGAACTCTTCCATGTGTTTGCGCTCGACCTCGTTGCACATTCTGCTGCGCTCTGTGTCGTCTTCTACCCCGCCAAGTTCTCGGATCATGGCGTCGATTTCTTCTGAGCCGTGGCCCTGGTTGTTTTCTGAGTGGTAGTACTGTTTTACGGGAACTGTTGCGTCGGAGCCGACCGTGTACCCGGTGAAGGTCATATCAAATTCCTTGTTTCCCAGCACGGTACCGAAGTTGGCGTGGGGCTGGCTGTCAATGGTGCACTCGATACCGGCGGTCTTCATCTGCTGTACCAGGGTCTGGGCCATGGCAGCGGTTCCCGGGTCATCGCCAAAGGTGGTGATAGAGAACTTGGCGTTTGCACCGTCTTTCTGATAGTAGTCACCCGACCTTGTGTAGCCGGCTTCCTCAAGAATTGTGCCGGCATCCCAGCCCTCGGTAGCCTCCGAAAAATTATCTGCATAGTGTTCGGAGAAGGGCAAGAGTGTCATGGAACCAGACAGTTCTTCGGTCCAGTTGAGGCCGTTAAAATTGATGTCGGCCAGGGCTTGCCGGTCGATTGCGGCAAAGATCGCCTTCCGCAGTTCCAGGGGTAGACGCAGCGAGGACATGTTCATACCGCCGGCAAAAAGTCTCTGCCCGCGCCGAAACTCGGTACCGGTTACCCCCTCCGCGTCTCTATAGGCTGCCAGGGTATTGGTTTGCACCGCATCGATCTCACCGTTTTTAAAGGCCGCCCGGGCGGCAGAGGACTCCATCTGGCGGAAGATAATGCGATCGAGTACGGGCTTTTCGCCCCACCAGTTCTCGTTGACGGTCAGCGTGGCTACCTTTTCGCTGGAGTTCCAGCTCTCAAGCTTAAAGGGGCCGGCCTGCCACTCGCTATGGAAATTATCAACAAAGCCATTGTTAAAGACCTCGGGGCTGTTCATGGCGGGGTGGACAACACCGGCCCCAAAGATGTCCGCAATCGGGTAATAGGGTTGACTCATGGTCACCCGCACGCTAAAGGAGTCCCCCTCCTCTTCCAAGGACTCGATGTAGGCGTGGGGTCCGGAGTCAACGATGTTAAACCCGTTTTCTATCCCGTCGCGGAGGATCTCTGTGGTGGCCCGCAGGGACTCAATATCGATCGGTGTCCCGTCGTTAAAACGTGCCTGTGAGTTGAGCTTGATATGCAATATTTGGGTGCCGTCGACGGTTTCGGATTCAAAGGATTCGCAGAAATCGGGGTTCGGTGTCCAGTTGCCCTCGTAGTCGCTCTGCCATAGACCGGTCACAGAAATCGGTGACAGGGCGGAGACCGCGACAGCGTTGTAGTAGCTATTCCCGTTTTGGGAGTTATTGTTGAAGTCCGGCCCCAGCTGATTCAGGGGAAGGGTGAGTGTTCCCCCTTGCTGTAATTCAGAGACCTCTCTGGGGTTAACGCTGATGAGCTGGGCAATGTCTTCACCCACGCCCAGAGCCGAAGCCGACTCGGCGTTGGAGGCACCGCCTCCCCCGCCACTGCCGCAGGCGGTGAGCATCCCGCCTGCTCCGATCAGGGCCGACCCCACCAGCAGGGTCCTTCTGTTGAATACTGTCTCTTTTACCACGGTGTTACTCCTAAATAAAATATGGTTCTCATCAATGTGCACATTTTTTAGTCACTGTTTTTGGGTAAACAGCTACCCTTTCCGGTGCTGACAAACCAGCCTGTCTCCACCGGAAAGGGCCTCAAACTCATCAGTTTAAATTTTTATCTATCTCATGACGCCACCCAACCGATCCTTGACCACATGTGCGGGTTAAAAGTGGGGGTCCCAAAGAGGGCGGGGCCGTAGTTGGCAAGATTCTCCTTGACCACCGTCATTACGGGTCCATTATTGTAGGGGGCCATCATGGCGAACTCTTCCATGTGCTTGCGCTCGATCTCGTTGCACAGTCTCTGGCGCTCTTCCTTATCCTCGATCTGGAAGAGTTCATCGATCATGGCGTCGATCTCTTCGGAGCCCGTGCCGTTATTGCTATCCGAGTGGTAGAAGGGCCCTGCGGCAGCGGTGGCATCATCACTGATCACGCTATAGCCGGAAAAGGCCAGGTCATATTCCTTGTTTCCCACCACGGTGCCAAAATTAGCGGTAGGCTGGCTATCAATGGTGCACTCGATACCGGCGTCCTTCATCTGCTGCACCAGGGTCTGGGCCATGGCAGCGGAAACGGGATCATCACCGAAAGTGGTGACGGCGAACTTGGCGTTTGCACCGTCTTTCTGATAATAGTCACCCGACCTTGTGTAGCCGGCTTCCTCAAGAATTGTGCCGGCATCCCAGCCCTCGGTGGCCTCGCTAAAATTATCGCGGTAGTAGTCAGAAAAAGGCATGAGCATCATGGACCCGGGCATGGTCTCAGTCCAGTTCAGCCCGTTGAACATAATTCCCGCCATGGCTTGCCGGTCGATTGCGGCAAAGATCGCCTTCCGCAGTTCCAGGGGTAGACGCAGCGAGGACATGTTAATACCTCCGGCATAGAGGTTTTGTCCCCGGCGAAGCACAGAACCGGCCGTGCCCTCAAGCTCTCTGTAAGCGGTAAGGGTGCTTGCATCCGCAGCGTCCACCTCACCGTTTTTAAAAGCCGCCCGGGTTGCTGAAGAGTCCATCTGGCGAAAAACAACGCGATCAAGCACGGGCTTTTCGCCCCACCAGTTCTCGTTGGCGACCAATGTGGCCACCTTCTCGCTGGAGTTCCAGCTCTCAAGCTTAAAGGGGCCGGCCTGCCACTCGCTATGGAAATTATCAACAAAGCCATCGTTAAAGACCTCGGGGTCATTCACCGCCGGGTGGTAGACGGAAGCCCCAAAAATATCGGAAAGCGGATAGTAGGGCCGACTCATGGTCACCCGCACACTAAAGGAGTCCCCCTCCTCTTCCAGGGACTCGATGAAGGCGTGGGGGCCCGGGTCAACAATATTGAATCCCCTGTCCCGGCCATCGCGGAGGATCTCTGTGGTGGCCCGCAGGGCCTCAATATCGATCGGTGTTCCGTCATTGTACTTCGCATTGGGGTTGAGCCTAATGTGTAGCACCTGCACCCCGTCAACCAGCTCAGCCTCAAAAGATTCGCAGAAATCGGGGTTTACGGTGTATTCGCCCTCGTAGTCGCTCTGCCACAGGCCCACCACACTAATGGGTGAGAGCGGCGCTATCACAGCAAGATTGCCGATGGTAAAGCCGTTCTGTGTACCGACGTTGAAGTCGGGGCCCATCTGGTTTGCGGGCAGGTTGAGTTCACCACCCTGCTGAAGCTCAGACACATCCTTGGGGTTAATATCGATGAGCTGGGAAATATCATCGCCGACCCCCAGGGCCGAAGCCGACTCGGCGCTTGAGCTACCACCATTACCTCCGCCGCAGGCGGTGAGAAGAGCCAGTCCCCCCAGAGCCGATGACCCCACTAGCAGGGCACGGCGGTTAAAAACGTATTCTTTTGCCACGGTTATCTCTCCTGATACATAGTTGTTGTCATTGCGGTTATACTGCGGTGGGGCTGCGCTGCCCCACGTCTGTGTCAAAACTGTGAAATCTTTAGCCCACCACTTCCTCCGGGTCGGTGTGCGGGGTAGAGACCGCTATCTGCTGCTCGGGGAAGTAGCAGGCGTAGCCATGGTCCTCGCTGCCCTCCTGGCGCACGGGCGGCATATCCGCTGTGCACACCTTCTTCTTGTCGTCGGGAAGAAGTTTATAAACGGGGCACCGTGTGCTGAAGGGGCAGCCCGAGGGGGCATTCACCGGGGTGGGCAGGTCTCCCTCAAGAATGATTCGGCTCCTTTGCGCCTCTACCTCGGGGTCGGGAACCGGGATAGCCGAGAGGAGGGCCCGGGTGTAGGGGTGGATCGGGTGGTCAAAGACCAGGTCAACGTCTCCGATCTCAACAATCCTCCCCAGATACATCACGGCCACCCGGTCTGAGGCGTGCCGAACCACCGCAAGGTCGTGGGCAACCATGAGGTAGCTCAACCCCAGATCCACCCTCAGTTTCTCCAGCAGGTTGATGACTCCCGCCTGCACCGAAACGTCCAGCGCAGAAACCGGTTCATCGAGCGCCACCAGCTTGGGGTTGACCGCCAGGGCACGGGCGATACCGATACGCTGCCGCTGGCCTCCCGAGAACTGGTTGGGGAAACGGTTCACGTGATCGGGCTGCAAGCCGACTATCCGCATGAGCTCTAGAACCCGTTTTTTGATCTCTTCCCTACCCCACCCCAGATTGTGCAGGGGCTCCGCCAGCACCTCGTAGACGGTAAAGCGCGGGTCCAGTGCACCGGTAGGGTCCTGGAAGACCATCTGCTGATTCTTGCGCAGCTTGCTGATCTCTGCCCCCGAGAGGCCGCTGTTTGCTGAAATTCCGCTGATCCTGATATCGCCGTCGGTCTCCCGGGAGAACTCCATGATTTCCAGCAGGGTCGTGGTTTTGCCGCAGCCGGACTCGCCCACAATGGAGAAGCACTCACCCTCACGAATATCGAAGGAAACCCCGTTGACCGCCTTGACGGTACCCACGCGGCGCTTAACCAGGGACCCTTTCATCAGCGGGAAATATTTCTTGAGATTTTCTACCTCAATCACCGGTGCCCGGTCTTCGCGGGGTATCGAGTCGTAGTCAGAGACCGGCACCTGCGGCACAGGGTAGAGATCTTCGGGGGCCGACTCCACCAGGTCTTCGGCAATATCGGCTGCCGCATAGTGGCCTTCTCCGGCCCCCGTAATGGGCCGCAGCTGGGGCTCTTCGTCACTGTCCTTGCAGCATTTTCCACCGGCCCGGGCAATGGGGCAGCGCGGCCTAAAGGAGCACCCCCGCACCCTGTCCAGGAGGTTGGGCGGGGTACCCTCGATGGGCACCAGCGACACCTTGTCTTTACGGTCGACGCGGGGCACTGCCCCCAGCAGGCCGATGGTGTAGGGGTGGGCCGGGTGAGCGTAGAGATCTGCTGCCCGCGCTTTTTCCACCGCTTTGCCGGCGTACATCACCATGATGTCATCTGCCATGCCGGCCACCACACCGAGGTCATGGGTGATCATGATAATTGCGGCCCCGGTCTCCTCCTGTGCCTTTTCCATGACCTCGAGCACCTGTGCCTGCACGGTTACATCGAGTGCCGTGGTCGGTTCGTCGGCGATGAGTACCCGCGGGTCGTTTGCTATCGCCATAGCTATCATGACGCGCTGCCGCATTCCACCCGAAAACTCGTGGGGAAAAGCTCGCAGTCGGTTGACGGGATCAGGGATACCCACCAGCTTCATCAGTTCGACGCTGCGGTCTTTGAGGGCGCGTTTACTCATGCCCCTGTTATGGATTTTCAGGACCTCGGCAATTTGATCTCCGATGGTATACACCGGGGTCAGGGAGCTCAGCGGATCCTGGAAGATCATTGCGATCTCTTTGCCGCGATAGCTACACATCTGCTTGTCGCTCAAGTCCAGAAGCTCGGTACCCCTGTATGTGACCGATCCGCTAATACTCGCGGTGGTAGGGTGCAGCCCCATAATCGCCAAAGAGGCAACAGACTTGCCCGAGCCAGACTCACCCACAATACCCAGGGTTTTGCCCTCGAAAAGGTCAAAGTCAACACCGCGCACCGCGTGGAGCACACCGTTTTCGGTGTTAAAAGAAACGCTAAGATCCCTAACAGATAGAACCGGAGAAACACTCATGAGTCTGCCTTCTTTGCTTTCTTTTTCTTCCTTGCCTTACCCACGGACAGGGAGGTGGGATCAAAGGCGTCCCGGAGCCCGTCATTCATCAGTGAGAGGGGGCCCACCAGTAAGAAAAACAGAATCATGGGGACCCAGAACATCCAGGGCAGGGTGTTAATTTGGCTTGAAGATTGGGCGATGAGGGAGCCCAGGGAATAGTTAGGATATTTAACACCGATACCGATAAAGGTAAAGGCGACCTCCGAAAGAATCGCGGCGGTAATACCGCGGGTAAAGTTCAGCACCAGCAACGACCCAATATTGGGCACCAGGTGCCTCCAAACAATCTTGAAGGGCCGCACCCCCATGTAGCGGGCGGCTTTGACATAGTCTCGCTGAATCAGCGACATCGCCATGGATCGGATCACGCGGGCATCGTACATCCAGTTGAAGAACAGTAGAACCGAGGCGAGAATGATCCAGCCCGGCAGGTTTTCGCGGATTATCCTCCCCCCAGCACCGTTAATGGCGATAGCCACGATCAGTACCTGCGGAACCATGATCAGGGCCTCGAGAACGAAGAGCATCACCGCGTCGATCTTGCCCCCAAAATATGCCATGAGGCAGCCGTAGACAGCGGAGATAACCACGCTGAGCCCGCCCACAATCAGGCCGATCATCATGGAGACGCGCACCCCCTCTACCGCCTGGGCATAGAGGTCGGTGCCCGCGCTGGTGGTGCCAAACCAGTGTGAGGCGTTGGGTTCGCTGGCCATCCAGAGGGGGTCTATGGTGTTGGTGTCCCACTGGGCAAGGTAGCCCCCAAACAGGCCGAAGAGGCCCATGGCAACAAAGATGACGAGACCGAGTACCGCGGATTTATTCCGCAGAAAACGCCGGGTGATGATGGTGGACTTGTTGATGATCTTGAAATCCGGGTTTTCTATGACCTCTGCGCTGAGCTGGTCGGGGTGCTCCACCGCGTATTCTCTCGGTGGAGCCATTCCCGTGCCCGGGCGCTGCGGATTCTTCTCCTGCTGAGGTGTTTCACTGTGTTGGGGTGTAGGTGCCATTACTGAATCCTCACGCGCGGGTCAACAACGGTGGTCGCTATATCAGCCAGGATCGCCCCGATCGCAAAGAGCACCGACCCGTAGGCAAGCGTAGCGGTGGCCACGTTGACATCTTGTTTGCTGATGGCCTCAAGAGACCAGAGGCCTATACCCGGCCAGGCAAAAATCTGTTCGGCAAAGAAGCCGCCGGCAAAGATCGCCGGAATGGTAAAGGCAATCGACTGGGCCACGGGGATAAAGGAGACGCGCAGGGCGTGGCGGGTTATTGCCTGGTTGCGGGTTAGCCCCTTGGCCCGCGCCGTTCGCACAAAGTCTGCGTTGACATTGTCGAGGAGATACTGTCTCTGGGCGATCTGGTAGCCGCCCCAGGACATAATCGTGATGCAGAAGGTGGGAACCAGGTAGTGGGCGGCCATATCAAGGACGGTCGGCCAGCCCGGTTCGACACCCGGCGACGATATTCCCGTCACGTAGAAAATTTGTGTGCCGGCCGCCTGATTGATGGCGATAGCGCCCAGCTGCACCAGAAAGTATCCCACCGGGGCGGGGATCATGTACACCAGGTAGGAGTAGCCGGTGATAATCCTGTCCGAGGCCTTGTACTGGCGGGCCGCCGAAAAAACTCCCAGCGCAATCCCGATGATCAGAGAGAGGATAATGGCGGCCAGGAAAAGACGTGTGGATACCCAGATACGCTGGCCGAACTCCGCATTGACGTAGGCGCCGTCGGGTGAACGCCCCCAGTCCCAGTGCAGCACGATATCGCTCAGCCACTGCACATAACGATCCCAGGGGCTCATGTGGGGGTCAAGTTTGAGCGAGGCAAAGTTTTGTTGGACCTGCTCGGGTAAGGGGCGGGGTACTTTTTGTTGTTCGAGGAGGGACGGGTTGAGTGTCATGACCGCGAGAAAGTAGCCGCTGCTGGTCACCAGAAAAATCATGACCACGTAGGTGAGAGCTCGCTTAAGCACGTATTTAAACACGGGCCCTCATCTCCCCGCGCTCCGGATGCTTCTTCTTCATGTGTGTACCTTCTGCCAAAGACAGTTTTATATGTGAGTGTAGTCACCCTTGTTTTGACAAATGATTATATAGGAGCTGTAACCCAAATCAAAGTACACACCGAATGCCGGACAGGTGATAAGGTTACTGTGAACCTATCGTCTGCCTTATAGTGGCGCGGATTCCCGCCCTCTTTCTGAAAGAATGCTCAATTTTAGAAAGGCGTGTCCGCCCCGCGAGACTTCCCCTACCCGTTCCGGCTCAGCTTTACCCGTTCATTCTGTTGCGGTAGTCGGCCGGCTCTCCCGCATCCGCTGCCCGCAGCGCCGCAAGGTTGTGGGCGATCAGCCGCTCAGGGTTGACCGGCCGGCCACCGGCACTGTGCGGGGTAATAACCAGGTTCTTGGTTCCCCACAGTGGGCTATCAGCCGGCAGTGGCTCAAGTTCGGCAACATCAATTGCCGCCCCGGCGATCTTGCCTTTCTCCAGGGCCTCAATCAGGTCGGTCTCATCGACGGTGGACCCCCTCCCCACATTGACCACGTAGGCACGCTCAGCCAGCAGATCAAACACCTCGCGATTGAGCACCCGGTAGGTCTCCCGGCCAGAAGGCAGAATCATCACCAGCACATCGGTTGTTGGCAGGTAGTCCGCGAGCTCCTCCTCGGTGATCACCGGAAAACCCTTCCTCCGGCCGGAGCTGCGGGCCACACCGGTGACGCGGGCACCGAAAGCCTCAAAAAGACGGGCCGTCTCGTAGCCAATCGACCCAAAACCCCAGATAAGTACCCGAGAGTCGAGCAGGGTGGTCACCTTACCCTTGGGGTGCAGCTCCTGCGGTCCGCCCAGCTCCTCGGCCCAGTGCGAGCGCTCCTGCTCGTCGGCGAGGGTGGGCAAAAAACGAATAAAGTTGAGCGTCAGAGCCAGGGCGTGTTCGGCCACGGTCAACGAGTGAAGGCCGCTTCCCGAAGCTATCACCGCCTGAGGGCGAAATCCGGCTGCACGCACCTGGTCCGGGCCCGCCAGAAGGGCCTGCACCAGGCGTACCCGCCCCAGGTGGGCGGCGGAGTCGGCGAGTTGCTCCTCGGTGTTTCCCCAGGCGATCAGGACATCGGCATCACGGTCCTGCGCGGGCAGGGGCCGGGAGGGGTCGTAGCTCACCAGGTGATCGTTGTCTTTGAGTCCCAGCAGGGACTCGTCGAGGGTGATAGTGGTGGGTGTCAAAATTTTCATCACGAGTCTCCTCAAGCTCATCAATAGAATCGGTGTGTTCACACCAGCCTATGGTCTGCGGAACACCGATGTGTGGATATTGGCGGTGCAAGTTAGCAAAATCGTGTGCGGGAGCATGGTTTGCGGGTTTTTTGCGCGCGGTCTCAATAAATCTTCAACCGGGCGCGGTTTCTCGTTACACTGGGAGCGATGAACTATCTCAACGCAGCAGAGCTGGCCAATCTCCCCAACTGGCTATCCATAACCCTTCTTCTCATCGACGCGGCTTTGCGCATTATTGCCATCTGCTGGCTACCCTACAACCGTAAGCCGGTGGTGGCGCTGGGCTGGCTTATGGCAATTTTTTTGATACCTTTTGTCGGTTTTATCGCCTTTCTGGTGTTTGGGTCATCGCACCTGCCGCGCTATCGGCGGACCCGCCAGCGCGTCATGAACGAGATGATTCGAGACACCATCGATAGCGGTGACGGTGGGGAGCACCCGGTCCTGGGTGAGCACGTGGAGCTCTCCGAACCCGCCCGGGTGGCCGCCAACCTCAACTATCGGCTGGGCGCGCTTCCGCTGGTCGGTGGTAACCACTTTGAGCTGCACCCCGATAACCATGAAGCAATGCGGCACATGGCGGAGCGGGTCGACCGCGCCCGCAAGTACGTGCATTTTCAGTTTTATATCACCGCCTACGACGACTCGACGCAGCAGCTGTGGGATTCCCTCTTTCGCGCCGCCGACCGCGGTGTGCAGGTGCGTGTGCTGATCGACCATATTGGCTCACGCAAGTATCCCTCCTATAAGAAGCTCTGCCGTATGCTTGACGAGTCGGCGATAGACTGGCGGCTGATGCTTCCCGTCAAGCCCTGGAGGGGGCAGTGGCAGAGGCCCGATCTACGTAATCACCGCAAAGTGGTGGTGATTGATGGCGAGATCGCCTACTCCGGTTCACAAAACGCGATTGACCGCTCCTATGACCTGAAGAAGAATATTAAAAACGGTCTTGCCTGGAAGGACCTCACTTTCTCGTGCACCGGCCCCGTCGTTGAGGAACTCAACGCTGTCTTTATTTCCGACTGGTATTCGGAGACCAAGGAGCTACCGCTGTCCGAGATTAACACCCATATACCGGCGGTCAATAACGGTGATCTCGCCCAGGTGGTGCCCTCGGGTCCGGGCTTTGAAACAGAAAATAATCTTCGGCTGATTAACTATCTGATTTATAACGCCGAGCACCGTATTGTTGTCTGCTCCCCCTATTTTGTTCCCGATGACACCCTCTTGCAGGCGCTGACCAATGCCGCCTACTCGAACATTGATGTGGAGTTGCTGGTGTGCGAGAAGGGCGATCAGTTTCTGCCCAATATGGCTCAGCGCTCCTACTATGAGCAGCTACTCAAGGCGGGTATTAAGATTCGCCAGTACCCCGGTCCCACGGTTCTTCACTCCAAGTTCATGCTGATCGATGACGAGTTCACCTTCATTGGTTCTTCCAATATGGATCCGCGGTCTTTTGCGCTCAACCTTGAGGTGTCCACCTTTATCGTGGGTAAGCGCATGGTCACCGAGGTGGAGTTCATTGCCCGCGACTATATTTCTCGCAGTAAAACCCTGCGCTACGACGAGTGGGTGAACCGTCCGGGCCGGGTTAAGGTCGTTGAGAATATCTGCCGTCTCTGGTCGTCGCTCCTTTAGGAGAGCGCGACGATTTCCGCTAGAAGGCGCAGCAGCGCCAGGACCGGGTCAAAGATAGGTTTTCGCGAATTTTCAAGAAAGATCAGGATAGCTAGGATTGGCTCATAGCTAGCTGTTACACTTCAGGCGGTGCGAAAAGATCCGCGCCGCCTGTTTTTTATGGTGATCTGTTGACTCGTGTATAGGTGCACATGGATTCTTGGGACCCGACACTGGTTTTTCGTGCGGTAGATGTTTCCGCTATCGTTGCCTGCGGCCTGCTGGGCGGCGCCGTGGCGCGTGCCTTCCGCTTTGATTTTGTGGGTTTTATTCTGCTCTCGGTTATCACCGGTATGGGTGGCGGCATTATCCGCGATGTTCTGCTCAACACCGGTCTTCCCGTGGCTCTCACCGATTCTTCCTACTGGGCGGGGGCTATAGCGGCCGCGGTGCTTGCCTACACCATTGATTTTGGGGCGCGCTGGGCTAACTGGCTACTGATGATTGTTGATTTTCTGGGTATGGGCTGCTGGGTGGCTACCGGAACCATTAAGGCTCTGGGTCTGGGCCTCAACTGGCTGCCCGCCGTTGCGCTGGGGGTGGTTACCGCTGTGGGTGGTGGCATTATTCGCGACGTGATGGTCAACCGTATCCCCTCAATCTTTGGCGGGAGTTCGCTTTACGCCACGGTTGCCTTTATCGGTGCCTGCGAAAGCGCAGTTGTCTATGAGATTTTTAACAGACCTAATCTTGCCATGGGTCTGTCAATCATTTCTTGCCTGGTGATTGGTTTGCTTGCTCGCAGCCGCAACTGGCAGCTTCCCGAACCTATCACGCTCAAGGTTCCCCGGCCCAAAATTTGGCGGCGCCGCCGCGGTGTCACGGCTGGTCAGAAGCAAACTTGGACACCGGGCCAGCCCCTCACCGAGAACCTTCAGGTGCTCACCGACGAGCAGATCCGCTCGGGACGCACCGACACCATATGACCCACAAATACTTTACAATGGCCCACAAAATCCTTGATTTTTCGCTCTTGTGTGGACAATTATCGTCCCTAAGAAGGATGTATCTTGGGGTGACTTCTGGGGTATAGTTAAGAACTGTCAATCAGAAATTTGACACCCTCACATAAGAGGATTTGAGTGCTCTCTATCGCGCTCACTAGGGGACACGGTTTCCGTGATTCTCTCGCAAAGGGTATTTAGGGGATAGAACCTTGGGCGAGAGAAGGTGCTTGGGGAAGCACCTAACGGCGTGTTCTCCCGGCTCGTGCCCTTCGGGGGAAAGGCACGAGCCTTCTTTCTTTTAAACGGTGGGGCCTGCGCACAGGTACAGTGTTTCCCTCTACGCCTTACCACCTACCCTTCTCCGCGCCCGTACCACCACCGGTAAAAACTACAGAAAGGTACACCCTGTGTTTACCAAGAAAACCCTGCTTTCCTGTTCCGCACTGGCTCTTTTGGCTCTTTCTGCCTGCGGCGGTGGAAACGACGGCGCCGCTGAGTCGGCTACCGCAAGCGCTAGCACGCAGACAGCAGCGACCGCCGCCTGCGAACGGCCCAGCAGTACCAGCAGCACTCTTGACCGGGCCCCGGCCGTTGACCGGTGGGTATCCTGGGGTACCGCGATGCGCCCGGTATCGGAACAGTACGGCGGTGAGCGCACCGGTGCAAACGGCTCCCCCTCCTGTTTTGAGCACTCGCCCGAGGGGGCTCTTTTTGCTGCCGCTACCTATCAGGGGTCTATCCTCTCCCAGGAAGAGTTCAGGCAGGTTATTCTTGACCACTATCACCCCGCCGATCAGGCACAGGAATTTTACGACTCCATGCTCGCCAGCATGGAGGAAACCTACGCATCCGCCGCCAACACCACCTTTAAGCCGGTCGCCTACAGCATGGAATCGTACACCTCGGAGAGGGCGCAGGTGGCCGTTGTTATTGCCAGCGATAACTACCCCGACCGCTACATGGTGATTCGTATGCCGCTCATCTGGACCGACGGTGACTGGCAGATTAATCTCGGGGAAGAAAGTATCGCCGATATTTACGCCAATCTTGCTACACTAGCCACCTCTCTTGAGGGCTACACCGTCTGGGGCCCCGATAGCGGCTCAACCGCCTCTGCTTCTACCTCTGAATAGTTGGTATGCAGCCTAGCGACGGTACCGGAGCGAGCCCATTCGATTGTTAAAGTGTGGGGGGTGGCCGAGAAAAATCTCTCGACCACCCCACACTTTACCTAATGGACCGCCGGGCCCACAGAAAGCTACTGTTCCGACTCCAGTTTTTTCTCCGCCTCCCTGATCCTGGCCAGAGGAATCGGCATGGTGGAGGTGTCCAGGTGAGGGTTCTCCAGCTGGGTTTCGACCAGTTCAGAAACCTCGTGCTCGTGTTCCACCGCCGGCATCGACCCCAACAGGTTACGGCCCGAAGACTCCCTCATAAAGAACATGCCCACGAGTCCGATCACGCAGGCAATCATGATGTAGATAGCCCCGGCGTAGTCGGTTTTCCACCATGCCTCAAGCACAGTCACCACGGAACCGGTGGTAGACCCAAAGAGGGCCACCGCAATATTGAACATAATACCCATGGCCGTGTAGCGGCTTCGGGTCGGAAAAAGCGAGGGCAGAGCTGCCGGCTGCACCGACACCTGGAACATGAGCAGAACCCCCATGATCAGCAGACCCAGGAAGGTCGACCACACTTCACCCAACATCATGAGCCAGAAAGAGGGGATGGCCAGCAGAATGCCGAGCACGGCTCCCGTTACCATCAGCGGTTTACGGCCCACCCGATCCGAGGCCATACCCAAAAGCGGCAGGCAGAGAGACACGATGAGCAGCACAGGAACGAGCAGGGCATTACCGTGCAGGGTGTCATACCCCAGGTTTTCGGTGAGGTAGGTGGGCATAAAGGTGGTGAGCGTGTAGCCAATCACCTGAGCGCACATCACCAGAGCAGCACCGATGAGCAGCTGCGGCCAGTGACTTTTTACGATCTCCCGTAGCGCGCCAACAATCGACCGGTTATCTTTGTTTTCGCTGGCCTGCTCAGCCTCAAAGGTGGCGGACTCTTTGATGTGTGAGCGCATAAACACACCCACAATACCCAGGGGAAGCGCCACCCAGAAGCAGATACGCCAGCCGAAAGCTAGCATCTGTTCCGGGGTCAGCACGAGCTCAATAACGGTCGCCAGAGCGGCAGCCGAGGCAAAACCGATATAGGAGCCCAAGTCAAGCCAGGAGGCCCAAAACCCGCGACGGCGGTCTGCCGAGTACTCTGCAATGAAAGTTGCCGCACCGGCGTATTCGCCGCCCGTGGAGAAACCCTGCACAAATTTCAGAAGGATCAGGGTGAGCGGTGCCGCCACACCCCAGGTGTCGTAGCCGGGGATACAGCCGATCAGGAAGGTACCCACCGCCATCATGATAATGGTGAAGGCCAACACTTTGCGTCGGCCAATCCTGTCGCCGAGGGGGCCCAGAATGAGGCCGCCGATCGGTCTCACAATAAAGGTTGCGGCGAAGGTGGCAAAGAAGGCCAGCTGCGCCCAGGGATCACCGAAGGGAAAGAAAACCCTGGTGATTGATGCCGAGAGGTAGGCGTAGACTCCGATGTCAAACCATTCCATAAAGTTACCCAGGATGGTTGCTCTGAGCGCCTTCTTCATCTCGGATCGGTCAACCACCAGCACGTCTTCTTTCTGGAGAAGGGGTACTGAGGTGTGAAGCTGCTCTGTCGCTGTCATAAGTAAACTTTCTTTTTTGCCTAACAGCAATACGTTAGCTTACTTTTATGCTCGGGCGGCCGGGATCCGCCGATTTCTCGGCTCCCGTGTGAGCAAGCAATCAGCGTCCTGTGGCAGAAAATATAGATCACCGGGTCGTTAGAGATCCATGCTCACTATTTCGTAAACGTTAAGGAACCGGCGAATCCGCTCATCGTCAGAAGCAAAGAACCCCTCGGGTGCACCGTTATAGGTCACCTCACCACCGTCCAGAAAAATCACCCGGTCGGCCACCCTCTGGGCGAAAGCCATATTGTGGGTAACCACCATGAGTGAACGGTTCTCCCGCGCAAGATCAACGAGCACACGGATCACCTCCGCCTCCAACTCGGGGTCAAGGGCGGAAGTGGGTTCGTCAAACAGCAGATAGTCGGGACTCACTGCCAGGGCCCGGGCAATCGCCACCCGCTGCTGCTGGCCACCGGACAGATGATCGGGGTAGGAGTCCTTACGGTTCTCCAGCCCCACTTTACGCAAAAGCTCCACGGCCTGCCGCCGAGATTCAGCCTGAGACATTTTGCCGTTGAGCACCGGGGCCAGGGCAACATTTTTCAGAGCTGTGTAGTTGGGAAAAAGGTTGAACTGCTGAAAAACCATGGCCGAGTGCCTGCGCATGGTACGCACCTGCTCATCGGTGACCCGGCCTCCAAACGTCACCGAGTCCGGACCAAAAGTCAGCTCACCCGACTCAGGCACCTCCAGCAGGTTCAGGCACCGCAGCAGGGTCGATTTACCCGAACCCGACGGCCCCAAAATAACCGTGGTTTCACCGTCCTGCACCTCAAACGTAATATTTTTGAGAATCTGCTGGCCACCAAAACTCTTGGACAGGGATTGAAGTCTAAGCACGGGCGCTCCTTACATAGCGGTTACTACGCTTCTCCAGTATGCTCTGCAACCAGGACAGCACGGTGAAAATCACCAGGTATATCGCCGCAACCTCGGTGTAGAGAGCCAGCGGCTCAAAATTTGCCGCCGCAATCTGCCTGCCTGACTGAAACAGATCAACCAGCGAAATGGTAGACACCAGGGAGGTCCCCTTGATGAGGTCGATGAGGTCGTTCCCCAGCGGCGGCAGCGCAATCCGCACCGCCTGCGGGATAACCACGTGGCGCAGAGTCTGCAAACGCGTAAAATTCAAGGTCTGTGCCGCCTCAAACTGACCCCGCGGAATAGAGGCGACAGCGGCCCGAAAGGTCTCGGCAACATAGGCGCCGGTATTCAGCGAAAGCGCAATAATGGCCGCGGTCCAAGCGTCCAGGGCAACCCCCACCCTGGGTAGACCGTAGAACACCAAAAAAAGCTGCACCAAAAGCGGGGTACCCCGGAAAAGCCACACATACACGTTCGCCACCCAGGCCACAGGCCTCAGCCTGCTGGCCCTGAGCACCTGCGCCACAATACCGATCAGAACCGCCAGCACAAAAGCGATTGCAGAAAGCGGAACCGTTATCCTCAGCGTCGCCTCCACCAGGGTAGGCAACGACTGTAGCCAAAGATCTATATATCTATCCATCACATTTTTCGTTACTCTCGGCAGAAACCGTCTCCTGAAACCTACGGGCCCGCACGGTTCCCGCCCTCACTTCTCACCCCTAGGCGGAGGGGGTGAGATCCAGCCCCACATATTTTTGATAGATGCCCCGAAGGTCACCGTTTTCCATGTGGCTCCGAAGGGAGTCGTCGATAGCCTGCTTGAGGTTCTGCTGGTTCCTGGGCATGAGCACAGCCGACTCTGAAGCCTCACCGAGCTCACCCTCCAAAAGCCGGATAGCGGCATCGGGGTGCTCCTGGGAGTACGCGGCAAAGGTCACCGCATCGTTGCCGCAGCAGTCCACCCGCCCCGACAGCACCTGCTCTATCGCCTCATCAAAGCCGGTTACCGTCACGATGGTGGCCCCGCTCCCCTCCAGCAGTGTGCGGAAATTAGAGGTTTCGGAAGCGGCCGCGGTTCTACCGCTAATCTCGTCAACCCGCTCTAAGGATGAGTCGTCGCGCACAGCCACCTTACCCTCGGACCGCACGTAGGTGATAGAGAAATCGTAGTTCCGCCTGCGCTCCTCGGTGGGGGCAACGTTGTTGATAACGATATCGTAGCGGTCAGAGTCAACACCGGCGATCAGCGAGTCCCACTGGGTCTCGATATATTCCGCGGCCACCCCCAGGTCACCGGCGATAAGATCACCGATCTCTTTTTCCATACCCACCAGCTGGCCCGAGTCATCGTGGTAGCCCCAGGGCCTGAAGGTGCCCTCCATACCGATGCGGATTCTTCCCGCGTCTTTAATGGCCTGCAAACGGTCCTCTGTCGATGAGCCGGACGAGCAGGCAGCCAGTAGCCCGGCCAACGAGAGCGCACCGGTCAGCGCCAGGGCTGAACGCCGGGTCACCTGAACATTGTTATCCATCACGCATTTTTCTTTCTGTGTGTTGTGTTTCTATTATTCGTGGATTTTACTGCTGTATAAACGCCGCGGCCAGGGCCCCCGAAAGATCCTCGATGAGATCTTCAACGTTTTCGATACCGACCGCCACGCGAATGAGATCACCGGGCACCCCAAAGCGGTCGAGGTGCTCCTGCGAGTATGCGCCCTGGGTCATGGTCGCCGGCAAGCAGATCAGGGACTCGATACCACCCAGAGACACCGCGAAATCAAAGACCTTCAGCGAGTCAAGGAAAGCCTTCATATGCGCCCCCGGCTTCAACCGGAAGGAGAAAAGCGCCCCCAGACCGGCCGCCTGCCGCCGCTGAATCTCCGCCTCCGACTCGCTGGCTGAACCCGCGTACAGCACCCGCGCCACGGCCTCGTGGCCGGAGAGAAAATCAATAATTTTTAGGGTGTTCTCCTGCTGCCGGTCCAGGCGAATACCCAGGGTTTTCACGTTCTGGAGGAGACGGTAGGAGTCAATGGGCGGCAACACGTTTCCCGAAATAAGCTGGGCTTGAAAAAGCCGGTCTGCCAGCTCATCACTGTTCGTGCTGGCAACACCGGCAAGAAGATCGCCGTGTCCACCCAGGTATTTGGTTGCTGACTGCACGGTCATATCCGCACCCAACTCCAGCGGACGCTGAAGGTAGGGGGTCATAAAGGTGTTATCCACCACCAGCAAGGCGCCGTGGTCGTGGGCAAGCGCGGCAATACGCTCAATATCGGATACCCGCAGGGTGGGGTTACTGGGGGTCTCCAAAAAAACCATCTTCACGCTGTCGTCAAAGTCTTCGGCAGAAAGCTGCGCTGTGTCCTCGATGAAACGGGTGCTCACTCCGCGCCGGGGAAGCTCAATCGTGGCAAACCGGTAGTTGCCCCCGTAAACGGGCATACCCAGTAGCAGGGTGTCACCGGCAGAGAGCATACCCATCACCGCCGCCGTAGCACCCATACCGGTGGCGTAGGCAAAGGAATGGCGAGCCCCCTCAATCCTTGCCAGGGTCCGCTCCGCCTCCGTGCGGGTGGGGTTACCGCCCCGCTGGTACTCAAATTCACCCTCCTCGCCGGTGGTGGGCTGCACAAAGGTCGATGCCGTATAGATGGGCGGCACAATAGCCTTATTCTCGTTTCCTCCGGCGGCGTGAATCGCCCGCGTATTAAAACCTGCCACGGCTCAACTACTTTCCTCGTCACGTAATTTTATCTTGGCTCTTACCCACCCTACCCGTTGGGTAGCCCCGCAGATAGATTACCTATATCGGAACGCCAGAAGAAAAAACTATGTAAAAAAACGTAACAATTGCCCACCGGCTACTTCCACAGCCGGTTACGCGAGTGAATCGCCGAGGGCCTAATCTGAATCCAGTCGGGGCAATCCAGTCGCACAGCCTTCTCACACCCGGCAAGCGCCTTAATAATCGACTCACAGCGGCGGTTAAACTCCGAGACATTGCACTTTTCAACCACCTGACCGGGAAAATGCCGATGCATCTTTGACACTGAATCGGACGACTCCTGTAGACCGTGCCCGGTATGCCCCGGCACATGCTTCACAATCACCCGACGCTCCCGGATTGCGGCCGTAAGAGAAGCCATCTCAACGAGCACGTGCTCGTCCTGGATCCCCTCGGACACCCAGTGCTCAAAAGACCAGCGGTTGTGGGCCAGCCGGAGCACAAAGGTGAGCGCCCCCAACGAATCGGTGTGAATGGTGAGACGCCGCCCGCCGTGGTAGAAAATATGGAAGGCCGCCAGCATGGCTGAAAGCTCACCGGTCATAATGTTGGTGGCATCGTAGTGGGCGTGAAAATAAAAACCATCTTCGCTCACGCCCCCAATACCCATGCGGCCACCGCGAGAGTACCTCTTATTGTTGGTGGACCGGAATGAGCAGTCAGTAAAAATACTGTACTCGGTAAGTTTTTCAACGGGAAGCTCCGCCTGATCCTGTTCCATGCGGGTATGGGCCAGGTAGGATGCTTCCTCCATGTAGTGGGGCAAAATCTCACCTGCGGGGGTACCCGTCAGTTTCACGTGCTGCTCCCCCAGAGAATGAGACTCGTACGGGTTCAGCACCTTCTCTATAGAGCGATACTCCATGATCCCCTTGAGGGAGCTGAACTGGCGGAAAAGTAGCTTCAGGTAGTGCCTATCCGCTGCCACCGTGATGAGATTCTTTTTATACTGCGCGGGGATAACCTCCCACGCACGCAAGATAGCGCGCCCAAGCATACCCACGTGAACCTCATCGCAGGATTCCATGAGCGAGTGGGCACAGCATTCGGTGATCGGCTCGGTCTCCAGTATTTCGCGGTCTCCGTTCTCACGCGAGATATAGATCATGCACGAGACGCCAGTGTAGCACATGGTCTTTGACCGAATGGTCTCCATCATCACAGCCACAACCGCCACCCCGATACCGGTGAACCCGGCCGGGTAGCTCGACGTATAGTCGGGTGCCTCCCAGGTGAGAGTACCCTTTTTAATCTGCGCCGGTGATATACCCATTGTTTGCACCTCCTTTTTAGTTTTGGTTTTCTCTGCATTAAAAACTGTTGAAGCTGTCTTCTGCCCCGGATCTCTTGCGCAAGTACTCGCGCAGGTGGGGGATCACGAAGGTCACCTTGCCGTAGGATGTTGCGCGAATAATCTGCGCCTCAACCAGGCGGTTGCGGTAGACACCCGCGTACTGCGGGGTTTTACCCAACCGGCTCGCTATGTCGCTCATCTTGCTGGCGGCGTCATCTTCTGCCATGGCCTCGAGAAAGAGACGGTCCCCGGCGGAGATCTGTTCTACCAGGGGTTCAAGCACAAGCTCTCCCAGCCTCTCCCGAGCCCGCTCTAGTTCACTGACCAGTAGCTCATCGGTGAGCGTGTGAGACCCGGCCCTGCGGCGGATACATTCACTGACCAGTTCAACCATGTAGGGGTAGCCGTAGGTGGCCAGCGATGCCCGAGCCAGCAGGTCGTCGCTCAAGCTATCGTGTGAGCCCACGCAAGCTCTATACACCTGCCGCAGGGCGGCTTCGGTCTGGGTTCTTGTCAGCGAACAGAGGTCGATCTGTTCACCGGCACCCAGAAAACCCGCGGTGTCGGCGGCGAGCAGATCGCGCACCTCTGCGCCCCTACCCGCTATGACCAGCTGCACCGGCAGCGCCCTACGGACCGCTTTTTCAACCGCTTCTGCCAGTTCATGCAGGTGCGTGGCGGCGGCCCGACCCGGATGGTCCAGAGTGATCAGTAGGCCCTGCCCCAGAGCCTGAAGTTTCTCAGCCACGCGGATCAGCTGCTCTTCCAGGCTCCACCGCTCAAATACACCGCAGGTTTCACCGGTCAGGTTCTCGTGAATGGCCGGCAGGTAGGTTCCGCTCATGCGGGTGGCCAACCCCTTTACCGGGGTATCTGCCAGCACTCTCCAGCCCGCGCGGCGGGCAATCTGTTCAAAGGCGCGAACCAGGGTGGTTTTACCGATTCCGGCGGGGCCGGTTACCAGTAGGGGCGCACCCCCACCTCCCGCTTCTAAGCGGCTAGCAAAAGTGCGCAGGTGCCGATCCCGCCCCACCAGGGGCGGGTCAATAACACCGCTCGGGTTTGCAGATCGTGCGCTCATGCCCTCAATTTCTTCAAAAGTTCTTTATATCTTTTATAACTTTTATATCTATACGATTCAACAGCCACCCGACCGCAGCCACCAAAAATCGCTGGTAACGAAACCGTCCCCAGAACCACCGCACCCCCAAATATTTCACGGGCTGATATGGCCGATACCCCGGATACGGTGGTAGCTTAGACAGGAAACAACCGGTCCCCTGATGCCTCGGGGCACCGTGAAAGGAACACCATGATCGGCGTACACGCTCACGCACTGGTCAAACCAGAATATGCCCGTGACTTCGAGGAGCTCTCCCGAGACCTCGCAGAAAAATCCGGGGACGAACCCGGCCTCATCAGCTACGAATTTGGCCCCCGCACCGGCACAGACAACAATCTGGAATTCGCCTTTATCGAGCGCTGGGACTCCATCGAATCACTCGAGGCCCACATGGAGACCGAGCACTACAGGTATGCCGACCGCGCCTGCCAGAAATTTCTGGCCGCCCCCATGCAGATCAACATCTACGAGATGTGACAGCACCGGCAACCGGTAACTTCTCACCCAGCCAACCCACAAATGTCAAGGAGATAACAATGATCGGTGTATTCGCTAAAGTATCGGTGCGAACGGGGGCGATTGAGCTGTTTGAGGCTTCAGCTCGCGCACTGGTGGAGGCAACCCGAGCACAGGACCCCGGCCTCAAAAGCTACGATTTTGGTGTACTCATCGAAGAGGGAGCCGAGGGAGAATACGCCTTTATCGAGCGCTGGGAATCCCAGGAGGCATACGACGCGCACCGGCGCACCGAGCACTTCACCGCAGCGGTAAACGAGTGGGAAAATTACCTCTCTGCCCCTCTGGAGATCAACACCTACCGGTTCTAGACCGCGCCACCCTAGCGGTACTCCTCGGGGAGTACCCGCACCCCGCCGCGATCAGCCGAAGCCGCCATCATGCCGTATGCCTTCAGGGCCTGCGACACCTTCCGCTCACGCGGCTTAGTCGGCTTCCAGGGAAGCGGCCCCCTAGCTGCCCGGCGGGCCCGCAGCACCTCGTCGGCCACATTAACCCGCAGAATACGGTTGGCCACATCAATCTCAATCTCATCCCCGGTCTCCACCAGGCCGATGGCACCGCCGGCGGCCGCCTCGGGCGACACGTGGCCGATAGAAATACCGGAGGTCCCCCCCGAGAAACGGCCATCGGTAACCAGCGCGCACTCGCGTCCCAGGCCCAGGCCCTTCAAATACGAGGTCGGATACAGCATCTCCTGCATCCCCGGCCCGCCCCGGGGGCCCTCATACCGGATCACCACAACATCGCCCGGGCTCACGTGTTTGGAAAGGATCTCAAACACCGCCTCATCCTGCGACTCGACCACAAAGGCCCGCCCCACAAAGTGAAAAAGCTCGGGGTCAATACCGGCTGATTTAATAATTGCACCGTCCTCGGCAATATTGCCGCGCAGCACCGCTAGGCCGCCGTCGGCGGTGTAAGCGTGCTCTACCGAGCGAATACAGCCGCCCACAGAATCTTTCTCCAAAGACTCATAGGTGTTGGCCGTAGAGAAAGCGGCGGTGGTGCGTACCCCGCCCGGCGCCGCCCGATAGAGCTCCTCTGCCTCAGCGCTAGCTGTACCCGAGCGAATATCCCACCGGCCCAGCCACTCATCCAGAGATGCAGAGTGCACCGCGTGAACGTCCCGGTTCAACAGGCCGGCCCGGTCGAGCTCCCCCAGCAGGGCGGGAATACCCCCGGCACGGTGCACGTGCTCAATATGGTAGATGGTGGAGTTAGGTGCCACCTTGGCCAGGCAGGGCACACGCCGCGACACAGCATCAATATCCTCAAGGGTAAAATCCACCTCGGCCTCGTGGGCTACAGCAAGGATATGCAGCACCGTATTGGTGGATCCCCCCATAGCAACATCGAGCGCCATGGCGTTTTCAAAGGCAGCCTTGGTGGCAATAGAGCGAGGTAAGACACTTTCGTCATCCTGCTCGTAGTAGCGTTGAGCCAGCTCCACAACCATGCGCCCGGCGTCCAAAAAGAGCTGCCTGCGAGCCGCATGGGTGGCCAGAGTCGTGCCGTTGCCGGGTAGGGCCAGACCGATCGCCTCGTTCAGGCAATTCATGGAGTTGGCGGTGAACATTCCCGCACACGACCCGCAGGTGGGGCACGCGTTCTTCTCAATCTGGGCAAGTTCGCTATCGGTCACCGTATCGTCGACCGCCATGACCATGGCGTCCACCAGGTCAAGGCGGTGCTCCACCACTCCCTCAACTCCCTCGCCGGATTCCATGGGCCCACCGGACACAAAGATGGTGGGGATGTTTAACCGCATGGTCGCAAGCAGCATGCCGGGGGTAATTTTGTCGCAGTTGGAGATGCACACCAGCGCGTCGGCTCGGTGGGCATTGACCATGTACTCCACGGAGTCGGCAATGAGATCGCGGGAGGGCAGAGAATAGAGCATGCCGTCGTGCCCCATAGCGATACCGTCGTCAACGGCAATGGTGTTAAATTCTTTAGCGACGCCGCCCGCCTCCCGGATAGCACCGGCCACTAGGTCCCCCATGTTTTTGAGGTGCACGTGCCCGGGCACAAACTGAGTGTAGGAGTTAGCGATAGCGATAATCGGTTTACCAAAATCATCGTCACCCATACCGGTGGCACGCCACAGGGCGCGGGCGCCGGCCATATTACGGCCGTGGGTTGACGTGCGTGAACGCAGCTGGGGCATGGCTTCTTTCTCCTCTTTCCTGCGGTGCTCTCCCCCAGTGTACGCCGCCGTCTTAGGGTGCAGACAACCCGCTGACAGGCGTATCACTATGTGGGAACTCTCCGCTCTGCACGGTGTTCCGGTGGCGCATACCCCTCCGCCACACCGTATGACCTCAACCTGTCTATACAGGTATATACTGGGGTGTGAGGGGCACCGTTCACGTTGGCCCCATCGTGAACTATTCAGCTTTGCCTTTTCCCGCACAAGGAGTAGCGATGGGTAAATACGAGAGCATATACCGCGACCTGGTCTCACGGATAGAGGGCGGCGTCTACCCCGTCGACACCCTTCTTCCCAGCGAACACCAGCTCACCGACATGTACGGGGTATCCCGCGAGACCGTCCGCCGGGCCCTGACCCTGCTCACCAGCAGAGGCTATATCCAGAAAATTATGGGGAAGGGGTCGATTGTTATTGGTCGCCCCCGCTACACCCTGCCGGTGGCGTCCCTGGTCAGCTACAAGGAGCTCACCGCGAATACGGGGCCTAGCACCTACAGTCGGCTGCTCACCCTCAAGAAAACCGAGCTCCCCACCGTGCTCTTTAAAGATCTGAACCCCCAGGTTCAGCCGGTGGAGACTACCCTGGTGGAAAGGCTGCGCTTTCTGGACTATGTTCCCTCCATTATCGACCGCGACTATGTGCTCACCAGCACGATACCCGATATTCCGCGTGAGGCCGCCGAAGACTCCCTCTACGAGTATTTTGAGCAGCAGCTGGGGCTCACCATAGGCTACTCGAGTAAGCTCATCAAGCTGGAGCCGGCTACCGTCAACGACCGCAAGCAGCTCAATCTTGCCAACGGCGAGTATGTGGCAACCACCGTTTCGGTCACCAGCCTCGCAGACACCACTATTTTTCAGTACACCGAGTCACGCCACCGCGCCGACAAATTCATCTACCGGGATTTTGCCCGCAGACAGATTCACCCAGGAGAAGCATGAGTTTTAAAAATCAGGTGATCTACCAGATCTACCCCAAGTCTTTTTACGATTCTGATGGGGACGGTGTGGGAGATTTGCGCGGGGTGATTGAGAAGATCCCCTATATTGCCTCTCTGGGTGTCGACATGGTCTGGCTCAATCCTTTCTTTGCCTCCCCGCAGCACGATAACGGCTACGATATTTCCGACTACTACAGTATTGACCCCGGCATGGGGAGCATGAGGGACCTTGAAGAACTCATCGCCGGCCTGGCCCGGCACGGTATCGGGGTGATGTTCGATATGGTGCTCAACCATGTATCCACCGAGCACGAGTGGTTTCAGCGGGCACTGGCCGGCGACCAGTATTACCGAGATTTTTTCTACCTGCGGCCGGGGAGGCCCGACGGCTTGCCACCCACCAACTGGGAATCTAAGTTTGGTGGCTCCGCCTGGGAGCCCTTTGGGGATACCGGTCTCTACTACCTGCACCTGTATGACCGCACCCAGGCAGATTTGAACTGGCATAATCCTCGGGTGCGCCAGGAACTGTTTCGGGTGGTGAATTTCTGGCTCGATAAGGGCGTGCGCGGTCTGCGCTTTGACGTGCTTAACGTCATCGGTAAAGCCGAGAAACTAGAAGATGCCGCGGGTGTGCCCGATAAGAGCCTCTACACCGATACCGCCCGTATCCACCCCTGGGTTCAGCAGATGCACCGGGAGACATTTGGCAGGTTTCCCGAGACGGTGACGGTGGGTGAGATGTCTTCGACCACTATCGAGAACGCGGTACAGTACACCAACCCCGCCAATAAAGAGCTCTCCATGATTTTTAGTTTCCACCACCTCAAGGTTGACTACCTCAACGGTGAAAAGTGGTCTCGTATGCCCTTTGATTTTATGGAGCTCAAGGGTCTGCTCAACCGCTGGGCCGAGGGTATGCAAGACGGGGGCGGCTGGAATGCCCTGTTCTGGAATAACCACGACCAGCCGCGGGCTCTCAACCGTTTTGGGGACCCGCACAATTTTCACTACGAGTCCGCCACCATGCTGGCCTCTGTGATTCATCTGCACCGGGGAACCCCCTTTGTCTATATGGGCGAGGAGCTGGGCATGGTTGACCCGGCCTACAGCGGTATTGACGACTACGTTGACGTTGAGGCCCGCACAGCCTACCGTATGCTGCGGGACCGGGGTCTGTCCGAGTCTGATGCCTTCACCACCGTGCATGCTAAGGCCCGCGATAATTCCCGCACCCCCATGCAGTGGTCGGCGGAGAAGAATGCCGGTTTCACCACCGGTGCGCCCTGGCTGAGGCCCACCACCTTCGACACCATTAATGTTGCCGCTGAGGAACGATCGGGGAGGATCCTTCCCTATTATCGCCGTCTTATTCAGCTGCGTAAGGACCACGCGGTGATTTCTGAGGGAAGCTATAGGCCCTACGCCCCCGACCACCCCGCTGTTTACGCCTATATTCGCGAGCACGGAGGGCGCAGACTTTTGGTTCTCACCAATTTTTACGGCGAGCCCACCTCTGTCGATATTCCACCGGAGTTTGTGGATGGGCGGGTACTGATCTCGAACTATCCTGTCGATGCGGTGTCCGGCAGCTTTCAGCTGGCCCCCTACCAGGCGACAGCGATCTACCTTTAGGGCGAGATCTGCGTCGGTGTCCCGTTGTACCACCGTGGTTTGTATTTTCCGAAAGAGGAAGGCCCAACACGCTAAATAAAAGCCCATAAAGGTGATGATCCTTACAAAATCCGATAGCATATATCGCACAGCGGTTCGCTCTCAGCGACGAGGGTGGGCCCTCAGATTTGTAAGGAATACCCATGAGTGACTCCCAGCACCGCGAGCACCCGCACATGGTGGGTGACCATCTGAAAGAATATGAGCCGATCCCCACCCGGGCGATCGGCCGGCTCCAGCTCTCCAGGGGTGCCAGGGCCGAAGAGATTGAGCCCGGCGAGCGCACCAAACGGCTTATCGGCCTGCTCGGTGCGCCCCTGCTTGCTCTCATCGTCTATCTGATCATGCCCGCCGATGTGCCGCAGGGGGCCAGGTTGACCGCCGCCACCGCCATTCTTATGGGTGGCTGGTGGATGACCGAGGCGATACCCATACCGGCAACAGCGCTCTTACCCCTGGTGATTTTTCCTCTTTTTAACGAGGAGGTCACAATTGACCGGGTGGGGGCCTCCTACGGCAACAGCGTCATATTTCTCTTTATGGGCGGATTTCTGCTGGCTCTTTCTATGCAGCGGTGGAATCTGCACCGCCGCATAGCCCTGCTCACGCTCACAGTGATGGGTACCAAGCCCTCGGCCATGGTGGCCGGCTTTATGATTGCAACCGGCTTTCTCTCCATGTGGGTATCTAATACGGCGACGGCGGTGATGATGCTGCCCATCGGGGTTTCGGTGCTCACCCTGATCGCTCAGGTTCAGGGGAAGGCGGGCAGTCCTGGTTCCTCCGGCGAATCCACCGGCACTTCCCCGGAGGTCACAAAATCAAATTTTGGCACCGCACTCATGCTGGGTATCGCCTATGCCGCCTCTATCGGCTCGCTGGGCACCCTCATCGGTACCCCTCCCAACACTCTGTTAGCCGGTTACATGTCAGATACTCACGGCATAGAAATCGGTTTTGGCCGGTGGATGCTGGTGGGCGTGCCCGTGGCTATCGTGATGATGTTCCTCTGCTGGTTTCTGCTCACCCAGGTGATCTTCCGGCCCGAGATCAAAGAAATTCCCGGCGGCCGCGAGCTCATCACCGATGAGTATCGGCGCCTGGGGAAAATGAGCTCGGGTGAGGTCCGGGTGCTTCTTATCTTTGTGGTGGCCGCTTTCTCCTGGATCTACATCCCCCTTCAGTTTGAGAACCCGCCGATCAGCGATGCGGGAATTGCCGTGCTCGTGGGGCTGCTTCTCTTTCTCACGCCCGCGGGTTCGGCGGGTAAGAAGGGTGTGCGGCTGCTTGACTGGGATACCGCCATGCAGCTGCCCTGGGGTGTGCTGCTCCTCTTTGGCGGAGGTCTGGCTCTCTCAAGCCAGTTCACCGCCTCGGGTTTGACCGATTGGATTGGGGAGGAGGTTGGTCACCTTCACGGTATACCGGTTGTTCTTATGGTTGTTCTGGTGACCACCGGGGTCATTTTCCTCACCGAGCTGACCTCTAACACCGCAACGGCGGCAACTTTTCTTCCCGTGGCCGGCGGTATCGCCCTGGGTATGGGATTCCAGCCCCTGCTTCTGGCTATTCCCGTGGCCCTGGCCGCCACCTGCGCTTTCATGCTGCCGGTAGCTACCCCGCCTAACGCTATTGCCTACGGTTCCGGTTATGTGTCTATCGGCCAGATGGTGCGGGGCGGTTTCTGGCTCAATCTCATCGGTATTCTGCTAATTACCGCGGCCACCATGACCCTAGCTATGTGGGCCTTCGGCCTCTAGCGCAGCCGAAACTCAATGCTCATTTTATCTTTTGAGCCGAGACTAGGAAGAATTTTCCTCTGACAGCGGTGGTTAAGTCTGCTTCTGACCGTTGGGTAACTACTGAGCGACTCAAAGAAGAGGTGCTGGATCTGTGGAAAGTACCTACTGTGCTTCTGGTGAAGCATGTACGGAAGATTTTTGCTGCTGGGTGGTATGTGCAAGATATTCTCAAGGCGCTAGAGCAGTTCCCTAAGGGTCTGGTGTATCAGAGTCGGGGTGCTGAGGGATGCGTTCAGTGTTGGCTTGATTGCATATTAGGGTCAATGCATGGAAGCAGAATGATGGTTCTTTGCCACCTTCTCCAACGCGTATTCGGCGTGAGCAGGTTGAGGCGGAGCGTAGGTGTCCGATTCAGCAACAGAAGCAGATTTTTGAGGAATTGAGTAGGCCACGGGTTGTGCCTGTGCAGGGTTTGAATCAGATGCGGTTGATGCGTAAGTATTTGAAGGTGAAGCGGTTTAAGGAGACTGTGGAGGCTGCGCGGTTGTACCCTGAGCAGGCTCAGTTGGTTGCAGCCAGGTAAAGGGCTTTGAGTGTATATGGCGGGCAATCAGCCGGATAAACCACCTCAGCACCCTCAAACAGCGGATTACGGCACTTTGAGGGGCTAAGAGCATTCACCGCTGGGTCACCGGCGCAGGCACGGCGTAGGAGCTCGGCGGCGTCCTGGGCGAACCGGATAGGGGCGCGGTGGGCCTTGCTGGTCAGCGGTACGCCCTCGATGAGCCAAAAAGCCTGTACGCCGTCAAGGGGTAAAAACCACGGCGTGCGGGTATATTTCACAGGGTAAATCAAAGACGTAGTTGGTGTCGAAAACATGGTCGATGTCGACGAACAAGCTTAAATTCCTTTCGATATAAGGCGCGAGATGGAATTTTTGGAACCGGAAGTGGGTCCAACACTTCCGGTTCTTTATTTAGTGTCTGCTCTCAGTCTACAAGAATCGTTCCGCACTGGGCGTTGTTCGCTTCCTTTCTTAGCGCTGTACGGTACTTGGTGCAGCCGAGCATGGCCGAACCAAAAGGTAGTGATTATGCTGAAGCTTACACAAAGGTCAGCGAAGCATTCGGTTTATATCATGCCTGATACTTCAGCGGATGCTGTGAACCTTGCGAACTAGATAGGAATATCGTAAGCGCCCATAAGCCTACGCGCTCTTTTGAGTAAATCTTCCTAATGATTAAGTAAATTTATCCATGTTTACACCTACTACAGCAGAGAAAAGAATCTACCTAATCTGCATTCTATTCAATTTCGATGATGCATGTATATAGATGCCGTGGGGCCCAGAATAGGAACTACGAATGATAGGAATAGAAGAGTAAATTTTCTCTTTATATCCCAAACCTTATCGACTCCGATTAGATACAATGCTGAAATAAATAAAATAAGATGAAGAATTAAGGTCAGACTGAATATAAATTCAGCCCCAGTAGGAACCAGGGGATTTCCCATTTTTTACCTCCAGCCGTTCCCTACTACTTCCCCGTTCGCATTTGCTTCAATAAACTGAACATTTTCCCGCTTGCTGGCCTCAGCAACATTAGGGATTCCATACACCGAAGTTACTTTGCACTCGAACGTAGCTTTTCCATCCGAAACAAAGTGGCCATTGTTTTCGCTGCTAATGCTTTGTACCGGATTATACGAACGCTCAACAGCGCACCCTTGACTTAGAGTTTTTATGGACCCCTCGGTTACCTCGTACTTGCCCGTAGTCTTTGTTTCAGAAATTTTGATACCTGCAAATGTGAATGTTTCTGTCGCCCATACGTCCTTCACTGAAGACGCAGATCGGAAAACAACTTCAGAAGAATTAACTGCCCCTGAAGATTTCTCAACCTGCAGATTTCCTACTGATTCATCCGGCATCGGCACGCTACCGTCCAAGTACCCAATCAATTCGAGTTTCTGCTCTTTGGTTAGAGAGTCAAATTTATCCAAATCATTTTTGGCGCTTGAATCTCCCGACAAAACTTGTTTTTCAATTTCCTCTCGAAAGCTATGCAATATAGCTTGAGATGACGGCTGATTTCTTTCTGCAACCGCATGACTCGGGGTGGCTAGACCCGCACCCACAACAGCCCCACAAGCAAGGAAAGCGGTGGTTGCACCAGTTGAAATTTTCTTTACGAGGGTCATTGTTCTCCCTTTCGTCCCAGAGTATACCCTGGTGATTGGTGTTGTATTAACTCAAACACACCGTATATTGCAAGTCAACTTACTACATCACGGTTTGATAACAAAATCAGCAAAACATCTAGTCAAACCACCAAACAAACCTGTGTAACATCCATCCGTCAGAGTGCTAGGTGACCACATCACCAAACCGAATACCCAGGTCATACCGCTGTGCCCTAACGGAGCATGCGCTCAACCCGACCACTGCACCAAAGACCACCACAGCAGAGCAGCCGTTTGCGCAGGATTTTCCCTGACCAACACCACGTTTTTCTATTTTGAGTTACTCAAATTAGCACTACCTGAGTCATTGGATACATGAGGTGTGACGGGTAATCGGTGCTCTGCGCAGGGTAGCGTCCGCGCACAAATTTTGCGCGCGGTTTTACACATGAGACCAGTGGGACGTGTCAAAAGTTCAGGCAAAAGGGGCGAGGTGCAAGTAGAGGGGGCTTGAGGATTTTTGTGCGGTGGTTCTGGGTCGATGGGGGTGAAACCGGCAAGGGGGCAGCTCTTTATTAACCGCCCCTTATAGGGGGCGGTAAGTGAACTGACCACCATCAGAGTCGCTACCGCCACCCCAGCGTGAATATACTCCTGACGGTTGCTATAGAAAGCCACTAGGCCAAAGGGAACGATTCCCCAGAGAATCAACCGAAGTTGACAGCAAACAGTAGTGGACCTATCTCCCGGTCCATAATCAGCCTTCGGTAGCTGCGTGAACTTGTCATGGCGTATCCCCTACCGTCCAGCGGTTGAGCTGCTGCTCTACGGACACGCGCACCGCATCCCCTTCAATATCAGAGTCGCACTCAAAATTCTCCACCATCACTCTACCTTCATAACGTCTAGCCGCAACGCGTCCGATGATTCGATCACCGAGCAGGAGCGGCATCGAGAAGTATCCGAATTCCCTTTTGCTGGCGGGTTTGTACGCCTCAAGTAGATAGGTCTTTCCGAACAGGAACTGTTGTCTCGAACGCGTCCATATCAGCGAGTCAAAAGGGGAGAGAGGAATGACATCGGAAGGGTCCAGTGTGTACTCAGTCGGTGGCTCTAGCGAGGCGGGGTCAACAAACCACTCCTCATCGCTCCCATGCACGTGCACAATGTCGTACCCACAGCTTCGAGCAAGCGCCGCGATATTCACATCCCGGGGAAATCTAAAGTAGTCCCGTACATGCTTGGCTGTTGAGATCCCAAGTGCTTGCAGAGCAGCCAGCACTGCTTGCCTGAGACCCTCAACCGGGTCAATCTGGTCAGGGTGGGGCAATCCCGCCTGATCTGGTGTTTGGTAGACCCGGCGCCACCCGGTGTCTCTGCTCACCACGGCGAGTTCACCGATACTGAGCAACCACTCGCATGCGGTCTTCACGGGGCTGGACCGATCCCAGCCGGCCCCCGAGCTCCGCCCAAGATCGTTCAGGGTTGAAGGACCCGATTCTTCGATCCGGTTCAGCACCTGTTTGATTACCTGAAGGTCGGGCTGTGGGCCAGTAAGTCCGTGCTTCTTGATTTGGTGCCGCCGCCAGCTCCACACAGGCCACAGACGCTGTGGGAGAAGGGAATGAGCGTGGCCCCAGGTCTCGAACAGACCCGCTGAGGTGTCATGTGCAAGGTTGATGTCTCGAGTTGAGACACCACGAGATAAAAGAACCAGCTCATGAGAACGACGTACCGCCTGGAGCGCGTCTAGCTGGAGGCACCCCACCCTCTCGACCACGGATGCGACCGACATGGGCTGGTATTGCGCAGAATGCCGCTCTAACCCTTGTGCTCGGACAGCGATCTGTCGGGCATGCGCAAGCGAAAACATCTTTATGGCTGGTGCCGCTGCACCTCGTTGCGCGGACCCGTTCACAGGCGTAGAGCCTCACGGGAAATGGGGACCAAACGAGCGATTTCATCACCTCGAGAGAGAGTCAGTTCGCACCGCGGGGAGATCGCGATGCTCATCCCGGTATGGTAACGAAAAGAAGGCATCTGGTGCTTTCCCTTCTAAACATACTAACATCACTGACTATATATACTAACACCACTGATTCAAGAGTACATAAAGATTACGAGGCTCTTTACAGATAAAAGCGTAGGAGTCGGTTGCGCGTCACTAGCTGGGGGCCAAGTGTTGAGGTATTCCGATGATGGCAGTGCTGACGCTATCCATCGGGAAGATCTCGACGTACCTGACGCTACCTTCTAGCTTGAGCTCATTCTTGCACACCGGGCTCAGGCAGAACAGCAGATTCTTAACCTAGTTAAGGTGCATCCCCTATCGGCTCTTATTCGTTTCGATGCCGGGTATGGGAGTGCACACTAGCGCCAGAATCCTCACCGAAGTAGTGGGTAAGAATTTCAAAGATGCTTCGCATGTAGCCTCTCCAAGGGGACCCAACAAGCCTACGATCGGTCGCACAGTCGGTAACTCATCCAAAGCTACCTAGCCCACCCGCTGGCCAAATTCAAACTTCCGAATCCAAGCGTGCATGGCGATTGCCGCCGCACTCGCCGCGTTGATGGAGCGGGTTGAGCCAAACTGCTCAATACTGAGCGTGTCACGGGCAACCTCGTGAATCTCGTCGGACAGCCCCGGGCCCTCCTGCCCAAACACAAACACGCATTTTTCGGGAAGATCATAGGTCTCTAACCGTTTGGAGTCGGGAAAATTATCGATACCGATCACCACCATATTTTCCCGCCGTGCCCAGTCAACAAAATCTGCCACCGTGGGGTGGTGCCGCACATGCTGGTAGCGGTCAGTCACCATAGCTCCGCGTCTGTTCCAGCGCTTCCTGCCGATAATATGCACCTCGCCGGCCAGAAAAGCATTCGCCGTGCGCACCACGGTGCCAATATTGAGATCGTGCTGCCAATTCTCGATCGCCACGTGAAAACCGTGCCGGCGCGAATCAAGATCGGCAATAATTGCCTCCATACGCCAGTAGCGGTAGCGGTCCACCACATTGCGGCGGTCACCCTCGGCCAGCAGTACAGGGTCCCAGTGATCCCCCTCGGGCAGATCCCCCTCCCAGGGGCCGACACCCACGCTATGCCGTGACTCCTCAAAAAGGGCGGCCGCCGAACCGTCGCTTGCAAAGGTGGGTATCTCGCCCCCGACCCTCGACTTCTCCCCGGCCACTAGTCCGTCAGCCCGAGATCGTCTTTAGAATACGCGTAGAGGTAGGGAAGACCCGAGACCTCCTCAACATGTTCTTTGGCGCCGGTGGCCCGGTCAACGATTACAGCAACGGCAACCACCTCAGCACCGGCTGCACGCAGGGCCTCCACCGCGGTCAGCACCGACCCGCCTGTAGTAGAGGTGTCTTCAACGGCAACCACCCGGCGGCCGTCAACGGACGGGCCCTCCACCTGCCGGCCCATACCGTAAGACTTCTGAGCCTTACGCACCACAAAAGTATCGATAGCTCGCCCGGCCTCAACAGCCGATCTCATGATCGCGTTCCCCACGGGGTCGGCCCCCATTGTGAGGCCACCGGCGGCCTCGCAATCGATGCCGGCCCTATCGAGCAGATCGAGCATCACCTTCCCCACCAGCGGAGCCGCCTCGTGGTGTAAGGTAACGCGGCGCAGATCAACATAGTAGTCCGCCTCCCTACCCGACGAAAGGGTTACTTTACCGCGAACCACAGCTAGCTCGGCGATCAGCTCGCGCAGGCGGGAGCGGGCTGCCTCAGCGGATATCTCAGAATGCTTAGTCATGTTTTCAAGTGTAGCGAACGGTGCCCTGCCACCTTTAGTTTACGGCTTTCCACTGCCCGGTACCGCCGCCCGCAGCTTGGTGAGCATCTCCCGGTATTCGGCGGCGGGGTCAGAGTCTGCCACCACCGCACCCCCGGCCCCCAACCGCACACTGTTACCCTCCACCACCAGGGTCCTAATCACAATTGAGAGGCTGGCCGCCCCGGTCGCCGAGAAATAGCCCAGAGCACCCGAATAGATACCACGGGGCCTCGCCTCTAGCCTGTCAATAATGTTCATGGTGGACTCCTTGGGTGCCCCGGTCATCGAGCCACCGGGAAAACAGGCGGCGCTTGCAGCCACCGCCGAAACCTGCGGCCTCAGCCGGGATTCCACGGTTGACACCAGCTGGTGCACGGTAGAGTAGGTCTCCACCCCGGCCAGCACCGGCACCCTGACGGTGCCGGGATCGCTGACCCTGGAGAGGTCGTTGCGAAGCAGGTCAACGATCATCAGGTTCTCAGCCAGGGTCTTAGGGTCGGTACGCAGCCACTCTGCGCGGGCACGGTCCCGGCCCGCCTCCGGCGACCGCGCCACGGTACCCTTAATGGGTTTGCTCCGCGCATTCCCGGCAGAATCGACCCTGAGAAAACTCTCCGGCGACGAGCTCAGCACCCAGTGGTCAGAACATTTGAGCAGGGCGGCAAAAGGGGCGGAGTTCTGTTCCCGCTGCGCCAGGTAGAGGGCGAGCAGAGAAGTGTCGGTGCCGTGTAACGCCGGCAGTTTAGTGCTGGTTTCGGCGGTGAGGCAAACCTCGTAGCTGTTACCCTCGTAGATTTCTGCCAGGCAGGATTCCACCGCCCGCTCGTAGCTGCTGCGGGCAGGTGCGGGGAAAGCCAGCCGCGGATAGTCTCTCACGGGGGTGCGGGCACAGCGGAGCGCATCGGCTGTTTGAGCTATCCAGGGCTTATCCCCCACCAGGTACCCGGTGTGCGTGCGGTGGTCAATGAGCAGGTAGCGTACCGCGGGCATCCACAGCGCATCGGGGGTGGTGGCGGTCCTCGGTGCACTCACCCCCAGGGCGCGGCGGGCCTCATAACCGAAATATCCCACGTAACCGCCCAGCAGCTCGTGCCTAAGCCCCAGTAGCCGATGCGGCAGATCCACAACCGGTGCGTCAGCTAGTTTTTGCTCCAGAAACTCCCAGGGGTTACACGCCGGCTGAGCCTGTTCAATCCGCAGCACACCGCGATCTTCGGGCACCACGCCCAGGTAGGAGTACCGCGAGGCCGGCGAGCCTGCCCTGGCCGAATCCAACCAGAAGGCATAGCTAGCATCGGCAGAAATAACCTCAAAGGCAGCCGCCGGATCGATGCTCAAACCCAGCGGCTGAATATGTAAACGGGGGTTCACCGAGCTTCTAGATCACCCGCGGTGTCTGCCCGTTATCCGAGACCAGGGGCTTCCCGGCCTCTGCCCAGGCCCCCATACCGCCTATCACATTGATCACATCAAAACCGGCGTCCTGCAAATAGGCGGTGGCTTTGAGGGACCGCCCACCCGACCGGCAGATAATATACACGTCCGTGTCCAGCGGCACCTCGCCGTAGCGTTCGGGAATCTGTCCCAGCGGGATATGCTGGGCGCCGTCGATATGCCCGGCCTCCCACTCGCTGTCCTCGCGCACGTCAAGAATTTTTGCGCCGGAGGGAATCCGGTCAACCGTTACCTGCTGCAGGTTATCGTTCATAGCTTCTCCTGACAAGACAATTTCTGCGGACCCGCTGCACTCAACGCCTACCGGTTAGGAGTATGCCGCAATAGCAAAGAAGATATTGATAATAGAGATCACCAGGGCGACACCACCAACAGTGATACCGATAATCGACAGGGTTTTCCCGGGGTTAGAGGTCACCCCGGCCGCACTTGCCACGGCAGCTTTCCGGTAGCTGAGAACACCCAGCACAATACCGACGATGGAGAACACTATTCCCAAGATAACAACCGAAAGGGCCGAGGCCACCACCGACCAGATCCCCAGGGTCTTAGCGGTGGCGGCAGCAGCCTGCCCCTCGGCCGGCTGAGCCACCTGTCCGTAGTTCTGCGCCGAATACTGCGGAGCCTGCGGCTGATTGCCGTAGGCGGGTTGATTACCGTAAGAAGGCTGGTTGCCATAGGTAGGCTGGTTCTGTTCGCTGTTGCCACTGTTTTCAGGTTGAGTAGTCATATCCTCGATTAAACCATGAAACCCTCCCGGATCCCCCGCCAACAGCAGTTTTCGTTATATCACCCGGTGAAGATTCCTTACGATCCGGAGTGCCGATCGAGGCCGCGTGAGAGACATCGCCCGACCTCTCTCCGAAGGGTAACCTGCACCCGCGCACCCGGGAGCCTAAGAAAGTTATGGTCTACACTTACTCATAAGAGTGGAAAAAACACATTTCTGCCGGACACAAAGCGAGTTCACGATGACATCTACCCCCCCCATAAGGAATCGACGGCACCGGTAGCCGCCGGTGAAAAAACCTTCTTCGGCCACCCGCGCATGCTGGCCAACCTTTTCTCCGTGGAAATGTGGGAGCGGTTTTCCTTCTACGGTATGCAGGCCATCATGGTCTACTACCTCTACCTCTCTGTCGCTGAGGGCGGGCTGGGCCTCCCCCAGGCTGCCGCAACCGGTGTCATGGGAGCCTACGGCGGTATGGTCTACCTCTTCACTATCCTGGGCGGATTCCTCGGCGATCGGGTGCTCGGACCCGAACGCACCCTCTTCTACTCGGCAATCATGATCATGGCAGGCCATATTGGCCTGGCACTTATCCCCGGTGTGGCCGGGGTGGTCATCGGTCTCGTGCTGGTCGCCATCGGCTCGGGCTGCCTCAAAACCAATGCCTCAGTCCTGGTCGGATCGCTCTATCACGAAAACGACCCGCGCCGCGACGGCGGCTACACCATCTTCTATATGGGCGTCAACACCGGTGCCCTGCTGGGGCCCCTGCTCACCGGCCTCCTCCAGTCAAGGCTTGGTTTTCACTACGGCTTCGGTCTCGCCGCCGTGGGCATGGCCATCGGCCTTCTCCAGTACGGGCTCACCCGCAAAAACCTGCCGGCCTCTGTTCATCGACTGTCGTCACCGCTGAACAGTCGGCAAAAGCAGAGCTCCCTGATTATTGCAGTCCTGGTACCCGTTGCCGTGGTTATCCTGGTGGCCACCGGGCTGATAACCGCCAACAACATCGCGAACTGGGTGCTCTGGCTAGTCGCCGCCCTCACCGTGGTGCTCTTTACCATCATGTTCTCTTCGAAGAAAACTACCGCACAGGAACATTCCCGCCTCATCTCTTTCATACCCATGTTCCTGGGTAACGTGGTGTTTTTTGCGCTCTTCCAGCAGCAGTTCACCGTGCTGGCGGTATACTCTGAGTCCCGCGTCAACTGGCATATCGGCAATATTGAGTTCCCCTACAGCTGGTTTAATTCCATCAACCCCGTATTCATTCTGCTTCTGGGCACGGTCTTTACCACCCTGTGGACCAAGCTGGGAGACCGCCAGCCCTCCACCCCGCAAAAATTTAGTATCGCGCTAGGGTTTATTGGTCTGGCCTTTCTCACCTTCCTCACCCAGGCGGGAAACACAAACGTGAACGTGCTGTGGCTGGTGCTCATCCTCTTTCTCTGCACGCTGGGTGAGCTCTCCATCTCACCGGTGGGCATGTCACTCACCAGCAAGCTAGCTCCCGAGGCTCACCGCGTGCTGATGATGGCGCTGTACTTCTGCTCCATCTCCCTGGGCACCACCCTGGCAGGATGGCTGGCACAGTTCTACTCGCTGGAAGACGAAATCCCCTACTTTAGCTGGCTGGGTGCGGTTTCCATTGCCGCCGGTGTAGGGATGTTCTTCCTCAACGGGTGGATTCTGCGCAAAATGGCGGGTGTGCGCTAGGGGCCGGGTACACGGTGGCCGGTGCAGTCACCCCAAAATAATTTGCTTCACACAGGCAAGTTCTATTGCGCCGGCCCCCACCAGAAGGCAGAATTTAAGGGGAACCTAAGTTACGCACAAATATAACCTTAATGTACTGAATTCTGGTGAATACCGTGTCCGTTCTGTCTCCTGCCGGCCCGACGCCATCACCGTCGGCCCCCGAAACCCTAGCAGCATCCCGCGCCCGCGGGGTCTATACCGTGACCGGCCTAGACCCCTCCTGCGAGGAAAAACTCGCCCAGAGACTCTACGACCTGGGTTTTCGGGCGGGCGTACCGGTTGAGTGTATCCGCAAAGCACCCCTGGGTTCGCCCATCATGTTCCGGGTCTGCGACACCGACATCTGCCTACGCGCCCACCAGGCAAAACTTATTCACGCCACGCTGGGCAAGCCAACAGCGGAGACCGGCGCATGAGCTGCCACGTTAAAGACGAAGACAGGGCGATAGCCGGTGCCGCAGATGTCGCACTCGTGGGCTCACCCAACTGCGGAAAATCGACCCTCTTCAACAGGCTCACCGGCCTGTCCGCCCACACCGGAAACTACCCCGGTGTGACGGTGAGCCGCTCCCGCGGCACCGTCAAACTTCCCAGCGGCGATATCAACCTCACCGACCTTCCCGGAACCTACTCGCTCACCCCCGCCAGCCCCGACGAACAGGTGGTTCTTGACCATCTCAGCGGCGCCCTCGACTCCGAAGAAGCCCCCGGCGCCCTGCTACTGGTGGCAGACTCCACAACCCTGCGCCGCTCACTGGCCCTGCACGCCCAAGCCCTAGCCCTGGGCCGGCCCACCGCCATGGTACTCACCATGGTCGATGAACTCCGCGCCGGCGGAGGAGACCTGGATGTGCCCCGACTCAGCCAGGCCCTGGGCATACCGGTCGTCGAGGTGGTGGCTCACCGGGGGCGCGGCATGAGCGATGTCCGCGAACTCCTCGACACCCATACCAGCTGGCCGGTGCCGCTCATAGCGCCGCCGCAGGACCCCGGCGAACGGTCGGTCTGGATCGACTCAGTACTTCAGGCAGCCGACTGGCGGGCGCCTCGCCCCAGGCAGGTCACGCGGGGCATTGATAAGGTGCTGCTGCACCCCCTGTGGGGGAGCCTGGTCTTCCTGGTCATCATGTTTCTTTTCTTCCAGGTGATCTTTACCGTAGCAACCCCCATCCAAGACTGGATAGAGGGTATCTTCGGCGACCTGGGTACGCTGGCCGCAGATAACATTTCTCACCCGGTAGTCGCCGATTTTGTGGGGACCGCGCTGATCGGCGGCGTGGGCGGCGTACTGGTTTTTACCCCGCAGATTCTTCTGCTCTACCTCCTGATTTCTATCCTTGAGGCCGTAGGCTACATGTCCCGGGCCGCCTTTCTCATGGACCGGGTCATGGCGGTCTCGGGACTGGACGGCCGCGCCTTCGTGGCTATGCTTTCTTCGCTGGCCTGCGCGGTTCCGGGGATTATGGCCACCCGTACCATGCCCTCTTCCCGCGACCGTATTGCCACCATTATTTCGGCACCGCTCATGACCTGTTCGGCCCGTCTTCCCATCTATGTCATGCTGATTTCGCTTCTGGTCCCCTCCGATTCCCGTCTGGGGCCCTTTACGAGCCAGGGCGCGATTCTGTTCGCTCTCTACCTGCTGGGTGGCCTAGCCACCATGGCCGTGGCCGCACTCTTCAAATCGACCATCCTCCGCAAGGGCACTCTCCCCTTCTACCTGGAAATGCCGCCCTACCGCTGGCCCTCTCCGCGGGCGCTGGCCCGTACGGTGTGGACTCCCGTATGGATGTTTATCCGCAAAGCCGGAACCATTATTCTGCTGGCAACCACCGTGCTGTGGGCCCTCATGAGTTTTCCCGCCCAGACAGAGGCCACCGAGGGCATGGATGAGGCAGAAGCGAGCGCCTACGTGCTCGACCACTCTTACGCGGCAGGTATCGGTAAAGCGGTTGAGCCCGTTTTTGCACCGCTGGGTTTTGACTGGCGTATTGACGTGGGTCTGATCGGGTCTTTTGCGGCCAGAGAGGTCTTCGTATCGACGATGGGTCAGGTGGTCGCGGCCGAGGACGCGGAAGACCCCGGCGATGCCCTGGCCCAGATGACCTACACCAGCGGCCAACACGAGGGTGAGCCGGTCTTTACCGCCCCCACCATCGTGGCTCTTCTGGTTTTCTACGCCTTTGCCATGCAGTGTGCCTCAACACTGGCGGTGATGTGGCGGGAAACCAATTCTTGGCGGTGGCCCGCGCTTACCCTGGGTTATATGTTCGTTCTCGCCTGGCTAGGTGCTTTCATTGCGCGCTGGATTGTTTCGTTCGTCGTGTAGCTGTTCGGGTGAGAAGCCGACAGTCCAGGGTGGCGATCCCACCAGGGTGCTGCTTCACCCCGAGCTGACCGATCATCCGGCCGGTATCAACTGGGTAGTGACCAGCTACCCGAGGGATCTTGCCCGCGCCGCAGAGCACCCTTCCTCCCCGCTGGCGCACCTGCTCACCGCCGGGGTGCTCGCCCGCGTGACCGGTTCCAGCGGCGCCATCTATACCCAGGCGCAGAAACGGGAGGATTGGCGCCGGATAGCCGGGCAGGTACGGCGGGCCGTGGAGGATACGGTGGCCACCCTACAGTGCGCCGGTGAAGCCGGGGAGGCCACCGGTGACGAAAGCCTCGACACTGCCCTACACGACATAGCCCCGCAGGTGCTTGAGCGCTACGTGCGCCCGCTGGCCGGCGCCCACGGCGGAAAAATTGAAATTACACAAATTTCTGGGGGAACGGTCTGGGTGTACCTCGACGGGGCCTGCCGGGGCTGCCCCGCCGCCAAGTTCACCCTGCAGCAGCGTTTTGAGCGTGAGCTGGACCGGCGGCTGGCCGGTGCGCGGGTGCGAGAGAGCAGATAAATCCTAGTCAGCCGCCGGTTCTTTACGATTCTTTACGTAATTTTTCGAAAAGTTACGTAATTTAACGGCGTGTGACGGCGACTAGATTCCGCCCATTTTTCCGCGTAGATTCTCTTGTGTGAAAGCTACCGGTTGCGCACGCGACCATCGAGAATAAGGAATGATCATGGCTCTCTACCTCGTAGAATTCAAACCCAAGGGTGAGGCTTCTCAAGAAACCGCAACCTCAATTATCAGTGCGGCCCACCGGGCACTTACAGGGCTCGATGCAGAGGTGATCGAAACCCAGGTTACCTCGGACTTCGAGACGATCTACGCTATCCTTGAGGCGGACAACCCCGCCGTGTTCGCGGACTCCTACAAAAACACTTTTCGCGACCTCGCCGGACTCGACGGCCCCGACGAGGTTCGGCTGGTCGGTGCCGACCTCGACGACATCAAGAAGCTCAAGAAAAACGCCGAATACCTGATCGAGTGGGATATCCCCGCCGAGATCACCATGGACACCTACCTGGCCCGCAAAAAACAGAATGCGCCCAACTACGCCAAGGTCCCCGAAGTGTCCTTCCTGCGGACCTATGTTCGCGAAGACACCGCCAAATGCCTCTGCTTCTACGACGCCCCCGACGAAGATGCCCTATACCGGGCACGCGAAGCGGTCAATACCCCGATTGACCGTATCTTCAAACTGAACCAGAACGCATAGGGCTATCCGGTTCCCTCAGACGCACTCACCCGCGCAGAAAACGCCGCCGCTGACACCTCGTTATTTCCCGATACTGTTCAGGGCGGCGTTTTCTTCTACCCTCCGCCCTCGGGCACAATCTATCTGACTAGCCTAGGAAGACAAGCCATGACCTCCTTCACTATCACCCCGCTTTATCGCTACCCCCAGCGCCAGCAGGTGCTCGCCCTCGCCCGCGAGCACGCTCCCCTGGTCGACGCCGATCGGCGCTCCCCCTTTACCACCCTGCGGGAACTGGCCGCCACCGGTAACCTGCTCACCCTGGGCCGGCAGGGGTCGCTGCTACCGCAGGCGGCCGTTGCTTTTGACCTGGCCACCGAATGCGCCACCACCGCCTTCTCCCTGTGGGCGCACCGCAGCGTTATCGCCTTCTTCGACGCGGTCAACCGTGAGCTTCCCGAGGGCCTGGCCAGCGGTGAGGTGTCCGGCACCACCGCTATGGCGGCCGCCTTCAAAGAGGCATCCGGGGTGGGGAAACTCGGGGTGCACGCCCGCCGTGTTGAGGGCGGGCTCCAGCTCAACGGCACCGTTTCCTGGGCCTCCAACCTCTACCCCGGCGGCGTGGTGGTCCTGCCGGTGCGCATCGACGATGCCGGCACCGACGGGCCCGGCAGCGCTGTGGTGCAGACGCGAGTGGGGGCCGACGGGTTCACGGTCACCTACCAGAAGGGGCTTCTAGCACTTAATGCCACTGAATCGGGTTTCAGTACCTTTAACAGTGTATTTGTGCCCCAAGAAGATATTCTGACCACCAACCTACCCGGTTTTCTGGCGCGGGTTACCGCTCCCTTCCTCACCCTCCAGTCCTCTTTCTGCCTGGGTCTTGCCGCGGCAGCTCTAGCCGGTGCCTCCGAACATCTGAACACCTCCGGCGGGGTTTTCACCGCAGAATTTGGGCAGCTGGAGGACGACTACGAGCGCCTCCGCAGCGAGCTTGTTGACCTTGCCGAGGACCCCGGGGAGGCCGAGCGCACCCGCCTGTTACAGCTGCGTCTTGATGTGTCCCACCTGGCCACCGCCGCCACCAAACTCGAGCTCTCCACCGTGGGCGGCCGGGCCTACTCCGCGTCTTCACCGGCCGGCCGCCGCCTGCGCGAGTCACAGTTTCTGCCCGTGCAGTCACCGACCGAGGGGCACCTGCGCTACGAGCTGAGCAAAACCCGTGGCTAGCCCGGCACTGAGCGTTCGTGCGGCCCGCAAAATATATCCCGGCGCAACCGAGGCTATCCTCGAGGATGTCAACCTTGAGCTGCCCACCGGTGAATCCCTGGTGGTCCTGGGGCACACGGGCTCGGGCAAGTCCACCCTGCTCCGTGCCATTGCCGGGCTCGAGGAACTCGATTCGGGAACGGTCACCTGCACCGGCAGACTTGCGGTTGTTTTTCAGGAGGCGGCGCTCTTCCCCTGGTTGTCAGTGCGACAAAACATTGAGCTGGGGACCCGTTACAGGGCCAACGCCGGCAGAGCAAACGGTTATCGCGTTGATCGTCTCATCGCCAGGTTGGGCCTGACCGGCCTAGAAAACCGGCGGATTAGCGAAATATCCGGAGGACAGGCACAGCGGGTCTCCATCGGGCGGGCGCTGGCAATCCGGCCTTCCCTTCTTTTACTCGACGAGCCATTCTCCGCCCTCGACCCGGCCACCAGAGAAGAGCTCCAAGGGTGGTTACGCGATCTTATCAGCGATCTTCACCTCACCGTGCTCACGGTGTCCCACGATATCCCCGAAGCGATCGCCCTGGGAGACAGGATCGGCTTTTTTGAAGCCCGGCGGGGTTTCACCCGCTTCTGGTCCCCGTCTACCGAGCCGGTGACCGCGGCGGAGATTCTCGACCACTACCGAGGTAGCCGCTCGGGTACTCGGCAGGGCTCACACCGCAGAAAGGCACCTTCCGATGTCTAGGGTCAGGCCCTCCCGCCGCGCCGTGCTATCCGCCGGAGGCGCGGCATCAGCCGGTGCCTCCCTCTGGGGTGCGCACGCCCTGGGGCGGTCCGCAGCTGGAAAGGCAGACGGCGGCGGTAGGCAGGGAAAAAATATCACCGTCGGCTACCTGCCCATCACCGATTCCGCACCGCTACTGGTCGCCCATGCCCGTGGCCTCTACGACAAACACGGGGTGCGGGTTTCGCCACCCCTCCTCTTTCGCTCCTGGTCCTCGCTCACCGAGGCATTCCTTGCGGGCACGGTTGATGTTATTCACCTGCTCATGCCGATGGCCGTCCACCTCAAATACAGCCTGGGGGCAACCGGGAAGGTGGTCGCCTGGAACCACGTCAACGGGTCGGCGCTAACCGTCGCCCCCGGTATCGCTGAGACCCGCCAGCTGGCCGGTACAGCCGTGGCAGTTCCCGCCTGGTTCTCAGTTCACAACATTCTGCTCCAAAAAATTCTGCGTCAGGCCGGGCTCACCCCGGTGATCCGGAAAAGACCCGACCCCTCGGCCGGCGAGGTAGCCCTGACAGTCATGGCCCCGGCAGACATGATCCCAGCTCTCGCCCAGGGGACCATAGCCGGTTTTACCGTCGCCGACCCCTTCAACGCCGCCGCCCACCTCCTGGGTAGGGGGCGGGTTCACCGTTTCATGGGCGACGTGTGGCGCGACCACGCCTGCTGTGTGACCATGATGGATTCCTCCCTCATCAATACTCGGCACGGGGAGGCACAGGGCTTTGTCAACGCCCTGGTGGAGGCACAGGTTTTTGCCCGCGAAAACCGGCAGGAAACCGCGGCCCTCCTATCCCGGGGCTACCTCCCTCAGGAGCCCCGGGCCGTAGCCCGGGCTCTCACCGACCACCTCGACGACCACCGCACTATCGTGCGTCACCCCGATTGGGGAGGCCAACTCTTGCAGTTTCAGCCCTACCCCTATCCCAGCTACACGCAGCAGCTGGTGGAGAGCATGCGCGGCACCCTGGTCGATGCGCCATCCACCGCCGTAGAGGGTCTCGACCCGGCCACGGTACACACCGAGCTGGTCCACGACACCCTGGTCACCTCCGCAATAAATGCCATCGGAGGAATATCTATATTTGGCGAAAAGGGCCTCACCAGAGAAGAAAAAATTGACAGCGACCCCGACAGAGAAAACGCATGAGTTACCGCAGGAGACGCAACCGCACCGAAAAAATGCACCCGACACTGCTCGGGGCCCTGGGAGTAGCCTTCTCTATCACCCTCTGGTGGTGCTTCACCCACGCAGCCACCGACAGCACCCTGATCGCCTCCATGTCCCCCGAAAACATTCCCCCGGCTGCTCTCCGGCTACTTGATCGGGGCGTGCTCACAGCGGACATCGGGGTGAGCCTGTGGCGGCTGCTCGCCGGCCTCACCATAGCCACCCTGGTCGGAATCCCGCTGGGCCTTGCCCTCGGTTTCTCACAGACCATCGAGCGCATCTCCAACCCGCCGATACAGTTTTTGCGCATGGTCTCACCCCTCTCCTGGGCGCCGCTCGCACTTGCCCTCTTCGGGATAGGCTCAGCACCGGTCATCTTTCTGGTAGCCGTGGCCGCGGTATGGCCGATCGTGCTCAGCACGGTCTCCGGGGTGCGGACACTCAACAAACAGCACCTGCACGTGGCAAAAACCCTGGGCGCCAGCCCGGCCGAAACCTTCACCAGCGTCGTTGTTCCCAGCCTCAAGGCCCCCGTCCTCGCTGGGGTACGGCTGGCCCTGGGGATAGCCTGGGTAATCATTGTCCCCGCCGAAATGCTAGGGGTCTCATCGGGGCTCGGCTACGAAATTCTCAACGCCCGCGACCGCCTCGCCTACGACGAAATGCTGGTGGTTATCCTGGTGATCGGCGCCCTGGGTATGCTTCTCGACACCGCCGCGCAAAGACTCTTAAAATAGCTAGCTGTCGAGTTCGTCTATCAGGGTGCGCAGATCGTCGTGGCGCAGGTCGTCCTTGTGAAAGTGCTTGTTACGGTATCCCGAGCGCGCCATCATGTGCCCGGAAATCGGAATGGTGAGCATTTGCAGCAGTAGAATCACCAGCAGCACCGGTACCAGCGCCCAGCTTCTAAAGTGTAGCCCCACGGCGGTAAGCATGAGCATAAGGCCAAGCACCTGCGGTTTGGTACCCGCATGAAGACGGGTCAGCAGGTCGGGAAAACGCACCAGGCCGATAGCCGCACCCAGGGACATCAGCGATCCCAGAATCATGCAAAAGGCGGTGAGAGCGGTCAACAGGATATCTGTATTCACGGTTTCTCCTTCCCCGCACCCGCGGTTTTCTTGCGGCGGCGCTTACCGCGCGCACCGGAAGCCCTACTCTTCGAGGATTTTTCGTCGGCCTTAGAATTATCGGCAAAGCGTGCCACCGTCACAGACCCGATAAAACCCACGGTTGCAATCACCACCAGCAGAATAATGTAGTACTGCGAGTTGGTGACGATCATGAGCACGCAGAGGGCCGCCGTCACGATGGAGAGCAGCACGTCGCTGGCCAGCACCCGGTCAAGGAGAGCCGGGCCCTGCCAGATACGGTATACGGCACCCCAGGTTGCCAGGGTTAGGATAATTCCGCTCACCCACACAAGGGTTATCATGCCGGGTCCTCCGTATCTAACAATTTCTCTAGCTCTTCGTCACGCAAGAGAGCCCGGTATTCTTGGCGGCTCCCCACCGCTTTAATAATGAGCGCCTCAAAATAGCTCACCGTCTCAATAAACTTCTCTATCTCCCGGTCAGTAGAAGCGTCCAGCACATGGAAATAGAGCACCGAGAGCGAACGGTCCACCTCAACCACCACGGAGCCGGGTATCAGCGACATCGTGTGGGATACCGCCGTCAGTAGGAGGTCAGAATGGGTGCGTAGCTGCACCGCCACAATCGAGTTTCGTAGCGGCGGGCGAAAGGTGAGCGCCAGCCAAAACACCTGAAAACTTGCCACCACAATATTCCAGACAAAAATTACCAGGAATTTTGCCGCATAAAAAATATTGAAACGGTTCGAAAGATAGAGAGTGGGCAGCCTAAAGACGGTGAGTACCAGCACCGCCAGCAGGGCACCGAAAGCAATATTGGGTACCGAAAAATCCTGCCAGAGGGCACACCAGACAAAAATCAGCCAGAGTGTCGGGGGTATCGAGTGCAGAAAATCCTCGGTGGAACTCTTCACAAATCTCATTCCTCACCCTCCTGCGAGCTCTCCCCCGCCGTCGCGTGTTCAATATACTCTGCGCGGTCCGGTGCCTGCTCGCCAAACACCGACTCGATGTAGGCATCGGGGTTGACCAGGTTGTCTGACGCCCGCTCCGCAAGGTCAAAGAGGGGGCCGGCCCCCACGGTGATCAGCACACCCACCAGCACCAGGCCCACCGTTGATCCCATCATAGAGCGCGGAATGACCTTGGATTCGTAGTGGGCCGGGTCCTCGGAATGCTCGGCCATCACCAGTTCGTCGGTGGGTCGTTCGGCCTGTTTTGCCGGCCGCCAGAACACCCTGTTCCAGACGCGGGTGAGCGCCAGCAGGGTCAGCAGCGACACGAACACACCCACACCGGCGTTGATATAGGCCAGCGCCCCACCGTTCTCCACCGATGCCTCCAGAAAACCGACTTTTCCGATAAAGCCCGAGAAAGGCGGGATACCGCCCAGGTTGATCGCGGGGATAAAGTAGAGCAGTGCCAGCACCGGGGCAATCTTGACCAGGCCCCCCAGCCTGAGCACGCTGGTGGAACCCGCCCGCCGCTCGATCAGGCCAACCACCATAAAGAGCCCGGTCTGAATCACAATGTGGTGGGCTATGTAGAAGACCACGGTGGTCAGCCCCAGCTTATTGTTGAGCGAGATACCCCAGATCATATAGCCGATATGGCTGATCAGAATAAAGGAGAGCAGACGCTTAATATCACCCTGGGCGAGCGCACCCATGATACCCACCAGCAGGGTGAGAGCGGCAACCACACCCAGCAGGGTGGAGAGCTGTCCACCGGGAAAGAGCAGGGTTTCGGTGCGGATAATGGCATAGACACCCACCTTGGTGAGCAGGCCGGCAAACACCGCGGTCACCGGCGCCGGTGCGGTGGGGTAAGAGTCCGGTAGCCAGAGCGAGAGCGGGAAGACCGCCGCCTTAATACCGAAGGCGATCAGCAGCATAAGGTGCAGCTGCATCTGGGTACCCACCGGTAGGGTGCCCAATTTCAGCGAGAGGTCTGCCATGTTGATGGTACCCACCGAGGCGTAGACAAAGCCGATCGCCGTCAAGAACAGCATGGAGGAAACCACCGACACCACCACGTAGGTCACACCCGCCCTGATACGCGGGGTATTGGCGTTCATGGTGATCAGCACGTAGGAGGCCATCAGCAGGATCTCGAAACCCACGTAGAGGTTAAAGAGGTCACCGGCAAGAAAGGCGTTCGACACCCCGGCCAGCAATAGCAGGTAGGTGGGGTAAAAAACCGAGATAGGCACCTCATCGTCTTCGTCTTCAAGGTGCTGGCCGGTAGCAAAAATGAGAACCGCCAGCGAGATCACCGAGGAGACCACCAGCATGAGCGCTGACAGCTGATCGACCACCATGGTGATGGCAAAAGGTGCATCCCAGCCCGCCAAGAAAACGGTTTGCGGCTGGCTGTCCCAGACCGAGAACAGCATCATGATCTCAAAGACCAGCACCGCGATGACCGCCACGAAAGCGATCAGCCGCTGGGCCGCGTCTCTTTTTGAAATAAAGGTTAGCGCTGCGGCAAGAAACAGGATGATAATGCTCAGGGGAGCAAGCTGGGTAATCTCCACGGGGCTAGTCTCTCTTCTCGGTGCGCTCTATGCGGGGCATGGACCGGGTATGGCCGCTTTTCTTTTTCTCTTCGTGCTCGGTGTAGGTTTTCTCGCGGGTTTCCTCGTCTGCATCGAACTCTGAGGGGTCAACCTCTGCGGCGGTATCTTCTTCAGGGTCGTAGGAGTCCTGTTCAGCGACCCTGATATCTTCGGCATCGTCGGTGATTTCGTCGGCGCGGGAGAGCAGCCAGCTGCGGTAGATGATACCCAGTAGCAGGGCTGTGACCGCGCAGGAGATCACTATGGCGGTGAGAATCAGGGCCTGCGGTAGCGGGTCTGAGTAGTCCCGAGCATCTGTATCTGGGCTAAAGAAGGGGGCCAGCCCCGCGGGACCGCCGGCGTGCAGGATCAGGATATTGGTGGCGTTAGTCATGAGCATAAGGCCCAAGAGGACTCGCGTCATGGAGCGGTCGAGAACAAGATAAACACCCACGGCGTAGAGCACACCCATCACCAGGATCAGGCTGAGGTCTATGATCACTGTGCAACCTTTCGTGCTTTTTTACGGGCCTTTCTGTCCTTTTTTCTGCGTTCGGCGATGAGTTTTTCATCGATGCGCTCGCCCAGGCTGCGCAGGATGTCTAGAACAAGGCCGATCACCAGCAGGTAGACACCGATATCGAAGATGGTTGCCGTGACAAAGTGAATGTCTCCGAAGACCGGCAGGTGGAAGTCGAGCACATAGCTGGAGAATATGGGGTCTCCCCACAGGGCCGGGGTGAGAGCGTAGAGCGCGGCAATACCCAGCCCCAGGCCCAGAAACGCACCGGCCGAGATGGGTATGGCCGCTCTCAGCTCGGCTCCACCGCCGGCCAGGTAGCGTACGGTGAAAGCCAGCCCCACCATGAGCCCCCCGGCAAATCCGCCGCCGGGAAGGTTGTGCCCGGCCACAAGCATGTAGAGCGAGATCATGATCAGGGCGTGGAAGAGGAGGCGGGTCATGACCTCGAGCAGGATAGAGCGGGCCTCCGGTGGTAGGGTGCGGCCGGCGATGATAAAGGGGTCACGCTCTACCGAGGAGAAGCGGCCGGCGACTTTCTGCTGCATAGAGATGTGGGTGCGCTGAGCAAAGGACTGCTCAATTTTACGCATGACGCTGGTATCCAGTTTTTCCCGGCTGCGGTCACCGCGGCCCTCGATAAAGAGCAGGGAGGCCACACCGGTGGCGGCCAGGGCGAGCACCGAGATTTCACCGAAGGTGTCCCAGCCACGCATATCTACCAGGATCACGTTAACCACGTTGTAGCCGTGCCCGATTTCGTAGGCTAGCCGCGGCATGTCGATGGATATGGGTGTGAGCTCGCGCGAGGAGAAGGTGAACATGGCCAGGGCCATCATGAGTCCGGCAAAGCCCAGAGCGATAATGACACGCAGGGTTTTGCGGGCTCCGTCTTTGCCGTCTCTGGCGCGGATATCGGGAATTTTTCGCGGTAGTACCCGCATGGCCAGCACAAAGGAGACCAGCACAATAGTTTCTACCAGCATCTGTGTGGTGGCCAGGTCCGGGGCGCTGCGCAGGGCGAAAAGGACTGTCATGCCGTACCCGGTGACCGAGACCATGAGGATGGCAAGGAATCGTTTACGGGAGAAAACCACCACGCTAGCCGCCACAATCATGACAATCACGATGGCCCACTGGGCCGGGGACTCAGAAACGCGCAGATTGGCGAGGGGCGGGGTTTCGTTAATGACCAGGGCCGCGGTGGGGACCACCACCGCGGTAACCAGAATGATGCCCAGGTAGAATCCCAGGGAACCCCGCTGGGTCACACCGGTGACCCACACGGCCAGGCGGTCGAGTGCATCCATGACATCCCGGTAGACCAGGGATGCGGGGCGGGTTGCCGGCAGCACCTGCTGAAGTTCTTCGATCTGTTTGCGGAAGATGAAGAGGAGGGTGCCCGCCGCCATAATGACCAGCGAGATGGTCAGGGCCGGGGTGATCCCGTGCCAGAGCGCCAGGTGCAGTTCTAGCCGATCGGCCCCTTCGGCGAATATAGCCATCATGGGGACGATGAACAGGTGTACCGACTCGGGGAAAATACCGTAGATGAGGGTGAGCAGAGTGAGGATGGCGGGAGCTGCGAGGAAGCTCATGCGCACCGGGTGGAAGTCGGTATCCGGGCTCATGGGCACTCCGGCCCGGTTGAGGGCCAGGCTTTTTCGGTCCACCCTCACCCGGCCGCTACCGTCTACCAGAACATGGCCGCGAGAATCTGCGCAGAAGCGCACATCACCGCTGATATAGCTGTAGGGTTTGGTGGCGAATCCTCCCCAGATAAAGCGGGCACTGTAGGCGAAGGTGAGCACGGAGCCGGCGATGATTGCTAGCAGGGTGACCGCACCCTGCCAGCCGGTGCTGTGTTCCAGGTAGGTTTCGAGCACCGCTTCTTTGGCAACAAAGCCGGCAAGCGGGGGTATTCCCGCCATGGACGCCGCCGAGATAACGGCCACGGTGAAGAGCTTGGGGGCACGGCGATAGATTCCCGAGAGTTTATGAATGTCGCGGGTGCCTGCCTGGTGGTCGATGATTCCCACGGTGAGAAAGAGGGCGGCTTTAAAGAGGCTGTGGGCGACCATGAGAGCGGTTGCCGCGTAGATGGCGTTGGTGCTGCCGCCGGAGATGACCAGGGTGAGGAAACCCAGCTGGCTGACGGTGCCGTAGGCCAGAATGAGTTTGAGGTCGGTTTGTTTGAGGGCCACCCAGCCACCGAAGAGCATGGTGAAGGCGCCAAAGATGACCAGGGTGTTGTGCCAGGCGGGGGCTTGGCCGTAGCCGGGTGCCAGGCGTAACAGTATGTAGATGCCGGCTTTGACCATGGCCGCCGCGTGCAGGTAGGCGGATACCGGGGTGGGGGCCGCCATTGCCCCGGGTAGCCAGAAGTGGAGCGGGAAGATAGCCGATTTGCTCAGTGCCCCGCAGAGGATGAGTACCAGGGAGGTGGAGAGCATCATCGCGCTCATGGGGCCCTCCCCGGTGAGGGCGGCGGTCACCAGGTCGGGGCCATTGTGAACCAGTTCGGTGAGGCTGTAGGTGCCCAGGGTTTGACCCAGCATCACGATCCCCACCAGCATGGCCAGGCCGCCGGCGGTGGTGACAGTGAGCGCCTGTGAGGCGGCGCGGCGGGCGGAGAGACGCTGGCGGGAGTAGCCGATGAGCAGGTAGGAGAGGATGGTGGTGATCTCCCAGAAGATGAACATGAGTATGAAGTCGTCGGCGGTGACCAGGCCGAACATGGCCCCGGCAAACCCGAAGAGGTAGGCGGCGAAGGGGCCGGTATCGCCGGTGCTGTGCCGAAAATAGTCGGCACAGTAGAAGAGGACCAGGGACCCCACCCCCAGCACCAGCAGGCTCATGATCCAGGAGAGGGTGTCCATGCGGAAGGTGATATCCATGTTCAGCTGCGGGATCCACCGGTAGCTCTCCGTCCAAGGATCACCGCCGAGGATATCCCGGGTCTTGCTGAGGACCAGCACCAGCACCGCCGCGGGAACAGCCGCTAGCAGGTAGAAAACAGAGAAGCCCATACGGCGGTAAAGCCAGGGGGTCACAGCGGACACAAGCAGAAAAAGCGCAAGAACTATGGTCACGTATCGGCCCTTGGTATATGCGGTGAGGACTCTCTAAGGATACGCGGTATCCCCGCCCCTGTCGATAGTATCTATCTCACAGCTTCACATATTTAGCCCGTTTTACACGGTACAAATGCTAAGACATAAGCCCCCATGTTGGAGGGTGCTCCGGGGTCTGGTAGATTCTTTGCACTCTACCCTGTCGACGACCGGTGGGGAGTCTGTTCTTTAGTCCAGTCCACCGGGCTTTGCCCGGTACACCTGATCGGCCGGGTGGGGACCGAGTCCCTGCCGGTTTATATACCCCTATGTGATGGGGAACATGCTGTTGCCGTTGACGGCTTCAGCAGCAGGCACTTCTTCCTGCATAACGTCCCAGTGTTCAACGATCTTGCCGTCGACAACACGGAAATAGTCGACCGCGATCATGGTCTTGCCACCCCAGTTGGAGTAGCGACCGTGGATAGCAGCAATATCACCCTCCTCCATGAAAATACCCGGCTCATAGGAAATTTCGTTGGAGGGGTCAGTGATAAAGCCACGCAGCACATCTAGACCGTTGGGCATGGTGGGATTGTGCTGAATCATGTCACCGGCCCAGAAAGTTTCTGCTTTCTCCAGGTTCTTCTCATTAAACACTGTTTCGAGGTAGGTGAGGATGAGCTCCTTGTTTCCTGCCATGGTGTACTCTCCTTGTCGCTTTCGTATGATCGCCGTGAACCCGCGCCCACAGCACAGATAACCTCTTCAGGTGTAGAGATCCGAAGTATCCTATCAGCCCCACCCAACCCTTACAAGAGAAATTTTTTGGGGTCCCCACCCTCAACCCTGACACCGATCTACCCGGGGGCTATATTTCGGTTGACCGAATGCGAGAACTAAAATCCCAACACATGAACCTCTTTGATCTGACGGTACACCCAGTCACGATCAAGCTTTGCTCCTAATCGACCAGCTATTTTTTGAGCACCTGGAAAAACTGACCTCAGCGCTAGCTCTGTCCAGATAAGATCATGATCGACCCTATCGCGAGGAGTTGGATGACCATTTGTCCCATCCTTATCAAAGAGATTAGACCATGTTCGAAACATTGGCGCAGCAGTATTCGTCCTTTGAGCTTCGTATTTATTTCCGTACTTTCCTTGCGCGGGTCAACAGGTAGAGAATCTCAATCTCGTAGAAAATTTCAGCTGACAGCCGTTGATCTAGTTCGTGCAAGAGGGCAACAACTTGTTGACTGTTATAGCTATGCTTCATGTAGGGTTTAAGTCGCTGTTTAGAGATATGCTACATTGACAACGTTTCTGGGATAGATCTTGCTTCTTGAGACATATACAGTATCGATAACGTAGTCCCTCACGCTTATGATCGCACAGCCAGCTTCGTTTGGCTGAATTCTGAACCTAGAACCAGCCAGTCACATGAGGACTTCTTGTATCTATAGCTAACATCCAGCCCAATAACTTCAAATTTTCCCTTGGGTTTTAGCTTTATTCCTAAGACACAAGAAGCCAGGTTGCCCACTCAGGGCAGAGGTAAGATCAGAACCTGCTCTCACATGCCAACATTTGCAGGAAGAGCTATACTACAGCAAGGCTACTATCCACCTATAGACCGTCAAAAATCCTTACCATCCAGGCATACCAGACATCAACCCAACCTAAAAGCTGCTCAAAACTACCGGGAGCAGTCAGCCAGACCATGAGGTTTGCAGCAATCAGAGCGAGGATCATGCCCCGGTAGCGGCTTTCCACAAAGTCAGCGTTGAGAGAACTCAAGGTTTCATTGAAGACTTTGCCGTTACTACTAGCGGGAAAGAGCAGGGAGCCCAGAACTATTTTGAAATAGTAGACGCAGATAAGCCAGCAAATGATAATGGCAAATGTGGACAGTAGAAAAGCGAAAATATATTTCTGGTCATTATTAATTGTTAGATGAAGGAAGCGAGGGATAGCTCCGGTCAGAATTTTATCGTTACCAGATGCTCTCACAGCCTTCTCTGAGACAGCTAGCAGAGAGTAGGGGTTATCCAGGTTCTGGGCCTGATACATAGTACAGAAGGCCGCAATGCTAGTGGCGACCAGACCGATACTTGCGAGCACTGCTTTACGCAGGGCTGCAGTGGTGTAGTGGAAGCGGCGCCTGTAGAGGAACAGACCGACTATAAAGACAGCAGTCCCACCGAGATAAAGGGGTAAAGTGGTGATGACAGGTAAAATAAATTTCGCGACCATGAGAAGTGCCCCGAAGCCGATAACCGTAAGAATCACAAATAGAATCGTTTCATCATCTGACTGACTGCTACTGCGCTGATTTCCATAGTTATTTATGGTCTTTGTGTTGACACTGTTGGTAATTTTCTGCTGGCCAATAATTGTACCCTGATTGGTACCGACATGGATGCGCTGACCACCAGAGTTTTTAATATTTTGGGCAGCACTACCTTCTTTGCCCCGCCATCCAAATATGAGGGCTAAGACCGTCGTAATAGCTGCAGCTATAAGATTGGCCAGAACGTTACCCGTCAAACCTTCGATAATTTCTTTGAAATCATTCATACATTCATTCCTCACTTATTTTAAATAATCTTCCAAGTATATTATAAAACAAAACTACCAAGATACCACGCCATCCTCGAATGAATATTGAAGATATTTTTGAGAAAGAATTTCTCTAAAATTTTCATAGTTTCTATACGATCCCTCCCTAACCGGAACACCAATGTTTTTCACATGATCCATAACAGTGGCTTTAGACATTAATTTAACATATAACCGCATAAAATATGCTAGTGATATCGGCAAAGAGAGTAATAAATAATATTCTAGATTTCTATAGGTAATAAGGATAGAAACGACAGCAATAAATATATTTGCTAGCGAAAAAATAAAGATGACAAAGCTTTCATGATAGCCAGAAATTGACTCCCCTTTATTTATTTCAATACTCTTATATTTCTTAATAAATTTTATATTCTCAAGGTAACAAAAGAGTCTGTCAACAGACTCTGCTAGAGAAATGGTAGTGAAAATTCCAAGGACGCAGGCTGGAGGTCCAAGTTCCTCAGAAAGAAATTTTAAATATACCGGGGAGGGGATTGCCAGTAAAGCCAGGCATGCAAGTGCAGCAATTCTGCCAACGGAGTATAATTTAAAAATTCTAATTCGAAAAATAAAATAAATTAAAATTAATTCAACTATAGCAACGATAATAAATCCTTTCCTCCAGGGCTCCAGACTCTCAACCAAAACCACTAGGAAATTGTACACATAATCAATCAGGCCATACTCTATAGCGTTAGATAGAATAGTAATAACTATAAGAGATCCAAGAATTACCATCCACTTATATTTTTTAAATGAAAAAATAACTCTACCCATTTCAAGAAGAGTGGCTACCATCAGCGATATGAGTACCCCTGCTGAGAGATTTCCAATTGTACCTTCTACAAGTTGGTTAATATTTTTTCCTTCAGGTTGAAGAACAACCCATTGTACAAAACTTAAAGCTACAAAAATTACAGCAGTGAGAGTAACATATCTGCCCCATATATCCAAAACTCTAAGAAATACATCTTTTACAAAGAATATAATTCCAAAGAATAGCAGTTTTATTCTAAGAATCAAGATCGCTTTTCTAACAGACCGAATATCTTCATCTAAAAAATTACCCGTAAATAGTCCTTCTTTATCGAGGGTCAGTCTGCAGATATCACTAGCTTTATTCCTTGCTTCACCTTCCTCAGTTAAATCTTTACTAAAAATTTTACAACAATTATCTATAAATTTCCTCGGAAATAAAAATCTATCAGACACCCCCGTCGGCAGCTCAATTAAACGACAGAAATTTCCAGCAGATATATTTAAGTTATTATCACCGTATCTTTGCATGAATCTCTTGTAGATGACATCATCCACCTCATTCCGAATACACTCAATCGTTAGGTACTGTGGCGCGAGTAAAAATATCATTAATGTGTAGTAAGCTACTAATAATATAAAAATAGAAATTACAACTGTAGGGAATATGTAGCCCATAATTATCCAATCAGTAGCGAGTAAGAAAGTTACGCGTCTTAATCAGCGAGGTATTCTCAGTGATTAATCGCCGAATCAGGATGGTCTCAACATCGAGAATATCAGATACTACCACTTCAGAGCCCAAAATATCCTGTAAAGATACCCGCTGGTGGTTTGTTGATGTGCCTCGCGACAGCTCTGACAAGCGCTGCGATGATCTGCACAGATCTTTTAGCTTGTATACAATACAACCAGCGGCCTTCCCACATCAGCTCCCGCAACTCGGCAGGAGTAGTAGATTTTGCAGCCCTACGAGCAGCCATCACTCAACCTCATCTTAACTCGCACCCGTTACCTGGGGTGCTCTCGTGCGGGGATTAAGAATCTCACGGTTACCATCGGTCGCCCATACCTACACATGATACGTTTATCCCGGCGGTCACCCAGCTGTGCCAACTCACCTAATAATTTTTGTGCCCCGTCCCCTCCCCACCGCGTAGAATGGCAGAGGTTCACACACTGTCCCCGCCGGGTTTTTTATGTACGAGTTGGTTGGGGGCGCATCTCAAGGAGCACAATGGTAAATATGGGTGGAAAGCTCGGTCTCTCATGGACACTTCACGGTAATGGTAGGGATATTGAGCCCGGTGGTGTGGTTGCCCCGCAGGAGCGGTTGAGCTGGGGCCGTACTATCGGTATTGGGGCCCAGCATGTGGTTGCTATGTTTGGTGCGACTTTTCTGGTGCCCCTGTTGACCGGTTTCCCTCCGGCGACCACTCTTTTCTTTTCGGGTATCGGTACCGTTCTTTTTCTGTTGATGACCGCCGGCCGGGTGCCCTCCTATCTGGGTTCTTCTTTCGCTTTTATTGCGCCGCTGGCGGCAGCCACAAACCAGCACGGCCCGGCAGGTGCTCTGGGCGGTATTGTGATGGCGGGTTTTTCGCTGTTTCTCGTGGGCCTGGTTGTGCAGGTTGCCGGTACCGATTGGCTCACCAAGCTTATGCCGCCGCTGGTGACCGGCGCTATCGTGGCGCTCATTGGTTTTAATCTGGCACCGAGTGCCAAAGACAATTTTATGCAGGCGCCGGTAACCGCCCTGGTCACGCTGGGGTCTATCATCCTGATCTCGGTACTTTTTAGGGGAATGGTCGGCAGGCTCTCCATTCTTCTGGGGGTGGTGATTGGTTACCTGACGGCCGTGGTGCGCGGGGAGGTCGATTTTTCTACCGTGCAGGCCACCTGGGAGGCAGAGGGCCTGATCGGCCTACCGCATTTTCAGCATCCCGAGTTCCACTGGAACCTTGCCGGGCTTTTTATCCCGGTGATCCTGGTGCTTGTTGCCGAGAATATTGGGCACGTTAAATCCGTGGCTCTCATGACCGGTGAGAATCTTGACTCGTATTCGGGGCGGGCGATTATGGCCGACGGTCTTGCCACCGCGGTTGCCGGTACCGGTGGGGGCTCGGGCACCACCACCTACGCCGAGAACATCGGTGTCATGGCCGCAACCAAGGTCTACTCTACTGCCGCCTACTGGGTGGCAGCCGCTGTCGCTCTTCTCCTGTCTATCTTCCCGGTTTTTGGTGCGGCCGTTTCGACCGTTCCTGCCGGGGTGCTGGGTGGTGCGGCAACAGTGCTCTACGGGATGATCGGTATGCTGGGGGTTCGTATCTGGGTGGAGAACCGCGTAGATTTTTCGAACCAGGTTAACCTCACCACGGCGTCGGTGGCACTGATTATCGGTATTGCCGACTACACCTGGGATATAGGCGATCTTCAGTTTGCAGGTATCGCCCTGGGTACCGCCGCCACACTGGTGGTCTACCACCTCATGGCTTTTATCGCCCGCACACGCGGATCAGCACCGGACCCGCTCCAGCCGCTCAACCCCGGGCACAGCCACAGTGGCGGAAGCCTTTAAGTAGGGAGAGTTTAAAGCCGGTGGCCGCGTTAACCAATAACGCGGCCACCGGCTTCTATTCACACACACATTTGCTTCTCAGCAAGAGGATCTTTCGAACCACTGTTTATATCTAACCAAAGCCACCTAGAGGGGCAATTAGAATTCCCTGTACACCGGCTAGGAATACAGGTCATCCTGATCCGACACCGAGCGTTAAAAACCGGTGGCCGAGCATCTGCTCGACCACCGGTCACACACACATATATTTTGCTTTTCAGCAGGGCCCTCACGAACCATCTGTTTAACAGTTAACACGGTCAAGCTATACAGAAAATGGGGGCAGCCGTTGAAGCAACTGGGAATAGGGTAACGATTAGGACAAGATTTCGCGTAAAAGGTCTACCCGGTTGCTGACTATGCCGTCCACCCCCATCTCGAGGAGCTCTCTCATCTCGTGAGGGTCGTCAATGGTCCACACCTGCACCGTTAGCCCAAACCGGTGGGCCACCCGCAGCAGGCGGCCGGTGAGCACAGGGAGGTCCATACCGAGTATGCGGTACCGGCGCGGAATCTGCATGGAATCAAAGTCCGCGCTCACGCACCTGAGCACCCGTGCGGCACAGGGCCACAGAAAAGGAAATGTGTGGGCAATAGTGTAAAACACGTACATGTCGAGCTGGGACGCCCCGCTGCTGATCGTCTGCCCCGGTAGCAGTCGCCGCAGCCTCCGCACCGCGCGCCGCCGACGGCGGTGGGAAAACGACGCCACCCGCACCCGCCCAGCTGCCCGGCACGCCGCGATCACCGCGGGCAGGTGTTCTGCTGAGCCCTCATCTTTAATATCGATATTGAAGTGAAGATGATGAAAACGTTCAAGCACCTCACGAAGCGAGGGCACCCTGGTCCCGCCGGAGAGGGGAAGGCTTTGGAGCTCGCTACCGCTGAGTCCGCTCACCAGCCCGCTCCTGCCGGCCACCCGGTTGAGGGTGGCATCGTGAAAGACCACCACCAGGCCGTCACGGCTGGCCCGTACATCGGTTTCTATCCAGTGCACCCCGGTCTCCGCTGCGGCGGCAAAAGCTTCCAGGGTATTTTCGGGGTGGTCAAGAGAAAGCCCGCGGTGGGCGTAGGGCTCAAACTGTGGGGATCTCATGGGGATTTTCTCTTCTTTAGTAGCTAGCGGTCCGGGGATTATTTTTGGTTTCTGGGGCTCACAGCAAGCGCGGTCTTTCTCATGTGCGCACCCGCCCCTGCTGTTGCACAAGCCGCTCGATCACCTGCGCGGCACCGTCCTCTTCAAAGGCCGGGCACACCCGCCCCACCTCACTGATGAGCCGCGGGGACCCAGAAGCCATCGCGTATCCGACACCGGCCCACCGCAGCATCTCAAGATCGTTGAGCATGTCTCCAAAAGCTATCACCTGCCCAGCGTCAATCCCCCGTCGGGCGGCGAACTGCGCCAGCATAGAACCTTTGTGGGCGTCTTTTTTGGCCATCTCCACCAGCGGAACCCCGCGGATACCCATGGTTACCGAAAGGCGCCCACCAACCAGACTGCGAGTTCGCTCATACAGCTCATCGGGGTCCGCCCCTTCAAGAAGCATCAGGTATTTCACGACACCCTCGCCACCGGTCAATACCTCATCGTAGGCGCCCTCAACGATTCGGATCCCCTCCAACACCGGCCCCGGCTCGTAGGAGCCTTGCAGGTAGACGGTGTCGAGAGTCTCCAGGGTAAAACTCGCGCCCGGAAACTCCCGCTCAAGCACGGGATGTACGGCGGCAACATCGGACATATCGGTGAGGTTAACCGCCTCCACCTCGCCCGTTCCCATATGGTAGAGCACCGCCCCGTTCGAACAGATCGCGTAGGAATCATGCCCAAGCTGTTCCTGCAGCGGGCCCAACCAGCGCTGTGGGCGGCCGGTAACAAACACAATCTCCATCCCGGCCTCTGCCGCCAACTGTAGAGCAGCAAGCGTGCGGGGGCTAAACCTGAAATCAGACCCCAGCAGCGTGCCGTCAAGATCGCTGGCAATCAGTTTAATCATGCTTCTATTCTAGTTGCCCCGGGCCCACCCAGGTATAGAAAAAACCCGGCAGGGCGCTGAGACCTCCACCGGGTTCGTGGTGCCGTTGAGGCTCCGGAGATTATTCCTGACCCCAGAAAGCGTCTTCCTGGGCGGGGTTACTGGAGAAGAGGTGAACGGCAACAACCTTGCCTTCTCGGACGGTCATCAGGTCAATACCGTCCTGGTCCAGGGCCAGACCGTCACGCTGGCCGAAGAAGTGGACGGGCACGGCAACAATGTCACCGTTAACCATAAGGGGGCCAGTAACTTCTAGCTTAAAAGTGCCCTGACTGACTTCCATCATCCGACCAATCATGGCCCCCACAGCATCGGGGCCCCGGTGAATACCCGAGAAGCGGTTGTCGCCGGGCTGGTTCCACACAATGTCGGTATCGAAGGCAGCCATGACGTCGGGGATTCGTCCCTCTGCCAGGGCCTGAAAGTAGTCTTCTACAACTTTCTGGGGTGCGGTAGTCATCTTCGAGTCTCCCTATGTTTGTTTCTTTTTGTTGCCCAAGAATTATAGACTCTCCTACCTGACTTACTTCAAAGTAAGCACGGGGAAGGTAACACAAGTCTCATAGGAGCCGGTCGCCGGCGGTCGTGGCTATTTTTCTTCGTGGGTAACGGTGAGGAAGGCTCGGGCGATACCGTGAAAAAACAGATTAAAATTCACCACGGCAGCAGATGCTGACTCATCGACATCAAGCGTCTCGGTATCCACCGCTGTCACGCAGAAAATATAGCGGTGCCTGCCGTCCCCGGCCGGTGGCGCAATGCCGACGTAAGAATCCGTGCCGGCATCGTTTTTATGCCGGGTACCCTGTGCGGTGGCGGCTGCGGCCCGGTCAATCGAGTGAACATCTGCCGGTATGTTGGAGAGGCACCAGTGCCAGAAACCGCTGGGGGTGGGGGCGTCGGGGTCGTAGCAGGTCACCACAAAAGATTTTGTCTCTGCGGGGAAGCCGCTCCAGGAAAGTTGCGGGTTAGTGTCTGCCCCTTCCCTGATGCCCATGAGGGCCGAGAGCATCCAGTCGGGGGCTTCCTCCCCGTCTTTGATGTCCTCCGAGGTCAGTGTGAAAAGAGGGAGCCGGGGTAGGTCCCCGTAGGGGTCACGGTTAAGCATGGTTCCTCCTCAAATCCTAGTGTTCCGGTATCGTCTCCGCCTGTGGCTCACGTCAGCGGAGAACCTCGTGCAGCTCTTCGGCTGTGGGCGGGTTTGCTCCCGCACGCGAAACGGTGATCCCCGCCGCCGCGGCCGCGTAGGTGAGAATTTCGCTGATTTCCTCCGCTGTCAGGCTGGCCAGGGCCTTCGCCGCCCCGGGGCCCGCTATACCGCGGTTGAGCAGGTTAGCGAGGAGGGCGGCCATGAGGGAATCACCCGCACCCACGGTGTCCGCTACCTCAACCCGGTAGGCGGGAACGGATACCCCCGCCGGTGCGGTCTCCCCGTTGAGTGCCCAGGGGCCGAGTTCACCGCGGGTAACGATCACCAGGGAGGCCCCGGCATCAAGCCATGCCTGCGCGCTTTCCTCAACCGACCGGTGGGGGTAGAGCCAGAGAAGATCTTCGTCTGAGGCTTTCACCAGGTCGGTGTTGGGCACTATTGCTTCTGCCCAGGCGCGGGCGGCCGAGGCGTCGGGGATGATGGTGGGCCTACAGTTGGGGTCGTAGGTGACCAGGGCCCGGTTCCTGGCCTTCTTCACGGTGTCCAGCACGGTGGAAGCACCCGGTTCTAGCATGGCACCGATAGAACCAACGTGTATTGCAGCTGATTCCCGGGCAGCCCTCTCAAGTGCGGGCAGGGCGTCCTCCAGGGACCAGTCGATATCAAACTCGTATTCTGCCGCGCCGCTTTCGCCTATGGTTGCCTGAGCCACTGAGGTCTTTTTAGCGTCCGGTCCCACGGGCAGAATCACCTTGGAGGCGCGCAGGTGAGAGTCAATGAGCCTACCGTAGTTGTCTTTGCCGTAGCGGCCAATAAATTCGGCGGTGTGGCCCAGACGCGCCACACCCACGGCGACGTTCATGGGGGACCCGCCGGGGTGGGCGTGAGCGGGTTCCCGGGGCCGGTTGACAACATCGACGAGGGCTTCACCAATCACAGTTAGCATGGTTCCGATTCTACCGGGTGCACCCCGGCTCCGCATCGCACTCACCGCCGTCCCCCGGTAAACTTCTGCACCCGCCGCAGGCAGAGGGGTCTTTGAGACTAAAACCGGTATATGCTTGTTGTGCATGCGATCTGTGTCGGGCGCGCAGAAGCACCCGTACGGGTCGAATCAACCGGTAACACTAGCCGATCGATACAAGGGCGTTCGATCGAGAAAGAAGGTTATGCACGTGGCTACCTCTGTTAACGATACCCACAGCCAGTGGCTCACCCGCGAAGCCGACGCGGAAGCGATGATTCCCCTCATTGGTAGGCTCAACCGAGAAAATGGGGTGGTGGTGAGTATTCATGGTAGGAGTCTTGTTAACCGCTCGGTGATTCAGATTCTCAAGCTGCACCGGTTTGCCCGGCAGATTGATACCGAGGAGCTTGATCCCGCTAATTCCCTTGCAATTCTCACCGAGCTGGTTGATCTCAATCTGGCTCCCTGCTCTATTGGTCTCGCTGAGCTGTGGCATAAGTTTGCGGAGTCGTCGTCTTCTGATCTGGGCGCCTGGCTGCGCCGGGAGCTGGCCGATGTGGTGGACGGTGCGGGCCAGAAAAAGCTCACCCAGCAGGATGTGGTGCTGTACGGTTTTGGCCGCATTGGTAGGTTGCTTGCCCGGATTCTTTTGGAGAGGTCTTCGGGGTCGGGCCTTGCGCTGCGGGCCGTTGTGGTGCGGAAGAATGGTGACGATGACCTTTTCAAGCGTGCTTCTCTCTTGCGCCGGGACTCGGTGCACGGCGCTTTCCGCGGCACCATCCGTGTTGATGCGGACAATGATCTGATTATTGCTAACGGTAGGCCGGTTAAGTTTATTTATTCATCCGATCCGGCGTCTATTGATTACACCGAGTACGGTATTGACCGGGCGATTGTGGTTGATAATACCGGTCGGTGGCGGGATCGTGAGGGGCTCTCTCAGCACCTTAGGTGCCCGGGTGTTTCGCGGGTTTTGTTGACCGCCCCGGGTAAGGGGGACATTAAGAATATTGTGTGCGGGGTCAACGATTCGACGATTGAGGAGGGTGACCGGATACTGTCGGCCGCATCCTGCACCACCAATGCTATTACCCCGGTATTAAAGGTGATGGGTGATGAGTTTGGGGTGGCCCACGGGCATGTGGAGACCGTGCATTCCTTTACCAATGATCAGAATCTGATTGATAATTTTCATAGGGGCGACCGCCGCGGGCGTTCAGCGGCTCTCAATATGGTGATCACCGAGACCGGTGCGGCGAAGGCTGTGGCTAAGGCCCTGCCCGAGATGGAGGGTAGGTTGACCGGCAATGCTATCCGGGTGCCCACCCCCGATGTTTCTATGGCGATTCTGAATTTGCAGTTGGAGAGAGCACCCGAGTCGAGAGAGGCCCTGAACGGACTGCTGCGCAGTGTCTCGCTCAACTCACCCCTTCGCCGGCAGATTGATTATACGGATTCGCATGACGTTGTTTCTACCGATTTCGTGGGGACCCGTACCGCGGGGATCGTGGATGGTTTGGCAACTATCGTGACCGGCAATAACGCTATTCTTTACGTGTGGTATGACAACGAATTTGGGTACTCCTGCCAGGTAATTCGCGTAGTGGAAAAAATGTCTGGTGACCTCGTGCCAACGTTCCCCGCGGCCGATACGAAGCTAGCCTAGCCGGGTCCGCAAAGGCAGTCGGGGCCCGCAAAATAAAGGCTTTGCGGGCCCCTCGAAGCCGCAACCAAACTTTGTGTAGATCTTTTTCTGGAGAAAATTTTCCCTCGATTCCGGGGCTTCAACTCCCCTAGAGGTAGGTCTTTCCCAGCGGTTCCAGGCGCACCAGTACCGACTTATACACCGGGGTATTCGATCGTTTTGCCGCTGAATCTAGCGGAACCAGCACGTTACCCTCGGGCATATAAACGGCCACGCAGTCTTTGGCGTGATCATAGGCCACACAGCGGAAATTGGGGGCACGGCGTTCGCCGTCCTCCCAAACCGACACAATATCAACCAGGTCCCCGTCCCTCAGCCCGCGTGACTCCAAATCCTCGGGGTTAATAAAAACCACCCGACGCCCGTGATAAACACCGCGATAACGATCATCCATACCATAGATGGTCGAGTTAAACTGGTCGTGTGAACGCACCGTTGACAGCAGCAGGTGCCCCTCGGGAAGATCAATCACGTTGGTTTTATTAATGGTCAGGTGCGCCTTCCCGTCGTCGGTGTTAAAAACACGCTGCCGCGGACCATTGGGCAGGTAAAAACCACCGGGCTTCTCAATACGCTCGTTATAGCGGTCAAAGCCGGGAATAGTTGCCTCAATAGCGCTACGAATATTGGCGTAGTCATCAATAAGCGGCTGCCAAAACTCATCGCCAAAAGCCGCCTTACCCAGAGAACAAATAATCTCGACCTCGGAACGCATACTGTATTTAAGGTTGGCTTTACGTCTTCCCAGAGAAGCGGAAACCACCGAAGCTGAATTCTCCACGGTCAACTTCTGCGGCCCGGACTTCTGCACGTCGAGATCGGTGCGACCCAGCACTGGCAAAATCAAGGACCTCTCCCCCGGAAAAGCGTGCGCACCATTGGGCTTAGTGGAAAGATGCACCGTCATCTCCTGAGCCATCATGCCCTCCTGGCAGGCCGTGGTATCCGAAGCCACCCTCACCAGGTTTCCGCCCAAAGACATAAAAAATCTATTGCCGCCGTCGCGAATCTGCTGGAGCGAACCCACCGAGTCAAGACCGTGCTCGCGGGGTACCGGGAAACCAAAATAGTCCTCAAGGGCCGAGAGAAAAGTATCCGGCATCTGTTCCCAGATACCCACGGTACGGTTACCCTGCACATTGGAGTGTCCGCGGAAAGGAGCGGTGCCCGCACCGGGTTTACCAATATTGCCGGTCAGCAACACAAAATTCATCATCTCGCGAATAGTGTAGACCGAGTCCCGGTGCTGGGTAACACCCAGCGTCCAGCCCAGCACCACAGACTCCGCCTTCTGCACCAAATCCGCAACCGCAGCCACCTGCACCGCCGAAACCCCCGAGCCCCGTTCCAGTTCACGGTCATCGAGACCCATCAAATAATCAATAGTCTCCTCGTACCCCGAGCAGAACCTCTCAAGAAAAACACGGTCGATAGCGTCACGGCGAATAAGCTCGCGGTTAAGCTGCTGAAAGAACGCGCGGTCCCCATCGAGCCGAACCTGCACATACTCGTCGGCAAGCTTCTCGGGAATACCCAGGGCACCCTTGACCGACTGCGGCTCCTCAAACTCCAGTAACCCAACCTCGGGCATAGGATTAATCGCCACCATCTTCCCGCCGTTCTCCTTCATCTTCTTAAAGGTGGTCAGCGAGCGCGGATGGTTAGTGCCGGGGTTCTGCCCCACCGAGATAAAAAGATCGGTGGTTTCAAGATCCTTCATGGTGGCCGAGCCCTTTCCCAGGCCGACCACCTCTTTCAGGGCCACACCGGTGGATTCATGGCAGAGGTTACCGCAGTCGGGTAGATTGTTGGTGCCCAGGCGGCGGGCCAGTAGCTGAAAAACGTAGGCGGCCTCATTGGACGCCCGGCCGGACGTATAAAAGACCGCCTGGTTGGGATCCTCTAAGCTTGTGAGCTGTTCAGCGATGAGAGAGTAGGCGCGCTCCCAGGAGATAGGGCGGTAATGGTCGTCGCCGCTAGCACGATCATAGAGTAGGGGCTCGGTGATACGGCCCTGATTCCCCAACCAAAAATCTGTTTTATGTTTGAGTTCTTCAACCGAGTACCGCGCCCAGAAGTCGGGGCCGGCAAGCTGCCCGGCAGTCTCTGCGGCTACCGCCTTTGCACCGTTTTCGCAGAACTCCACCGTATTGAGCTCTTGCTGATTGGGCTCAGGCCAAGCGCAACTGGGGCAGTCGATACCGCCGTTTTGGTTCATTTTCAGCAGGGTCGGCAGGCCACCGGCGGGCACCGCCTCTTTCATGGCGTGGTAGACGCCGTGGAGTCCGGCCGCGGCGCGGGAACGCTTACCGATCTTGGGGTAGTCGTAGGCGTTAGCTTCTTGGCTGATACGGCTCACCGTGGGAGCCTGAGGCTTGGGGGTGCTCATTATCTCTACCTTTCCCACCCTATGTGATGCTCATAACCGAGCCTAGCTCTATGAGAGATTCTACCGCCGCATACCTAGCCCAGGTCTAATTCACCGGAGTAAATGTTAAAGCGATCTTCGCGGGCAAAGGCGACCAGGGTCAGCCCCGCCTCCCGAGCCAGGTCAACCGCCAGAGACGACGCTGCCGAGACAGCAATCAGTGCCGAAAACCCCGCCATAATCGCCTTCTGGACCAGCTCAAAGGAGGCCCGTGAGCTCATCACCAAAATCCTGCCCGGGGTGTCCAGCGAGTCTTCCAGCAGCAGATGCCCAATCACCTTGTCCGCGGCGTTGTGTCTGCCAATGTCTTCCCGGGTGACCAGGTGGCCACCGTCGCGGTCAAAAACAGCGGCCGCGTGTATCCCGCCGGTGCGACGAAACTGTTGCTGTCCCTGTTTTAGCCTGTGAGGCAGGGAGAGAACCAGTTCGGGGCTCAGCTCAACGGGGCTAACCCGCCGCAGTTTCCTCTCCATGATGGCCTCGATAGAGGCGGATCCGCACACCCCGCAGGCAGAGTTTGTGGTGGTCAGCCGCAGACCTCCGGGTTTGGGGGTGGCGGCAGAAGAAGAATACCGAAGGTCAAGGAGGTTGTAGGTGTTGCGTCCGTCTTCCCCGCTGGCACCGGCGCAGTAGCGGGCGGTAGCAATATCCTCTGCCGCGCGAATCAGCCCCTCCGAATGCAAAAAACCGTGGGCCAGTTCAAGGTCGTGACCGGGGGTGCGCATGGTGGTGGTGACACTCTGTCCGTCGACGCGGATTTCCAGGGGCTCCTCTGCCGTCACCGCGTCTGATCGCCGGTTTACGGTAAAGCTGCCGTCTGCCAACCGGATCACCTTGGACATTGGGGTAGAGATGTTGAGCCGGCTCATACCCCTTCCCCTCTCCGCCGCTGCCAGTCTGTGACAGCCTTTTGAACACGGGTGATGTTTTCCCGTATCTCACCGGCACTCCGGTGCGCCGAGGCTAGCCCCACCGCAAAGGCAGCCAGCGGTGCTGCCGGACGGTCCACGCCGCGCGCTACCTGTTTGGTCAGTCCCAGCAGGTGAGGTACTACCTCGTCGACAGTGTCCGCGCTAATGCCCAGGTTGTGAGAGACCAGGGTCAGAAACTCCCGGACCTGCTCGAGGTCATCAGCCTTTTTCCTGCTGTTGTCCGCTGTCTCATGCTGCCCCGCCATGCTCATTACCTCCGTATCCGATACATACCAACCCTACATTCTCAGTATCTTCTTCGCCTACGGCCGTGCTTTTCCCACTACCGACTGTACTCGGTAGGCTGGGTAGTATGAAGATTGCCACCTGGAATGTGAACTCTATTCGTGCCAGAGCGGACCGCGTTGAGGACTGGCTAGCCGCACACGATGTAGATGTGCTCGCCATGCAGGAGACCAAAACCAAAGATGAAAGTTTCCCCTACGAAATTTTTGATTTTATGGGCTACGAGGTGGCCAACTTTGGGCTGGACCAGTGGAACGGGGTGGCGATCGCCTCGCGGGTGGGCCTAGACGATATCGAGCGCACCTTTCCCGGCCAGCCTACCTTCTCGAAACCGGGGGATACCCCCGTGCAGGAGGCCCGTGCACTGGCGGCGACCTGCGGCGGGGTGCGGGTGTGGAGTCTTTACGTTCCCAACGGGCGAGCTATCGATGACCCCCACATGGACTATAAGCTGCGCTGGCTGCGGGTGCTCAGAGAAAATGTCAGCTCTTGGCTGGCAGAGCAGCCCGGCTTAGAGTTGGCCCTGGTGGGTGACTGGAATGTTGCCCCGTACGACAGCGATGTTTGGGATATCAATTTCTTCCGCGACAACCAGCTCACCCACGTGACAGAACCCGAACGCCGAGCCTTTGACTCCCTGATCACCGGCGCGCATCTGGTGGATGTCTCCCGCCCCTACACGCCGGGAGAGTACACCTACTGGGACTACACCAAGGGCCGCTTCCCCAAAAATGAGGGGATGCGTATTGATTTTCAGCTCTACTCCCCCGCTCTCGCCGCCCGAGTCGTGGGGGCACATATCGACCGTGAACAGAGGCAGGGGAAGGGGGCATCAGACCACACCCCGCTGGTGGTGGAAATAGGCTGAGGGCTACCCACCAAAGCCTATTCCCGCACCCTAGGAGCGTCTCATCAGGGCACCGGTGTGCGGCTCCAAAACCATTTCCTTCGGTGACGGCCCCGCCGTGGACACCAGCCCCGCCGGAACCCTCAACCGTCCCGAGCTGCTATCGGTCATGTTGACCGCCGCCCAGCCCCTGCTAAACCTCCTCACCAGCGCACCCTTCTCCTCAAAGAAATCGCCCAGCGGAGTACCCAGGTCCCAGGCTAGCTCCTCACGCCAGGGAGTGCCGTTGTGCATATCGTGCCCGCCCGCGGACAGCGCGGTCCACTGTCCGCCGCTAAATACCCACAGCGCGGCCAGGGCCGCCAAAAAATTAGGGTGCGAGTTAGTGTTATCGGTGGAGGCTCGCAACAGGGTCAGCCGCCGCATACTGGCGGCGCTGTTATCCGCTATCTTGAGCGTGACCGGCGGAAAATCCCCCCGCATCTGCTGCACCTGGGCCAGGCCGGAAACATAGTCCAGGTAATCGTTAGCACCCCAGCCCATAAACACCTCTTCAAAACCCCCACCGTAGGCGCTGTGCCGCTCCCACTTTCCGGGGTCGCACCGAGACTCCGCAATATTGGGCACCAAGATTTTTCCACGACGGTTGAGCGCCTCCCCCGCCTCGCGGACCAGAAGATCGAGGCCGCGGTGTAGGGTGGCCATATCCGGTGCATCACGAAGAGGGAGATGAAGCCCGTAGTAGTCGCCATAGTGGTCGTTATCGGCCAGCACACCGTCAAAAGGCGAATACACCAGTTCGGCGGTCACGTTCTCCACCCAGCGGCGGCGGTAGGCCGGGCTCCAGACCCGCATCTGGTAGTGCCCGGGGTACCCCTCCCACTCGACGAGCTCACCGTTTTTTCGTCGGGCAAAAAACGGGTCACCGTTCTTCTCCGCCTCGCGGGCCTGGGCGAAAGAGACCCCCGAGGTGAACGGCCCGCACGTCTCATAGCTGCGGGTTGATGACAGGCACTTATAGCAGAGCACCACCATCCGGGGGTTCAGCTCTTTAAGCCGCTTGGCCGCCCACACCTCACCCGGCTGAAGCAGCGCCACCGAATAGTGCTCCGCAGCAAACCGCACTTGCTCCCCGGAGACCGGTTCGCCGCCGTAACGCACCCACAGGCCGTAGCTACCCGTGCCGTCACCGGAAGGAACCCTAAGCATCCTCCCTCACCCGGCTTTCCCCCCGCCGGTCTGTAGATAGAGGCTGCGACTGCCGCACCGACCCCGCACCCAAAGTACGGTAGATCCGCTGGTACTTTTCCATCACATCGTGAAGCTGAAAAAACCTAATCACCCGCTCACGGGCATTCACGCACATTTCCTCGTAGAAACCCGGATCTTCCATAACTCTCCGAAGCGCCTCGGCAAACCCCCTCGGGTCCCCCGCCCTGGTCAGAATCCCGCAGCGGCCTACTGCCGCACCGTCATCGGCAATCAGGGTGTCATCAATCAGCTGAGACATGCCACCCACATCGGTGCCGATCACGGGAATAGACGCGCTCATAGCCTCAAGCGCCACAATCGGCTGACCCTCGTTATAGCTTGGCATCACCAGGGCGTCGAACTCCCCCAGTTTTTCGCGCACATTCACGGTTCCGTGAAAAGTCACGTAGTCTTCAAGGCCCTCGCGGGCAACCGCCTCCCGGCACTTCTCGTAGTACCAGGGCACGTGCTGGGTGGGGCCCAGACAGTCGATGTGTAGCTTATATCCCCCGTCCCTGAGGATGGCCAGGGCGCTTATCAAATCGAGTAGCCCCTTAATGGGCACCACTCTGGCAATAAACACAAACCGCCAGCAGTGTTCGCTACCCTGCCGGGCAATTTCTTTTCGGGCCGTCCGACGCTGCGCATATGCCTCATTAACATCGGATATCAGCATACCGTTGGGCACAATCACCGACCTTTCGGGGATACCGTGCAGACCTTTAGCTTCCTCCACAGCCTTGGGATAGAGGTAGGTGATCAGATCCGCGCTGGGGTAGCAGAAGCGGCCCATCTGTATCCACCAGATCATCCAGGCGCGCTGTTCATCGGTCACATCAAAAACGTCGTAGTCCCCCACGGCCACCGGGTAAGACATGTTGCGGTCAAGTAAGGTGTTGATCGTATCCCGCACATAGAGGTTATGCTCGGTCAGCAAAAAACTGGTGCCGTTATCACGGGCCGCCGCCGCGCCGACGAGGGCGGCATAACCGGTGGTGTGGGCGTGGTAGACGCTGGCGTAGGGCATACGCTCGTGCAGTAGCGCGTAGGCCAGCGAAAAGAAGGTGCGCGCCAACCAAAAGACATCGGAGAAACTCATCTTTTCGACCGCTAGCCGGTCAAAGAGTACCCGCATAAACTCCTTGCTGCCCAGCAGAGACCACCCGGCAAATTCACGGGTTTTCTCCGCTAACATGCGGTCGTAGACTTCCCAGAGCGGGTTGGGGTCGGCCCGGTCGATGAGCGCGAAAAGAGCGTCAATCACTCTGTTGCTTTCGTCGGTGCGCTGCTGGGAGGTGAGTTTGAGCTCTCTCAGAGGGGTTGAAAAATCTTCGCGGTGTTCTTCGAGACTGAGATAGATGGTTTTGATCCAACGCACGTTATCGGGTACACCGTAGAGGTCTTTGGTGGGTGAATTTTTGTCCCAGGAGATGTGGATAATCCCGAAAGAGGTGTCGGGACTATAGGTGATGATGTCGTGGACCACCGCGGACACTCCACCTTTGAGAAAAGGGTAGGTGGACTCCATGATGATTGCCACGTCAACGTCTTCGTAGTCCGGGTCGGTGTAGTGCTGGTTAACCTGCGGTTTTTGGAGTTTTTTGTAGGTATTTTTTTCAATCATTGCGGGGTTACCTTCCGGTGGGTAGAGCGTGGGCCAGATTGTCTAGCCGTGAGCTACCAGCTCATGGCGTGTTTCCAAAAAAGGTCGTAGGCCGGTGCGCTCCATGTTTTGCGGAATAGCCGGTAGCTGATAAAGACCAGTACCGTATCCGCAAGCATGATGATGAGGTAACCGCCGGTGGAGGGCACCAGCGAAAACGCCATAATGCACATGATGAGGTGGGCGAGCCCGATCAGCTGCGGAGCAGTGTGGGAGCCCAGGTAGTCGATCTGATAGCTGTAGATTGTGACTGCGAGGAAGAGCCAGGAAGCCACAATGACGGCGAAGGCCAGTCCCAGGGAATCCTGGCGGAAGAAAAGCATGGCCGCGGCAATCACGGCCGAACATATCGCAGCGATCATGAGGGTTCGCCGGGTTGAGGCAACCACCCGTCGCTCCACCTTAGCGGAGTAGCTTTGCACCTGCCGGTAACCCATAGATTGGATAGCGGTCCGCAGTTTCGCCACGGCGCGGTCCACACTCGCTGATTCGGCGGCAAAGAAGTAGTTATAGGCAACCACGGCGGGGATAAGGCCCATATAAACCACCACAACGTTCATGCGTCCTTCCTGCGCGAGAAAAAGCAGGTATTTGTCTGACCAGAGCACGGCGCCCAGGAGCAGACCCCGCACCATCTCACGGGTGACCACCGTGTAGTTGAGATATCTGAAGGCGGTGAGGTAGCGCAGATGGTGCCGTAAAACGAACAGCATGACCAGTATTCCCATGAGCGGTGGAAGAAACCAGATGTGGGGGAAGATCAGAAGTGTCAGCGCATAGGCGAGCCAGGCAAAGGCCCAGTTGTTTCGGTTGGTGGTGGGAAGGTTGGCCACCACCAGCAGCTGACCAAAGGCAATATTGAGAAAGCCCAGGAGAAGGAAGGCAATGAGTGCCCTGCTGTCCCAGCCCAGCACAAAGTAGAAGGGGGCTGAGAAGAGCAGCAGTATCGGAAGGACCGCCGCGCAGGTGGAGAGCCAGTATTCGGAGAAGCGCCGCATACAGGCGTCCATGTTTCTTTCACCCAGCAGATCTTCCATTGCCCGGTAGATGGGCAGGCACACGCTCTGCGACATCCAGGGGACTGTAATGGAAACCGCCAGAATAATTTGGGTGAGTGAGGTTCTGCCGATACTTACCCGCTCTAGTTGGGGGGTGACCAGGGGGAAGATGGTGGTCAGCAGAATAACGGGGGATAGGTAGAGCAGAAACTGGTAGAAAAAGTGGGTTTTTTTAAATCTGTATTTTGGCCTATTTATTCTTACAACTGGTTCTGTGGACAAGTTATCACCTTTGCAAGTGTGCTTAGCAGAGAGTACCACCGAGACTACGCTATTTTTCCACTGAGCGGAGGGATAGCCCTACCATTTTTACACGGTTCCCAGCCCAAAGGGGTGTAAATCTCATTTGAATTTTAAGTTTTGTCCACTAAACAGCCCACGATATTACTAGCGAGCAATCGCCGGCAAAACATGCCGGGTATGGTATAAATTGGTACTCTGACAAGGGAATTATTCTCATCAGTACAAATAAGAGATTCATCGGGAAGCAGCCACAGAACTGTGAGACGGCAAAACTTCCCCCAAACAACCTACGGAGCGTATTGTTCGATTTCATAACCATAAAAATATCCTTTTTATAGCCACACAGGCGGAGGGCGAGCTCACTACTGAAACCCCAAAATAAACTAAACTTTTACCGCATAAAACCGAAACATCAGTAGCATCCACAAAAATACTTTTCTACCTAAACCGCCCCGTCCCACGCAGGTTCGCCCCAGACAGGTCCCGAACACACAGGAAAACAGTGACAGGCGCATTCGGAGACGGGGCAGTGCAGAAGCGCACCGAGAAGAAGAGGATAAGGAAATACCTTAAAAAGAAAAACCACCTACACGTTAGAAGCCCATGTAAGTGGTTTGTGGCTCCGACCGGCGTCGATCCGGTGACCTTACGATTTTCAGTCGCACGCTCTACCAACTGAGCTACAGAGCCAGGCATATTCATCAGATATGCCGCAACCGCGCTTTCCCATAAAGAGAACTCACGCGGCTGAAGCGACCCCGACGGGACTTGAACCCGCGACCTCCGCCGTGACAGGGCGGCGCGCTAACCAACTGCGCTACGGGGCCAGAGTTGATATCAACAAAGTGAAACTTTATATCATTCAACATGGCCATGCAAATCAACAATTTGCACGTACCCCCAACGGGATTTGAACCCGTGTTACCGCCGTGAAAGGGCGGCGTCCTAGGCCGCTAGACGATGGGGGCCAGGATTTCAAACAGGGCTACCCAGGGTATCCGCTGCTCGAACCTCAACTAGCTTACGACAGTTTTTCTACCCGCGCAAACCGGGCTTTCCCCGGCCGGCCCACCGCACCGAACCGGCTACCGGCTAAAACCCCCGAAAAATCACCGGCTCACAAGGCCCTCGGGCTCTCCAAAAAAAATTTAAAATTTTTCGCAGAGAACCGGAAGCTGCCGCTCACACCGGCGGCAGCTTCCGGTTACACAGGTACCTAACCCCAGGTAATATCGGCTTCGGGCGCAGTTTTAATACGCTCATCCTCAAGCTCGGGAACAATCATCACCGGGGTCTTAGTATTGTGCAGGACCCCCTGCGAGGTTGAACCCAGCAACAGACCGGCAACACCGCCACGGCCGCGGGTACCCACCACAATCAAATCGGCGTCCTTACCGGCCTCAAGCAACACCTGCACCGGCGAACCGTCAATCAGCTTAAACTCGATCTCCAGCTCGGGATAAAAACCCCTAATCCAGATAGCAGCCTTACGCTGAAGATCAGCAATTTCACGGTACATTGCCTCAAAATCAACAGCGGCAGGCACCCAGTTCAAAGCCCCGGTATAGGGGGCAAGAGCGTTGACCAACACCAGCTTTACCCCGCGACGGTCAGCCTCCTCAGCCGCCTTGAGAATCGCCACCCGCGCCTGCTCAGAACCATCCGAACCGGCCACCACCGGACGCCCCTTCCCCAAGAGACCCGGATCCTTATCAATCGCCTCACCGTAAGAAGCCGGAACCGCCACCGTGGGGCAGTGGGAGTGCGCCGGCAAAGAAGTGGACACCGTGCCCAGCAGGCGCCCCAAAAAACCGCCGTGCGAGCGCGAACCCACCACCATCAACTCCGCGCGCTTTGAAAGTTCCAGGAGCACACCGGTGGCGTCCCCAGTTTCAACGGTGGAGCGAATCTCAACATCGGTTTCCCCGATACGGGTGCGAGCCTCGTTGAGGATCTGCGCTACGCCGTCGCGCAGCGCCTGCTCATCGACCACCGAATACCCCGCGTCCATACCTCCACCGGTAAAAACAGGTAGCGAGTACGCGGTAACCAGGCGAACCGGAACCTTGCGGATCCCGGCCTCGTGCACCGCCCACTGTAGGGCACCGTAAGACTGCTCTGAGCCGTCGATACCGACAATCACCTCACCGGATATTGTGGTGAGATCTACACCGGCATCGCGGTTTTCGATGGCCTGTTCACCAAAACTTTTGTTGGTTGATTTCTGGTCGGTCATGGCTATCTCCCTTAAAAATTTTTAAAGTACCCGACTGGTTCCTTGTGCTGGGGTCGGGGCTACACCTTCTATTTTAGAGTGTTGGGGTTCACTTTTGTACCCGTTTGCCGCAAGAATGAGCGACGATTTTATCGGGGTGCAGCCCAGTACCCCACCGGTACTCCGGTATTCCTAGATGTACTCCACCGCTCCCCTAAAATCGTCGAGGGTCTCAAACCCGTAGGCCCGCATCTGCTGCTCCAACTCAACCAGAAGCCTGTCAAAGAGACCGGTGCCCTGCTGGTGTAGAGCTGTACCCACCTGCACCATACTTGCCCCGCAGAGTATGTGCTCAAACACGTCAATACCGCGGGTAACACCGCCGGTACCGATAATTTGAATCGAAGGGTTCAGACGGGTAAAAAATGCGTGCACATTGGCCAGCGCCCAGGGCTTAACAGTGGGGCCACCAATACCACCAAACCCGTTTTTGGGGGCTATAGACATGCTCAGCCCCCGGATCATCAGACCGTTGCCGGGGCTGTTGATGCTGTTGATAAAAGTAAGCGGGTAGCGGTTGAGGATTTCGGCCACGGTATCAAAATGCGCCATATCAAAGAAAGGCGGCAGCTTAACCCCCAGCCTGCCCGAATAGAGCTCAAACGTCCGGGCAAGAATCCGATCTGCGGCCTCAAAATCGTAGGCTATCTGGGGTTTTGAGGGAATATTGGGGCAGGAGAGGTTGAGCTCCACCATGCCGGTAAATCCCGCCGAATTCACGCGCGCAAACAGCAGGGGAATATCATCCGGAGCCATCGGGCTCACCGAAAGAAACCTGTCACTCTGACGGGGATCGGTGGACAGGTAGTCCAGATAGTAGTCGATCCCCCTGTTGGGTAACCCCATAGAGTTAATACTGTTCTCACCCACATCGCGGTACCGCGGCTCCGGATTTCCTGCTCTCTCACGCACGGTAGCGGTTTTGGTGACAAAAGTTGCTGCCGCGGAGTTGGCCACCGAGTCCAACTCCTCAGCGCTCATACACATCACACCCGCCGCGTTCATCACACACGAGGAAAACTCGCTACCGCCAAGAACCGTTGAATAGGACATACCAGCACCTCACTCGCACAAAAAATTTTGGGGCACCCCCGGGAACCTCCGGCAGAGCACCCGGGTAAAGGAGAACCCCGCCACTTCTAGGTATAGCCGTACCGGCACACCGACACAAGCACGCCTCACGGGCAGAGGCTCACAGCTGACAGGAAAAATTTCTCCCCCCACCCCACCGGACATGAGAATATGAGAGAACCAGCGACGACCAACCCGAAAGCACAACAGTCATGTCTGAAACACACTGGAGCACCTGGGGCTACCGGCACAGCACCACCCCCAACCGTGTATATACCCCCCGGTCTATCCCCGAAGCACAACAACACGTCGCCCTAGCAGCAATCAACGGGAGCCGCATCAAGGTGGTTGGCGCCTCCCGCAGCTCCTCAGCAATCGCCCAACCCACCGACTCCATGATGAGCCTCGACTACCTGGTGGGCGCCACCTCCATCGACACCGCCGCCGGAGAAGCAACCTTCCTCGCCGGCACCACGGTGCACCAGGCAAATAAAATCCTCGCCACCTACGGGCTCGCCTTTGAAAACCTCGGACGACTGGGCCAGCAGACACTGGCGGGGGCGGTAGCAACCGGCACCCACGGAACCGGCCTCTCCTTCGGCATCATCCCCACGCAGGTCCTCCGGCTCACCATGATCACGGCAACCGGCGAACTCCTCACCTGCTCCCCCAGCCAAAATCCTCGCATCTTTTCGGCCGCACTGGTGGGCCTGGGCGCCCTGGGGGTGCTGGTCTCCCTCACCTTCCGGGTGGTGCCCATCTTCCGTCTACACGCGGTAGAGCGCAACCGCGACTACCACGAAATCATGCACAGCTTTACCGACCGCGCCCGCAACGCAGAACACTACGAGGTCGCCTGGCACCCCGGCTCACGGCTGGTGCGCACCCGCAGGCTCACCCGGCTGCCCCTCCTCACCGAAGGATATATGCCATCGTCAGCACGCATTTCGCAGGCACGCCGACACGGGCGCGACTACGCCATCAACAACGGTATCTTTGAGCTCGCGAGTTTTCTCAACTCAAAAATCCCCGCCACCCGGGGGGCGGTCAACCGCGCCGCCAACCTCGTCGAAAGAAACCGCCGCTATGCGGACCTGGCCCCCTCGGTCTTTATCCTCAACCGCACCGTGCACCAGAACAACATGGAATACGCTTTCGACCTCGCCGATTTCAACACTGTCATGTCCGAGGTCTACTCCCGGCTCAACAGCTGCACGGTACGATCCAGCTTCCCTCTCATCGTTCGCACCGCCGCAGCCGACAGTATCCCGCTCTCACCCGCCCACGGCCGCGAAACCGTTTTTATCTCGGCCCGGGAATACTGGCGAAGCGATTATAGAGAGTACTTTGGGTTGCTCGAAGAAATCTTTACAGCCCACGGAGGCAGACCGCACTGGGGGCAGATGCACTCGCTCACATCCACAGAGCTGGCGGGTCTCTACCCCGAATACGGCTCCTTCTCCACCCTCCGCGAAGAACTCGACCCCCAAGGAGTCTTCCTCAACCCCTACCTAGAAAAAGTGCTACCCATCGACAACGGCACCCGCAAATCAGCTCTAGGCTAAGAACCCGGCGCCATCAACCCTCAGCTACGGTATGTTTGAGAGCATGAAATTCCTCAATGGCAACATGCCTACAACAGACCTCACCTACTCCGACGTCTTTATGGTGCCGTCACGCTCGCAGGTTGGCTCACGCATGGGAGTTGACCTCACCACCTCAGACGGCACCGGAACCACCATCCCCATCATCGTGGCGAACATGACCGCTGTCGCGGGCCGGCGCATGGCAGAAACCGTGGCCCGCCGCGGCGGGATCGCAATCATCCCGCAGGATATACCCACCGACATCGTGGCCCAGACCGTGCAGCAGGTCAAAAGCTCCCACCTGATCTTTGACACCCCCATCACCGTCAAACCGCACCACACCGCCGGCTATACCAAGCACCTGATCCCCAAACGCTCCCACGGCGCGGCGATCGTGGTCGAAGACGGTGTACCCGTGGGCATCGTGACCGACAAGGACCTGCGGGGCAGCGACAACTTTGACCAGGTGGCCAACCTGATGACCGCCGATCCCATGACCCTCCCCGATACCGTGAACGCCCAAACCGCGTTCGAGCAATTACACGGGGCCTCGCATAAACTCGCCCCGGTGGTTGACTCCGCCGGCCAACTGGTGGGGGTTCTCACCCGCAAGGGGGCACTACGCGCCAGCCTCTACCAGCCGGCGATCGACTCGCGCGGCGCCCTGCGGGTGGGGGCCGCTATCGGTATCAACGGTGATATTGAGACACGTGCCCGGGCACTGCTGGACGCCGGCGTGGATGTCCTGGTCGTCGATACCGCCCACGGCCACCAGGAAACCATGATAGAGGCCCTCAAAAGGGTGCGCTCCCTGAACCCGAAAGTACCCATAGCCGCCGGCAACGTGGTAACCGCCGCCGGGGTGCGGGACCTCGCCGAAGCCGGCGCAGACATCATCAAAGTGGGTGTCGGCCCCGGGGCCATGTGCACCACCCGCATGCAAACCGGTGTGGGCCGCCCGCAGTTCTCGGCCGTACTCGAATGTGCCGAAGAAGCCCGCAAACTCGGCGTGCACGTGTGGGCAGACGGCGGTGTCAAAGACCCCCGCGACGTCGCTCTCGCCCTGGCTGCCGGCGCCTCCAACGTGATGATCGGCTCCTGGTTTGCCGGAACCTTTGAGTCACCCGGAGACGTTCTTCAAGACGCCGACGGCCGCTACTACAAAGAATCCTTCGGCATGGCCTCGCGGCGGGCGGTGGAAAACCGGAACTCCAAAACCGCGGCCTTCGAGCGGGCGCGCAGAGAAATGTTTGAGGAGGGGATCTCCTCGGCACGCATCTATCTGCCCCACGGTGCCGGCGGTGTAGAAGACCAGATCGACTCCATCATCTCCGGTGTGCGCTCCTCCTTCACCTACGCCGGGGCAGCAACACTCGACGAATTCTCCGAACGCGCCACCGTGGGTATCCAGTCGGCGGCAGGATACGCGGAGGGCCAGCCCCGGGCAACCCGGTAGCAGACAATCCCCCTTGCAGCCGAGGCGGTAGAAGTCCCCGGCGGCAAGGGGGCCGGTATCTATACGGGCCTACAGGCCGCGTGAAATCCGAACCATCTCGTCGCGGTCAACAACTTTGACCCGCTGACGCGGTGCCCCGGCCGAATCCAGGGCGGCAGCACCCAGCGCCTTTTCATGGTCATCGAGCCGGTGCCAGCCTTCCCAGGTGGTGTACTCGATACCCTTGGACTCCAGGAAATCCACAAAGGTGTCAGCATCAGGCTCGGTGGCGGTATAGAGGTTCTCGCGGTCCTCGAGCAGGTGAGTCACCGTCTCCAGGGCATCGGACTTGGTGGAACCAATCAGCCCCACCGGGCCGCGCTTAATCCAGCCGGTAGCGTAGAGGCCGGGCACCGGTTCACCCGCGGTGTCAACAACCCTGCCCTCGACATTGGTAATCACACCCTTGACGGGGTCAAAGCCAACATCGGGCAGCTCTGACCCAAAATACCCGATGGCCCGGTATACCGCCTGCACCGGGTAATCAACATACTCGCCGGTGCCCCGGATCCCGCCGGAGCCGTCCAGCTCATTGCGCTCCACCCTGATGCCGGCTACCGCACCGTCTTCGCCCAGGATCTCGACCGGCGACTGCAAAAAGTGCAGGTGCAAGCGTCGGGAAGCGGTCTGCTCGCTCACCTTCTGGTCCTCCAACCAGCCCCGCAGAACCTTGGTCATCACCTTCACCTGAGCATTTTTCTCCATGGCCTCCAGGGAGGCCGCATCAAACTGAAAATCCTCCTCATAGAGCACGATGTCAACATCACGAGAATGGGCCAACTCACGCAACTCCAGCGGGGTAAATTTGATCTGCGCCGGGCCCCGACGACCAAAAATGTGCACGTCGGTCACCGGCGAGGACTTCAGCCCCCGGTACACGTGGTCGGGAATCTCTGTTGCCAGTAGGTCGTCGGCGTGCTTGGACAGTACGCGGGCGATATCCAGGGCGACATTGCCGTTACCCAGTACCGCAATTTCACGTGCCGTCAGGGGCCACTCGCGCGGATAGTCGGGGTGGGCATCGTACCAGGAGACAAAATCTGATGCCCCGTATGAGCCGTCAAGATCAACGCCGGGCACGTCGAGGGGGGCATCTTTGATGGCACCGGTGGCGAAGATCAGGGCGTCGTAGTGCTCACGCAGATCTTCCAGGGAGAGGTCAACGCCGTATTCAACATTGCCAAAGAAACGAATATCTCCCCGGTCCATGATCTTGTGCAGGGCCCCAATAATGCCCTTGATACGCGGGTGATCGGGGGCCACCCCGTAACGGATCAGGCCAAACGGGGCAGGGTAGCGGTCAAAGATGTCGATGGAAACTTTGACTTCGCCGTCTTTGACCTCTTTGGCTTTGGTGAGGATATCCGCGGCGTAGACACCGGCGGGGCCGGAACCGATCACGGCAACGCGCAGAGGGCGTGTCTGGGTCACAGGTCTTCCTTTCGCTGCCCGCACGCGGTCAGACTACGCCGCGGGCCGATTGATTTTTTCACTGCCCTCAAGTTTACTCACGCCGATCGGTGCTGGGTAGCCCGGTCAACGGCATACCCGGCGCCGATGAAGCTTTCCGTATGCACGGCGATGGTGGGAGGGCACCGGCTCCCGTCTAGACGAATCGGGCCTCTAGCGGGTATTCGGCATCGGGTTCGTGAGTAATGCGGTTACGGATATCTCGACGCACCACCTCAATGGTCCAGAACCAGACAATGTGGCCGAAGAACTCTGAGAAGTGCTCCTCCCAGGGCTGATCCCAGGGGGCCGGGACAATACCCATAGCGGGCATGAGCACCACGTGGAAGGCAACATAGATGACGATGCCGATGGCCGCCCCCTGCCAGAGCTTGATCTTGGGCCAGTACTCGGCTATTGCGCAGTAGAGCAGGGCAAAGACGATGGAGAAGGCAAAGTGGATGATGAAAGACATGTAGGGCAGGTCGTTGCCCAGCCAGGTGTAGGTGGCGTGGCTCGTTTCCGGGCTCATGCCGAAAAGTTCGAGGAGCGCCTGGGGCGGGTTGGTGGCGTTGCGCTCGGGAGTACGCGGAGGAAGCGGTGTCTCCCAGCCAAATTTTACGATGGCGGAGAGAGCCCCGCCGAGCAGGCCGGCAAAAAGCGCTACGCCGACACGACGACGGGCAGGATCGGTTATGGTTTTGAAGGTTACCTTAACCTTCTGCGCGACAGACGCGGCTGCATTTCCAGCACTCACGGGGGAACTCCTTAGGTTGTGGCCGAAAGCGGGCTTCCGGCGATATGTACTGAACAAGTCTATGGTGGCTTCGGTGTTGTTTTGTGACCTTTTGGCTGTGTTTCATACCCTGAATTCGGATAATTTGCACCGTATTTCTCTGCAACTTACCCGCTAAAACCCTCTCTTCCGACGGTATGGCAGAGAAGCGATCATAAAACCACACCCGTAGAGGGTGGCCCCTAGGGCAGACGGGAGAAGTTCACTGTCAGCCCATCACGCTCCCCAAACCTCTCAAGGTGGCTGGCCAGCACCCGCTCAACCTTCTCCAGTTTTTCGGCGCTGGGCGCATAGGCCAGTAGCACGAGCTGCGGGGAGCCGTCCGTCTCGGTCACCAGCACGTCGCCGTAACCGTTAAAGGTGGAGTCCCGGTCAAAGGTAATCCGGTGGCCGGACTCGATCTCAGCGGCGGGGACCTTCCGCCCCATATGCGCAACAAGCTGCTTGGCGTAGCGTTCGGGGCGTGAGGTGTTCACGAGGGCCCGGGAAGTAAACGACAGGTCTTCGGCGGCGGGGGGAACGGTCACAAGTATCTCCTCAAAACATAGTTAGGTATACCTAAACAGTATCAGGCGTGCGCCGCCGAGGGGAACCCAAAAATTTTCTGCACCACCCCAAAGCCCTGCCCCAAAACACGGTCATCACTGCCCACCACGGGCACCCCATGGCATAGAATAAACAGGTAACAAAAGCGCTACGCCTACCGCGGGCGCTTATTTCTTTAGGGCTTAAAGCCCCTCACACGAGAGTAACTACGGATTCAACGAATGACTTCTGAGAACACCGCGGCTCCATCCGCACACACACCGGCCCCCAAAAACGCGCTGGATCGCTTCTTTAAAATCACCGAACGCGGCTCAACCCTGGCCACCGAATTCCGCGGCGGCCTGGCCACCTTCTTTGCCATGAGCTATATTGTGGTACTCAACCCGCTGGTCTTGGGGCTGGGCCCCGATGCCTCCGGCAACACCCTGGGCGTGGAACGTGTTGCCGCAGCCACCTCCCTCATCGCCGGTATTCTCACCATCCTCATGGGGATGTGGGCCAATCAGCCCTTTGCCATGGCCGCCGGCCTGGGCGTTAACGCCCTGCTGGCCTCCACCATCGCCACCAACCCCAACCTCACCTGGCCGCAGATTATGGGGCTCGTCGTCTGGGCGGGTATTGTGATGGCGATCCTGGTACTTTCCGGTTTCCGCCGCGCCGTTTTTAACGCGGTGCCGGCGTCACTCAAAACAGCAATCGTGGTGGGTATCGGTATTTTTATTGCCTTTATCGGCCTGGTCAACGCCGGGGTAGTGCGCCGGATGCCGGATTCTGCCGGAACCACCGTACCCGTGTCCCTGGGTGTCGGAGGAGACTTTATCGGCTGGCCGCTGCTGGTCTTCTTCTTCGGGCTTTTTCTCACTATCGCCCTCTTTATCCGCAACGTGCGCGGTGGAATTCTTATCTCGGTGATTGCCTCCACTATTCTGGCCATAGCTCTGGAATCCCTCTTTCCCTCGGGGTCGTCAACCGAGACGGCTACCGGCTGGTCCCTGGTGGTTCCCGCGGTCCCCTCCAGCTGGGTGGGTACACCGGATCTCTCGCTGATTGGCTCCGTCGATATGTTCGGTGCCTTTTCCGCAAGCTCGATGGGCGGGCTGGGCGCAACCATGCTGATGTTTGCGGTACTCCTCGCCGTTTTCTTCGATGTTATGGGCACCTCTCAGGGGCTGGCCACCGAGGCCGGTACAGTCGACCGCGACGGCACCATCAAAAATATTGACCGGGTATTACTGCTCGACGCTGCCGGCTCCGTGCTCGGCGGTGGCTCCTCGAGTTCCGCCCACCAGATCTATGTGGAGTCGGCGACCGGTATCGGTGAGGGTGCCCGCACCGGTTTCGCCAACGTGGTCACCGGCGTCCTCTTTCTGCTGGCCGTGTTCATCTCGCCGCTGGTGAACGTGGTACCTTTTGAGGCCGTAGCTCCCGCCCTGGTGGTGGTTGGGTTTCTGATGGTCCGCCAGGCCGTGCACATTGAGTGGACTGACTGGGGACTGGGTATTCCGGCCTTCCTCACCATCGTGATGATGCCCTTCTCCTATTCGATTGCCGACGGTATCGGCGCCGGTTTCATCTCGTACTGCTTTATTCGGGCGGTGCAGGGGCGGGCCCGCGAGGTGCACCCCATCATGTATCTTGTTGCGGCGGCGTTTATGGTCTTCTTTGGTATGGGGGTCATTGAGGGGTGGCTGGGCCGCTAATGTAGCCTAGTGGCGAAGTTGCCGGTCCAGCCTCCCCAGATCGGGTCCGGGCACCCTGTCTCGGCGGGGTGAGGCGCTACGGGCAAAGGCCCGTACCCAGGAGTCGTCCCGGTACTGGGCCGGCACTGCCCCGGCGAGTAGTCGCTTGGCGAGCTGGGCGGTAGCGTTTTCACCGGATCGGGGCAGCGGCACCGGCGAGCCGGCAAGAATAATGTTGCCCCGGCGGCGGCCCTTCAGCATGGCGGGGTCTGCCGCCGCGCAGGTGTAGGGGAATACTGCGGTGAGGGCCGCCGCCTCGGCGCGGGCACCGGCTAGGTCGCGGTTGTCTCCGCAGTTGATGACGTACAGGCCCCCGCTCGACAGCGCTCCGGCGGCTATCTTCGTGAACTCCAGGGTGGTAAGCGGGAGGGGCGTGGTGTAGCCGGAGAATACATCGCGGATAATAATGTCCCGCGACGCCGGGGCGAACGTCTCGGTGACGGCGCGCGCCTCCCCCACCCGAATCTTGAGCGAGGGTGCTCGGGGGAGATCAAACCACTGCCTCACGTAGGCGGCCAGTTTGGCGTCTAGCTCCACCACGGTGTTGCGGGATCCCGGGTACAGGTCGGCAAAGTATCGCGCCAGCGAGCAGGCGCCACCGCCCAGATGGGTTATCCGCAGCGTGCTCTCGTCGAGACCGCCGGATACATGGACCTCAACGATCGCGGCCAGCCACCGCATGTACTCAAAGTCGAGTTCGCGCGGGCGGCCCACAACAATGTGGGAAGATTCCATACCGTTGATTTCGAGCACCCAGCCGTCGGGGGTGTAGTCGTCCGAGATAAGCTCGGCGGTTCCGGTGGATATGGTGTAGGTGCCCTCCCGCGGCCCGGTAGCTGCTACGGGGCGCCTTTTTCTGCTTTTAGCCACGTTTCTTCCAGCCGCTCAAGAAGCTAGAGGGCCCGGTTGAGCCGCTCTACTTTACCGGTTATTTCTCCCGAGTCATGACCGGGGCGTATATCGGCTTTAAGCACCAGGGAAACACGCGGAGCCACGGCGGTCACAGCCTCGGTGGCGCGTTTGATGACCTCCATGCACTGATCCCAGTCGCCCTCGATCAGCGTGAACATGGAGTTGGTTTCGTGCGGTAGACCCGATTCGTTGACGACACGAACCGCCTCAGCCACCGCGCTGTGCACGGAGCCGTCTTCAAAATTGCCGCCCGTGGGGGCCAGCGAGAACGCAAATAACATGCATATAAGACTACCGCCCGGTGGGTCGAGCGTGCCAGCACCGGACGTGACCTACACGCCCCGGCCGCCATATACCGTCTCAGCCGAAAACAGCATAAAATTGCAGAGGATAAAAATAACTCGGCTGTGGTGCTCGCGTGCAGGGCAGCCAGAAAGAGAGTACACCCGATCATGACTACCGGTATCTACCTCTCCGCAATGACCTCGCAGTCAGGCAAATCCCTGGTTGCCCTGGGACTGGCCGACTCTCTCATCAAGAGAACCGACCGCGTGGGATTCTTCCGCCCGGTCTTTGCCGGAGATGAAGAGGGCAAGGACCCCATGATTCAGCTCATGCGCCGCACCTTCGGCCTGAGCGCGCTCCAGGCTCGGGGCGGGGTCTCTCTGGAACGCTGCCGCGAGCTGTTAGCCGAGGGCAAACACGACGAGATGTCCTCACTTGCCGTGTCCCTCTACTCGGAGATGGCCGATGAGTGCGATGTGATCATTGTTGACGGCACCGACCTGCTAGCCCACAACGCGGTCACAGCAGAATTCGATCTCAATGCCCAGTTCGCCCGCGACCTCGGGCTACCCGTTATCGCTATTATCGGTGCCCAAGATTCATCGGTACAGGACGCCGTTAACGCCGTCGATGTGGCGCGCACCGAGCTCAACTCGTCAAAGGTGGACACCCTGGCCATCATGGTTAACCGTTGCCGCCCCGAATATCGTGATGAGATTGCGAAAACAGCCAAACGCGGCCCCTCTAACCGGCCGGTCTACGTGCTACCCGAAATTCCCGAGCTCTCCCTACCCAGTGTCGCCGAGGTGGTGCAGTCTCTCACGCTCGGCAGTGAGGGTCTGACCAGCGAAGACCTCAACCGCGATATTCACGATGTCAAGATCGCGGCAATGACCGTGGCAAACTTTCTCAACCAGTTTGCCGACGGCGACTTTGTGATTGTTCCCGGCGACCGCACCGACGTGGTGGTCGCCACCCTAGCTTCTGCGCTTTCACCGTCTTTCCCCGCCCCCTCGGCGGTTTTGCTGACCGGGGGGCTGGGCGACCCCACCGAGTCACCGGTACTGGCTTCGCTGACCGAGCGTGCACCCTTCCCCGTTTTTAACACCGGCCTCGATACCTTCAAGGCCGGGCGCGCGGTGTCGCGGGTGACGGGGTCCCTCTCCAGCGGTCAGCCCCGTAAAATTGCGACCGCCCTGGGCGAGTGGTCCCGTAACGTCGACCCCGACGAACTGCTGGAGCGGCTAGAGCTGGAACGGCCGGTTTCCATGACTCCGCTGCGTTTCCTCCACAATCTGATTGAGAAGGCTCGCGCAGACCGCCGCTCTATCGTGCTCCCCGAAGGCTACGATGTGCGTATTCTGCGGGCGGCAGAGATTATTGCCCGCCGTGATTTCTGCGATGTGGTGCTGATCGGCGACCCCGAGAAGATTGCCAAGATCTGCCAGATTGAGGGTATTGATCTGCCCGTCGGTAAGGGTGTTGACATTATTGACCTTGAGAACAATGAGCACACCGAAGATTTTGCCGCTACCTACGCCCAGCTGCGCGCCAAGAAGGGTGTGACCATTGAGCAGGCCCGCGAGCGCATGGCCGATCCCTCCTATTTTGGCACCATGCTCGTGTACAAGGGCCTGGTGGACGGCATGGTCTCCGGCGCGGTCAACACCACCGCGAACACGATTCGGCCTTCACTGGAATTTGTCAAAACCCGTGAGGGTGTGAAGGTTGTTTCTTCTGTCTTCCTCATGCTCATGGAGGACCGGGTGCTGGTGTTTGGTGACTGCGCTGTCAACCCCAACCCCAATTCTGAGCAGCTTGCCGATATTGCTAAGGCATCTGCCGAGACTGCCCGCCAGTTTGGGGTTGAACCCAAGGTTGCTATGCTGTCCTATTCTACCGGGACCTCCGGTGCGGGGGCCGATGTTGATGTGGTGCGCGAGGCCACCGAGCTGGTCAAGGCTACCGAACCCGATTTCGCGGTTGAGGGCCCCATCCAGTTTGATGCCGCCTCGAATATGTCTATTGCCTCGTCTAAGCTACCCGGTTCCGAGGTGGCGGGTCAGGCTACCGTTTTCATCTTTCCCGATCTCAACACCGGTAACAACACCTATAAGGCTGTTCAGCAGACCTCCGGCGCGGTGGCTGTTGGGCCGGTTCTTCAGGGTCTGCGTAAGCCGGTCAACGATCTTTCTCGCGGCTGCACGGTTGATGACATCATCAACACCGTTGCTATCACCGCTATTCAGGCGCAGACTCTCTAGAGAGCAGCTGAGCCGGATACGGTTGCCCGGCCCCGTGCGGGGCAACCGTATACCTCATAGTTTATTGTTGTCATTCTGCCCTAGCGGCACTAACCAAACGAAGGAAACTCCTTGCTTATTCTTGTTGTGAACTGTGGTTCCTCCTCCATTAAATACCAGGTGCGCGATACCGATATTGACGGCGATGAAGCCGTGGTCACCAAAGGGCTGATTGAAAATATTGGGGTGGATATACCCGACCACGACGCCGCCCTGGAAATCATGGCTAGCCGGCTCGACGAGGAGTTGGGTGACCGTGAGATTGGTGCCGTGGGGCACCGGGTGGTCCACGGTGGTGAGCGTTTCTCTGAGCCGGCGCTCGTTGATGCCGACACCATTGACATTATCGAGGAACTATCGCCGCTGGCTCCCCTGCATAATCCGGCCCACGTTAAAGGTTTGCGGGCGGTGACCCGCAAGTGGCCGGCGCTGCCGCAGGTGGTTGTTTTTGATACCGCGTTCCACCGCACTATGCCCGAGTTCGCCTGGCGTTATGCTGTGCCCGAGGATTTTTATACCGACTACGGTATTCGCCGCTACGGTTTCCACGGCACCAGCCACGACTATGTGACCGGTATTGCCGCGGACCTGCTCGGTGTTGCCCGGGATGATTTCAATGCTGTGGTTGCCCACCTGGGTAACGGTGCCTCGGTGACCGCTGTTCGGGGAGGGGTGTCCGTTGATACCTCCATGGGGTATACCCCCCTAGCTGGGCTGGTGATGGGTACTCGCACCGGGGATATTGACCCCTCGGTACTGACCTCTTACCTTCAGAATAACCCCGAGGTGGATGCGGCCCGGCTGAACACGATCCTCAACAACGAGTCCGGCCTGCTCGCTATTGCCGGTTCTAACGATATGCGTAAGGTGGAAGAGGCTCAGGAACAGGGTGATAGCCGCGCCCAGCTGGCTATGGATATGGCCACCTACCGTCTGGCCAAATATATTGGCGGCTACCATGTGGCTGTTGGCGGTATGCGGGCGCTCATTTTTACCGCCGGAATCGGCGAGAATTCTCCGGCCTTCCGCCAGCAGACGGTGGATCGTCTCGGTGCGCTCGGGATTGAGCTTGACCCCGCACTCAACGCTGAGCGCGGGGATAACCCCCGCATTATTTCCAGTCAGGATTCGGCGGTTGCCGTGCTGGTGGTTCCCACCAATGAGGAGAAGGCGATTGCTGAGGCCACTCTCAGGATTGTGGAGGGCCTCTAGACCTGCGCCGCCCACACGTCTTTGCCGAGTGAGCGGGGCCGGAACCTGTTAGGGTTATAGGCGGAAAGTTCCTATGCTTAGTCTTTAAGGAGTACGATGTCGCAACCACCGCATGAGCCTCCCCAGGACCAACCCTACGGTTTTGGCCCCCACACCGCCGACGGCGGCAGTGCCGCCTCACCCGGCTACGGCCCCGCCCAGACTCCCCTGCCCAATGACCTTTCTCGGGGCTGGTTACCCGAAGATAAACGGCAGACACCGTCTTCTCCCCTGCCCCCGCCTAGGCTTTTTGGTTATCAGTCCCTGCTCCCCTTCCGCTACCTCAACGCGCTGAGGCACCCCGGTGAGATCCCCTGGCTGGTGGTGGCCTATCTGGTGACCCTGGTGGCCTATGTGGGGGCCGGGTTCCTTCTGTGGGGTGAGATCGTCAATACCCTCAGTAGCAGCTACTACACGACAGATGTGGGTGGTGTCGTCGGGAATATTATTCTGCTGGCGGTCTACCTGCCGCTCGCTATTTTCTGGATGCGCGCCCTGCAGTACGCGCAGATGCGCCTGTCCGGGGTGCGGATTACTCCCACCCAGTTTCCCGAGGCTTACGAGATGGTGGTGGAGGCTGCCCGCTCGGCCGGTCTTCGCCGGGTGCCCGACGCCTATGTGGTGCTCGGTAACGGCGCCATTAACGCCTTCGCTTCCGGCCACGGCCACCGCCGCTTTGTTGCGATCTATTCGGATCTTTTTGAGGTGGGTGGTCAAGCCCGCAACCCCGAGGCGCTGCGCTTTATTATTGGCCACGAGGTGGGCCACATCGCTGCGGGCCACGTGGGGTATTTTCGTCTGCTCTTTACGTCTTTTTTCTCGTCGATCCCCTACGCCGGTTCAATCCTTTCCCGAGCCCAGGAGTACACCGCTGACAACTTTGGTTACAGGCTCTCGCCGCAGGGTGGTCTTGAGGCCATGAGTGTGCTGGCCTCAGGCAAGTACCTCAACCGCGAGGTTAACACCGATGAGTTCGCTAACCGCGCCGTGTATGAGCGGGGCTTCTTCACCTGGCTTGCAAACCTTAACCTCTCGCACCCGGCTCTCACCTGGCGCACCCATGCCCTGCGGGACCGGTCTGAACCGGGTAGGCTGATCTGGCGGCCCAAGCGCAACCCCGATTATCCGCTGTCGATGGCTCCTGCCGCCGAGCCCGCCGCCGGTTGGGCGGACCCGATCCAGGCAAGCGACTTTATGGCCACCTACCCGGAGGATGCCGAGAACCAGCACTGGGGTATTGTCTCCACCGTGGAGAAGGAGCCCGCGGTTTCGCGGGATCGTACCATCTCTGACACCCTCTTTAGCGGCTGGGTTCCTCCGCAGCTGCGCAACTACGGTTTCGCCGGGCAGTCCGAACCGGTCAGCCCCGGTGAACCGGGCGGGGAAGCCCGCGGAGACACCGGCTACGGTTTCCCCGCTGCTCCCGACGAGGATAGTAAGCCCTAGCGGGGAAGCCGCCGGTGCTCGGGAAATATTGCGTTGTCCAGGTAGGTAAAAAGCATGGCGTAAAGAAGTGCCCGCTGCTTAATATCCGCGGCGCCGGCGTGCCCACCCTCGGCATTTTCAAAGTAGTGTACCGGTTTCCCCAGCGATTCTAGAAGCGCCATAAACTTGCGGGCGTGGGCGGGGTGTACCCTGTCGTCGCCGGTTGAGGTGGTCAGGAGCATGGTGGGGTGGATATCTTCCGGGTTGACCCGGTGGTAGGCAGAGAATTTTTGGAGAAAGCTCCAGTCATCGGTGTCAGGATCACCGTATTCCGCAATCCAGGAGGCACCGGCGAGCAGGTGCGAATAGCGCTTCATATCGAGGAGCGGCACCCGGCAAACTATTGCCCCAAAAAGCCGGGGGTAGCGGGTGTACATGTTGCCCATGAGTAGGCCCCCGTTTGAGCTGCCCATAGCGGCAAGCTGCGGCACGGTGGTCATACCCGCGGAGACCAGGTCGGCGGCGACAGCGGCAAAATCTTCGTGCGCCCGGTGTCGTTTCTCTCTCAGTGCCGCCTGGTGCCAGGCCGGGCCGAGCTCTCCGCCGCCGCGGATATTGGCTACCGCGTACACATAGCCTCTCTCCAGCAGCCCCTTACCGATCAGACCCGAATAGCCGGGAATCTGTGACACCTCAAAACCACCGTAGGCTGTCAGCAGGGTGGGGGCCGGTGATGTTCCGTCCAGGGCCGCCGCCGATCCCACGGCAAAATAGGGTACCGGGGTGCCGTCCTCGGACGGGGTCCAGCGCTGCCGCACCTCAAGACCGGCTGTATCAAACCGGTGCGGTACCCGGCGTAGCTGATGCAGGGTAAAATTTTCCGCCCCAAAGCCGCCAACAAAACTACCCCGGTAGAGGGTGGGAGGGGTAAGAAAACCGCTGACAATCAGGTGAACGCTATTGCGGGCTTCGGGATTGATAGCCTGCACGCGCACGGTGTCGAACTCCCCCAGGGCCGGGGTGAGCCGATGCAGCTGCCAGCCAGCGGGGGTATCCTCGGCAAAGAAGAGGCGGGTGCGCACCCTGTCCAGTACGGTGAGCACGATCCCGCTTCGCACCGTTGTGTAGTCAAGCAGTGATGATTCGGCGGTGGGCTCAAAGAGTACCCGCACCGCGGCGGCGGTGGGCTGGCCGAGGGCGTCCCGGTAGGGTAGGGCCAGCAGGCAGCCGCGGGGGAAAACCCTGCCGTCAAGCTCCCAGGGCTCGCGCAGGTGAACGGTCAGCCAGTCGCGGGCCACCCCGCAGGTAGCGGTAGCCGGAACGTTCATCGGTGTGAGCTCATAGTTTGTGCGGTTCATATCGAACAGCTCAAATTCTCTGAAGTTTCGGGCCCGGTACAGTATTGTTTTTTCAAAACCGGGCAGGTTGAAGTTCTGCCCGCCCACCGCCATATCCGCCGGCGCCCCTTCAAGCAGCACCCGCGCGTGTTCAATCTTCTGCCCCCTCTTCCACAGGAGCACCCTTGAGGGGTAGCCGGCGCGGGTTGTCGACCCGTCGCTGTCGTGGGCAAGTAGCACTGTATCCCGGTTGAGCCAGCGCATGTCCCCCTTGCTGAGGGGTTTGGTGAAACCGTTTTCAACAAATTTTTTGGTCACCAGGTCAAATTCCCGAATAAGGTTGGTGTCGGATCCTCCGGGACGCAGGGTGACCAGGGCGCGGCTGTAGCCGTCACGGCAGATTTTCATTCCGCCGTAGACCCAGGATTGTCCCTCCTCCTTACCCAGTTGGGCTATGTCGAGGAGGGTCTCCCATTCCGGTTCGCTCATCTCGTCTGTCCAGGCATCGTAGGAGGCTTTGCCGGTGCGCCGCCAAAGCCCGCGGGGGTGGGGGCCGTCGGTGTAAAAATCGTAGACGTAGTCGCCGCGGCGGGTACCCACCACCAGCTTGTCTTTTGCCGAGAGAATGCGATCGGCGTGGTGGAGGTGTCTCTCAAAGCGGGCGCCGGCAAAATTGTGCAGGGACTCCCGGCTACGCCGGTTTGCCCAGGCAGCGTTTTCTACTGAGAGCTCCTCAAGATAAGCAAAGGGGTCGTGATCGGGTGTGGGAAGCTGCGGGTGAGTCGGCATGCTTTAAGACTAGTACAGGCTGTTTTGGGCGGGGTCGGCGGAGAGTGAGGAGATTAGAATCTGACCACTGTGTCTGTATCCGCTATGGGTGCGTCGTCATCGTGGGTTGAAACAATGAGCAGATTATGGTGGGAGGCTTCTCGTATTGCCCTCCACACGCTGTGTCGAACCTGCCGGTGAAGACCGGCTGTGGGTTCGTCGAGAACAACCAGGGAACCGGTGACACTAAAAAGGGCTCTAGCCAGAGATATTCTTTTTGCCTGCCCACCGGATACTCCGCCTTCAGCGGCGGATATTTGCTCGCGGTACCGGTCCCCGGAGGAGGAAAAATCTGCCAGGTTCAGGCCGTCAAGCAGTTTGTCGATCTCGGCGGTGGAGCCCTGCCTGCCGAAGTCGATGTTCTCGTGGACGGTTCCCATGAGGAGGTTACTTTCTTGGGGCGAGTAGTAGGCACCCGAAAGGCCATGCGGTATTTTTGGCCCGGCGGTGGAATGGCAGCTATCGGGGGTCTTGATCAGCCCCAGAATGAGCTCCAGGTAGGTGGTTTTACCGGCCCCGCTGGGGCCCAGAACCCAGACGATACCGTATTTTTGTGTGTGGTTTTGCAGCCCGTCCCACGAGTCTTTGTGAGATTCTATAAATCTGGAAATAGTGTTGTTTTTGGTTGTCCCCAGGCGGTTGATCTTCTCTGTGGAGCGTGAAAACCGTGCGGCAGATTCTACAATTTGCGATGACGTGAAGCCAATATTTTGTAGAGGTATAACCGCTGCGGCCACAAGCCCCACCGTTGAGACAAGGCGGGAAGCGGTAGTGACCGGATCGTGCACGTCCCCCAGGCTGACAACACATATGGTAAACATTCCGCTGAGAATAATCGCGTACTGAATAATGTGTAACTGTCGTGTAACCCGGTAGCTGACCATGCCCTTTTTCTTCACCGCAAGCCTGGAGCCAAACAGTCTACCCTCAATAAACCGTGAAGAGCCCATAATTTTTGCTTCTCTCCACAGGCTGATCCCGTTTTCCAGGACACTAAAACTCTTCATGTTTTCACTGAAAAACTCGCTCTGAGCCCTCTGGTGGCGGTTGATGAGGGGAAACGAACACCCAAGGGCAAGCGCAACAAATAGCACAAAAATAATCCCCTGAATGAACCCAATATTTATAAATATTAGTGCGGCCCCCAGCGAGAGCATGAGACCGGCAGGGAGCCAGGACAAGAATACCCCGGACATGATTTCGCGCTTGGCGGCCATCGCCGAATCAATTGCGTAGGCCAAATCGGAGCTGTTTTTCTCGTGCCCCACGGACTCATCAGCCGCAATAGCCTGACGCGCATAGTCCAGTGCTATACGGTTTTGAAGATCCTGCTCCAAACCACCGTAGACGGGCAAAAAATAGTATCGGACAACCTGCCCGGACCCCCACACCGCGATATAGGCGGCCACTACGATCACCATTTTTTCTCCCGGCGCACGGGGAGGTAGGCTGCCGTCGTTAATGTAGAGCACGCCCGCACCGAGGATAAAAGGGGGGATAACCGCCGAGCCGGCAACCAGGGCAGCTACCAGAATCAAAAGAAGCGTTTTACCGCGACGGGCAGAATAAACTTCTCCAATGGTATCTACGATAAGGCCGCATAGAGCACGCATATTTTTCCCAGCTAAATCCCCAGCGCCTCAACCGCCCGGATCAGCGCAATATGGGCCAGAACATGGGGGAAGTTGCCCGTCATTCGATCTGCCTCAAAATCGTATTCGGAGCTCATCAGCCCCAGGCCGTTAGCCGCCGCCAACACCGAGTCGAGCACCCGCCGGCCGTCAGCCTCCCTACCCGACCGAATATACTGCTCGGCCAGCCACAGCGACGACGCAAAATGAGGATTATCCTGCCCCTCAAACCCATCAAAACCGGCACGGTTAATATAGCGGAAAACCATACCCGAACTATGCTGAAGCTCCTTCTCGATCCGGGCCACTGTACCCAGTATCCGCGGGTCGTCCCAGGGGAGGAAACCGACCTGGGCCAACTGTAGCAGGGAGGAGTCCACACTGGTGCCATCATAGACCTGCACAAAAGAGTTGAGGTCCCGGTTAAAGCCGCGGTCCATGATGTCCTCGGCAAGCAGGTCCCGGCACTGCCGCCACAGCTGAAGGTCACCGTCTAGGCCCTGCTCCTGGCCCGCCTCAACCCCGGCAGAGAATGCCGCCCACAGCATCACCTGCGAGTGGGTAAACACCCTCGGCTCCCCCAGTATTTCCCAGATAGACCGGTCCGGCTGACCGATCCGCTCGGCGGCGGCATTGAGAAGCGCCTTCTGAAGCAGCCAAGAAAGATGGTCTTCGCCGACCCCGTGGGCGCGCATATTGGCAAAGGTGTTGAGCACCTGTCCCAGCGCATCCCCCTGAAAATAGTCGTCTGACCCGTTGCCCCAGCGTACAGGCTGTGCACCTTCGTAGCCGGGCAGAGCGAGGCGGCGGTCTTGGTCGTCTTTTTCTCCGGCAATACCGTAGACCGCGTGCGGTTTTTGCGGGTTGTTGGCCAGCGCACGCAGTATCCAGTTACGCAGCTGCGCGGTTTCGCGCTGGTGCCCGTGGACCAGCATGACATCCATGGCCATGGCCACATCACGGAGCCAGGCGAACCGGTAGTCCCAGTTACGCTGGCCCCCAATAGTCTCGGGGAGGGAGGTGGTCGCCGAGGCAACCAGCCCGCCTGTTTCGCGGGAGATCAGTGCGCGAAGCACCAGCAGGGAGCGCAGGCGGGCGGCACGGTAGGTATCGTCGTTGAGGGTTTGGAGGTGTTTGGCAGTGACGGGCACAGTGGGCTGGGTGGCTGTTTGGGCCAGCTCGTGGTAGAGAGCGGGATCTATTTCTCGTGTCTGGGTGCCGGGTTCTGCCGGCACCGTGGGGGCCCCGGCTGACGGGGCCGGGAGTTCGGGTGCTGTTTCTCCGGTGCGGTCGTCGGGCAGTGCACGGGTGGCGGAGATATTCTCCTCTGCCTCCCGTTCCGGGGGGAGGTAAAGATCTGACCATTCGCTCCACTGGTCACGAGTGAAGGTGAGTGCGGCGGAGAGGTCGGTGGTTTCGGGCGGGTTGTGGTGGGAGGGAAAGTAGCTCAGTGAGAAGGTGAGAATTTGGCCGGCTGAGATATTGAAGGTGTCGGTGTGGTTACCGTAGTGACCCTCGGGTATGGGGTTACCGCGGAATACGAGGGCGTGAGGACCGGCCATGCCCACCAGCATGGACTGTTCGCTGCTGACGGTGCCTGTTGTCGGGTCCGCGGGGCCTTCGTAGCGGGTTACCCAGGGGGTGGTTTTGCCGTTGTCAAAGCGCAGGGTGAGCTCGTGGAGCATGGTGAGCTCACCGGTCAGTCCCTCAACGCTGCGGATAATTGAGGTGCCTGCCGCCAGCGGCATGAAGTCTGTCACCCGCACGCTTGCGTTTCCCACGTGCCAGACCGTTTGAAGAATAAAGGTGTTTTCGCGGTAGGAACGTTCTATACGGATTTCTTCAACCGGGGCCGGGTTAACCGACTCCAGCGGGGCAAGAAGCCAGCGGCCCTGTTCGCGGTCACCTAGCAGGGCCGCAAAAATGGCACCGGAGTCGAACCGTGGGGCGCAGAACCAGTCGATGGATCCGGTACGCGAGACGAGTGCGCCGGTATTCATGTTGGACAGGAGAGCGTAATCCTCAATGAAAGAAGCCATGTTCCAAGCCTAACGCACCTCTTTCCACCGCTTTTCCTGCGGTCGATTCCTCCCGCTGCCCCGAGGTCGCCGAGATCCTCGGTTTCGTCCGAGTTCCTAGGAAATAACCTAGGAACTCGGACGAAACCGAGGAAGTCGACGCAGCACAGCGTAGCCCGTCCGGGGCAGGCTACCGCCCGCTCGTCCTGGCCATCAACCATGCCTCAATATGATCGGCAATCTCCCGGTTGTTCAGCTCCTGGAACATAAAGTGGGAGTTTCCGGTGATCCCCTCGCGGGGCAGCTCGTAAACCGTGACATCACCGCCGTAAGCATTCGCGTAGTCGGCAAACTTGTGGGCCATAGCCACACCCGCCCGCCAGAAATCCCAGGCGGGCACCGACGACGGCTCAGACGGGATAAAATCCCCGTAGTAGACAGCAATCGGTTTACTGATCAGACGCTCAAACGTCTCCCGCGGCACCGGGACACCCTCTACCGGGTAGGGTGAGGCGGAATCTTCGCCGTCGGGCATGTCGTCTTCGGGGAAAACAAACGCGCCCGGCTCCAGGGCGATAACAGCCTCGATCTGCTCAGAGTCGGCAGCCGCAAACCAACCGGGGATACCACCCTGAGAATGGGTTACCAGGGTCACCGGCCCCGATCTTTCCGCCGCAGCAATCAGAGCTGAGGACACCACTTGCGCATCAAACTCACCCGTATCCGGGGTGTACTGGCGGAAAAACTGGTTAAGCGTCTCCTCGCTGCGGTCAAACTGAATGCCGTCTTGCAGCTGCGGCCACAGGCCCATACGGAACTGGGTGTACCAGGACTGGTCATCGGGGACAGCAGAAATTTCCGTGGCAACCGACGACTGCCCGGCAGAGGCGCGGCGGGGCTGGTCGACCAGGTAGGATGAGTATCCTCTCGCCAGGAAGATGTTGGCCAGGCTGTCACGGCCGTCGGGTGTGGAGATCCAGCCGTTACGTGACTGACCTGCACCGTGCAGGTACATGATGCTTCCCCGGTCCCCTTCGGGGATCTGGTAAAACACGTTGGCGTGGTCGGAGTGCCGGCTCTGCCCTTCCGGCTGCCACTGGGCTATCGGGTCAAAGGTGCCCTCCGCCTGCTGTACAGATCCGCCGGCAGAATATACGCCCTGTTTCTTAATTGAAAAAACCATAATGAACTTTCTTTATCCTTCAACGATCACGGGGCTAGTTTGAGCTGCCGTAGACCTCTTCTACCAGCGGGAGAGCGCTCCACGCTTTGGGCCAGCCACAGTAGAAAGCTAGCTGGGTGATGGTTTCTACCACTTCTTCCTGGGTGAGACCGTGTTCTTTGCCCAGGGCTAGGTGTGATTTCAGCTGGGGGAAGAGCCCCGCGGAAAAGAGGGCTGCAATGGTTATCAGGCTACGGTCACGCAACGATAGCCGGTCTTCGCGCGCCCAGACTTCACCGAAAAGTACATCGTCGTTGAGGGCGGCGAACTGGGGTGCTATTTTTCCCAGTACATCTCTACCCGCTGTTTGTTTCTCCATAGTTTATTCTCCGGATTCTCTCGATAGTTCTCTGAATTCGCTGTCGGATACACGTTCCAGCCATTCGGTTTCACCCTTGGTGATAGCGATGTGGGTGAACCATGATCCTTCTTTGGCGCCGTGCCAGTGTTTTACACCGTCATGGAACACTACCGTGTCTCCGGGCCGCAGGCTTTGTGCCGGCTGGCCCTCGATCTGCACCCAGCCTTCTCCCGAGGTGGCGATAATGATTTGGTAGCCACCGCGGTGAATGTGCCAGTCATTGCGCACGCCGGGCGCAAAGTTGATGGTGCCCACGTGCACGTCGACGTCCCCTTCGGGGAGCACGAGGTGGGTGAGGAAGCTGTCCCCGGTAAAGTGCTCTCCTGCCAGGGTGTTGGGGGAACCAAAACCAAAAATATCGTTTTTGACTTCTTGCTCAAATTTTTCCATGTAAAATTACCTAAATCCTATAATTTAAAATGTGTGACGTAATGGCTACCCGCTGTATTTTTCAAAAAATTCTATGATGGTGTCGATAACCCGAGGAACATATTGTTCGAGGTCGTAGAGGTCGAAGTGGCGGGCCTCGGGGATAATGGCCAGCTCTTTATTTTGTGACCCCAGATTTTCAAACATTACTTCTGCCCCCGGCCGGGTGAATGCGTTTTCCCCCGCGACCACCAGGTAGGGTAGTCGCAGCTGCTGCACGGTTTCGTTGGGGTGGTAGTTCTGCCAGTCAAGCTCGCACCAGGTGGGAAAAACAACGCGGTTCACCGCGGCCCCGCGGTGAGGATTAAAATAGTATTCGGCGCCTTCGGAGCCCGGTTCAATCAGGTCCATGCGCGCCACCTCACCGGTCTTTTCGTAGTGTTCACGATCAGCGAGTACCTGTTCTTTGCTGAACGGGGCCACGGTGTCGATAATGGTGAAGGGGTTGATGGAGGCCGCCGCGTTAAAGCGGGTGTAGGTGGTCAGGGCGAGGGGGAGGTACACCCCGGAACCGCAGATGCCCACGGCGAAAAACCGGGCGGGGTCAGCGTTGTCCTGGGTCAGCAAAAAATCTGCGGCGGCTCGGATGTCACCGGCCTTGATCTCCGGGTTCTCTAGCCCGCGCGGACTCCCCTGACTTGCCCCCAGGTAGGAGTAGTCATAGACCATGCTCATGTATCCTCTGCTGGCCAGCATCTGGGCGTAGAGGCTCTGGGTTTGTTCTTTGACCGCACCCATCGGGCCCTGAACCAGCACGGTGGGTAGAGCCTCTTCGCGCTCAACACCCACGGGCCTGTAGATGATTCCGGCAAGCCTAAGCCCTGAATCTTGGTTTTCAAAAATAACGGGGGTGGTTACAATGCTGTCAACCGGGGCCCTCAGGGCAACAAGATCATTCATGTTCTGTAAACCTAAAATCTATTATGATGAATAAATAACGTTTTACAATAGTACACTAAGAAAATTGACCCTATACGGTGATTCTTATCACTGTACTGTCAATACACCCATAGGTATTTGCGTTAGAGAAAGAGTGCACTAAGAAATTGGATAAGCGGGAAGAAATTAAAAATTTTCTACGCAGCAGGAGGAGCAGAATAGGCCCTCACGAGATGGGGATAGCAGCGACGGGACGGCGGCGTACCACCGGGCTCCGTCGAGAAGAAGTGGCTTTTCTGGCCGGCATCAGCGTCGAGTACTATGCACAGATCGAACGCGGAAACTCGCACAATGTTTCTCCAAAAATTCTCCGCGCTATTGCCGAGGCTCTCCGGCTCAACCCCGTCGAGACCGGCTATTTTTTTGAGCTCGCCGGCCACGGTTTCACCTCCGACAGCTTAGGGGGTATCCCCCAGCCCACCCAGAGTGACCTTCAGCAGCTTGCCAACTCTGTTAGCCCACCCGCCTGGGTATCCAACCACCGGCTTGATTTTATGGCGGCCAATGCGGCGGGACTGCGACTGCTATCCCCCTTTGTGCGGGACGAACCGGCGGCAGAAAATCTGGCAAAATATATTTTTCTTTCACCGGGTTCCCGGACCTTCTTCCCCGAGTGGGGTGTGATTGCCGAAGATGCCGTGAGCACCCTGCGACAGCATCTGGCGCGGTTTCCCGATGACGATGAGTTGCTTCTCCTTATCGAGCAGCTACGCACCGAGAGCAGTGTGTTTAGGGAGAAATGGGAATCGTATCGGCTGCGCTACCACAACCTCTCCTATAAAAAGTTCAATCACCCCGACTTGGGTCCTGTGAAGTATCGCTATCAGTGCCTCACCTACGCCGATAATCCCGCGTTTGCGCTGATAGTTTTTCTGCCCGTCGATGGCTAACCCGATCTACCGCGCAGCCCCCTTGTCAATATACCCCCTGGGGGTATATCTTGGAGACGAGCACATCAGGAGGCAGCGCAATGAGTGACACAGCTACCGCCCCGGAGGAGGGCGGGCACAGCGCGGAGACCCGCGGCTATTCACCCCACAGGGAGGCATACCTCAAACGGCTCCGCCGCATCGAGGGTCAGATACGAGGAATACACCGCATGGTCGACGAAGACACATACTGTATCGATATCCTCACCCAGATCGCCGCCGTCAACAAGGCTCTGCACGCGGTCTCTATCGGGCTGCTGGAAGAACATCTCGGCCACTGCGTTGTGGGTGCCGCCAACGAATCCCACGAAAGCGGCGACCCCAGCATGGTCAACGAAAAAATCAGCGAGGCGAGCACAGCCATATCCCGGCTACTCCGCAGCTGACGCTCAACCGACCCCACAACAAAAGATATGGAGAAAATCATGGCAACAACAACCGTTCACGCCACCGGGCTCACCTGCCACCACTGCGCCGCAAGCGTTACCGAAGAGCTCGAAGAAATCGGCAACGTCACCGCGGTAGATGTTCGGGTGGTTCCGGAGGGAGAGTCAATCGTGACCATCACCCACGACGGCGAACTGGACCCCGCCAAAGTTGCAGAGGCCGTGCAAGAGGCCGGCTACCGGCTTGCCCCCTAGGGGAAATCATGAGCCGGGGCGGTACCGCACACCCACACCGTCCCGGCTAGCGCAGACACCTTACCCGCACCACCAGCCAGCCTGAGAGGAACCATGACCAGCAAGACAGACGAAACAACGGATCTTTTCAACTCTCGCGCCACGGAACGCATTGTCAACCTCAGCATCGGCGGCATGACCTGCGCCTCCTGCGTGGGCCGGGTGGAACGAAAACTTCGCAAACTCGACGGTGTCGAGCCCTCCGTCAACCTGCCCCTGGAATCCGCCAGAGTTATCGTGCCCAGCGGTATTTCAGACGAGGAGATCATCAAAACCGTTGAGGGGGCCGGCTACACCGCCACCCTCAAAAAGACCGCAGAAGAAACAGAACAGCAGGACGATGAGGGCCTCCGTTCGCTGGCCTCCTACAGGCGGCGCATCTGGGTTGCCCTGGTCTTCTCGGTCCCTGTCTTTTTCATCTCGATGTTCAGCGTTTTCCAGTTTCCCCACTGGGGCTGGGTGGTGGCGGCGCTGTCCCTGCCGGTAGCAACCTGGGCGGCTCTGCCCTTTCACAGGTCGGCCTGGGTGAACCTCAAACACTTCAGCTTCACCATGGACACCCTCATCTCGCTGGGTATCATCGCAAGCTACCTTTTCTCCCTCGCCCAGCTACTTGCGGACCCGGCAATGACCGGAGCCGAACACCTACACGCCGGACACGGGCACATGCTGTATTTTGACTCGTCAACCATGGTGGCCCTCTTTCTGCTCATTGGCCGCTACGTTGAGGCCCGCACGTCACGCCGCTCCTCCCAGGCCCTGCGCAAACTGCTCAGCCTCGGGGCGAAAGAGGCAACCGTGCTCCAGAACGGCCGTGAAATTCGTGTACCCATCCACGACCTTCTGCCCGGCGACACATTCCTTGTGCGCCCCGGAGAAAAAATAGCCACCGACGGCACGGTCGTCTCGGGGCGGTCCGCTATCGACACTTCCCTGCTCACCGGTGAATCGGTACCGGTTGAGGTGGGCCCCGGCAGTGAGGTGACCGGGGCAACCGTCAACACCTCTGGCTCCCTCACCGTGGAGGCAAGCAGGGTTGGTTCCGAGACCACCCTGGCGCAGATGGGCGCAATCGTTGCCGCGGCCCAGTCGACCAAGGCACCCATCGCCCGGCTGGCCGACCGCATCTCGGCTGTCTTTGTGCCGGTCGTGATTGTGCTTGCGCTGCTGGTGCTCACCGGATGGCTCCTTGCCACCGGAGATCTCAACGCCGCCTTCATCGCCTCGGTGTCAGTGCTGGTTATTGCCTGCCCCTGCGCCCTGGGCCTGGCAACACCCACCGCCCTGCTCGCGGGAACCAGCCGCGGTTCGCAGCTGGGTATCCTGATCCGCTCCGCCCGGGTACTCGAGGACACCCGCGGTGTATCCACCATCGTGATGGATAAGACCGGCACCGTTACCGAGGGTAGGCTGGAGGTTGTTGAAACCCGCTCTTTGGGCGGCAGGTCAAGCGAGGACATACTGACGCTAGCAGCCGCCGTCGAGTCCCGCTCTGAGCACCCCATCGCCACCGCGATTACCGCCGCCGGCAGGGCAGCAGCACCCCTCCCCAACGTGCACGATTTTGGTTCGGCTGCCGGTGGCGGCGTGTACGGCGACGTTGAATGGGACCGGCAGCGGGTTCGGGTTCTGGTGGGTCAAAAATCTTTCCTCCGGCAGGCGGGTGTTGAACTGACCGATGAGCAAGAGAGCGAGCTTCTCACCCAGCAGATGCTCGGTTTCACCACCGTCATCGTGGCCCTCGACGGCACTGCCTCGGGCCTCATCTGCTTGCAGGACAGGCCCAAGCCCGATGCCGTGCACGCCATTGAAGAGCTCAAAGAACTTGGCCTCACCCCCGTGCTACTCACCGGGGACGCGCAACCGGTGGCGCAGGCAGTGGCCAGGCAGGTGGGTATCAACCCGCAGGATGTTTTTGCCGGGGTCTCGCCCCGCGATAAAGTCAGTAAAATTGAGCAGCTTCAAGAAAACGGGCAGCGTGTCGCCATGGTGGGTGATGGTGTGAACGACGCCGCGGCGCTGGCCCGCGCTGATTTGGGGATCGCCATGGGCTCGGGCACCGATGTCGCTATGGAGGCTGCGGATATGACCATCATGCGCTCCGACATGAAATCTATTCCCGCAGCAATCCGGCTTTCCAGGGCCACACTGAAGCTGATCAAGTCCAACCTTTTCTGGGCTTTTGGCTACAACGTGGTGGCTATTCCGGTGGCTGCCGCGGGCCTACTCAACCCCATGATTGCCGGGGCCGCCATGGCTTTTAGCTCGGTTTTTGTGGTGCTCAACTCGTTACGTCTGGCCCGTTTCAATCCCGAAAGCCGCTAGCTAGCTGGGGGGTCGTCTTTGTCGGTTGTTGTGGCCCCGCCTGCGGCCTCGGCTTCTTGTCTGCGCTGTTCGGCTTCACGGCGAGCCTTTGCCTCGGCGTAGAGTTTTGCTGAAGACCGGTTGATGCCGGTTCCCCGGCCCAGCTCGGGGCTGTTGGGTTTTTCTACCAGAATGAGGGTTGCGCACACCACCAGCACCACAATAAATACGCCGCCGGCCACGGTGAGTGCCAGCAGGTATTGCGGTTCGTTGTTGGTGCCGCCGGTTGCGGCTATGAGGGTACCCAGGAAGGCGACCGCCGCCAGTACCGCCGCAATCGCGAGCGGTCCGGTTACCTGTTCTTTAAAGCCGGGGGGGCGCTGTTCAGCCAATGGTTTCTTCCTCCTGGTGATATCTGTACTAGTCTACGCGGTGATCGGGCGGGCGCGGGGTTTACCTATTCGCCGAGTCCACTGGGGGTGTGGTTCCGCCGGCCGCGCCGGTAAGCAGAAAGATGTTGGCGCCGGGGATCTGCGGAGATGTCACCCTCTTAGGGTAGCCGAACCAGCAGTGTGGAAGAAAGCACGATTTAACTTCACATCCTCTGCAATGTGCTACTATAATGTAGCTAAATTTATTTGACACAGTAAGTATTTTGAATTTTAACTAATACGGTTATCTTTCGAAATAACCCCCACCTGATTAAATATAGCGTTAATCACATTATTTTTGCACCATAAGGACAAATACATGAATATCTCTCGCAGAACCATAGCCAAGGGCGCGGTGTGGGCAGCCCCCGTTATTGCCGCAACCTCGCAAATCCCCTCCTACGCCGCATCCAGCATTTGCCAAAACGACGCGGTATCCCCCACCGGAGTCCAATACACGCTCATCGGAGCCGAGGGGCTACAGACCACAAGCTACCAAAACGGTGTTCAGATCAACCTTTCCGGCGACGGCAAAACCACCTGGTCAGAAAACCCCGGATACGAGGTCACCTTCACCTACAGGGCCAACCGCGACCTGGACCAGACCATCCTCCGCGCCTACATTAGCGGCAGCTACTACAACGGCGGCACAACCCATGAGGGCCGCGTAGCCAACGTTATCGACAGAAGCTTTGCAGACGGCACCGGGTACATCTACACCGTCGACGACGGAAGCACCCCGACCAGGGTGCAGTGGATGGCCGGCCAGATCGGCCAGATCCGCGACGCCGCCACAGCGGCAGCCGCCACCCTGCCCGACGGCGCCTACGCCGGTTACGGTATCAACCACCAGGAAAACGAGAAGATTTTTGCAGCCTACGACAGCGGACAGGTTGCCGGTGAGCTGCGGCTGACCTTCGACAGCATCAAGGCCGGTTCAACCATCACGCTCAAGCTCTACATTCGTTTTGCCGAGGTCAACAACCACGAGTATATGGCTCAGGAGTTTGGCTTGGATGAATCCTGGCACCGCCCCGTGCTCAACTCGGGTATGGTCTCCTCTATCCACTTCAAAGAGTCCGGCAACCGCGGTGATGCCAACGGCGGCTACTGTGTTCAGTCGCAGGCCCAGAGCATGGCCACCTATAACGGCGATCTCACCACGGAGAAAGCCATCGATGCATAACCTATAACCTAACTAGACCTCGCTAGAAGAGTTCGTTAAAGCTGGGGCGGTACCATCCGGTACCGCCCCAGCTTTTAAGCTCCCCGTCCGTTCCTTCAGAACGTGGACCAGTACCGCCCGCAGCGTGCGCAAACCCTGCGCCAGCGCATGCTCAGGCGGTCCACCGAACCCCACCACCAGGCCGCACGCGCGTCGGGTCTCGGCGGACCCGGAGTGCGCCCAGTAGTCCCCTAAAGCGGCGACCTTAACCCCGGCCTGCCCGGCGGCAGAAACCAGAAGCTCCTCCCCCGCAGGGCCCACCGATCCCAGCTCAATTACCGCGTGCAGCCCGCCGTCCATGGGTATAACCCGGACCTGCCCGGGGAGAGTCTGCGGCGCCAGTATCGACAGCAGTATTTCGCGCCGGCGACGGTAGACCCGCCTCATGCGGGCTACATGGCGCCCAACCCCGCCATCTCTCAAAAAATTGGTCATAGCCGCCTGAACCGTCGAGGAAACCGGTAGCCCTAGCACCTCGCGCAGTTCTATCAGACCCCTGATAAGCTCCCGCGGGGCCAGCAGGTATCCCAGCCCCAAACCGGGGGCCAGCGTCTTGGTAAAAGAACCCAGGGTAATCACCCGATCCCGTCCGCTCTGGCGGGCGAGCGCAGCCAGGGCCGGGAGGGGTTCACCCACGTATCGCAGCTCAGAGTCATAGTCATCTTCAATAATGTAGGCCCCGTTTTCTTGCGCCCAGTCAAGCAGCTCAAGCCGCCGGGCCAGCGGCATAGACGCGCCTAGCGGGTACTGGTGACTGGGCGCTACCAGCACCAGGTCGGGAGGGCTCGCACGCTCCAGAACCGCCGGGTTGAGCCCCTGCCCGTCAACCTCAACCGGCACAACCCGGTGGCCAGAAGCCGCCGGAATCTTGGAAAGGGACGGGTAGCCGGGGTTTTCTACCGCAACGCACAGGGATCGGTTGTGTTTTTGCCGCCGGATCTCAGAGAGCAGCAGGCGGAAGGCTTCGCGAGCGCCTGCGGAAATAAGCACCTCCGACGGGTCGCAGACCACCGACCGGGTAAGCCTCAGGTATCTGCTCAGCTCCTCCCGCAGCTCCGGTGAACCGGTGGCGGGAAAGCTCTGCCCCGGCTCAGCCGCAGCTGCCCGCCAAGCGGCCCTCCACGAAGCCGTGGCCAGCAGAGAGGTGTCTGGCCGGCCCGGGGTTAAATCTATCGGCCGGTCTTCAGCCCGCACGGCTTGCCCCGCACCCTCAGCGGATTCAGAAGCCAACCCGCAGCCCCTGCCCGGGTATTCACCGGCCCGTTTTGGTGCCCGGACCCGTACCGGTGCCGCACTCACCCGGGTACCACCCCGGTCAGCGCAAAGATAGCCCTCACCGGCCAGCTGCTCATAGGCTGCAACCACAGACCCCCGCGATATGCCCAGTCTCTCGGCCAGAGATCGGCTTGAGGGTAGCGGGTCAGAAGCAGCCAGGCTACCGGCGGCAATGAGGCTGCGCAGCTGCCCAGCGAGCTGGCTGGGCAGTGTAACCGCACTCTCTTTATCAACGGTCAGCGGAAGCTCCGCAGAAGAAGTAAACCTGGGCATCGCGCAAAATCCTCACTGGTCTAAAATTTCTTTCCATAAGTGGAGTAACACCTAGACCAGTCTACGGTGCACACTTGAACCATGACTAAAAACACTCCCGAAACAACAGATCCTTCCCCGCTCACACGAGGCCTGGCAGACAGCCTCAAGGGCGGAGTTATCATGGACGTCGTCACCCCCGAACAAGCCAAAATAGCCGAGGACGCGGGCGCAGTGGCCGTCATGGCTCTGGAGCGTGTACCGGCAGATATCCGCGCCCAGGGCGGGGTAGCCCGCATGAGCGACCCCGACATGATTGAGTCAATTATCGGGGCGGTCTCCATCCCCGTGATGGCCAAGGCCCGTATCGGCCACTTTGTTGAGGCACAGATCCTTCAGGAACTGAAGATTGACTTCATCGACGAATCCGAGGTGCTCTCCCCCGCCGACTACGTCAACCACATCAACAAACAGGATTTCACCGTACCCTTTGTCTGCGGGGCCACCGGCCTGGGTGAGGCGTTGAGGCGCATCACCGAGGGGGCGGCTATGATCCGTTCCAAAGGCGAAGCCGGTACCGGCGATGTCTCCGAAGCCACCACACATATTCGCGCTATCATCTCCCAGATCGCCGAACTCCAGGCCCTCTACAGGGTCTCACCGGATACCCTCTACGTCAGGGCAAAGGAGCTGGCAGCCCCCTACAACCTCGTCCATGAGGTCGCCAGCACAGGCAAACTCCCCGTGCCGCTTTTTACCGCCGGAGGGGTAGCCACCCCCGCTGACGCCGCCATGATGATGCAGCTGGGTGCCGACGGTGTATTCGTTGGTTCGGGTATCTTTAAATCCGGCGACCCGGTAGCCCGGGCACGCGCCATCGTTGACGCAACCGCGCAGTACAACGACCCTCAGGCTGTGGCTCAGGCTTCCCGCGGACTGGGTGAGGCAATGGTCGGTATAAGTGTGACCGAGCTTCCCGCACCCCACCGGTTGGCAGAGCGCGGCTGGTAGTTTATACGGCGGTGTTCCATCGAGATCCTGGTATATTCCCGAGTTCCTGGGTTGTTTCCTAGGAACTCGGGAATATACTAGGGTTTCGGCCGGTGGACGGCCTGTAGACAGGTAGAGCTGATGTGGCTAGCTAGGGGAAGATTTTATGGATCAGCGCGATGTTCAGGCACTGCAAGCGGCAAAGCTCTACTATCGTCACAATATGAGCCAGGGTGAGGTTGCCCAAGAGATGCGTATCTCCCGCCCCACGGTGGCTAAGCTGCTTCAGCACGCTAGGTCCCGAAACTATGTCACGATCCTTGTGCACGATCCGCGAGAACACGGGGATGAGCTGGCGCTGGAACTCAGAGAGCGCTTTAACCTCACCGATGTGCGCCTGGTTTTTACCCCGCGCAATGACCGCCCCACCCTGCTCGACGGCTTAGGGCGCACCGGCGCCCAGCTCTTGTGGGAGCTTGTCGAGGATGAAATGTCTGTGGGTATTTCCTGGGGGAACACCATGTCTGCCCTGGCCCACCATCTCAGACCCAAGGACGTACACGGAGTCAGTATTATCCAGCTCAAGGGGGGGCATTCTCACTCAACCAGCACCACCAACGACATGGACACGCTTAAGCTGCTCTGCACGGCCTTCGGTGCCGAGCCCGATTCGTTGCCGCTGCCCGTGATTTTTGATAGTGCCGAGACCAAGCGGATTGTTGAGCGGGATCGACATATTGCGGGTATTTTGGAGCGGGGCCGTACCGCTGATCTTGCGGTGTTTACGGTGGGAGGGCTCTCCCGCGACGGTCTGCTGCTGAATCTGGGGTATCTGGCCGACAGCGAGATAGAGACCCTGCTTGAGCGGGCGGTGGGGGATGCCTGTTCGCGCTTCTATACGGCGGAGGGAAAGATTGCTCTGCCGCAGGTGGACGAGCGCACGGTGGGTATTTCTCTGGAAGATTTGGGGTCGAGGCCGCAGAGGCTATTGGTTGCCGGTGGGATCTATAAGGCCCAGTCTATTGCCACCGCCCTAAAGATGGGGCTGGCCACCCACCTGGTGATTGATAAAGAAACAGCCAGCCGCGTGCTGGCCCTAACGGACTAGCAGGCGGCTGGCGGCACGGGCCTACCCCTTTTGCGGGATTAGGCCAACACGATCACACCGACGATAGCGGCATTGAGCATGTTGGTGAGGAAGCCTCCGAGGAGGGCCCAGGGGCCCAGTTTTGCCACTTCTCCGCGGCGTTCGGGGACCAGCCCACCGATAGAGCCGATCTGAATTGCGATCGATGAGATGTTGGCGAACCCGGCCAGGGCGAATGAGGTGATCATAATCGACTTGGGGGACAGGCTGTCGACCGACTCCCCGAAGGAGGTGTAGCCAACGAACTCGTTAATAATTGTCTTCTGCCCAATAAAGTTGCCCACCATTCCGGCCTCGCCCCAGGGTACACCGATGAGCCAGGCAAAGGGAGCGAAGATGATACCGAAGAAGCCCTCAAGTGACCAGCCTTCCTGGCCAAAGAGGAGGCCGATACCGCCCAGTATTGCCGAGATCATGGCTATGGTTGCGATGAAGGCGATGAGCAGGCAGGCAACCGATACGGCGATTCTCCCGCCCGCCATAGCGCCGGCACCGAGAGCGTCGATAAGGTTCTTGGATTCTTCGTCGCGCACATTTTTGACGGTGGCATCGAGGTTTGATTTTTCGGTTTCGGGCATGAGGCCCTTGGCGACCAGGAGGGAGCCGGGGGCGTTCATGATGGAGGCAGCCAACAGGTATTCCAGCGGGGCGCCGAGAAGCGAGTAGCCGATCAGGGTGGAGCCTGCCACCGAGGCAAATCCGCCGGTCATGCAGGTGAAAAGTTCCGAACGGGTGAGCTTGGGCAGGTAGGGCCTAATCACCAGAGGTGCCTCTGACTGGCCCAGGAAGATCACGGTGGCGGCCCAGACAGATTCCACCTTTGAGGTGCCCATGATTTTTTTGATGGCCGTCCCCACGTACTCAACGAAATACTGGATAATGCGCATGTAGTAGAGCGCGGAAATCAGGGCACCCAGAAAGATGATGACCGGCAGCACGTTGAGGGCGAAGATGAAGTTCTCGCCAAGGAGACCACCGAACACGAATTCGGTTCCCCGATTGGTGAACTCGGTGAGTTTCCCCAGCCCGCGGGCCACCGCTTCAAGAGCTTTGAACCCCGGTTCCCAGGCGAGCACGAGGAAGGCGAAAATAACCTGAAGCAGCAGGCCCATGCCGATGGTGCGCCACCTAATATTTTTTCGAGACCGCGACAGCGTGTAAATGAGCGCGAGAATCACGACAATGCCCAGTAGACCTTGTAAACGTTCCATAATGTACCAAACCTAGATGGGTGAATGTATGAATAGATGATGTTTTAGAGGGATTCGGGCCCGAAGGAGTGGGGCAGAATTTCTTCAAAGCTAATACTCCGCGGCTCACCCTCTTCCATGACAATAACCCGCTTGCAGTCGAATTCTCGAAGGAACTGGCGGCAGGCTCCGCAGGGATAGCAGGGCTCGGCTTTGAGCCCGACCACTGCGGCGGCCAGAATCCGGGGCGGGTGGGGCAGGTGCCCGTCGGGGGCGGTGCTTGGCCCGGTGATAATCATGCGGGCGGCGGCGGTGCGTTCGGCGCAGGTGCCCACGCCGTAGGAGGCGTTTTCGACGTTGCAGCCGGTGACCACGCGGCCGTCGTCGAGCAGCAGTGCCGCGCCGACGGGAAATTCGGAGTAGGGTGCCCATGCGTGGTGCGCGGCTTCTCGCGCCAGATCGAGGAGTTCGGTGTCGGTCGGTGTTGGGGTGCTCATTGGTGTTTCCTTCCCTGGGTTTCTGGGGCGGAGCGGGCCCACCACCAGTATAGAACAAAAATAAAAATCATAATTGACAAATGTTCTAGTAATGATAATAATGGGAGTTACCAAGCAACACAAGAGTTCCACAAACTCTAGTCAAAACCACAGATCCATCAATCGGCCTCATACGCGAAACCAAAGGAGTTGTCATGGCTGAGAAGTTCGATGCAGTAGACATTATTAGGATCAAGCGTGACCGGGGAACACTCAGCCCCGAAGAAATCGACTGGGTTATTGACGCCTACACCCGCGGTGTCGTGGGCGACGAACAGATGGCGGCCCTCAACATGGCCATCTTCCTTAACGGCATGAACCGCCAAGAAATAGCCCGCTGGACCAAGGCCATGATAGCCTCCGGCGAAACCATGGATTTCAGCTCACTCTCCAAAGTCACCGCCGACAAGCACTCCACCGGAGGTGTGGGCGATAAAATTACTCTCCCGCTGGCACCGCTGGTTGCCGCCTTCGGCGTCGCCGTACCGCAGCTCTCCGGCCGGGGCCTGGGGCATACCGGCGGTACCCTAGATAAGCTTGAGGCCATCCCCGGATGGCAGGCAGAGGTCAGCAACGAGCGTCTCATGGAAATCCTCGAAGACCCCGGCTGCATTATCTGCGCCGCCGGATCCGGCCTGGCCCCGGCAGATAAAAAGATTTACGCACTGCGGGACATCACCTCGACGGTTGAGGCAATCCCTCTCATCGCATCCTCCATCATGTCCAAGAAAATCGCCGAGGGAACCGCATCGCTGGTTCTCGATGTCAAGGTGGGTTCGGGTGCGTTCATGAAAGACCTGGGGCAGGCGCGCGAGCTGGCACAGACCATGGTTGACCTGGGTACTGACGCGGGAGTAAAAACCACCGCCCTGCTCACCGACATGTCCACCCCGCTGGGCCGTAAGATCGGCAACGCCCTGGAGATTGAAGAGTCGGTGGAGGTCCTTGCCGGTGGCGGCCCGGCCGATGTCGTTGAACTGACTCTGGCTCTGGCACGCGAAATGCTTGAGGCCGCGGGGGTGCACGACGCTGACCTTGAGGGCGCGCTCAAAGACGGCCGGGCTATGGATAAGTGGAAGCAGATGATTATCGCCCAGGGCGGCGACCCCGATGCCGCTCTTCCCAGGGCGCCCCACACGCACGATGTGGTCGCCGACCGCGACGGCTACCTGACCGAGCTCGACGCCCTGGCTGTGGGTGTGAGCTCCTGGCGATTGGGGGCAGGCCGCGCCCGCAAGGAGGACCCCGTGCAGGCGACCGCCGGTATCGAGCTGCACGCGACCAAGGGCGAGAAGGTGACCCGGGGGCAGAAGCTTTTCACCCTGCACACCGAGACCCCCGACAGGTTTGAGCGCGCGCTGGAGACCCTTCGGGGAGGCTTTGAGATCACCGAGGCCCCGCTTGAAGATGAGCGCGCAATTATTCTCGACCGCATCGGCTAACTCCCTTTCCCTCATCCACTATCTATTTCGACAGGAGATAAACATGGCTACTCGTTCAGAGGTTGCGCAGATGGTTGACCACACCCTGCTCAAGCCCGAGGCTACCCACCGGCAGGTTAAAGAACTGGCGGAGGAAGCCGGCACCTTGAAAACCTATTCGATCTGTATTTCACCGAGCCTGCTACCGGTTGAGGTTCCGGCCGGCGTGCACGTGGCAACCGTGGTGGGTTTCCCCTCGGGTGCCGTCAAGTCGGAGGTGAAGGCCGCCGAGACGGCGCAGGCGGTTGCCGACGGTGCCGAGGAGATCGACATGGTGGTCAACCTTGCGTTCGTCAAAGAGCATGATTTTGAGGCGGTAGAGGCCGACATTGCGGCGGTGCGGGCCGCTGCTCCGGCTCCGGCAATTGTGAAGGTGATCATCGAGTCTGCCGCTCTCACCGATGAGGAAATTGTGGCCACCTGCAAGGCAGCTGAACGTGCGGGGGCGGATTTTGTGAAGACCTCCACGGGATTTCACCCGGCCGGGGGCGCCTCGGTTCAGGCCGTGAAACTGATGGCCGATACCGTGGCCCCCCGCCTGGGGGTGAAAGCCTCGGGTGGCATTAGAGATGCCGCTACCGCACAGGCGATGATTGATGCCGGTGCCACCCGGCTGGGGCTCTCATCATCCGCTACTGTTTTGGCCGGATTCGACGAGTAAGGAGATAAAGACAATGTCTCACGTATCAAAGACCGAGCTTCTGGAAACCGCCCGCCGGTGGGCGGAGCACGACCCCGATCCGGACACGCGGGCCGAGGTTGAGGCCCTGGTGGCCAGCGGTGACGTGCAGACGCTGGCCAGCTATTTCGCCGGCCCCCTGTCTTTTGGTACGGCGGGGTTGCGCGGCAAGATTGGGGCCGGTGAGTCTCAGATGAACCGGGCGGTGGTTATCCGCACCACCGCGGGCCTCATGGAGGTTCTCAATGAGCGGGTGGAGACCCCCCTGGTGGTGGTCGGTTGCGACGCCCGGCACGGTTCTGCCCAGTTTCACCGGGATGTGGCGGACGTGGTGGCGGCTGCCGGTGGCCGGGCGCTGGTGCTGCCGGCCCAGAACCCTACCCCGTTGACCGCCTACACTGTTCGGGCGCTGGGTGCCGATGCGGGGGTCATGGTGACTGCCTCCCACAATCCACCGCAGGATAACGGCTATAAGGTCTACCTGGGGGGAAGGGTAGTTTCCGGTGCTGGCCAGGGGGTACAGATCGTACCGCCCTATGATGAGCTGATTGCGGCGGCTATTGATCGGGCACCGGCGGCGGATATGGTGCCGCGTAGCGGCGGTAGCGGCTCCGTGGAACAGCTGGATACCCGTCAGGAATATATCAACCGGGTGGCCGCGCTGGCGGCGGATGCTCCTACCGATCTCAAGATAGTGCTCACACCCATGCACGGTGTGGGTGGCGATCTTGCCCTGCGAGCGCTTGCCGCTGCGGGTTTTGACGATGTTCACCTGGTTGCCGATCAGGCTCAGCCTGACCCGGATTTTCCCACCGTCGCTTTTCCCAATCCCGAAGAGCCGGGTGCGCTCGACTGCGCTATTGCTACGGCGGAGTCTGTGGGGGCGGATCTTATTCTTGCCCTTGATCCCGATGCTGACCGGTGTGCGGTTGCCGCACCCCGCGATACTGGCTGGGTGCAGCTGAGCGGTGATGAGACCGGTGCCCTGCTGGGAGACTATCTGGTACAGCCAAGCGGTGTGTTGGCTAATTCGGTGGTGTCGGGTCGCCTGCTGGGGCAGATTGCTCGGGCGCGTGGCGCCGAGTGGGTGAACACTCTGACCGGTTTTAAGTGGATTGCGCGCACTCCGGGCCTGATCTTCGGCTATGAGGAGGCGATCGGTTACTGCTGTGATCCTCAGGCTGTGGCTGATAAGGACGGCATTTCGGCGGCGGTCACGGTGGCCGGCATGGCAGCCCGGTTGAAGGCTCAGGGCAAGAGTCTTTTTGACAGGCTCGACGACCTTGCCCGCGAATTTGGGGTGTACCGGACTCGGCCGCTGACCTTCCGTTTTGACGATGTGAGTCTTATAGCCCCCAAGCTGGCTGAGATTCTGAAGAATCCTCCGGCAACGCTGGCCGGTGCGGCCGTGGTGGAGAGCGCCGATATGGGGCAGGGTTACCGCGGTCTCGGTGCGACTCCGGGGCTGGTGCTGGTGACCGACCGCGATGATCGGGTGATTATCCGGCCGTCGGGGACCGAGCCCAAGCTCAAGTGCTATCTTGAGGTGGTTCTTCCTCCCGGTGACCCGGAGGCGCCGGTTGACTGGGCCGGCGCGGATGCCCGGCTGGATTCCATTGTTGCCGATTTGAGGGCGGCTCTGGGTCTATAGCGTTGTGTTTTCGCGGGCGGGTGCGGCACTGCACGGTAGGTGCCGCACCCGCCCGTAGTGTGTGCCGGTTTTCTCCCGCGGCTTCTTACGGGTGTATCCGCTTACCGTTTTACGGTGTTCTCGTTTTTACCCGGGGGGTCGAGGGGGTCGATGCCACGCACCTCAAGACTTTTTTCTGGTGCGGCTTTTTTGCCGCACGAGGCGGGTACGGGATCGGTTTTTTGGGTCTCGATGTGCACACTCCAACGGCGTCCGTCGCTGTGGCATACCAGTACCTGCCGCCCCTCGTGCCGGGGCGTGTCCTCGCTGTGTCGACTGTCGTGTCCGGTGGATGCGGCCGCTCGTTTTGCCTCCCGCTTGAGCGCTTTCATCTCTGCCCGGAATTTTCGGTAGTCCGCGTTGAGCTGGTTGAGCTCCACCAGCTCTTCAATGCTTGCTTGACCGTGTTTGAGTTTTCGGTAGAGGTGTTTGGCCCTGTGTTTTTTGGCCGCCTGTTCGAAAGACCGGGCCTGCTGTCGAGATGTTTTCTTGTCGTCGCTGAAAGCGGCGGTTTTGTGTGTTTTGTTTTTCTGTTTCTTAGTGCGGTGGAAGGAGAGCTCGGTAAAATGTGGCTCCTCACCGTCTTTGAGCAGTAGTCGCCTCACCGCGATATCTGCCGCCTGTTGCAGGGAATTCAGTGATGAGTGTCCGCGCAGACCCTCCAGGGTCGGTAGGTTGTGTTCTTCTAGGTTGATGGTTGCTGACAGCGCGGACTCGGGGGTGAGTCTGCCGTAGACGTAGCCGCTGGGTAGGAGCAGGCCGGTGGGAGCGTAGCGGTGGCCGCCGATGTGTGAGCATTCCCAGACGGTGTCGCGGGGTCGGAGCTGAGCGAGGTAGCTGGCGACGGGCCGCCCCCGCAGGGCACAGCAGCGGTCGCGTTTGGAGTGGGCGCAGATCAGGGTAATAGTCTGTTTTTCCCACCGGTGGGCACCGGGGATACGGGCCGGTTCAGCCAGGGGAAGGTGAAGAAGTTCCTCCGGCAAATTGACGGTGAAGGTCCACAGGGCAGGGGCGGGGCTGGCTGACTCGGCGATGAATACCCGTCGGCCACCGGAGGGAGTGGTGTCCCTGCTACCGGGTTTGCGAATCAGCAGAAATGTGTATCCGGTCTCTTTTTTGACTGTTGAGTTGATCTTTTTGGCCAGGTCGCGGTTGATTGCGGTGCCGTCGAGGATGCTCCGGCCCCAGCTACCGGGCTGTTCCAGGGCAACCCAACCGCGCGCTCGGGGAGCTGTGCCGGCCAGATTACCGGTGTTAAAGGTTGAGCAGCTTCCGGCGGGGACCGTGGGAAAACGAATTTTTGTGAGGCTTGCTTCCTGCTCGGTGTTAGCGGTCTCGCGTGTCATGCAACCAGCATAGGCCACCGTTCGGCGGTCGGCTACCCGGGCAGAAGCTGAGCACCCAGGTGGGCAAGCTGGACGGGGTCTGCGGAGGTATCGACGGATATTCGTACGGTATAGCCATGGAAGAGCATGAGGATCTGATCTGCGGTGCGCTCTGCCAGCTCAAGGGGTTTTTCTGTTTTGTTTTCTGCCCAGGGAACCAGCGTTTTTGCCAGGCTGTTTCTGACGTGGCCGAGGTTATGTTTCGCTATGTCGCGCAGTGCGGGAGTGTTGACCGCTTCACCCATAAGTGTCAGGACAGCCCCTAGCTGGATGGGGAGGGAGGTGTCACCGGTGGTGATGAATCGATAGAATTCGGCCGGGGTGATGGAGTCTGGGTAGGTTTTCGAGAGTGTCTCACGCAGGGTTTCAAAAGCCTGGCTTGCCGCTGCTTTGAGGATTTCCTCTTTGCCAGCAAAGTGCGAGTAGATAGATCCTGCTGAGAACCCGGATTCTTTAATGATGTCGTTTATTGACGTAGCGCTGAAGCCTTTACGAGAGAAGCAGATGAGAGCGGCTTCGGTAATGCGGTGGCGGCGAGCCTTCCGGGTTTGGGGGGTAAGCTTGGGCATAAAAACAGAATACATGTTTTGTTTATAAAAATCTTCGTGCTAGTGTGGCTCTCACAAACAAAATATATATTCTCTTTACTGAAAGAAGGTTGGTTATGGAAGCCTCCACAGACTCACCCCCGAAAGCCCGCACACAATCCAACAGCAACTGGGCCAGGATCTGTCTTACTGCCCTTCTCGCCACTACCGTGGCAGCACTGGTGGTTCTGGCCTTTACCTGGCCCACAAAAACCTCGGAACCCAAGAATCTCCCGGTCTCGATCTCTGGACCGGAGGCAAGTATTAGCCAGGTTGAAAACACGCTCAGAGAAAGATCCCCCGGAACCATCACCTTTGTGGAGGCAGACTCTAGAGAAGACGCCGTACAGCAAATTGAAGAGCAAACAACCTACGGTGCCATCGTGCTCGGTGAAGACAGCACAGCCGCTCCCGAGATTCTCACCTCACCGGCAGCAAGCCCCGCAGCCGCCCAAATACTCACCCAGATATCCCAGCAGATGACCGCCCAGTTTCAAGAACAAACGATTCAGGCCCAAACAGCCCAGCTTCAGGCGGTGATCGACTCCGACCGGGATCCCGCAGCTGTTGCCCAGGCAAGCACCCAATTGCAGTCTCTCCAGGCAAATCAGCAGATTGCAGAAGCTACCACGGTGACCATCACGCCCGTGATCGAGCTTTCATCCGAGGATCCTCAGGGTGCTGGGCTGGCTATAGCAACCAGCCTTCCCCTGGTATTGGGGGGCATGATAGGCGGCATAATTTCGCTCTTTTCGGTGACCGGGGCCTGGCAGCGACTCGCCACCGTTACCCTCTACAGTATTCTGGTAGGGCTTGCGCTCACCCTCATGCTGCACACCTGGTTTGGATTTATCGGCGGTAGTTTCAGCACGATTTGGTTGGCTTTTACCGTTGCCAGTCTAGCCACCGGTGCACTGATCGTGGGTCTAGGCACGCTGTTTAGCAAGCGGGCGGGGGCTACGCTCGGCGTTGCGCTTACCGTACTGGTGGGCAATCCCCTCTCCTCCACATCCACCCCCTGGCAATTTCTTCCCGCCCCCTGGGGAGAGATAGGTCAGCACATGATTCCCGGCGCATCCTCCTCACTGCTGCGTACGCTCTCCTACTTCCCGGAAGCCTCCACCGTATCCCAGTGGAGCACACTCCTTATCTGGACAGCAGCGGGTATTCTCTGTCTAATCTGCGGATGGTATATCCACGAGGCCCGGGCCGGCAGAGCCAAGCAGTATCTAGCCTAGACCCTGCGGTGGCGGTAACCTGGTGCTATGCCCCAAGACAGCGCCCAGGCTACCGCCGCCGTAAGCCCCACCCGTATTGACGTGTGGCTGTGGTCGGTACGGATTTTTAAAACCCGGTCACTGGCAAACACCGAGGTCAGGGCGGGGCACGTCCGCGTTAATGGCGATCATGTCAAACCGTCCCACAGGGTGAGCCCCGGAGACACCGTGCGGGTACGCTACCCCGGTTGGGAGCGTATTTTTGAGGTGAAGAAAACAATCACCAAACGGGTGGGCGCACCGGAGGCCGCCACCTGCTATGAGGATCTTTCCGGTCCCCGCCCGGCCCACCTCAGTGCCGGGTTGCTCCCCCGGCGAGATCGCGGCACCGGCCGCCCCAGCAAAGCAGAACGCCGCGAGCTCAACAGGTTACGCGGCTATGAAAAGGAGTAGGGTCCCCGCCGGCTCACCGGGTAGGAAGGTAATATCTGCGTATGGATTTTATTCTTCGCCAGGGTACCGTTGAAGATTCTGCGGCCGTAGCAGAGTTAGCTGCCCTCACCTTTCCCGATGCCTGCCCACCGCAACTTGGGGAACAGGATATCGGGGCATTTATTGAGGGCAACCTTTCTCCCCGCCATTTTGACATGTACCTTTCGGACTCCCGGTATATCGTGCAGCTGGCCGCCTCTGTCGCCGGCGATCTTCTGGGCTATTCGCTTTCGGATACGCGGGCACCGGCCCCCGCATCCATCCCCCAGCCCGCCGGGTACATCAGTAAATTTTATGTTGTCCGCAAGACACGCGGTACCGGCCTAGCCCAAGAACTCATGCAGCTAACCTTGAGCGCCCTCCAAGCACGGGGCCTGCGCGCTGCCCACCTGGGGACAAGCACCGAAAATGCCGCCTCCAATGCTTTCTACCGGAAGTGCGGTTTTAGGCCCGCCGGCTTTCGCGAATTTTCGGTGGGAAACACCGTCTGTACAGATAACCTATGGTTCTACACCCTTGAAGATCTTCCCGCACAGTAAGGGGGCGCTCGGCGGTCCCGGGTAGGCTTGAATCATGTCCGAGCACGCCCAGTCCCCAGAAATAGCCCCTCAGCCGACCTCTTCTCGCGGGCGAGGTAGCCTTAACCGCCAGATTATTGCCCTGGCCCTGCCAGCCTTTGGTGCGCTCGTTGCGGAGCCGCTCTTTGTGCTGGGTGATACCGCGATTGTGGGCCACCTGGGTAGCGCTCAGCTTGCCGGGCTCACGCTGGGGTCCACCGTGATTCAAACGGTGGTGGGTCTGATGGTTTTCCTGTCCTATTCGACAACCCCCGCGGTAGCCCGCGCTTTTGGTGCCGGAAAAATACACGACGCCTACCGGGCCGGTCGCGACGGCGCATGGGCCGCCTTGCTCATTGGGACGGTGCTTGCCGGTGCGGGATGGGTCCTCACCGTACCCCTGTTGCGCGCCCTGGGTGGAACCGGTGAAATTGTGGTGTACGCCGAGCAGTATTTGCGGCCCTCCTGGCTGGGGCTTCCGGCCATGCTGCTGGTGCTGGCTCTCACGGGGGCCCTGCGGGGTTTTCAGGATACAAAGAGCCCCCTCTATGTTGCCGCTGTCGGGGCGGCGGTCAACCTGGGGTTGTCCTGGGTTTTGGTGTACCCGGCCGGGTGGGGTGTGGCCGGATCCGCTGTAGCTACGGTGATTATTCAGTGGCTGATGGCCCTGGCGCTGGTGCTGTTTTTGGTGCGCGGTTTTTTCCGCCACGGGGTGGGACTGGGTCCGGAAGCTGCGGGAGTGATGAAAGTTTTCAGCCTGGGCTCCTGGCTGATGCTGCGCACTCTTTCCATGCGTCTTGCCCTGCTTGCTACCGTTTTTGTGGTTACCCGCCAGGGGGTGGAGAATCTAGCAGCCTACCAGCTGACCATGAGTTTCTTTAGCTTTCTCGCTTATGCGCTCGATTCCCTGGCAATAGCCGCCCAGGCACTGCTGGGTAAAGAGATGGGTGCCAGCGATGTGGCATCGCCATCGGGTCGGGCCGCTGTGCTGGAGCTCAAGGATCGGCTGGTGCGGTGGAGCCTGTGGTTTGGTGTTGTCACCGGTGCGCTCTGCCCCCTGGTGGGGTTTGGCGGCGCCTGGATTTTTACCTCGGATAGTCAGGTGCAGTATCTTTTCTCTCTGGCTCTGCTGGTGGTTGCGCTGGGGCAGCCTCTGGCCGCCTATGTTTTTGTGCTTGACGGCGTGTTGATCGGTGCCCAGGATTTCCGCTATCTTGCGCTGGCGGCCTGCGCAGTCCTGTGTGTCTACCTGCCTATGCTACTGGCGGTAGCCTTGGTTTTTGGGCGCGGTTCCGCGGAGGGACCCGATGCGGTAGGTTTTGTGTGGCTTTGGGCGGCCTATGCGGTAGGTTATATGGGTCTTCGCGCTCTCACCCTCGGATGGAGGGTGCGAAAAGGTACCTGGTTTTAGGTACACTGCGGCGTTTGCGTGCGCCCCGTAAGAGCCGCGCACTCTCAGCGGCGGTGAAATTAGACACACATAGCGGCGGGTTTGGGGAGATTTAGCTTTGGTGCCCCGGCACCTTTATTCCGCATCCTTGACTCGCTCCACGGTCGTGGCCGACAATATACAGGGAAAACCAAATAAACAGATATAAACACACACAAAACAACTTTTGCTTTGGAGACCGCTATGCACACCATCAGCCCCTACCTGGCCGAATTCCTCGGCACCATGATTATGGTTCTGATTGGCTGCGGGTCCATCGCAACGGTGGAGCTCAAACGTTCCAAAGGCTACGGCGATAACTTTTATACCATTGCCTTCGGCTGGGGTTTTGCGGTGGCATTCGGTGTCTACGCCTCCCACCACTATTCGGGCGGCCACCTCAACCCCGCGGTCTCCCTGGGGCTTGCCGCTTACGGCGAATTCGACTGGGCCATGGTGCCCGGATACATGGTTTCGCAGCTGGCAGGTGCCATGGCCGGGGCGGCCTTCGTCTATCTCAACTACCTACCCCACTGGAAGGCCACCGCTGACCCCAAGATCAAACTGGGCGTTTTCTCCACCGTGCCCGCCATTCACAACTACTTCACCAATGCTCTTTCCGAAATCATTGGTACGTTTATGCTGGTCTTTTCGGCTCTCTACGTGGGCGTAAACTTTACCCCAACCCTCGAGGGAGCATCACCGCTCACCCTCGACCTCAATGACGTCCTCAAACCCCTGGCCTTTGGATTTATGGTGGCTGTGCTGGTGATCGGCCTGGGCGGCCAAACCGGTTACGCTCTCAACCCGGCCCGGGATCTCGGCCCCCGCATCATGCACGCGCTGCTCCCCATTCACGGCAAAGGCAGCTCCCGCTGGTTCTACGCCTGGGTTCCGATCTGCGCACCCCTGGCAGGCGGATTCATGGGCGGCACCTTCTTCAACCTCTACTACCACGGGGAGGCCACCCCCATGCTCTTTGTCTCAGCGGCAGCCGCCCTGGCCGTGCTCCTCTTTGGGCTTTGGGCCAATAAGCACATGTACCTGTCCCCGTCGGGGGTTGTGGTTCCCGAGGAAGAGACCACGGTGGCCACCGCGGCATCGGCAGCGGCAACCTACATCCCCGAAGAGGCGGACTCCAGCAGGCAGACCGGGCAGAAAGGGGAATAAGGCTGCGGTGGCGGTTCTGGGTCTATGCTTGAAAGTATGAACGTACACGGTTTTGACCGCGAGAAATATATTGAAATGCAGTCCGCCCATATCCGGGCCCGCCGCGAAGAAATCGGCGGCAAGCTCTACCTCGAGATGGGCGGAAAACTCTTTGACGATATGCACGCCTCCCGTGTGCTTCCGGGGTTTACCCCCGACAATAAAATTGCCATGCTTGAGCAAATCCGTGATGAGGTGGAGATCCTCATCTGCATCAACGCCAAAGATCTTGAACGCCACAAAATCCGCGCCGACCTGGGCATAACCTACGAAGACGACGTGCTGCGGCTCATCGATGTTTTTCGGGACCGGGGTTTTTTGGTGGAGCACGTGGTCCTCACCCAAATGGAAGATGACGACCGCCTGGCGAGCGCTTTTAAAGAGCGGCTGGAGCGGCTGGGTATGCGGGTAAGCCGGCACCGCGTTATTCCCGGCTACCCCACCAACATGGACCTTATTGTCTCCGACGAGGGCCTGGGAAAAAACGAGTTTGCCCAAACCACCCGTGATTTGGTGGTGGTGACCGCGCCGGGGCCGGGGTCGGGTAAGCTGGCCACCGCGCTGAGCCAGGTCTACCACGAGCACCGGCGCGGTGTGCGGGCCGGGTACGCCAAATTTGAGACTTTCCCTATCTGGAATTTGCCCATTGAGCACCCTGTGAATCTTGCCTACGAGGCGGCCACCGTCGATCTCAACGACGCCAACGTGATTGATCCTTTCCATCTCTCGGCCTATGGGCAAAGCACGGTCAACTATAACCGCGATGTCGAGGCTTTTCCGCTGCTGCGCACCCTGCTTGAGCGGGTCACCGGAGAGACCCCCTACCGGTCACCCACCGATATGGGGGTGAATATGGCGGGTAACTGTATTACCGATGATTCCGTGTGCCGTGAGGCCGGTAGGCAGGAGATTATCCGCCGCTATTTTAGGGCGCTGGTTGATGAGGCCCGCGGGGGCCTGGGTTCCACCCAGTCGGATCGGGCTGCGGTGGTGATGGCTAAGGCAGGTGTTGAGGTAACCGACCGGGACACGGTGGACCCGGCCCGGAAGCTTCAGGAGGAGACCGGCCTGCCGGCGGCAGCGATTCGTCTGCACGATGGCACCATAGTTTCTGGCAAGACCACCGACCTGGTGGGGTGCTCGGCCACGGTCTTGCTTAAGGCTTTGCGGCATCTGGCGGGTATCGACGAAAACCAGCATTTGCTCTCCGATGAGGCGATCGAGCCTATTCAGCGGCTCAAGATTCAGCATTTGGGGAGTAAGAATCCGCGTCTACACACCGATGAGGTGCTGATTGCGCTCTCTGTTTCTGCCTCAACCGACCGCAGGGCAGGTCAGGCTCTGGAGCAGCTCAAAAATTTGCGGGGTTGTGATCTGCATGTCACCACGATTCTCGGGTCGGTTGACGAGCGGATTTTCCGTAATCTGGGGATTCTGGTGACCTCGGACCCCGTGTTTCAGCGGAAGTCTCTCTACCAGAAACACTAGGGAGACGATATTCTAGATATGTACCGTACGGTCCCGTGGGGAATCGAGGCCGTGGCCGGTATGTCCTATACACAGATGTATGAGAATGAGGCAGATATGTCTACTTTTCCCGAAAAATTTACTGCCGCGGTCGTCGATGATTTTGCGCAGCCGATCAATGTTCGTGAGCTGGAGCTTCCTGAGCCCGGCCCCCATCAGGTTCTTGTTAAACTGCTCGCCTCGGGTGTTTGCCACACCGATTTGCATGCCGCCGAGGGTGACTGGCCGGTCAAGCCTCAGCCTCCTTTTGTGCCCGGTCACGAGGGGGTCGGTGAGGTTGTGGCCCTGGGTAGCGGTGATCTTGCCGGTATAGAGCTGGGCGATATTGTGGGTAATGCCTGGCTCTGGAGTGCCTGCGGCCAGTGCGAATTCTGTTTGACCGGGCGTGAAACGCTCTGTCTGAAGTCAGAGTACGGTGGCTATACTCAAAACGGTTCTTTCGGCGAGTACATGCTGGTTGATGCCCGCTACGCTCCCCGCCTACCCAAGGGTGTTGACCCCGTGGAGGCCGCACCGATTCTCTGTGCCGGGGTTACCGTCTATAAGGCGCTTAAAAACAGTGAGGTGAAGCCCGGACAGTGGGTGGCTATCTCCGGTATTGGTGGCCTGGGCCATATTGCGGTGCAGTATGCTGTGGCTATGGGTATGCGTGTTGCGGCGATTGATGTGGCCGATGACAAGCTGGAGCTTGCCCGGCGCCTGGGTGCGGAGATGACGGTTAACGCCCGAGAGTTGGGCGATCCCGTGGCTGCCCTGAAAGAGGCGACCGGCGGTGGCGCCCACGGGTTGGTGGTGACCGCTGTTCATCCATCGGCCTTCCAACAGGCGATTGGTATGTCGCGCCGCGGTGGCACTATCGTGTTTGTGGGTCTGCCTCCCCAGGATTTTCCCGCCTCGATTTTTGATATTGTGTTCAATTCACTGACCATTCGCGGCTCGCTGGTGGGTACCCGCCAGGATATGGCTGAGGCCATCGATTTCTATGTGCAGGGTAAGGTAAAGCCCAACGTTGAGGCGGTCAAGCTTGAAGATATCAACGAAATTTTTGAGCGTATGCACGCCGGCGGGATCGACGGTCGTATCTCAATCGACTACCGTAACTAGCTTTTCTGTGTCCGCACGGTAGGGCGGTGCCGGCGCATCTTAGGACGCGCCGGCGCCGCCTTTTGCTGTGTCTTCGCGTGGGGAATATTGTGGTTGTCTTCACCGCCCGCATAATTATTGGGCGGCAATGTTCAAAACCGGCGCCTCCCTCATAAACTTGCTGGTATGACTACCAAATCTTCTGGAATTGACCTCCAATACGTTGACCGCTCTGTCTCCCCCGGCGATAATTTTTTTCGCCATGTTAACGGTGTCTGGCTAGATAGTCATGAGATACCGGCGGATCGCTCTAAAGACGGCGGCATGTATAGACTCCGCGATGAGGCAGAGGAAAAAGTTCGCGCTATTATTGAGCACATTGCCGCACAGGATCCTGCTTCGCGTATCGGTGCGCTCTATAACTCTTTCATGGATATCCAGAAGATTAACGGTGATGGCGCTGCCCCCCTGCATACCGAGGTGCAGCCGATCCGTGAGGCGGTGACGAAGGAAGAACTGCTGTCAGCACTGGCTGAGGCCGATCGTGCGGGGGTGGGTGGCCCCCTGGGATGGTATACCAGTATCGATGCCAAGAACCCCGAAAAATATGTGGTGTACCTGGTGCAGTCGGGGCTGGGCTTACCCGATGAGAGCTACTACCGTGAAGAGAAGTATGCGGATATTCGGGCGGCATACCTGCGGCATATTGAGCGAATGTTCGAGTTGACCGGTCTTGACGAATCGTGGGGTGCCCCTGCCGGTGACCTTGCCCGGAGGGTCATGGATTTTGAGACTGAGATTGCCAGCTATCACTGGGATAAGGTCACCCTGCGCGATGCGGATAAGCGCTATAACCCCTACAGTGCCGCGGAGCTTAATGAGAAGTTTCCCGGTTTTGACTATTCCACCTGGATAGGGCGGCTGGGTTCATCGGTTGAGCGGTTTGGAACCCTGATCGTGGGTCAGCCATCTTTCTTTGAGAATTTTTCGAGGCTGTGGGAGTCTGCTCCCCTTGATGATTGGAGGCTCTACCTGGTGTGGAAGACCATTGGTGCTCGCGCCCCCTATCTCAGCGATGATCTGGTCCTCGCCCATTTTGATTTCTACGGTAAGACCCTTTCGGGTACCGAGCAGTTGCGTGAGCGCTGGAAGCGCGGGGTTTCGGTGGTTGAGGATCATTTGGGTGAGGAACTGGGTCAAGAGTATGTTGCCGTCCATTTTCCGCCGGAGTATAAGCAGAAGATGCTGGCACTGGTGGGTAACCTGCTTGAGGCATACCGGCAGGCGATAGGTTCGCTGGAGTGGATGAGCGCATCTACCCGCGAGCGGGCCCTTGATAAGCTGTCCAAATTTGTGACCAAGGTTGGCTACCCCGAGAGGTGGCGGGATTATTCTTCGCTTCAGCTGGTTGAGGGGGACCTCCTGGAGAATGTGCGCCGCGCCCTTCTTTTTGAGCATGATTTTCAGTTGAGCCGGATTGGTCAACCGGTTGATAGGGACGAGTGGCTAATGAGTCCGCAGACCGTGAATGCCTACTATATGCCGCCGGCAAACGAGATCGTATTCCCGGCAGCTATCCTACAGCCGCCCTACTTTGATCCTACGGCCGATGATGCTGCTAATTACGGTGGCATTGGTGCGGTCATTGGGCACGAGATTGGGCACGGTTTTGATGATCAGGGGTCAAAATATGACGGCAGTGGGGCGCTGAATAACTGGTGGACGGATGGGGATCGTGAGGAATTTACCGCGCGTACTTCTGCCCTGGTGGACCAGTACAGTGCCTATACCCCGGAGGGGCTTGACCCTGCCCAGTACCGGGTGAACGGTGAGCTCACCCTGGGAGAGAATATTGGTGATTTGGGTGGGCTGTCCATTGCTTTGCGGGCTTACCGGATTGCCCTGGAGGCCCGGGGGCTTTCTCTGGATACCGCTCCGGTGATTGACGGTATGAGTGCTCTACAGCGGGTATTCTATGCCTGGGCTCAGGGGTGGCGCACCAAGTCCCGTGTGCAGCATGCGCAGATGATGCTCTCGGTTGATCCGCATTCGCCCGATGAGTTTCGGGTAAACGGCGTAGTGCGCAATGTTGATGAGTTTTATGAGGCTTTTGGGGTGGGCCCGGAGAGCGCCCTGTACCTGGCCCCGGAAGATCGGGTGAAGATCTGGCTTTAGTTTAGTGAGGCTACCGGCCTATATTCTGTATCCCGGTGGACTGGTTTTGTGATTGTGGGCTGAGACCCGCGGCTGTGCGCGGGTCTCAGCGGCCTGTAGCGGTTTTAGTGTTCTGCCGCTTCGGCGTTGGGGTCTGCGGTGCGCAGCATGAACCATGCCATGGTTGCGGCGAAGAGCATGAGCAGGGCGCTGATTCCGGTGGTCCACACGACTCCCGAGTCAAAGGCGTGCCGGGCTGCTTCGAGAAGCTGGCCGTCCAGGGGAGAATCTAGACCGGTAGCTAGCTGTACCGCTCCACCCAGGGTTTCTGAGGCCAGGTGCTGTTGGCTTTCGGTGAGCCCCTCGGGGAGCACAATGTGCAGCCTGTAGGCGGCAGTGAGTATGCCCCCGAGGATGGCTGTTCCCATGACCGCGCCGATTTCGTAGGAGGTTTCGGAGATGGCTGAGGCCGCACCTGCTTTTTCGGGTGAGACGGAGGAGAGCATGAGGTCGTTGGAGAGGGTTTCTGATGTTCCTGCTCCCAGTCCCAGCAGAATAAAGGAGACCATGAGCACCGCGGTGGATTCGCCGCCGAGCGTGTAGACCAGTCCGTAGGCTACGGCGTTGAAGAGGAGGCCCAGCGAAACCAGTTTTGCCGGGTGGATGCGCGGAACCAGGCGAACTACCAGTAGACCGGTGGCCATGGAGACCAGGGTTCCGGGGATGAGGAAGAGGCCCGCTTCCATGGCCCCCATACCCACAACCAACTGTAGGTGCTGTGAGATGAAATAGATGTAGCCGACCATGGACATCACTGCCAGCAGGTTTGCCGATATGGCGCCGGTAAAGACTTTGTTGGTGAAGAGTCTCATGTCGAGCATGGGTATATCCCGGGTGAGCTGGCGGCGCACGAAGGCCCAGCCTGCAAGCAGCCCGAGTACGAGGGTGCCCGCGAAGATAAGGTCGATACCGCCCTCGGCTAGGTGCTTAATCGCGTAGGTGATGGATGTCATGGCTACCATGACCAGGGCGATGGCGAGCGGGTCAACAGGGCCGGGGTTAGGGTCTTTCGATTCCGGAATGAGGAAGGGGGCCAGTACCAGGAAGGGAATGAGCACCGGTACCGCCATCATGAAGACCGCCCCCCAGTGAAAGTGTTCAAGAATAAATCCACCGACCACCGGTCCCAGCGCCGCACCACTGCCAAACCCTGCGGCCCAGATGGCCAGCGCTGTGCGGCGTTCGTTGGGGTTAGGGAAAATATTGCGGATGAGGGACAGGGTCGAGGGCATCAGCATAGCGCCGAAGAAGCCCAGTGCTGCGCGGGCGGTGATGAGCCAGGCCGCCGAGGGGGCAAATGCGGCTAGCGCCGAGATAACCGCGAACCCCGTGGAGCCGATCATGAGCAGTTTTTTTCGCCCGATGCGGTCGCCGATGCTGCCCATGGGGACAAGTAGACCGGCCAACACCAGGGAGTATGCGTCGATAATCCACAGCTGCTGCACACCGCTGGGTCCCAGTGCCTGCGAGATTTTGGGGATAGCGAAGGAGAGTACCGTGTTGTCTATGGAGACCAAAAGCACCGGGAGCATGAGCACGGCAAGTGCTGACCAGCGCTGACGCGGTGTGGTTTTGGGGGGTCGGCTATTTCCAGCCTGCGAGTTAATGACCGGGATAGGGGCTGTCAGGGGCATAGTTCACCTCTTAGATTAAGTAGTTTTGTCTGCTAATAAAGGAACCGGTCGACCTACTGTACTGGCTGGACGGTTCGCCCTCTAGACTGTACCAACTGGACGGTAAACTTTCAATACGTTAGGTTTGTGACTATGAGCGCCAGAGAAAAAATACTTTCCGCCTATGAGACGCTGCTGCTGCACGGGGGTGAGAAAGCTGCAACCCTCGATGCGGTTGCCAAGTCGGCCGGAGTTTCTAAGGGCGGACTCCTCTATCATTTTCCCTCGAAGGAGTCCCTGATTCAGGGGTTGCTTGAGCATTTTGAGCGGCTTTCTCGCGAGGATGCCGAGCTCATGCGAACCGCACAGGAGGGTGCCTCTGCCTACTATGTCAACACTTCTTTTTATCGGGATAGCCCCTTTGATCGTGCTCTTATTGCGGTGAGTAGGCTGGCGCAGGAGGCCAATCGGCAGGCGTCCGTGGCGCTTGAAAAGTCGCAGGAGCTGGTGACTGAGCTTATTTTGGCAGAGGTGGGAGACCCAGATGTTACTCGAGCAATTATTTTGCTTGCCGACGGCATGTACTATAACGCCGCTTTTATGGGTGCTACCGGCAGCGCCCGGGAGCGTAGGACTGAGGAAAATGACCGGCGAGTTCTCTTTGAAACAATCAAAATTTTGAAGTCAGCGGCGAGCTAGCCGCCTAGAATGAAAGATGACACTATTATTTTTATCAGGAGTATCCCTTGATTTTTATTACCGTGAAATACCGGGTGAAACCCCAGCTGGCAGAGGATTTTATAGCAGCTATGGGTGATTTTACCGAGGCCACCCGCGCCGAACCGGGCAATAAATGGTTTGACTGGTTCCGTTCTGTTGAGGATCCTCACGAGTTTGTGCTGCTTGAGGCATTTGATGATGATGCCGGTGAGGCACACGTGAACTCTGAGCATTTTGCTCAGGGCTTGGAGACCATGCGTCCTTTTTTGGTCGCTACCCCGAAGATCGTATCCCGCCAGATTGAGGGTGATGGCTGGGATACCATGGGAGAGCTTCAGATCGACTAGCGATTTTTTCCGGTACCTGGAGAAGTAGCGAATAATTTTATAAAAACCGGTGTGCAATGCGGTTGCATACCGGTTTTTACGTGAAAGCGGTTTTTTTCACTAGAATAAATGGTGAGGTAGTGAAAAGGTAAGTAGACGGGACCAGGAGGTTTTAATGGTGGCCCTTCCGCACCAACCGCATAATCAGGTGGCGCAGGATCCTGCCGATACGCAGGGTGGTGCAGCAACCCTTGCTGTTTCAACGGTGATTCTTGCCCTGCGTAAAAAGGAGGGTGCTACACAGAATTCTCTATGGCTGCCCCTGGTGCGGCGTCTCCGGGAGCCTTATAAGGGGCAGTGGGCTCTTCCCGGTGGCCCGCTGCCCGCAGAGCTTTCGCTGGAGCAGGCGGCGGCTTCCACGCTTAAACGCGCCACCGGCCTGGTACCCGGTTACCTGGAGCAGCTTTATGCTTTTGGGGAGATTAATCGTACTCCCGGCCAGCATATGCCTTCCGGAGACGGCTCTCTGTCAGGTTCGGAGACGGGCCCGGCAGTCGCCCGCACCGTCTCGGTGGTTTACTGGGCTTCTATTCCGGCTAACGAGGTCAGCCGTACCCGTGTGCACGAGAATATTCGCTGGTTTCCCGCAGATGACCTGCCCGTGCTCGCTTTTGATCACAACGAAATTGTTGAGTACGCCCTCTACCGGTTGGAGCGCAAGGTGGAGCATTCCCGTATCGCGCATTCTTTTTTGGGGGATGAGTTTACGCTGGCCCAGCTTAGAGAGGTGTATGAGGCGATTCTGGGTAGGGAGCTTGATCCCGCTAATTTTCGCAGACAGATTGCCGCGTCGAAGTCGATTATTGATACGGGCAAGAGGGTTGAGGGGACCCGGCACCGCCCGCCGCGGCTCTACCGCTATGACCATTCGCAAGCATACGCCGATCAGGGGCCTTTGGGGATGTACCGTGCTGCCGCGGAGCTAGCAGCTAAAAGTAACTAGTTTTCTTGAGGGTTTCTATGAAGTTTTTTCGGGTGTTTATTCCGGCCGGTATTGGACTGCTTACATTGGCGGGTTGCGGGCAGGCGGCGGACGATGCCGCTGTCTCTTCCTCCCCCAGTTCTAGTTATGCTGACGGGCAGGCCGCAACCGTGACGTCGGTGGAGTCCGCTAATACGGTGACCGTTGATATTGATGGGGTGCAGAGGCAGGTTCGTCTGCTTAATGTGGTGGCTCCCTCGGAAAACAACAATGTGCTTTCGGGTTCCTGCCTTGTGGAGGAGTCTACCGACTATCTCAGGCAGAAGTTACCCGAGGGCACACCCGTGACTTTACGTTTTGATGATTCCTTGGTGGGTTCTTCGGGTTATCTCGACGCCGCACTCTACTCCGGCGATAGTTTTGTTAACGCCGAGGTGATGCGAGCGGGTATGGCGACCACTACTTTCTCGACTCCGGAGGATCGGTTTTATGGCGAGGTTTCGCGGGCTCAGCAGCAAGCAGCTGAGCAGAGGGTGGGCCTGTACTCGCAGGATACTGATTGCACTATCCCCCACCGGATTAAGACCGCTACCGAGCAGGCCAGAGATGCTTCACGTATTGCCGATGAGAACGAGCGTGCTATCGCGTACCAGGAAGCATCGGCTATTTACAACTCACTAAACAGCGAAGCCGATGAGCCTTCCCGCTGGGTGGGGTCGATCGTTACCCTCGACGCGGTGTCTCAACAACTTGATACCCTCAAAGAAACTCTGGGAGAGAACTACCGCGATGAGAACGGTCTGACCCCACAGGATCATGCTTCAGCCAGTGTTTTGATGACACGGCCTGCTGACCAGCCCTAATCCCCCTTCATCTCTGGGTTCGGATACGGGGTTAGCCCCCCGGGGAAGAAAAAAGAAGGGATGGGAAGAACAAACCCACCACCCCCGCAAGAAGGAGCAAGCAGATCACAGACACAACCTC
>NZ_JBUZLI010000003.1:179184-477698 GCF_055285355.1 Rothia sp. 18CD1-1 | reverse complement strand
GGTAAGGGCCGGTATCACCGCTACCGGCTGGTAGAGCAGGAAGCGGAGTAGACATAACAATCAATCCTTTCAATAATATGTAGCGTCTTGAGCTATATTGTAGTGATGTTTGTGTTTGGAGGATGGTTATTCTTGCGGGATGTAGGCAACCTGTACAGAGGTCAGGAGCCCGTCACCGAGGTTAGCTATCGCCCGGCCGGGTGGTCTTGGCTGAGCTAAGACTTCTCTGCTAATTGACACACCGATAAACTTACCGCTGAACACAGAAGCAGGATCTAGGGCTGCTCCGTGGCGGCGTTTAATGAGTTCGTGCTGCCACATGCCAACACCAACACGGTCGAGGTCATCAAAGCTATCAGAGGCGATGACTCGTACCCCTGCGGTAATCACAGCCGAAGCAATGTTTTTGAGAGCTTCCTTGGTAGATACATCAGAAATAGCCGAGGCATCATCAATGACCAGCAAGATGTTTTTCATGCCCAAGATTTTTTCGACAGCATCGGGCGTGATCTCATCGCCAGCATAGTGGGCAACAAGGTTTTTATGGCCGGTGAGATGTCCTAACTCAGAGGGTAGAGGAGTAAGAAGCACGACCTGTGCCCCGGCATCCAGAGCCGAGCGGGCCAGGGTTGCCAGCGCTGTGGATTTACCGGATCGGGATTGGCCGGTGATCAGGAAAGTAGGGATTGTTTCCAGGTCGATACGTAAGGGTGCTACAGCATCCCCGCCAATACCTAACAAGGGTTTGAACGGTTCTAAGATCTCTGGGCCGCCTGCCGCGGTGAGCAGTTCCCGGTAGCTGATTTTAGTGACCAGGTCCCTAAACTCTAGGGGCTGGTGGAAGACCGGCTGCTGGTTCTGTTGCCTTTCTGCTTCCCGACCAATCTCTGCGAGAGCTTGCGTTTGTACCCGGCTACTGGGGCCCTTGGCCAGCAGGGCAATCTGGGTTTCCCTCCCGGTATTAGCGGCGAAAGCCCGACCGTTGGGTATGGTCTCGGGTAGGGTGCGCGGTGTCAGCCCGGCGTTACTGTAGTCAGTGCGGTCAGCCAAACGAAGAACGAGCTTGTTCTCGACTAGAGGGCTGATCTGGGTGGTGGTTAGCAGGGACCTGTCCCCGGTAATAATCAGGTGGATACCCATGGACGCCCCCTCACGTAGGAGCAGGGCAATGGACTGACGCGGGGTGCTCTGGGTGTCGCTTCCGATACCGTTGATAAACCCTTCCCACTGGTCGAAAAGAACCACCATATGCGGAATCCTATCCTTACTCGGGACGTGCCTACGCTGCTCGGCAACCGAAGCAAACCCGGCCTGAGCCAGCAGATTCCGCCGATAAGCAACCTCTCTCTCAAGATAGGACAAGAAACGTCTTAGAAGAACCTCCTGGGTTCTGGTAATAACAGTCTTACAATGCGGCAAACTCAACAGCCCGGCCAGCCCACCATTACCAAAATCCACCCCGTACAAGTGCACATCATTCACCGAAATACGCGCGGCGATAGACCCGGCCAGAGTACGCAGAGTCTGGGTCCGCCCCGAACGCGGGGACCCCACAATAAACAAGTGGGACAGAGTCTCAAAATCCAGGGTCAGAGGCTTCTGAGTCTGAGACTCGGGAAAATCCTGAACACCAAAAGGAACCGGTGGCAGAGCATCACCGGTACCGAGAATCCCGGCCTTATCCTCATCACTACTACTTAGAGCATCAACCTGATCCAGGGTAATATTCTCCGCCAGAGCAGGCAACCAAGGACTGGGCTGGACCTCGATACCGCCCCTGTGAGTAGCCTCAGCCAAGGCCTCCACCAAAACCTGCACATCAGTGGAGGGAATATTCTCATCGGCAGTATCCGTCTGCCTTGGCACAGCAAGAGTGTGCCCCAGCTGCTTCCAGGGAAGCACCGTGACAACGGGCGCGGGCAGCTCCTCAGCGTTAGCATTGGGCCTGGTAGTGGTCACGCGGGCCGTTTGAAAAGGCAGAAGAGGTTCTGCCCCTACCTTGAGCAGGGCCCGTCCTGGTGTGGTGGTGGATATCTCCGCCGCGTCAGCACTACCAATCACGTCTTTACTCTCCAGGCTATTAGCCATACGCAAAGCAATCCGCAAATTAGTATTAGCCAAAATATCAGCAGTAATAGCCCCCTGAGGCCTTTGAGTAGCCATCACCAAATGAATCCCCAAAGACCTACCCCGCTGAGCAATATTGACAATACCAGCCACAAAATCAGGCAACTCAGCCTTCAGTGCTGCGAACTCATCAATCACCAAAACCAGCCGCGGTAACGGCGGCAACTCCTCTTCTGCCTCTTCTGCGGCCCGGCTACGAGTCAGGATATAGTCATCAATATCCTTAGCCCCAGCAGTAGCCAACAAATGCTCACGACGGCGTAACTCTGCTTTAAGCGAGACCATCGCCCGAGCCACCAGATGATCATCCAGATCGGTGACAATACCCACCGTATGCGGTAAAGCAGCGAAATCAGTAAAAGCAGCCCCACCCTTGTAATCAATAAGAACAAAGACCATCTCATCGGCCCGGTTAGCCAAAGCCAAAGAAGCGATCAGAGTTTGCAGTAGTTCTGATTTACCGGCCCCGGTCGTACCAGCAATCAGGGCGTGGGGGCCGTCGGTGACCAGATCAAAACTAAAAGGCCCGTCCATACTGACCCCGATCGTGGCCCTGGTCGAGCGAGGGGTTAGGGCCCAGGTACGAAGAATAGTTTCAGGCTCGGGATCGGTGAGATCAACCGTTTCTAGAAACCGGGCCCGGGCCGGTAACCCAGCATCAGCCTCATCAGTAGCATCACGTAGCGGAGCTATAGCCCTCCCCACCCAGTAGAACCAGATCGGATCAGGAAGATCCGGGGTGAGATCGGTGATAGTACTCTCACGGTCACGTTTGAGAGTCAGAGGACCCCCGCCGCCGGTAGTGGTAATAATGGCCTTTGACTCTTCGGGAAGGTAGCGTTCCTCCGTCTCCGTACAGATAGCGTAGATACCGTGGGCCGGCCCCTCAGCAAGAAGACGGGCCGTGGCCGGAAACTGCCGCAGAGTACGTGCATGATCAAAAACCACCACAATAGCCTGATGGCGCACAGGCTTTTGCCCGGCAGTACTACTAGCCTGCCGCTGATCAAGAACAGCGGTCAACTCAGCCAACCGCTGGCTCATACTGGTGATGTCATTACCCACCGCAGCCGGACTTGCCGCGTGACCGGTATGCGGCAACCAGCGGACCCAGTTCCAGCGGCTACTATCGGCGGTGGTCAACACCGTGATGGAAAGATCCCGGGGACTCTGGGTAATAGCCAGCTGGGCGACAGCCCAGGCGGCAGAGTGATAGGTGGCGGTAGGGTCCCCGCAGATACCAACCACACCATAGTCAATCAGGCTGACCGGCACCGGCACATCGCTGGCACTCATCTTCTGGGTACGGCGGTGCTCGGGTTCCTCGGGCCGGTAGAGAGTGATATCGGTGGTGGTTTTAGTGGCCCCTACACGGATCGTCAGATGGTCGGGATCGGTGTGGCGGCGTTCCCATAGCCGGGGCGTGGGCAGGGTCGCCATCAAACCCGCGGTCGCCGGATCCGGTAGAGAAAGACGCTGCTCCCGGGTGTAGTCAACAATAGCCCGGTTAAGATCCCGGTCGATAGCGCTCACGGTGGCGCGATACTTAGACATACGCTGCCGGTAGCTGGTTTTACCGTTCTTGCGGTTATTGATATAGCTGGCCACCATCATGACCGGCGACATCAGACCAAAAATGAGAAAGTAGGGCCGCTGCATCACGGCCGCCAATGTGATCGCCAAGAGTAGGGGAATGAGCATGGCCAGGATCGGCAGCGGGCTACGGGCAGTCTGCTCGGGTTCTGCGGGGTATTTGAAACTGGTTTCCCGCGGGTGGGGCAGTAGCCGTGGAGGCCGGTTAAAATCAATCAAACCCGGCTTAGACGACAGATCAATTGAAGCCGGCTCGGGCACGGTAGTTGTGATCTCAAAAGTGGTGTTACCGATACGGATCCAGTGGCCCTCCTCCCAGTCCACCGGCTCGGTGACCGGAGTGCCGTCGAGTGACACCGCGCTGGTCTTGGTGGTGTTCTCAATCGTGCAGCGGCCGTCCTCGGTAACGGTCATCGCCGCCGCAGTCAGCGGCAGATCGGGATCAAGCAGAGGCCAAGTACAGCGGGAATCAGAACCAAAAGTCCCAACACCGGGAGTCAACCGGTAGCAGGTACCGGCCCCAGGCCCGGACGTCTGCGTGAGCAGAAGGAAAAAATCGTGGGACCCGGCACCGAAATCAGCGGCAGACTCCACAGTCCCGTCGGTGGTCAGAATACTGCCATGCGCTATCGCCAAATCCGCCCAGGTGGCACCACCCCCACCCAAACGGACCGTATAACCGGTAGCCTCAGAAAGAGCCGCGGCAACACGGTCAACGGGTGTCTGCCGGTGAGCTTTCACCGCAAGATCAATAAGCCCACCGGAAGGTGTTCTCACAGACAGATAGACAGGCGCAGCAGGCATGACAGCAGCCTCCCTCCCTTTCTCAATCGCTCAAGATACCTTTACTTATCCCGCAGGGCACGGGAAATAAACATACCGGTCACCGTCCCCAAACCCAGCGCGGCAATAAGCAGAAGAACAAAAGGCAACCAGGGCACAGTATCCCGGCTAGGGGTCACCAGAGAAGAATTACTGTCAGCAGCCTCATCGTTGAGAGCCTCCACAGAACCCTCGGGGCTAAAACGCGCCTCAGCCTCACGGGTGCCCTGCGTGCTGAGCACACTCGACTTCAACTGCTCATCCGACTCCCGGCTCACTCGCGGATCCTCAACCCTAATAGAGCTGGTCTGCACCCATGCGGGATCCTGCTCAAGCCGGGTCTTGGTCGGCTGCGGCTCAGACCTCGATTCCTGCCTGATCACCGGCTGCCGGGCGGCCTGCCCGCTATCGGCCGACGAACCCCGGTCCGGCCCGGTCGGCTCCGTAGCCTCCGGCACCACAACATCCCGACCCGACCCAGCAGAGGGACTGGGGGCCACCGCCTCAGGAGACACAGGGGCCTCACCCCCACCATTCTGGGCCGTATCGGTCGGACCGGTGCCAGTACCGCCGGTCACCGTCAAACCCTGGGCAGCCAAAACCCGCCCGCGATACTGAGCCGGTACCTGCTCGGTCGCCGGCGCCACCACCTGCAACCGATAGTCACCGGCGGCCAGGGCCGCAGTCCCCGTTAGCTGAGCCCCGTTAAAAGAACCCCACATATCACCATCAGCCGGCGGATTCACAACGATCGGGCTGCTCATCACCACCTGCCCGTCGCGCACCAGCTGAAGCTCCGCCCCATAGGCGGTGTAGTGGGGAGCAAAACGGGTACCAGAAATATCAACCGCGGTGTTCTCACCGGCCACAAGAGACTCCCGTGAAAGGCTCAGCTCGGCAACCGACTCACCCATGACCGTAACCTCATCGCTGGCAGAGACACGACCGGAACCATCCTGCGTCACAATCCGCACCTTCTGGCTCGTCATATAGGGGCTCGTTACCATGTAGGCGCTAAAGTTCCCCTGAGAATCGGTGGTCACCGTGAGCGGGGAATCCGCGGCGGAAAGCCCCTCGACGGTGGGCACCTGCCCAAGTTCCCGGGCCGCAAACGACACACCCACAGCACTCTCGCCCGCCGCGTTCTGGGCAGTCAAAACAAGCGTCGAATGAGGTGCATACCCCTCACCCTTCACCGGCATCACATAGCCGGCCGCGGTCACCGAATACTGGGCAAGAACCTCAGGGCTACTGGTCTCCCGCTCAGCCTCAGTCACCGTGAGATCACGGGTCTGCACCACCTCAGCACCCTGCCGGTATACAGGATTACCCTCACTATCCAGCAAGCGAACCTCCAAGCGGTAGCTACCGGCCGCCTGATCCGGGGACAGATCGCAGCTAAAAGCGCGGTCATCCCCCTGCTCCTCCACCGTGCAGTCAAGAAGACTCCCGGCAGAATCAGCCTGCCCCGGCTGCACCGCAACAAGAGTAAACGAAACCCGGCTACCCACCGGAAGACCACTCAGCGAACCCGTCAACTTCTCACCGGCCCGCACGGTATCGGCCACCTGCACCCGCACAGCACTCTCAGCTGTCTGAGCCGGTGAACTGGGCGAAGCCGTGGCGGTGGAACCGGCCGTGGGACTACCTGTCGGTGAGGCAGAAGGCTTTGTCGAAGTCCGCGGCGAAGACTCCGGCTGAGGAGTCGCCGGAGTAGCGCTCTTCTGGCTGGGGCTGGTACCGGACTTCTTCCCGGTAGCCGACGGTGTAGGCGTCGAGGTGGGCGTGGGAGCCGCCTGCGCACCGGTAAGCCCCACGGCAAGCGCCAAGGCCACAGAGGCGGAACCGGTAACCAGCGCCCGCAAACACGCGGGCCTATTCTTCTTCTGCGATGTCATAAAAACTCCTTGCGTATAAACTCAAAACTGCTGCTGTGTACTATCTGGAATACTTTTCAAGAGTGTTAGACCTGCGCACCACCGCCGACTGCTGATCCGCGAGAAGGGGAGTGACCGCACCGGGCACAGAACTCACCCCCCGAGCCGTCACGTAGACACTACCCAGGCTCGTATCACCCAGGCTGCCCTCACCGATCACCGACCCCGGGGTAATATCCTGGGCAGTCACATCAACTTCTGCCCTACCGCTGTCCACCGCAAAAAGGTAGCCGGCATACATGGCCTTCACACCGCCGTTGCCCCACACCAGATCGGGCTGATCATTGATACGCTCCCGGGTGGTCTCGATGTAAGACAGCAGCTCGCCCGAGGCCGCATCATAGGTGGCAATCGTCATGGGGTTTGTCTTCTCCGCGCTCTCGGGATGCGGCGACCAGAGCGCAAAAATCCTCTGATTACCGCTAGCCACAACCCCGGCCAGGGAGAGGTCACCGCTCGGATTGGAACGCGAACTCTCAGGCTTAGTGAGGGGGTAGGCCGAAACCTCCTGCCCCTGGGAGTCGCTGATCTTGATATTTCCCGAAACGTCGTAGCTCACCAGCTGTCCCGCGGACACGGAAGAGGGCACAAAGCCGTCGGGAACCGCCATCTCCCGAAAACCATCGACACCGAACGTCCAGGCCCGGAAACCGTTGTTACCGCTATCGGTTGCCGCAAAGAGAAGCTCGTTACCGGCAGTGTACGGCTGAGCGCCCTCAGGTAGCGGGTGCTCAAAAGAAGCCCCCGCATTCACCCGCTCGCTCCACCCGTAGGCGGTGTCTCCCACCGCCCAGTAAATCCCCGCATGACCGTCGTAGGTGGTCGGGGCAGAGAGCGCCACCGAATCGGTGAGAGGGATACTGGTGACCTCGTGCCCGTCAGCGGTGGAGTAGACCAGGATAGCTTCTCCGGCAAAAACATAGATATTCTCAGATGTCGCCAGCACCTTCTTCACCTCACCGCCTATGGGCTGAGACCAGTCCGCCTGCGACGAATAGCCGGGGAAACCCTGCCCGTCCGAGCCACTCACCGGAAGCTTCTCGGTAAGCGAAGAGGCCAGAATTTCACGCTCGTCTCGGGGCTTGGGCGGCTGCGGGTTGATCGCGTAAGCGGCAAATACCACGGTGGCCACCAGGGTGCCCACCGTGAGCAGGGTTGCCGAGCTCTGGAGGACAGTGCGCTTCCTCTCCTGTTGTTTGAGCCTATTGTTCGTCTCGAGGTGGGTGGAGGGCGTAATCCTGGCTTGTCCGGTATCCGCCGGATCCCAGGGATTGGCTACCCGAATTTTCCAGGGGCTGGGGTCGGCCTCAGCCACATCGTCGGTGGGGTCGAGGATAAAATCGGGATTTATCGGCTGCCCCCACTCTTCGGGGTAGACGGGGTAGAACTTTTCTTCCAAGCTGAGAGGGTCTTTACCCCGCACTATATCGATCACCCGGCTGTCGCTGGACCTGTGCGGCCAGCTCTCGGATTCATCCCGGCCCCTGGTCCTGATCGCCATAACCAGGGGTGCAATACCGAGCCCGGCAAGACCGCACAGGTAGATAAAACCGCGAAAATAGGAATCAGAGAAGTAGCCGGGTTTCAGCGATCCTGCCTGGACCACGCGCAGTCCGGTCAGCCGCTTACCCAGAGTCTGGCCGCTGGAGGAGTTTTGCGCGGCAAGCACCAGGGTATAGGCGAACACAATAAGAGCTAGCACCGCCAGGGTGAGCCAGCCTAGCAGGGGTAGGGTCTCAAAAAAGTGGGTTACCGTGAACCACACCGCAAGGCCGATGGGCAAAAGAATAATGAGAAAGTCGATGGTGTAGGCGATGCTACGCCTGATTAAAGAAGCCGGGAGGAGTGGTTTATGGTTCATCAAAGGTGCTTTGACTACTAGAAATTTTATACATGAACATGAGGTGGTGTTTGAGGACCCTCAACCTGCGGCAGGGTAGAGGAGGTGAATCCTACCCCGCCGCAGGTTGAGAAACAGGCAGATAGCTCAACCTTGACCGAATCTAGCTCAGAGACGAGCGAGAAGCGGCCACGGCCGGTTAGGCCCCGTCGGCTGATTTGAACCGTTCAATGGTGTTCTTGAGGTCCTGCTGGAAAGCCTGCAGGGAAGGGATCAGCTGAGTGGCCCTGGTGTTGAACTCGGCATAGTTGGTGCCAAACGTGCCACTGGAGACCTCGGTTGAGAAACCGCCCTCGGCAGAGGTGAGGTTGTTGATCCTGTTGAGCAGGTTGGACAGTGAAGCCTCAAAATCAGAGGCTGCTGCCTGAAGGTTAGCCGCCTCGGTTTCCATGGCGGCGTAATCGATGCGAATGGACATGATTCACCCTTTCTTTCTTGCATTCACCAGTTACTCCCTGGTAAATTCCTTTACGCGGAAAATAATTTCCCTGCCCGGCCCCCTCCACCCCGATCGCTAGAGGGGGCCGAACATGGCTATCAGGCTAGCAAGTGTCAGACGGTGTTGCGAAGCATGTTAAGTTATATTTCCTGGTGACATCTGCCCATAGAAGTGGTGACATGCAAAGCCCTTGATCTGGGGGCAAATACCTGTTAAACGCGAGAGATTTTTAATAAATGCGCAGGTCAGGACCTTTAAGAATAAATTGGTCAAGAATGGGTGCGGGAAAAGCCATGCCCACTGTTATGGGGACAAAATGACGCCGATCACTTAATGTGTTTAATAGCACATTGGAAAGAGTGGATATGTAGCGGTTGATTTGTCTACAATCACTTGCCCAAACCGCCGGTAACGGCCCCTCACCGGCCGGGTCCACCCGCAACCTATCCCGCACTGTCAAGCAGGGCGGACAATAGCCGAGCAGCACCGGCCTTATCCAAAGGCTCATTGCGGTTGCCACACTTGGGAGACTGCACGCAGGACGGGCAGCCCTCCTCACACTCGCAGGAATTAATGGTGTCCAGCGTGGCCCGTAGCCACCGCCGTGCCCGCTCAAAACCCCGCCCGGCAAAGCCCGCGCCACCGGGGTGCCCGTCGTAGACAAAAATTGTGGGCAGGCCGGTATCGACGTGTAACGCGGTCGAGAGACCACCAATATCGGTACGGTCACAGGTGGCAATCAGCGGGAGCAGGCCAATAGCCGCGTGCTCAGCGGCGTGCAGTGCACCGGGAAAATCAGGCTCTTCAATACCCGCTGACACCAGCACCGGGGCGGGAACGGTAAACCACACGGCAGAGGTCAGCAGATTCTGCGGCGGCAGATCAAGAAATTCCTCACCCAAAACCCGCTGCCCCACCAGAGACTTCCGCTGAAAAGACACCACACGGGTACGCACCCGCACCCGCCCGCTATACACGGTCACCGCACCCCAGGTCTCCGACTCCCGCACAGACAGCAGGCTCACCTCGGTGAGATCCCGCGACTGCGTATAAAAATCGGGGAATACTCGGGAGACCGCAACCACCTTCTGATCAAGATCAAGATCATCAACCTCATATGTTGCCCCCCGGTGCGTATAGATCGCCCCCGGGTGCCCCTGGTGGTGGGCCTGAGAAAAATCCATACTACCGACCACGGACCCCGTATCGGACTCAATCACCTGAAGGGAAGAACCCCCGCCGCGCATATCCACCAGATCAGCGGCCTGCCCGGAACCGACCCAAAACCAGCCGGTCGCCCGCCGTCTCATATACCCCTGATGGGCCAGACGCTCCAGCAGCTGCACACTGTCCTCCCCAAAGAGGGCAAGCTCCTCAGCCCGTAGAGGCAGCTCGGCGGCAGCGGCGCACAGATGCGGAGACAGCACATAGGGGTTAGACGGATCAAAGACAGTGGCCTCAACCACCCTAAAAATATCGTCGGGGTGATGCACCAGATAGGTGTCCAGCGGGTCAGCACTGGCTACGAGCACCGCCAAAGAATCCTGCCCCGCGCGTCCGGCCCGCCCCACCTGCTGAAAAAACGAGGCCCGGCTTCCCGGCCACCCCGCCACCAGCACGGCATCCAGGCCGGATACATCTATACCCAGCTCCAGGGCGGAGGTTGAGGCAATCCCCAGTATCTCCCCCGAGCGTAGTTGATTTTCAAGCTCCCGCCGCTCCTCGGGTAGGTAACCTGACCTGTAAGACTGCACCCGGTGCGCAAGACCCACCTCCATCTCATCGAGATAGCGTCGGGTGGTTTGGGCAATGGCCTCAGCACCGCGCCGCGATTTAATGAAGGCAATGGTTCGGGTGCGCTCAGCCACCAGGTGAGCCAGCATCTGGGCGCCCTGCTCTATCACGGATTTACGCTGCGGGGCCCGACTCTCAGCGGGGGAAAGGGACCCCGCCGGGGCGGCCAGCTTATCGGTCACCGATTCACGAAACTCCGGCTCCCACAGAATAATATGGGTGGCCCCGTGCGGAGCGGTATCGGCGGTAATCGCACTCACCCGCTCCGGGGCAACACCGAGCAGCCTCGCAAAAGAAACCTCGGGATCCGCCGCGGTCGCCGAAGCCCCCAAGAACACGGGACGCGAACCGTAGCGACCGCAGATTCTACGCAGCCGACGGATCAATACCGCGACATGAGCCCCAAAAACCCCGCGGTAGCTGTGGCTCTCATCAAGGATCACATACCTGAGCCGCCGGAAAAAAGATGCCCACTGCTCGTGATGGGGCAGCATCCCAAAGTGCAGCATGTCCGGATTACACAGCACCAGGTTGGCGTGGCGGCGGATCCATCGGCGCTCGGATGCCGGGGTGTCGCCGTCGTAGGTCTCTGCTCTCACGGTTGCCAGCCCCAGCGCCCGCACCGCCGCATGCTGGTCTGCTGCCAGTGCCTTGGTGGGGGAGAGGTAGAGCACGGTGGAGCGACGATCGTGCAGGCCGGTACCGGGGTCAAGCTCGCCGCGGTGGATCGAAGAGAGCGCGGGTAGCAGGTAGGCCAACGATTTTCCGGTGGCTGTTCCCGTAGCCACAATGGGGTGCCTGTCACCGCCGGCCATCTCTGAGGCACGAGCAATCTCGGCGGCCTCGATCTGGTGAAGATAAGGCCGGTGCACTCCTACGCGCTCGAAGGCTTGGCGTACCTCGGGGGATACCCACTGCGGCCAGGGGGCGGTTTGGGCTTTCCTGGCCGGGATAGAGCGCACGTGTCGTATCTGCTCGGGATTTTGCCCGTATCCCAGGTGCGCGATGAGTGCGGCAGCCGGGGACCCCGCGGGCGGAGGGGGATCTGCGGAAAGTTTGTGGGGCACCCTCCCATTGTGCACCACCGCCGGGTAAGCTGCCAGCGCTCCCGGGCGGCCACCTCTGGGCTTCTCCACTAGAATGGTGGTGTGGCTCAAGAACGAATTATTCTCTATTACTGCTTTGCCCCGGTGGCTGACCCGCAGGCGGTTATGCTTTGGCAGCGGGCACTGTGCGAAAAACTCGGCCTCACCGGCCGTATCATTATCTCCCGACACGGTATCAACGGCACCCTGGGCGGTGAAATCAACGCCCTTAAACAGTACGGTAAAACAACCCGCCAGTACCCGGGCTTTGCCAAGCTCGAACTCAAATGGTCAGACGGTGGTGCGGCTGACTTCCCCCGGCTGTCGGTCAAGGCCCGCGACGAGATCGTCGCCTTCGGTGCCCCCGATGAGTTGCAGATTGACGAAAACGGCGTGGTGGGAGGCGGCGTGCACCTGAAACCCGAAGAGGTGAACCGGCTGGTTGAGGAGCGCGGCGACGAGGTGGTTTTCTTTGACGGACGCAACGCCTTTGAGGCTAAAATCGGCAGGTTCAAAAACGCCGTGGTGCCCGATGTGCGCACCACCCACGATTTTATTGCGGAGATCGAGTCTGGGAAATACGATCGGCTTAAAGACCGGCCGGTGGTCACCTACTGCACGGGCGGTATCCGCTGCGAGATTCTTTCTGCCCTGATGAAAAACCGCGGTTTCCAAGAGGTTTATCAGATTGACGGCGGTATTGTGCGGTACGGTGAGGCGTTCGGCGATTCGGGGTTGTGGGAGGGCTCCATGTATATCTTTGACCGGCGTATGCACCTGGAGTTTTCACCGGATACCGTGACCATTGGGCGGTGCGAGCGCTGCGACGCACCCTCGAATACTTTTGTGAATATGGACAGGGAAGGTCGGCGGGATTTGGTCTTGCTCTGTGAGGCATGCACCGAGCAGGTGCATAGCGACCGTGAACCTGCCGGTCGCTAGGCCGCTGTGAGTGGGGTGTTGCGGGACGGACAGGCTGTGCCCGGGCCTGAGACCGCGCTGATCGAATACGGCGGGTTTCTTGTGGCCGGCCTGAGTGTGAGCGCCGATGGGTCAGATGATTTCTCTGCCCTGTGGCGGGAGCTTTACTCGGGGCTGGGGGATGAGCAGGCGCGGGCGGTGGAGAAGCTGCAGGCGGTGGGGCTGATGATGCCGGATGAATCCGATACCGGTTTTATCTACACCGCCGGTTTTATGGTGCGGGAGGTGGGCGCTGTTGCCGCCCTGGGGCTTACCGGCACCGTGGTGCCGGCCTCCCTCTACGCCACCGTTATGGTGAGGGGCGCTGTACCGGGGGCGATCAGGCCGGGTTTTGACTACCTTCAGTCGGTGTTTATTCCCGGGAAGGGGCTTGCGCCCACCGGGGTGAACCTGGAGGTGTACGGCCCCGGAGATCCGAAGGATGATAACTATCGGATGTACTGCTGGTCCGCGGTGTCGGGGACACCGGCCCGGCCGTAGCCAAGGCATAAATTTCTACGGAAATATTCAGAGAAAAACTTACCTTCCCTCGCTATGACCGGTGTCGGTGGGCGTGTGGGTGGAAATGGGGACCCTGAGGCGGTCTTTGGGCGCTCACTAGAGTTGGACAGACCTGTGTTCGGAGGAAACATTGCCAAAAAATTACTTTACATGTAAAGTAATTTTTGTCATGAAAGAGACCCCGACAAGGAGAAAAATAAAATGAAAAAAATAGGTTTCCTCTCATTTGGCCACTGGGCCGATGTGGCCGGTTCCCGCACCCGAACAGCCTCGGACATGCTCCACCAGGCGGTAGACCTGGCGGTCGGTGCCGAGGAACTCGGCGTAGACGGCGCCTTCTTCAGGGTGCACCACTACGCCCAGCAGCAGGCATCACCCTTCCCTCTGCTGGCAGCTATCGGAGCCCGCACCACAAAACTTGAGCTGGGCACCGGCGTGATCGACATGCGCTACGAAAACCCCCTCTACATGGCAGAAAACGCCGCCATGACCGACCTTCTTGCCGCGGGCGAGAGGCTACAGCTGGGTATATCTCGGGGCTCCCCGGAAACCGTCTACAAAGGTTTTGCGCACTTTGGCTACCTACCCACCGACGAGGAAACTGAAGCGGATATGGCACGCAAGCACACCCGCCTCTTTCTGGAAGCTATCGAGGGTAAAGGCATAGCCCAAAATGCCGACAACCCCCGGCAGCTCGACCCGATCCAGCCGCAGTCTCCGGGGCTCAGGCGGCGGATATGGTGGGGTTCAGCATCGCGGGAGACCTCACTGTGGACAGCCCAACAGGGGCTGAACCTCATGTCATCAACCCTGCTATTGGAAGACACCGGCGTGCCCTTTGACCAGCTTCAGGCTGAACAAATCTCCCTCTACCGGGACGAGTGGAAAAAGGCCGGGCACGACTGGCAGCCGCGAGTCTCGGTGTCACGCTCCATCATTCCTATCATCGACCAAGAGTCCCAGCGCTACTTTGGCATGAGGGCCAGGGCCGAATCCCAGGATCAGCTGGGCTATATCGACAACGCCTTTTCCCGATTCGGCCGATCCTATATCGGGGAACCCGAGCAGATCGCCCGAGAACTGGCAGAAGACGCCGCGGTGGCCGCAGCCGATACCGTCTTGGTGACCATCCCCAACCAGCTCGGCGTTGACTTTAACCTGCGGCAGCTTGAAGCCATCATGAAGGACATCGTCCCCGCCCTGGGTGAGTAGGGGTTTTCGGTCTTAGCGGGGTGGAAGTGGGACAGTCGCTTCCACCCCGCGATAGGCAGATAATTAACTGTTTCATTTTTATATAAAAAATTAAGCTGTACAGAATTAATTGGAATATTTTTGACGAAGCTGGTTCAAAGATTCTTGCGAAGCTGGAATTTTGGTTGAATCGTAACATGTTTTCTGGCTGCTAAGATGTTGTTTGTAGACATCTAAAGAATCTGATGAAGCAAGACTTCGAATTTTACTGGAATTTGTTGTGATGGAGGCTAGTCTACTACCGAAATATTTGGGTGCCCACGCGAACTCTGAAAAATCAGGGTCGAACTTATATGCGGCAATCCTACCCAGTAAAGCGCAAATCCAATCTGCGCATTGTACGGTCTGGTAGAGGTGGCTTTCGACCTCCATTGGGGGCTCGAGAAGCCTGTTAGCATTTTCGTTGGAAAACATGAATGCTGCGGTTTCTGCAAAAATTTCTAGTCGTTCTCTATCCCCCTGTTTATCAAGGATCAGCATAAAATTTTCGTTATCAGGGAGGTCCCACTGGACTCTTTGGATCAGCTGTTTCATAGCATGACCGTAACGATCCGCATTGCTTTCCTTCACAACATCGGGGCCTCCACGAGGTTTCTCCTGTCCATAAAATACTATTTTTGCTCCAAAATTTTCTAGTGCAGTGAGGATGCGGAATAACATATTTCTAGTCTCACGGTAGGAGCTAATATTGCGGGTAGTGAGAAGCGCAGAACCCTTCTTTTCCCACTGCTCTATTTTCTTTCCGTAAGGAATAACCTTAGCCTCAATCTCTTGTTTCAGTCCGCGTTCCTTAATGAACCGGAATCTACCCGAGAGTTCACGTATAGAATTAGCTGGAATGATGAGCCCACCGAGACCGAAGACGGGATGGGTCTTGTACGAACTATCATGACGTGATTGATAAAGACCGTTATGGCCGAACTCGTCGAAGTAGCCGACGTACAAGCCTTCAACCTCCTCTGAAAACACGAAAGCCCGTGTCTGAGCACGGGCCTCGGAAGTGGAGCACTTTCGCGCGTCCTACACAAAGATTAGCACTTCGACTAGTGTTTGAGAAGTTTTTAAACAAGAAAATTTTTCGTGCAGACTGATGAACCCGATGGACCTCTAGGCAGATATCGGGTCTCGGCGGGATAACGTCCGCATCTGTGCCAGAATATTGACCGTGATCTATAGTGACTACCCTGATTTCTCGCACCTGGCCGGAACACCTCACAGCTGGGATCTGCCGGCGCTGGCGGACTGTGCCCGCAGGCTGAGCGATATCGATTACTCGTGTCGGAGCGTAGAAGACCTGCTGGGGCCCGGGGCCTTTGCCGCCCTGGAGCGCGATCAGCTGGCCCCGGCCCGGCGGAGGGTGAAGGTAGCGAATGCCGACGGGAGAGGAGACACCGGTAAGCTCGCCGACACCGTGGCACTGTTTATGCTCGGCCAAACACTTTCTGCGGACAGGATTGATGCAGCCCTGGGGGCGGGGGCTAGCCAGCTACTGAAAGCGCTGGGATTGCTGGAATCCCCTGCGGAGCCTGCGCACGGGAAGGGCGGTGGGACGCCGGTTTTCCGCGCCTCGGTGGACCTGCGCCCGCACAGGGTTAGCGATACCGTCGAGGTGTGGGTCGCCTCAGACCCCGGAGCCCACCAGCGCCCCGGCCCGCTGCGCACAGATCACGTGCTCGGTATCGGCAGGGCTTCGCTGAGTCTAGCCCGGTTCACCGAGCGCGAGCCTGTAGGCAGGGCTCTCGACGTGGGTATCGGGTGCGGTATCCAAACCTTCTACTTGCTCACCCACGCCCGGCATGTGACCGCCACCGACGTATCACTACGGGCTCTCGCCTTTACCCGTTTCAATCTTCTGCTCAACGCCGGGACGCTGGGTATTGACCCCGAGAACCCGGAGGGCCGGGTGAGTCTGCGGCGGGGGTCTTTACTGGAACCGGTTACCGGTGAAAAGTTTGATCTGGTGGTTTCTAACCCGCCCTTTGTGATCAGCCCGCGCTCCAGCGATGAGACGGGGCAGAGCCGCTACACCTACCGTGACGGAGGTCTGGTTGGCGACACCATTGTGTCTACCCTGGTGCGGCAGCTACCCTCCGTGCTGGTGGCCGGAGGGAGAGCGCAGATGCTGGCCAACTGGGAGATTCCGTCGGCCCCACCCGGTGGTCAGGCCGGGCCCGACTGGTCACAGCGACCTCGCACCTGGGTGGGTGATGAGAGCGAAGCATGGTTTATCCAGCGTGAGGTACTCTCGCCCGAACAGTATGCTGAAACCTGGCTGCGTGACTCCAGCGAACACCGCAACCCCAAACTTTTTGAGGCAGCATACACCGACTACCTCAGAGATTTTGAGAGCCGCGGCGTGGGATCTATCGGTTTTGGTATGGTGTGGCTGCGCCGCCCGGCAGATAGTATCCGGCCGATGCTCCGACGCTTTGAGGAGATCACCCACCCGATCCAGCAACCTATCGCAGCTTTTATCACCGAGGAAGTCGCCACCCACGACACCCTGAGTCGCATCACCGACGGGGAACTGGAGGATTCCCACCTGCTGGTGGCCGACGACGTCACGGAGGAGCGGCACTCCCACCCCGCAGCCGAACACCCCGGGGTCATTGTGCTTCGACGGGGAGTGGGTCTGCACCGCAGCCTGGTGGAAACAACCGCCACCGCCGGTTTTGTGTCCGCCTGCGACGGTGAGCTGACCGCGGGCCAAATCATGGGTGCCCTCGAGGCCCTGCTGGGCTGGGAGGCGGAGGAGGCAGAGCACCAGAGACGAGATCTACTCGGTCATATTCGTCTGCTTATTGAGCAGGGTTTCCTGTGTATTGTCCAGGAGCATTAGACTGTCACACATGGCTACTACCCCCCAGAACGGGAATCCGCTGATTGAGCTTGATGAAGAGACCTGCCATCGGTTGCTGCGGGCACACAGTATTGGGCGGCTGGCTCTGAGCCTGGGCAACCGGATCGATATTTTTTCGGTACGCTACACGGTGTTTGACGGCAAAATATATTTCCAAACCAAACCCGAAGACACCTTTAGCTCCATCGTGGTGACCAAAAAGGTCGCCTTTGAGATCGACGAGGCGCGCAGTAACGGGGTGCGGCAGGTGACGGTCTACGGTACGGCCTACTGGTACCCCGACGAACTTGACATCGACCCCGAGGTGTTAGATGAGGTGCGCGTGGCAAGCCCCGAGGCTATGCACTGGGTGGTGGTGGAACCCGAGCGGGTCTCAGGTTCTGAACTGAGACTGGGTAACGGTAGCTGACGGTGTGCGGGCAGTAGCTTATGGAGGGGTGTCCGGTGGTCTGCCGATAGTGCCGCTGGATGGCTTTAGCGTCTTCACCTGGTATCTTTACTCAGAGGGGGCACCAAGAATGTCACACCCTGATCCAGAGTGAAGGTTCACCGGGACAAGCTACTCGTATGCGTTAAAGTGACAGTAGCTAGAGTACCCGTTGTCAAGATACAAGGAGCAAAGTGCCAGCTAAGGCAAAAACCACCGCGGAACACGGTAAATCGCTGCTGATTGTGGAGTCGCCGTCCAAGGTGAAAACGATCAGCGGCTACCTGGGCGATGCCTACGAGGTTGAATCGTCGATGGGGCATATTCGGGATCTTCCGCAGCCCTCCGAACTTCCCGATGAGCTCAAGAAGTCCTCGATGGGCAAATTTGCTGTTGACCTTGATCATGACTTTGAACCCTACTATATGGTCAACCCCGATAAGAAGAAGAAGGTTGCCGAGCTCAAACGCAAACTCAAAGAGTCGGATGCCCTCTACCTGGCAACCGACGGTGACCGCGAGGGTGAAGCCATCGCTTGGCACCTGCTTCAGGTGCTCAAACCCAAGGTTCCGGTCTACCGTCTGACCTTCCCCGAGATCACCAGGGAGGCGGTTGAGCGTGCCTTCGGTGAGCTGCGCGATATTGACCAGGATCTTGTGGACGCCCAGGAGACCCGCCGTATCCTTGACCGCCTCTACGGCTATGAGATTTCACCGGTGCTCTGGCGCAAGGTTTCCCGCGGCCTCTCTGCGGGTAGGGTGCAGTCGGTGGCTACCCGCCTGGTGGTGGAGCGTGAGCGTGAGCGCATGGGCTTCCGCTCGGCTAACTACTGGGATCTCACCGGTGTTTTTACCACCGTTTCCGGTGAATCTTTGACCGCCAAACTCAGCGCGGTAGACGGCGCGCGGGTGGCCAGCGGTAGAGACTTTAACGACAGCGGGGAGCTTAAGCCGGCTGCCGCCGGTAAAGTGGCGCATCTCGACGAGCAGGCGGCAACCAGCCTGGCCGAGGGGCTCCAGAAGGCCGAGTTCACCGTGCGTTCGGTGGAGACCAAACCCTACACCCGCAGGCCCGCGGCACCGTTCACCACCTCGACTCTGCAGCAAGAGGCTGCCCGCAAGCTGAGGTTCTCGTCCCGCTCCACCATGCAGGTTGCCCAGCGTCTCTACGAGAACGGCTATATCACCTATATGCGTACCGACTCGGTGGCGCTGTCTGAGCAGGCGACCGCTGCTGCCCGCAGCCAGGCTCAGGAACTCTACGGCCAAGAATTTGTACCGGCCTCACCGCGCAGATATGCCTCAAAATCCAAGAACGCGCAGGAAGCTCACGAGGCGATCCGGCCCGCCGGTGACTCTTTCCGCACCCCGGCCGCGGTTAAGTCCGCGCTGAGCACCGACGAGTTCCGGCTCTACGAGCTGATTTGGAAACGTACCGTGGCCTCGCAGATGGCAGACGCCAAGGGGTCAACCGCGTCGGTGAAGCTGGGGGCAACCACACAGAACGGTCGTGACGCCGAGTTTAGTGCCTCGGGTACCGTGATCACTTTCCGCGGTTTCCTTGCCGCGTACGAGGAGGGCACCGACGAACCGCGCGGGAACGACCGCGATGACCGGCGGCTGCCCCAGCTGGCCGAGAAGGACAGGTTGGATGCCTCGGAGATTGAGGTGCAGGGCCACGACACCACCCCGCCGCCGCGGTACACCGAAGCCTCCCTGGTGAAAACTCTCGACGAGCTGGGGATCGGGCGGCCCTCCACCTATGCGGCAACCATCTCAACCATTATGGACCGCGGCTATGTTAACAACCGGTCGGGTTCCCTGGTGCCATCCTGGACCGCTTTCTCGGTGGTTCGCCTGCTTGAGGAACATTTTGACAGGTACGTTGACTATGAGTTCACTGCCGAGATGGAAGAGGACCTTGACCGGATTTCTCGCGGTGAGCAGCAGCGCGCCCACTGGTTGGGCGAGTTCTATTTTGGTGACGGCCAGAAGCAGGGGCTTAAACCCATTGTTGACAACCTGGGTGATATTGATGCCCGAGCCATCAACTCGATTGCTATCGCTGACGGCATCAATGTGCGGGTGGGCAAATTCGGCCCCTACCTGGAGACTGCCGGTGAGGTGGACACCGAAACGGGCGAGGTGAAAGACCCGGTGCGCGCCAACCTACCCGCTGATCTCGCCCCCGACGAGTTGACCGCGCAGAGGGCGGCGGAACTGATTGAGCAGGGCAAACAGGATGGCCGTGAGCTGGGGCAGGACCCGCAGACCGGGCGCACTATCGTGGTGCGGGACGGCCGCTTTGGCCCCTACGTCACCGAGATTATTCCCGAGATGAGCGAGGAAGAAATCCAGGCGTGGATGGAAGCCCAGCCCACCGAGTATTACAAGAATGGCCGGCCCAAGCCCAAGAAGAAGCCCAAGCCCGAGAAGCCCCGCACCGCCTCCCTGTTCAAGTCTATGGACGTGGCAACGGTAACCCTTGACGATGCACTTAAACTCATGAGTCTGCCGCGGGTGTTGGGTACCGATAGTGAGGGGACACAGATCACCGTACAGAACGGCCGTTTTGGCCCCTATCTGAAGAAGGGGACCGATTCACGTTCTATCGGCTCTGAGGAGGAGATCTTCACCATCACTCTAGAGCAGGCTAAAGAAATCTATGCCCAGCCCAAGCAGCGCGGCCGTGCCGCCGCCAAACCGCCCCTGGCTGAACTGGGTACTGACCCTGCCTCTGAGAAGAAGATCGTGATCAAAGATGGCCGGTTCGGCCCCTATATCACCGACGGCGTCACCAATGTCACCGTGCCGCGCTCGGAGACGGTGGAGTCGGTTACCCACGAGCGGGCCGTGGAGCTTTTGGCAGAAAAACGCGCCAAGGGCCCGGCTAAGCGCGGGGGCAGAAAAACCGCGGCAAAGAAGACCACGTCGGCAAAGGGTACGGCGCAGAAGACCGCAACCCGGAAAACGGCGGCCACGAAGTAGGCCACCCAGATACCGGCCGGCCCGGCAGGGAGAGCGCCCAGGTTCTCAGGAGCCCGGGCGCTTACACTGTATAAAGGTACACAACGCATCCGGGAAACACAGGAGTTGAGCCGATGAGCCAGACACCCAAGAAGCCAGTCGAAGTGGCGCTGTCGTCGTCCTGTCTCTTTCCACCGGGTTTACCCGCCACATTTGCGACCGCCGTTGACCTTGGGTATGACAGTGTTGAGGTGATGATCACCGGCGATGCTCTTTCCCAGGAACCCCACGATGTGCTCGATTTGGTGCAGAAATACCAGATACCCATTTCAGCTATTCACGCACCCACCCTGCTACTGACCCAGCAGGTGTGGGGTAGGGCCTGGAACAAACTGCAAATGGCGGCAAAGATGACCAAGGCGGTGGGGGCGTCGGTGATAGTGGCGCACCCGCCTTTCCGCTGGCAGAAGACCTACGCAAAGAATTTTGTGTCCGGGGTCCGCGAGATTTCCCTGCGGGAGGAAGTGAAGATTGCCGTGGAGAATATGTACCCCTGGGAGGCCGCGGGGAGGAGCATTGAGATGTATGCTCCGCACTGGGATCCGACCCTCTTTGACTACGACTGGATAACCTGGGATTTTTCCCATGCGGCAGCGGCGGGTGTCGACTCGCTGGAGTACGTGCAGAGGATTGGCGGCAGACTGGGGCATGTGCACCTGACTGACGGTCAGGGGGACCGGGTGATGGATGAGCATCTCGTGCCCGGCTACGGGCGGCAGCCGGTGGCAGAGACACTGGAGTACCTCGCCGATACGGGGTTTGACGGTGTGGTGTGCGCGGAAATTTCGACCAGGGGCAAGAAGGTGAGCGAGCGTGATGAGATGCTCTATGAAACCCTTCAGTTTGCCCACCGGCATTTGCGGCGGATACCCGGCTAGCAGCGGGGCGTAAAATTTTTTCGAAAAGCTAGGTTTTGACGGAGCCTACCGATCAGGGGAGTTTAAGAGTGAAAGATACGGTCATAACTTTTGTGGGTGCCGGTTCGATGAACGGTTCGATTGCGGCGGGCCTGCTGGCCGGCGGGTTGGCTGCGGAGAATATTCGCGCCAGCGTGCACAGCGCAGCCAGTGCCGAGCAGCTGCCCGACCGGATAGGGGATAGGGGCGGCCGAATACAGGTTTTTAGTGCCGAGAACGATCCGGAGGCGAACCGGAGGGCGGTGACCGGAGCCGACCTGGTGGTTCTGGGAGTGAAACCCCACGCTATTGTTGATCTCGCCCGCGAAATTTCCGGGTCACTGGGACCCCGTACCCCGGTGATCTCGGTTGCCGCCGGTGTACAACTTGCCGCCCTTCAGGAGGCCCTGGGGGAGGAGCAGCCGGTGATTCGCTGTATGCCCAACACTCCCGCGCGTCTGGGTAGAGGAGTGATGGCGATAGCCGTGGGTCAGACGGTGAGCCGGGAACAGGTGCGTTTGGCGGAAGAGGTTTTGGGTGCGGCGGGCACGGTGGTAACGGTCGAGGAGGGGCAGATGGACGCGGTGACCGCCCTTTCCGGGTCCGGCCCGGCCTATGCTTTTTTGCTGGCAGAGACCATGGCCGACGCCGGGGTGCGGTTAGGACTGGACCGCCGGACAGCCACCCTGCTGTCCGCACACACCGTGGCCGGTGCCGGCGCTCTACTGGAGGACAGCCCCGATCCGCAGCAGCTGCGGCAGGCGGTAACCAGCCCCGGCGGGACCACCGAGAAAGCGATACAGGCATACCAGCGGGGTGGGCTGGGCGATCTCACCTACCGGGCGATGAAAGCCGGTGCCGATAGGGCAGAGGAAATGAGCCGCGACTACAGCGGCTAGAGCACCGGCCGTGGGTGGTATCGGTAGCTAGCCCCAGCCCCCCAATATAAAAGGCTCCGACTGTAGGGAATCAGTCGGAGCCTTTCTTAGTGGTTCGATATAGGGGTCAAACCACTTCAGTCAAATGAAGTCAACGCCTGGCTTAGGGGAAACCAGGCTAGAATGTCGAAATCATCAAACCGTTTGAACGGGTTCGCAATCCGTTCAGTAATCACTCGCACCTTTAGAGGTAACTCTAGTCTAAACAGAAATTGAGCGAATACACAACTTAAATACGGGTTTCACGAAAAATTTCTTCATTTTTGGAAGGTTTTGTCTCATGGGCGCGCCGCGAAACGCTCGATGAGGTCCACCTGCCCCGACACAATGAGCAGATCGCGCGACGACACCCGGGTGCTGGGGGTGGCGTAGGTAAATTCTTCACCCGGCGGTTTAACCCCCACAATCGAGACCCCGTATTTGCCGCGTACATCAGATTCCGCGAGGGTAAAGCCGTGGGTTTCCTTGGGCGGATACATTTTGACGATCGCAAAATCATCGTCAAACTCAATGTAGTCAAGAAGTCGACCCGAGACCAGGTGGGCCGCCCGCCGCCCGGCGTCCGCCTCGGGGAAGACCACGTTGTGGGCACCGATCCGCGACAGAATTTTGCCGTGGGCCGGGGTGAGAGCCTTAGCCCAGATCCGCCCTATACCCAGGTCAACAAGGTTTGCGGTAATAAGGACCGACGCCTCAACCGAGGTGCCCACCCCCACCACCGCGGAGGTGAAATCGGCTGCACCGAGCTGACGCAGAGCATCAATATCGGTGGCGTCGGCCTCCACCACGTGCGTGAGTAGGCCGGACCACTTTTGTACCAGGACGGGGTCTTTTTCTACCGCCAGCACCTCCTTATGTTGCCGGCGTAGCTGGGCGGCGGTCGAGGAACCAAAGCGGCCCAGCCCGATAATCATCACGGGAGCATTGTGTTCTTGCGAGCGGTCAGCCAATGATGGGCCTTTCTTCGGGGTACTTGTACAAACGGCGGCGGGAGCGCAGCGCTAAACCGGTTGCCACGGTAATGATTCCGATACGCCCCACAAACATCAGTACGGCAAGAATATAAATGCAGGAGGGTGGCAGGGTGGCTGCCAGCCCCACGGTGAGTCCGCAGGTGGCGTAGGCGGAGATCGACTCAAAAAGCACCAGATCCAGGCTCTCTCCACTCAAAAAAACAATGGCGGCGGTACCAATAAACACGATGATAGCGCTCATCATAATCACCGAGATGGCAATGCGCAGCACCGAGTCGGGAATGGTGCGGTTGAAAGCCATCACAAACTGATCACCGCGAGCTTCGGCCACCACCGCGAGAAAAACTACGGTGACCGTGGTGATTTTGATACCGCCCGCGGTGGAAGCGGAGCCGCCCCCAATAAACATGAGCACATTGGTGATGAGCAGGGTGATGGGGGATGCCTCGCCCATCTCAACCAGGCTAAACCCACCCGAGCGGGTCATGGTTGAGGCAAAGAAAGCGTCAAATATTTTACTCAGCGGGCTAAGACCGCCTATGGTCCGAGTGTTAGACCACTCGAACACGGCCCACAGCACCGTGCCGATCACTAACAGGACCACGGTGCCGATCATGGTGAGCTTGGTGGTCAGATTCCAGCGACTGAACTGCAAAGGGGTCTGCTGGAGCACTAAAATTACGGGAAAACCCAGGGAGCCAATAAACACGCCCAGGCAGAGGGGAAGCAGAATCCAAAGGTCACCCCGGTAGGGCACAATGCCGTCGGGGTGGGCGGTGAATCCGGCATTATTGAACGCGGAGACCGAGTAAAAGATACCGTGCCAGATACTTTTGCCCAGGGACTCTCCCAGCAGAAGAAAACGCGGGATCAGGATCAGGGCAATGGTGGCCTCAATGGATATTGAGGTGACCGCGACGGTGCGAAGAACCGAGCCAAGATCACCCAGCTTGCCAATGTTCATGGCCTCCTGCGCCACCAGTTTGGACCGCAGACCCAGTTTTCTTCCCACAGCCATCGCCAGCAGGGAGGTCATGGTGAGTGTTCCCAGGCCGCCAATCTGGAAGGCGATAAGAATCATGAGCTGCCCAAAAAAAGACCACTGCACGGCGGTGGTGACGGTGGTGAGGCCGGTGACCGTGACCGCTGAGGTGGCGGTAAAAAGTGCGTGGTGGTAGTCGATAGCGTGCCCGTCTGCCGAGGAGATGGGCAGCCACAGCACCAGGGAGAAGAAGGCTATCACCGTGGTAAAGGCCAGGATAGCGGCGCGGGACGGGGAGGAAATAACGGTTCTGCTGAGAAAATCTCGAAGACCTGTCAGCGCTAGCATCGGGGTTCCGGTGTCCCGCTGTTCTTGATAGCTGCCTGTTGCACCTGCTTTTGCCATCGTCCACCTCCTCGAGGGTCACCGTTCACCGTCACTGCCCTATACAGCTTAGTCCTTGCGGGGCTAACGGTGCCGGTGTACCGATTTGGGAACGGGTGTGTCTATGATGGGCTGTGACAGAAATTACCAATGGGGGTGGTGTCCGTGAGTTTTTGCGATACCTGTTCGCCAATACCGACGGCGGTGCTCTGGCACCCGGGCATGGCCGATTACTGTTTTGGTGACTATCATCCCATGCACCCGAGCAGACTTGATGCTACCGCGCAACTGGCCCGGGAACTGGGGCTGTTTGACCTGCCCCAGGTGCGCGTTGAGCCGGCAGAGATCGCCGGTGACAGCCAGCTTATGCTCGCCCACGACAGGCAATATATTCGCAAGGTTAAAGCAATCAGCCACGACCCCTCCCTGAGTATGCCGGGTTCGGGGCTGGGCACCGATGACACTCCCGGATATCGGGGGGTTCACGAGGCAAGCGCGCGTCTTGCCGGAGCTAGCCTTCGGGCGGCCCAGCTTATTCTTGAGGGGAAGGTGCGGCACGCGGTGAATTTTGGTGGCGGTATGCATCATGCGGCGCGCCAGAGAGCCAGCGGATTTTGTGTATATAACGACTGCGCTGTGGCGATCCAGTACCTGCTCGACCACGGGGTATCACGGGTCGCCTACATCGACATTGATGCCCACCACGGGGACGGCACTCAGAGCATCTTTTGGGACAACCCCAACGTGCTCACCGTCTCTGTGCACGAGAGCGGTATGAGCCTTTTTCCCGGTACCGGATTTAGTAGCGAATCCGGGCCGCCGGGGCCGGCTAGCGGGACCGCGGTTAACGTCGCCCTGCCCGCGGGTACCGGAGACTCCGCCTGGTTGCGGGCCTTTGAGGCGGTGGTACCTGCGGTTGTGCGTCAGTTTGGCCCCGAGGTGATCGTGAGTCAGCACGGGTGCGACTCGCATATCAGCGACGAGATGTCGCACATGAAGATCAGCATCGAGGCTTTGCGGGAGGTTGCCGCCCGTATTTCGTCTCTTGCCGGTGAACTCTGCCGGGGGAGGTGGCTTGCCACCGGCGGCGGTGGTTATTCACTGTATGACGCGGTGCCGCGCAGCTGGTCCCATCTGATCGCCGTTGCCGCGGGTAGCCCTCTGTCTGCCGGGGCTCCCATCCCGGACAGCTGGCGGACTTTTGTGCGCGAAACCTACGGTGCGCCGGTGCCGGATACGATGGGTGACGGCGCGGATATTCGGTGGCTCCCCTGGGCGGAGGGCTATGATCCGGCCGATGCGGTCGATAGAACGGTGCTGGCCACCCGCAAAGAAATTTTTCCGCACTGGGGACTTAGCCCCTGGTATGACTAATGTGCCGGGCATATATGGTGTGAAGCATAAGCTCTAGTTAGAGTGGATATGGGGCCGGGGTTGTGTACCCAAAAAATCTGCCTGAAATGTGAAGCATCTCTTATACTCTATTAGTTATATATGCAATTATGGGTACATGGTTGATGATGTTTTTGCGGTGATTGCCGATCCTACCCGCCGCAGTATTCTGGTGACCCTCTCCCGCGGTAGGCGGGCGGTGGGCGAACTGGTTGACGAGTTGGGCGTGAGTCAGCCCACCGTTTCTAAACACCTTAAGGTTTTGCGCCAGATGGGTCTGGTAGACACCGAGGCGATCGGGCAAAAACGCTTCTACTCGCTGACCCCGCAGCCGCTCACCGAGGTGGGCGACTGGATTGAAAATTTGGTGGCCGGTACCGGGGCTGAGGGGCGCACCGGCCGCGTCGAAACCACCGAGGTCGAGCAGAACCACCCGGAGCGCTCAGACCTGGAAACCCTGCCGGGCCTGCCCACGGCCCCTCAGGAACCGGCCCGGCACGACAGCCGCGGCATTTTTGCAACGCTCACCCGCTGGGGGCGTCGTCGCTCCCACTAGACCTCGCCCATGTTGACAAGGCGTACAACCGAAAGACCGGATAGATTTTCTCATGTCAGTAGACCGTAAAATCCTTCAGTGGCTTGAAACCGAAATCTTTGAGGGAAATATTTCCCTGGGCGAGGACCTGCCCGATGACCGGCGGATAGCCACCACCATACGATCGAGCCACAGCAGTACCAGGGAAGCCCTCAAACGCCTGGAAAATATGGGCGTGTTGCGCCTGTACGAGGGTAGGAGGAAAACCATTATTCCGCGTCTGGTCAGTTCGCCGGCCGCCGCTGCCGCCCCGGCCCTGCGGCTGCATATGGCCCAGGCCCGTTACCCGGTGAGGGATATGATTCAGACCCGGATTATGATTGAGTCCTGGGCGCTGGAACACGCAGACCCCGAGAGCCCGGCCATGTTTGAGCTGCGGGACCTCGCGGCCCGTATGAGTGAGCACGGTGTACTGCCGGCCGAGTTTCACCGGCTGGAGGTGCAGTTTCACATCGCGCTCACCAAGTTGGCGGGTAATCACCTGCTGACCGGGCTGATGGCTTCCCTGGGTGATTCCATGAATGAGTATCTGTTTTCGCTCATGGGGAAGGTTCCGCTGTGGAGTTCTACCGCTACCCGTCTACGTGCCGAGCATCAGGCGATCATTGATGCGGTGGATTCCGGCGACGGTCAGCTGGCCAAACAGCTGGTGGTGGCCAGTATTGAGCAGCAATATATTGAGGCCGGTATTGACCTGGACGAGGCGACCGGGGTGGCCAACGAGATGCCGGGGACGGTGGCGGCAATGGAACCGGTTGATATTGATACCGAGGACCTTGTGCCCGATAAATGGAACGAGGCCGCTTCCCCCGCGCTGATTGCCGCCCTCGAAAATATTTCAGCCAGCACCGCGGCCCGGGGAGCACAGCAGACGGAAGTGCCTGCGGGGCACCAAACCGCGGAGTCCGACCCTCCGCTCGGGGCCGAACCTTCACATCTCGATGAATTAGACCCGGATCATCGGGCGGACGACACCCCGTATGCCCGGAGTGAGCAACCAGGATTCTCCAACAGTCACGAAGACAGCAGCTCTGATCCTGCCCCGTACACCGCACCGGGGCCGGGAAGCGGTGACCGGCCTGAGGACGGCGCGGGCCCCGCTGAAGAGGACGGGCCGGCACGGGACAGGGAGGCGGTGCCCGGGGAAACGGTACCGGAATTTACACCGCTAGCTCGGCAGCGGGAAAAACGGGAAGACAGCACACCCGCTGCCGAGCTTGCCCGCCGGGCCGGACACGTGGTGCGGGCCCCGCAGACATCGCGGGGTAAGTCCCGGCGGCGGGGCACGGTATCTTCGCCGGTGCACGCCACCGTGATTAAACCGATTATCCGCACGGGTAGGCCGTCACCCGCCGAATCTACCGGGACAGTACCCGCGGTGTCGATACCGGCTACCGGGGAGGGCCGACACAAGAACCGTGCAGAACCGGTAGAGGTAGAGCCGCAGGAGGTGCCGGCAGGTGCCGGCCGCACAGAACAGACCCGAACCCAGGTACCGGCCGGGAGCCGGGAAGACACCGTTCAGTACCGCGGCGGTAGGCTGGGCCGCTGGCTGGGTCTCACCCGGCCGGCGGCAGCGGCACCCAACACCGCTACTCCGGGACCGGCGACCGAGCAGGTGCCGGAGGTAACCGGGCGGTTGGACCCCGGTGAGGTGGACCGTCTTGAGGCGGCAAGAATCCAGCGTCTTGAAGCGCTGACCGGGGCGGAATCTTACGGGGTTCCCCCGGCATCGGACAGCAACCGGGGGACAGAAGAAAAATAGGGGGGGCGAAACGAGAAAAAACTCTCATTCCCGCCCACAATGACATAAAAGCGACCACCTGCTTGTAGGCTATATTCCAGAGCGTTTTTATAGCCGCCGGGCACTGCTGTGCCTTTTTGGTTTTTTCAAAGCGTTTTATACCGGTATAAATCGTGTGCCCGACACAGCTAACGTGCCCGCTTTCGGGCGGGCTACGGTCGGGCAGCAGATCTGTGAGTGAGGTGAATCCTATGGGTTCAGTTATCAAAAAGCGCCGCAAGCGCATGTCAAAGAAGAAGCACCGCAAGCTGCTTCGCAAGACCCGCCACCAGCGTCGTAACAAGAAGTAGCTTCTTCTTGACGAGAAAATGGGCTTCGCACCGAAATGCACGGGTGCGGGGCCCATCTCTTTTTGCGGGTAGAATCATTACCTATGGTAGAAGAAAAGCTTCCGCAGGTCTGGCTGCTCACCAGGGAAGGCTGCCACCTCTGCGATCAGGCCCGGCAGGTGGTGGGGCAGGTGACAGCGGAGCTGGGGCTTAGCTACACCGACATCAACATCGATGACAACCCGCAGCTGCGTCAGCGCCATGACACCGAGGTGCCGGTGGTTTGTGTCAACGGTGTGCCCACAGATTTTTGGCAGATTAGCCGGCGAAGACTGCGTAAGACACTGAGTGCTGAAATCGCCAGACACCGCTAGGCTCATCAGTCGCCTCCGCTACTCAGTGAGGTGGCACCGCTCCCAGGGGTTACCCTGCACCCTCTCCGGTCCGATGATTGGGAATCTACATCTTGATTTGAGAAACTAGAACAATGAGTTCATCTGCACAGGTAAAAGTACACGTGATGCGGCACGGTGAGGTCGATAATCCGCACCGGATCGTCTACGGCAGACTGCCTCACTACCATCTCACCCCCGCCGGCCGGCAGATGGTGAGGCTCTCAGCCCAGGCACTGAAAAGCCGGGCAGATGACGGGGCGCATATCGTGTATCTGGCCTGCTCACCGCTGACCCGTACCAGGGAATCGGCAGAGCCGATCACCGAGCTGCTGGGCCTTGAAGCGCACCCCGACCCGCGACTTATCGAGGCGGCCAACTATTTTGAGGGTTTGCACGTTAGCCGGCAGGAACTGTTGGGCAACCCCCGCCACTGGCTTAAACTCTATAACCCCCTGCGCCCGTCCTGGGGTGAGCCCTACGCCGCGCAGGCGGCACGCATGGCCGAGGCCATTCGTGATGCGGGGAAAAAAGCCTACGAGATAGCCGGTAGCGGTGCCGAAGCGGTGCTTGTCTCGCACCAGCTACCTATCTGGATGGCCCGCCGTAGCGCCGAGGGCCGCCCTCTACCGCATGACCCCCGCAGCCGGCAGTGCAACCTGGCGTCACTGACCACCTTTGAATTCTCCGATATTTTTGCCGCCTCCCGCCCCGGTACCTCCTATTGTGAACCCGCCGCTGACCTGTACACGGGAGTGATCCAGCTCCCCGGAACATAGCCGTGCAGCCTCTGCCACACCCTCCTTCAACCCTTTTGAGAGATACGAATGCCCGAGTTTCGAAAATCCCCATCGCACCACGAGCTTTCTCGCAAGCAGGTGCTATCGCTGGCCTCTGTCGCCGCAATCCTGGGATTGAGCGCCTGTTCATCTTCCGACGATTCACTGTCCGATCAGGCCGATGCCGGCGACTCCAAGGGCTATATCGCCGGCGACGGCTCGGTGACCGAATATGCCGAGGACCAGCGGGGCGAACCGGTTGAGTTCACCGGCACCCTCTACGACGGGACCGCGGTCAGCGCAGAATCCCTGCGCGGCAAGCCGGTACTGCTGAACTTTTGGTACGCCGGCTGCGCCCCCTGCCGCGCCGAGGCAGCACACCTGGTGGCCCTCCACCAAAAATACGGGCAGACGGTGGCTTTCTACGGTGCCAACGTGCGCGATACGCGGGGGACAGCGGAGGCTTTTGAGAATAACTTTGGAGTGGGCTACCCCAGCTTCAACGACACCTCGGGAGAGGTTCTTTACAGCCTGTCCAAGTACGTGCCGGCCCAGGCGGTGCCTACCACCCTGATTCTCGACAGCGCCGGCCGGGTGGCTGCCCGCATTCTGGGGCAGATCGATGAATCCATCGTGAACACCCTTCTCACCGAGCAGAGTTCCGGTGCTTAGCTTGGGCCACATCATCACCGACGGCTCCCTCTGGCTAGCTATCCCACTGGCGGCGCTGGCCGGCCTAATATCCTTTGCTTCCCCCTGCGTGTTGCCCCTGGTGCCGGGCTACCTGGGCTACGTCGCGGGGCTCTCGGGGGCAGAACAGGAGCACCGCACGCGCCGTACCCTGCTGGGGATCCTGCTGTTTATTCTGGGTTTCTCCCTCATCTTTGTGCTGGTGAGCGTGGTGCTCGCCCGGCTGGGGGCCGCACCCTGGCTGCGGGGTCAGGGCTGGGTGCAGATACTGCTGGGGCTGTTGGTCATCCTCATGGGCCTGGTCTTTATGGGTAATTTTTCCTGGTTTCAGAGAAACCGCACCGTAGGAAAGAAACCCCCGGCTGGGCTGTGGGGGGCGCCCATCTTGGGGGTCACTTTCGGGCTGGGCTGGGCCCCCTGTATCGGACCCACCTTTGCCGCGGTACAGAGCCTGATCTACCTCGATGGCTCGCAGACCGGTAAGGCTATTCTGCTCACCGGTGTCTACTGCCTGGGACTGGGGGTGCCTTTTCTCCTGGTCGCTCTCGGTCTTGCCCGCGGGGTATCAACCTTCAACTGGGCAAGAAAGCACCGCCTCCTACTTCAGCGGCTGGGAGGTTCCGTGCTCATAGTGATCGGGGCTCTCATCGCCACCGGTGCCTGGACAGCGCTCATCGCGTGGACCCAGGCAAACCTGCCCACCTACGAACTACCGATCTGAGAAAGACACCATGGGACACACCGTGAAAAACAGTCCGGCGCTGGGGTTCACCGGCATGCTGCGGTGGGCCTGGACCCAGCTCACCAAAATGAACACCGCCCTCTTCCTCCTGCTGCTCCTGGCGGTAGCAGCGGTGCCGGGTTCGCTCTTCCCCCAGCGTATCCAAGACCCCGTCAAGGTGACCGACTACATTAACACCCACCCCACCTGGGGGCCTATCGCCGATCACCTTCAACTCTTCGACGTCTTTGATTCGGTCTGGTTCGCCGCCATATATATTCTGCTCTTTATCTCGCTGATCGGCTGCGTTATTCCTCGAGCTCGCCAGCACTGGCAGGCACTGCGACGGCCGCCGGCGCGCACCCCCCACAATTTTGGGCGGTTACCGGTACATCGTGTCCTGACCATCCCCAGCGAGGCGGGCCAGCTCAGCGCCCAGCAGGCGGTCGAGGATACCGCAGAGATCCTCGCACGGCGCGGATACCGGGTGCAGGTACGGAACCACGACGGTGCCCCGTCGGTGGGAGCAGAACGCGGCTACACCCGCGAGGTGGGGAATATTGTCTTTCACCTGGCCATGATTGGTGTGCTGGTCGGTGTTGCCGTGGGCTCCCTCTTTGGATACAAGGGGCAGAAAATTTTGGTTGAGGGAGACACCTTTGTCAATTCGCTCATCAGCTACGACTCTTTCACACCGGGCACCAACTACAACCCCGACTGGCTTGACCCCTACACGGTCACCCTGGAATCCTTCGACGTGGTCTACGACCGCCAAGAAGGCTCGGTGACCTACGGCGACGACCTCGACTACACCGCCGAGCTGGCTATCACCGACACCGATGGTCGGCAAAGCCACCAGACCCTCAAAGTTAACGAACCGGTGGGCCTGGGGACAACCAACCTCTATCTTTCCGGGAACGGCTACGCCCCCGTCATCCGGGTGACCGATGCCGACGGCAGAACCGCCTACGAGGGGCCGGTGGTGGCGCTGACCGTGGACAACAAGTACACCTCATCGGTGGTGCTCAAAGTACCCGATTCCCGGCCGGATCAACTGGGCTTTGTGGGCATGTTTCTGCCCACCAGCGACTACTCCAGCAGCGGTGCGCCGGTCTCTATCGACTCTGCCCCGCTCAACCCCGCCCTGATTCTCCAGTCCTACTACGGTGATCTGGGTATCAATGACGGCACCCCGCACAACGTGTACGTGCTGAACACCTCGGCACTGACACCTCTCAACACCATGGCCGCCGGCAACGGTATCGTGCTCACCCCCGAAAACAACAGTGTCGATCTGCCGGATAACCGCGGCACCGTCACTTTTGAGGGCTACAAGCGATATGTGGGGATAGACGTCCAGTATGATCCGGGTAAAACAACCGTGCTGTGGTCATTTATTTTTGCTTTTGTGGGGCTGATCGGTTCGCTCTTTATCCCGCGCCGCCGTGTATGGGTGCGCGCGAGCCAGCTGCCGCAGGGGCTACAGGTCGAATATGGCCTGCTGGCCCGTGGGGAAGACCCCCGTTTACGTGATGAAGCCGATAAACTCACCGATATATTTGCTGACCGGTGGGGGCTAGAATTTAGCGAAGCGGATCAAGAGTCCGGTGCCAAGAGATCAGGGGACCAAAATGATAAGTGACACCCTCGCCCAGTGGAGCGAGCTTTTCATGTATCTTGCCGCGATCACCTACACGGTGGCTTTTGTTGCTTTCACCTGGGATATGGTTTCGCACTCGCGCGCCGTGCGCCGCATGGAACAGGAAGCAGGGCGGCGGCAACTGACTGCCGCGGCTGCCGTAGCCGGCGGAGATCCGGATCAGGATTCGGTTTCGGCCTATACCGCGGCAAGGGTCACCGGTACCGAGCAGGGCACCGGTGCCCGGGGCATGGGCTACAGAAAGGCGGCGGAAACCAAACTGGCCGAACACGTGGCCGACCCGTCGATGCGGTGGGGGAGCGACCGTGAGCCTCGGCCTGCCGCCCGCGTGGGGGTGACGGTGCTGGCCATAGGTGCGGTGATTCACGGTGCCGGTGTGGTTACTCGCGGTATGGCCGCACACCGGGTGCCCTGGGGCAACATGTACGAATTCTGCACCACCGGGGCCCTGGTGGTGACTGCCGTCTACCTCATCACCCTGATCTTCCGCGATGTGCGTTTTGTGGGCACCCTGGTGTCGGGGTTGGCCGTCATCATGATGTGTGCCGCCACCATCGGTTTTCCCACCCCGGTGGGCCATCTCAAGCCCGCGCTCCAGTCCTACTGGCTGGTTATTCACGTTTCCATTGCCGTGCTGGCCTCGGGCATCTTTACCATCACCTTTGCTATGGCCATTCTGCAACTGATCCAAACCGGGCGTGAAAAAGATATTCTGGTCAACCGGACATCCAGGTTGAACTTTATGCGGTTGGTACCCTCGTCGCAGGCACTAGAAAATTTTGCCTTCCGTCTCAACGCGGTGGGCTTTGTCATGTGGACCTTCACCCTGGCTGCCGGCGCCATCTGGGCGGAAAAAGCCTGGGGCCGCTACTGGGGCTGGGACACCAAAGAGGTCTGGACCTTTGTCATCTGGGTGGTCTATGCCGCCTACCTGCACGCCCGCGCCACCCGCGGCTGGTCGGGGCCCCGCTCAGCCTGGCTCTCTATCGTCGGCTACCTGTGTATTATCTTCAACTTCACCGTGGTCAATATTTTCTTCTCGGGCCTGCACAGCTATTCGGGCCTCTAATCTTCGGGGTCCCCGCTCTCATCCCGACCGGGCTTATCCGTGTCCCGGTGCTGGTCGCGTTCTCGAATCTTTTTGAGCTCTTCATCGAGTTTGCGGTCGAGTTCGGCTTCCCGTTCACGGTCACGACGCCGCGAATCGGCTTCTCTGCGCGACTTGGCATCGAGAAAGCGCAGGTAGTCTTCGTCGTCGTCGGGGGCAGCCGGGGTTTCTGTGAAGTTGACCGGTCCAAAACTGGAAGGCACCCTGTGTTTTCCGAAGACCAGCCAGAGCAGGGCCCCGACCACGGGAAAGAGGACAACAATGATTGCCCACAGGGGTTTGGGCAGTACCCGAACCTGTTCCTGCTCCGTACGCAGACAGTCGATGAGGGCGTACACCACTACACCCACCAGGAAAGCCACGGTTCCAATAATCATCATTGCTCGGATCATGACCCTATTTTTTCATGAAAGGCCGGTGCGGTGCAGGGGTTTTTGTTGTATCTTGTTCTGGGCGAAACCCGGCAGTTGTCTTGGGCGGCACCGCTATTCGCTACACTGATGGGGTGAACTTTCTCAAGTATTCTCTACTGCGGCTGGGGATCATGGTCCTTGCCTTTCTCGTTTGCCTGTACCTCGATGTGGGAATTATTTTCTCGGGTATCTTTGCGGTTTTGATCGCTTTCGCGGTCTCCTACCTGGCTTTTCCGCGGCTGCACGTGGCCGCCGGCGCCGATGTGCAGGGTTGGCTGCGCCGCCGTCGACGGCCCACCAACGAGGCCGAAGAGGAAAACCGCAGTGTGGAGGACAGCTACGTCGATGACCTCAAACGGCGCAGCGGTGAAGAATTCTAGGGCTGGCTGAGGGGCTAGCCGGCCAGATAGACAGCGGTAGCCACCAGCAGGCTGTAGGCGAGGGCGATGAGCCCGGCCTGCCTGAGCACGGGGATGAGCCGGGGGCCGCTTGCACCGGAGAGCACCACCAGGCACGAGCGGATGACCGGTCCCAGCAGCACAAACACCAGCAGGTACCGGGGATTCTGGGGGAGAAGCAGCACCGTGACCCCCAGCCCCAGAACCATCTCGAGGGCATAGGTGATTCGGGCGCGACGGTCCCCCAGACGCACCGCAAGGGTCAGCTTGCCCACCTGCCGGTCGGTGGGGATATCTCGCACGTTGTTCGCCATGAGCAGGGCACAGGAGAAGAGCCCCATAGCGATACCGAATACCCAGCCGGTCAGGGTTAGCCGCGCCGTCTGGGTGAAGAGGGTCCCCAGGGTAGCCACCAGACCAAAATAGAGAAAAACAAAGAGGTCACCCAACCCCAGGTAGCCGTAAGGGTGTTTGCCACCGGTGTAGCCCCAGGCGGCAAACACGGCGGAGGCGCCGATAGCCAGAAACCACCACTGACCCGCTAGCGCTACCAGCCAGAGTCCGGCGAGCATGGCCAACCCAAAACAGATAAAGGCCGCAGCTTTAACCCGTGATGGCTGAGCCAGCCCCGAGCCGACCAGGCGCACCGGGCCCACCCGCACCTCGTCGGTGCCTTTAATACCGTCGGAGTAGTCATTGGCATAGTTGACCCCCACCTGGAGGAAGAAGGCAACCGCGAAGGCGAGGACAGCGCGGAAGGGACGAAAATCCCCGTATTCGTGGGCGGCGGCAGACCCGGCGATGACCGGTGCGATAGCCAGGGGAAGGGTGCGCAGACGGGCCCCTTCAATCCACTGAGCAGGTGTTGCCACGGGGTACTTCCTTATGGGTGAGCCGCCAAAAACAGGTTCTATTTTCTCACAGGCCGGCAGATTCTCCGTCGATACCGGCCTGTGAGCTGAGAAGTTCTTTAAGCTTCTGCCGGTCGGGCTTCCCCGTGTCTAGCAGGGGGAAATCCCTGAGGTAGAGAACGGTTCTGGGCCGCTGGGCAGTTTCCATACCGTTGATGAGAGGTGCTAGCTGCCGGGCCAGTGCTGCGGGGGAGACCCCGGCCGCCATGTTGATGGCCGCTGCCACCGTGCTACCCCAGCGGGAATGGGGGAGCCCGCACACGAAAGCCTCGCGCACACCGGGGTGTTCTTCGAGACGGGCTGCGATGGCCGCCGGCGATATTTTATGGCCGCCGGAGATCATGAGGTCGTCTGCCCTGCCGGTGACGGTGAGCCGACCATCTGACCGAAAACCCAGGTCGTCGGTGCGGTACCAGAGGTTGCCCTCACCGTCGGTAAAAAAATGTTCGGCCGTTTTCTCCGGTGATGTGAGGTAGCCGCTGGCGAGCTGGGGCCCGCTGAGCCATATCCTCCCGCCGGAGCCGGGCCCGCTGGGGGTGCCGGGTTCGCAGTGCACTCGCACACCGGGCAGGGACAGCCCGTTATAGACGCAGCCGCCGGCGGTTTCTGCGGACCCGTAGGTGTGAAACAGGGTTATCTTTTCTTGTCGGGCCCGCTCCAGCAGGCTGCTGTTTGCCGGTGCCCCGCCCAGGAGCACGCCGTGAAATGAGCGGAGGGCGGGCAGAATCTCGGGCAGGGTTGCGGCGGCCTCAAGCAGGGTAGCAAGCTGGGCGGGGACCAGTGAAACCATGCGGTGGCGGGCGGTGAGCTGTTCGCTGGTGCGCAGGAAGTCGGCGGCATCGAACGAGGAGCCACCGGTGACCGACCGGGTGATAGCGGGCGTGGTTCCGGCCAGTACCGATCGGGCTAGCACCTGGGCACCGGCAATATAGCGGGTGGGGAGGGCAAGCAGCCACTGGGCGTTATGGGTGGAGGTGAAGCTCTCGGTCGCCCGTGCTGAGGCCACCAGCGCGGAGGTGGCGAGAGCAGTCTGCTTGGGGGCCCCGGTGGAGCCCGAGGTGGCGACCACCAGGGCGATAGAGTCAGTATAGCTGTCCTCCGGTGCCGCAAAGGATTTTTCAAAACCGGTCAAAAGTCTCTGCACGGTGGGAGTGTCGCCCCGCCCCACTGTGAGAGTGCGGTCGGTCACCCGCAGGTTGCCACCCCGGCGGAGGGGTCTCAGCGATGAAAAATCCATGATGTTTAGTCTACGCCCGTCAAAGATATAGTTGGGGCGGATCATGATTGACCCGGTGACAGAGGCCCACCGTCAGTCAGAACAATGAGCCCCGCCACCGGGCCGGGCGGCTACACACGGTACCTAGCTAGAAACCGGTGCGGTCCCCTGAGCCTCGTCGCGGGTCATCTTTTGGTCGGCGAGGAAATAAATACCGGTGCCGGCTGCGGCGACAGCTGCCAGAACCCAGAGGGCAGTACTGTAGCCCTCGCTCTCCAGGATCTTAGCGGTGTAGGCGATACCCAGCGGAATAGCGATATTGATGGTGAGATTGTAGAAGCCGATAGCAATACCCGATTTCGCGGCGGTAATACGTGAAAGCGCCGTATTGACCAGGGGCGCATACAGCAGGGCAAAACCCGAGGCAAAAGTGATGGTGCAGATCGCCAGCACCGCAAAGTGCAGGTCGATCAGCAGAGCGGTCACAACCAGGGAGAATACAATCATGGCCATCGCGGTGTAGATGGTGGTGCGGCTGGACATATACCGGCCAATTTTGCCGGAGAAGACCCCTACGAGGATAGCGCAAGCATAGCCGGGAATCAGCAGGAGACTAGCCTGATCTGTCTGGAGACCGTACAGCTCGCCGGAGGCGTAAGGAATCAGATAGATGTAGCCCAGCTGGGTGGAGTACACCATGAACACCAGCACCAGGGCCCACACGTAGCGGCCGTTAGTGAAGAATTCGGGGCGTACCACCGGGTTTTTACTGTGCTTTACGTGGTAGATAAAGCCCAGCAGGCTCAGGAAAGCGGGAATCAGCCAGAACCAGGTGAAATTCTGCATGTAGAGGGTGAGGCTGGTAGCAAATACCGCCACCAGGAAAAGCCCGAGAACATCCAGGTGCCCCTCTACCGCTTCGTCTTCGGGCACCATAACGATAATTGCCGGGACAGTGAGCAGCAGGATCAGCGGGATCAGGAACATGGCCGTCCAGCTGATATGGGTTGACACAAAGCCCGAGGTGAGCGCACCGATCAGCAGACCCGCCTGGAAGGCCGCGGTAGAGAAACCCAGGTAGGTTTTCTGGTCTTTTTCGCTCAGGTGCTTGGTCACGTAGATGACATAGAGGGTCTCGGCGGCGGCCAAACCGGTGGTCTGGATTAGTCGTCCGGTGAGCACCAGCGGCCAGGACCCTGAGAAAACGTATCCGATGGCGGATCCGATAACCACCAACACAATACCGGTGAGCATAAGTTTGCGGATGGAGATGGAGTCGGCCAGAGCCGCGTACACCACCGCACCGATACCGATGATCACCCCGGCCAGTGATGCCTGAAGGCTGGCCGTGGTGTCCGAGATCTCCAGGCCCTTGGCGATAGGCCCGGTCATGGTCTTGAACCCGTTATCGATGACCAGGGCAAAGACGAAAACAAAGAGCAGTATGGGCACTGCCGCTTTGGGGTTGAGCGATTTTTTGGTGTTCATGGGTTATTGTTCTCCAGCGAGGGGGAGGGCGAGTTCGATCATTTCGCCGAAGGCGGTCTGGCGTTCGTCGGCGGAGAGCGCGGTGCCGTTGGGGATGTTGTCCGAGACGGTGAAGAGGCCCAGCGCGTTAACACCTGCGGCTGCCGCGTTGGCGTAGAGGGCGGCGGATTCCATTTCGACTCCGAGGACCCCCATTTTTGCCCAGCGCTCGTTGACGGTGGGGTCTGTGTTGTAGAAGATGTCGGAGCTGAGCACGTTGCCCACGTGAATTGTGGTGCCCTGTTGATCTGCCCGGTCTATGAGGGCTTTGAGGAGCTTCCAGGATGCGGTGGGGGCCCAGGTTCCGGGGAGGTTGTACTGGCTCATGTAGTTTGAGTCGGTGGAGGCCGCCGAGGCCACGATGATGCTGTGCAGGTCAATATCTTCTTGGAGGGCACCGATGGAGCCGACCCGGATGAGGTTGGTACAGCCGAAGACGTTGATGAGTTCCCAGGAGTAGATTCCGATGGAGGGCATACCCATGCCGGTGCCCATCACCGATACTTCCCGGCCGCGGTAGGTGCCGGTGAAGCCGAGCATGTTGCGTACGTGGTTGAACTGCACGGTGTCTTCGAGGAAGGTGTCCGCGATGAACTGTGCGCGCAGGGGGTCGCCGGGGAGCAGGACGGTCTGCGCGATGGGTGCGCCTTTGGGGTTGATGTGCGGGGTGTTGGCGGTGGTGGAAGCCATGGTGAAACTCCTTTGGTTGAATCGCTTCTCACCATCTTAGTTAATACCCCGGGGGAACATTTGTCAATCTTGCATTTATCAAATGTTTCTATCCGGTTTGTAGTCCCGGCAGGTGCCACCGTCGCGCGTTACCGTGGACCCGGGTGACGCCCCCAGGCATCGACTTCCTAGGTTTCGTCCGATTTCCTAGGAAATAACCCAGGAAATCGGACGAAACCTAGGAACTGAAGGGGTCCTCCCTACTGCTCGAGGGGGTCCTGAAGAGAGGCAGTTCTCATGGTGTCTTCCGTTAGTCGCGAGTCGGTTCCCGGTTTGAAGATTTCCTGCCGCGTTTGACAGCGCGCCTGAACAGGGTGCCGGAGATGGCGAGGTCTAGGATCACGACGCCGCCCCAGATGAGGACCCCGATATACAGGGCTGTATGCACTGAGAACTCTTGCTCCGTGATTCCACTCAGGGGGTTGCCGGTCCTCACCGCGGTGGTAACCCAGGAGCGGTCGGACATGGCGAGTACCGCCTGCACCACGGCGTAGACGAGAAGGTGCTCCAGGGCCTTGTGCCATTCCTGACGCGGGTCGCGGCTTTTGCGAACCGGGCTCGTGGCGACGGGCTGTCTGCTCGGTGAGGTCGTATAGAGGGAGGCGGTCAGCGGGACCATGGCGAGCACGACGATGACCGCGGCCAGGCATACCCCCAGGGGAGACTGAAGCTGTAGGGTGAGCCCTCCTGCGAGAGCCCCGATAGCCCCGCCGATGAGGGTGGCCGCTTCGTAGCGTCCCAGGGCTCGCCCGAATCCGCCGGGGATGACGCGGATAGCTGTGCTCTGTTGCAGGGGGTCCAGCCACCCCCAGGAGCAGCATAGCAGTGCCCAGCCGAGCGCGAGCATCCAGGATTCGGGAGCTAGGGTAACCAGAGAGATCCCTGCCGCGGAGAGTCCGAGGCAGATCAGGACGTGCGTTCTGAGACCCCAGACCCGCGCCAGGGATGTCCCCCACTGCGGCACGACGGAGTACACGATCAGGCCGGGGAGGTAGAACCAGACGATTTCCATCAGCTCCAGCCCGAACTGCTGTTGGAGGCGCAGTAGGAGATAGATTGATGCGGCGGACTCAACGAGAGCGAGAAGGACGACGAAGGCCAGGAGTCGTCTCTGGTTTGCGTCGACGGGCGCTTGATTCTTGCGGTCTGCGGGGATTCTTGAGGGTGATGGATTCTGGGTTCTGCCGAGTGTTGTGTACACGGCGGCACCGAGCGCGGCTGCGGCAGCGAAGGCGAAGACGCCGCGGAAGTCGATGAAGGGTAGCGCGCTTAGAGCGATGATGTAGATCGTCCAGATTCCGGTTCCCTCTGCCGAGGTGAGCCTGGAGAACGCCTGCTGGGGGTCTGAAGATTCGGCGACGCTGGCCCGTAGGGGCACCCAGAAGAAAGCCGACCCTAGCCCTAGAAGTGCGGAAGCAAGGAATACGAGCGGGGCCGATCCGGCGACAGAGAGGGCGAGGAGGCCTGTAGCGAAGATCCCGGCACCCGCCGAGGTCAGCAGGCGCCGATCGGCTCTGTCGGCCCATCGGCCGGCTATGGGCCGGGCGGCGACGGCGGTTGCCAATTCCACGGCCAGTATCGCGCCGATCAGAGACGGTGAGAGCCCGAGCGCGGCGGCGGCCCACAGCGGCAGAATGAAGTCGACCAGCTCTCCGAGACCGGAGATAGCCGCAGCGGGGACCCCCATTCGATCTGCGGTACGGGACGCGGCCGAGGCTTCCGCGGGTGAACTCGAACTCATCTCAGCGACCGCTACCCCGTTGCCGACAGGGGGCGTAAGGGGCCTTGCCGGGCAGAGAACCGTGCTCAGTTTCAGTGTTCATGAAACTAACATACATTGAGGCGGGAACCTTAACAAGCCTTAACAGGCGGGGTACCGGCCCACCGTATTTGGGGGTTCGGATGAGGGCCTGAAGGGTCCTCCCCGAACGAGCCCCTAGAAATAGTGGGGGTAGTTCTCCCAATTGGGTTCGCGCTTCTGCAAGAAAGCGTCCCTGCCCTCCACCGCTTCATCGGTCATGTAGGCCATACGTGTCGCCTCACCGGCAAAAACCTGCTGGCCCACCATGCCGTCGTCGGGTAGGTTGAAGGCGAACTTGAGCATACGGATAGCCTGCGGCGACTGCCTGGCAATGTGGGCGGCATACTCCAGCCCCCGTGTTTCAAGCTCGGCGTGGGGTACCACCTCGTTCACAGCCCCCATCTCATACATGCGCTGAGCATCGTACTCCCGGGCCATAAAGAAAATTTCGCGGGCAAACTTCTGCCCCACCTGCCGGGCCAGTAGAGCCGAACCATAGCCGGCATCAAAAGAACCCACGGTGGCATCGGTTTGCTTGAACCTGCCATACTCGGCAGAAGCGAGTGTGAGATCGGCCACCACATGAAGCGAATGCCCGCCACCGGCAGCCCAACCCGACACCAGAGCGACCACCACCTTGGGCATGGTCCGGATAAGCCGCTGCACCTCAAGAATATGCAGACGACCGGCGCGTGCGGGGTCAATAGTTTCGGCGGTCTCACCGGCAGCATAGTGGTAGCCGTCGCGGCCGCGAATACGCTGGTCACCGCCCGAGCAGAAAGCCCAGCCACCGTCTTTGGGGGAGGGGCCGTTACCGGTGAGCAGTACCGTACCCACACTCGAAGTCATACGGGCGTGATCAAGTGCCCGGTAAAGCTCGTCAACGGTGCCCGGCCTAAAAGCATTGCGCACCCGCGGCCTGTCAAAAGCAATGCGCACCGCGGGCAGGTCACGCACCACCCTGCCGCCGGAATCACGCTGAACCTGCCGGTGGTAGGTAATATCGCGGAAATCCTCGAAGCCCTCAACCAGCCGCCACCGTTGGGGGTCAAAAATATCGGATACCTTGTGGGGAAGAGCGTCAGTCATAGACCCGATTCTACTCGCTCTTGAGTGCCCGAACCTCCCGCCGCACAGCGTCGAACTCCGCCTCGATATCGGGGTTGGGACGGTAGGTGGCCAAAGAAACAAGCACGGTCACCAGCAGGTTGACCGCAAAACCGGGCACAATCTCGTACATTGCTGCGGAGAGCTCGGCGTTATTGCCCCACACAAAGACGGTGGCCGTGGCGGCCACCAGCCCGCATATTGCGCCCCAGTTGGTGAGCTTGCGCCAGAACAGCGAAAGCAAAACAAGCGGGCCGAAAGCCGCACCAAAACCGGCCCAGGCAAAAGAGACTAGTCCGAGGATAGAGCTATCGGGGTTCCAGGCCAGTACCGCCGCGATCAGCGATACCACGAGCACCCCCGCACGCCCCAGCCAGAGACCGTGCCAGTCGTTGAGTCTTTTATTGGTAAACACCCCATAGAGGTCCTCGGCGAGGGCAGAGGAGCAAACCACCAGCTGAGAGGACAGGGTGGACATAATCGCCGCCAGCACCGCCGCCAGGATAAAACCGGAGAGAAACGGGTGCAGCAGCTCCTGCGAGAGATCAAGGAAAACCGACTCCGCGGCATCCGTGTCGGTCAGCTGCGCCTCAGGGTGCCTGGCGAAATAGGCGACACCGATCAAACCCGCCGAGCAGGCCCCCACCACGGTCAGTACCATCCAGCTAATACCGATCCGGCGGCCGGTAGCGGCATCTTTTGCCGAACGCAGCGCCATAAAGCGGGTGATGATGTGCGGCTGTCCAAAATACCCCAACCCCCAGGCCGCGGTGGAGATGATACCCACCAGGCTGGTCCCGGCGAAGAGGGACATGGCCTGCGGATTCATCTCAACAATGGTGGTGTAGGTCTCGGCGGGACCGCCCGTATACAGCATGGCCACCGCCGGTAAAACCAGCAGGGCGGCAAGCATGAGTAGACCCTGCACCAGGTCCGTGTAGGAGGCTCCCAGAAACCCGCCAAAGAGCGTGTACAGCACGGTCACTCCGGCAACCAGCAGCATACCGGTATGAAACTCAAGATTGAAGGCCGATTGAAAAAACTTGCCGCCGGCTACCATACCCGAGGACGCGTAGAAGGTGAAAAAGATCAGGGTAATCAGAGAGGTCAGGATGCGCAGGAGCTTGGTCTTATCCCGCATCCGATTGTGGAAGAAGACCGGGACAGTCACCGAGTTCTTGGACAGCTCGGTGTAGATCCGCAAGCGGGGGGCAACCAGCTTCCAGTTGACCCAGGCTCCGGCGGTTAGACCTATAGCCATCCACGCCTCGGCGAGGCCGGTCATGTAGAGGGCACCGGGCAAGCCCATCAGCAGCCAGCCCGACATGTCGGATGCGCCGGCTGACAGCGCCGCCGTGGTGGGTGAGAGCCGCCGCCCACCCAGCACGTAATCGTCAAGATTCTGGTTTTTATTCTTCGCCCAGATACCTATGGCGATCATGGCAATGAAATATATTGACAGGGCCGCTACCTGGTAGCCGTTGGGAATCATGGCTCCTGGAACCTCCATCGAAATAAAACTTGTGATCGGGATAATAATAGCGATATGACGTTAAGTCTGGGGGAGTAGGGGCCGGTGTCGGAAGAATTTTCAGAATTTTTGGCCACCGGTGCAGACACCGTGCAACCGCCCCGCGGGGCCGGTGAAATTTAGCTGTTCCCCGCAGCAAGCGGATCGCTCACTATCCAGGGTTCCCTGCTCACCGTAGCCGGCGAAAAAACCTCAAGCATCTGGGCGGCGTCCTCGGGGAGATGGGTACCGTGACGGTCGCTGACCGGGGCCAGGGGGATCGACGCCGAGATCATGCCTACCACCTCAGCCACGGTCAACCCTGCCGCCCGTAGCTGCCGCAGTGTTACGGCACCGTCGCGTTTAGCAAGCCGTTTACCCTCGGTGTTTAGAGCCAGCGGCACGTGCGCGTAGCGGGGCGCCTCAAACCCCAGCAGATTGGCCAGGTAGGCTTGCCGGGGAGCCGAAGAGAGCAGGTCGTATCCGCGAGTCACCTGCGTAACCCCCTGAAAATGGTCATCGACCACCGCGGCGAGGTTGTAGGCATAGACGCCGTCACGGCGCACCAGCACAAAGTCATCGACGGCGCCGGTGTAGCTCCCATAGAATTCGTCGATCACCGTATAGTTGGGCACCTGCGTCTTTAACCGGATAGCCCCCCGGCGGCGGGCGCGTTGTAGCTGTCGCTGGTGCTCGGTGAGGTGGCGGCAGGTGCCCGGGTAGGCTCCCGGTGCGGTGTGGGGTGCGCTGGCAGCCGCCTGTATTTCACGTCGGGTGCAGAAGCATTCGTAGGTGAGCCCGGCCGCTGTCAACTCGGTGAGGGCCTGCCGGTAGGAATCCGTGCGCTGAGACTGGTAGAGAACCCCGGAGTCCCAGTCGATACCTATCGCGGCCAGGTCGGCTATCTGCTGTGCGGCAGCCCCCTCTTGCACCCGGTCCAGGTCCTCGACGCGCAGATGGAAGCGGCCGGCAGCAGAGCGGGCCAGCAGCCAGGCGAGCACGGCGGTACGGAGGTTCCCCAGGTGCAGGTCCCCCGACGGTGAGGGCGCGTAGCGGCCCACGACCGGGGCGGAGACCGAAACGGTGCGGGCGCAGGCGGCTGAAGTATCCATTGTTCTATGGTATCCGCTACCTATATCGGTGCGAAGGCGGGGTATACCCGCCTGTGAAAATACCGCAACACCTCCGCCGGCCGCCCGCATATGCGGGCAGCCGGGGATAACGTCGAGTACTTTTAACAGCATGGCACGTACAAACGAAATCTCAGACGGTGTCTATCTGGTGAGCACGGATAATTATCGCCTCAACTCCGGGCTCATCGTTGGGGCAGAGAAAGCTATGGTGGTTGACACGGGGGCAGGCCCCCGGCAGGGTGCTGAAATTTTGCGGGCGGTTCGGCGTATCACGGAGTTACCCCTGACGGTGGTGAGCACCCACGCCCATTTTGACCGCTTTATGGGTAACGCTGTTTTTGAGGCAGACGGCAGCACTGATTTTTGGGCGCACCCGCGGGCGGCGCGGGCTATCGAGAAGTACGGAGATCGGCAGCGCGCCTACCTTGAGGTACTTGAACCCGAGATGGCCCACGCCCAGGGCCCTAATACCGCTCTTGTGGTGCCCAACAGGCTGCTACCCGGCGACGGCACGCGGGCCTCCTTCACCAGGGTAGAGCTGGGGCAGCGGGCGGTGACCCTTTTCTACCTGGGGTTGGCACACACCGATTCCGACGTGTTGGTGGGGGTTGACGATGTTCTCTTCACCGGCGATATTGTGGAGCAGGGCAGTGACCCCGCTTTTGATGATTCGTACCCCGAGCTGTGGGTTTCCACCCTCCACGATGTGGCGGGTCTTGACAGGTACCGGGTTTTTGTGCCCGGGCACGGTGTCCCCGTGGACCGCTCCTTTATTGTTCGAATGGGGGAGACGATGCAGCGGGCTATCGAGAGTATCCGCACCTCATCGCTGAAGGACGCTACCGCACCGACTACCGCCTCCATGTATAAGCTGCCCTACACGGGCGGGGCTACCCGTATTCTGCTGGACCGCCTCAGCTGGCTTGAGGAGCAGGAGCAGGCGGGTAGCGGTATCTCCCATGTGCGATTTGAAAACGAACCGACGGGGCTCACCGGCCCGATCACTATCGGTAGAGGCTAGCTGCTACTAGTAGGTCCAGACCTTGGTGTAGGCTGAGCGGATTTTGTTCTGCGGCCGTAGCAGGGCTATCTGTGTTGAGGTGGCAAAAGCCGTTACCGCGAAAATCATGCAGGCGGCGGCCATGAGCGCACCGCCCGAAATGGGGTCGTAGATGGTAACGGCGTAGAGGGCTAGCGAGCAGAATCCCAGGAAGAAGCCCGCGATAGTGAGAAGCGGTACCAGGATCAGTCCCGAGTTTCGGGTGTTGCTCATATCGAGTTCTTCGGAGCGCATGAAGCGCAGTAGGCCGAGCCCCATGATGGTCCAGATCTGGGTGACCGCAACCGCGGAAACAACGTCCACCGGGCGGTGCCAACCGTTGATGATGGTGGAGAAACCCGCAGCCAGGGTGAAGAGGGACCCCAGCAGGGCGACCGAGGGGCGCAGTTTTTTGGGGGAAGCCAGGAAGAGGGCGGCTGCGGCTGAGGCTGCAAAGGTGGTGTGCCCCGAGGGCGCGGAGTTCAGCAGGGCTTCTTGGATACCGTAGTCGGGTTTGGTGATGAGATAGTTTTTGAGTAACTGGGTGCTGGCGTTGGCGGCTACCGCTACCGTGATACCGATGATGGCGGGCACGATGCGGTGTTTCCAGAGCAGGATAAAGAGAAAGCCGATGGCGGCCAGTACGCCGGCGGCGGCAGGTATCAGGTTGAGAAGGTTGCTGGTTTGGCTCTGGAGGTTGATGAACTGGTAGGAAAATTCGGTGAACGAGTTTTCGTCCAGCTGTTGCCCCAGGGGGGTGAGCAGGAAAAACCAGAGCAGAAATATGAGCAGGGTGACAGTTGCTGTCAGGGCCATAAAATGCTGGATCATGGCCCAGGTGGTGGGCCGGGTGCGGCGCATGGTGGCCAGTCGCAGGTTGCGGGTGTGCTCGCCCCCGTAGGGGCTACCCGGCTCGGGGGTAGCGGGTTGGCCTCGATATTGCCGACGGGGCAGCGGCCGGGTTGGAGCCGATGCGCTCTGTGCGGTGGTGTTTGTACCGGGGATGACCTCGGTGGGCTGGGGGTCGTAGCTGCCGTAGCCGGCGGTGCCGAGCACCCTGGTTGCCTGATCGTCTGCGGTATAAAAATGCTGCGTGATGATCCGGGTGGGCTGGGTTGAGCCCCCTTCCGGACTATCTACTGTTGTGCCGTGTCTAGCCCGCGCTGACGATGCGGAGAGAACCTCTGTCTGCTGGGTATCGTCGTCAAACTGTGGCTGTTCACCTGTTCGCCTAGTCATAGAACCGTTGAGAACTGCCTTTCCTGGGGCCGCAAACCATAGCGTAAAACGGTTAGGTACCAGATCATTGTGCCAGTCGGTCTTGGGGGTTTCCTGTGAGAAGGGTAGAGATCGTCTAGGTGGTACGGTTTCTGCGGGTGTATTCGCTGCGGGTAGGACTGTAGGTTAGAGATATGACTTCAGCTGATCTTCCCCCGTTTTTTGGTGGGCGTCCCCTACCCGATCTTGCCGATATTCGTGCGGCTACCCGGATTGTGCGTATTCCTATGCGTGTGAAATTTCGGGGGGTAACCTTTCGTGAATCTGCTCTGGTGAAGGGGCCCGCAGGCTGGGGTGAGTTCGCTCCTTTTCTTGAATACGGTGCGCGGGAGGCCGCGGTGTGGCTGGCTGCCGCGCTTGAAGCGGCCTGGCTGGGGTTTCCGGCCCCGGTGCGGGACAGGGTGGCCGTCAATGCTACGGTCCCGGCGGTGGCCGCGGGGCAGGTGGAGTCGGTGCTGGGTCACTATGACGGTGCCATCGGTGAGGTGAAGATCAAGGTGGCTGAGGCGGGGCAGAGTCTCACCGACGATCTTGAGAGGGTGGCCGCCGTTCGTTCAGCTGTTCCTGCGGCGGGTATCAAGATTGACGCGAACGGTGGCTGGTCTATCGGGCAGGCTTTACAGGCTATTGAGCGGTTGGCGGAGTTTGACCTGCTCTATGCTGAGCAGCCGGTTGCCGGAATCGAGCAGATGGCGCGGTTGCGCGAAGACCTGAGTGCGCGGGGGGTGGAGGTGCCCCTTGCCGCCGACGAGTCGGTGCGCAAGGCCGACGATCCGCTGCGGGTCGCGGCCCTGGGTGCGGCCGATGTGCTGGTGGTGAAAGTTGCTCCCCTGGGTGGGGTGCGGCGTGCCCTGGAGATTGTGAGGAGGGCGGGGCTGCCCGCTGTGGTGTCTTCGGCTCTGGAGAGCTCGGTGGGGGTAAGTGCGGGCTTGGCTCTGGCTGCTTCCGTATCTGATCTGCCCTACGGGTGCGGTCTGGGCACGGTCGCGCTCCTGGAGAAAGACACCGTCGAGGATTCGCTGCTTGCCCGTAACGGGCTGCTTGCCCCCGGGACTGTTGAGCCATCGGAGCGGCATCTGGCGGCGCTGGCTGCGGGAGAAGAGAGACGCAGGTGGTGGCTGCACCGTATTGAGATGTGCTACCGGCAGCTGGAGTCTGCGGTCTCTTAAAAAAATTTTTCCACCAAAATGGGGACAAAATTTACCCCAAAATTTCAGGAATATTAAGAAATATTACGCATATCCTAGCCAAACGGCCCACAAACCCCGTAGGGTTAGCTAGTGAACCACAATTACTCCGGTAGCAAAAGAGGCAACATGTTCCTTTTAAATCCCCTCGCCTCAAAGAATAAGAAGACAGCGGGAGTTGTCAAAAACCTCCGCAAAATTCTTCTTACCCCCACTTTGAGCGAAACGGAACGATGGGATCTTTACTACGATTACAGTCGGGTAACCGGCAGATCGGCGGGAAACTCCAAGTAGTTCCCGGGATCCCTGTTGAGCCAGATTGATAAAGCTAGGCTGTGTCTTTCGCACTGGTTGACAACATGGAGCCCGCACCTTTCCCCTACCGAACAATCCCCCTTGTTCGGTAGGTGCGGGCGAAATGGACATATAAGATAGACGGGTGACTACCGAGCCCTTTCCCCCATCCATGTACACCGCTATATCTGTGCTCGACTCTCTGGTGCGGGCCGGAATGCGGCAGGTGGTGGTAGCCCCCGGTTCTCGAAGCGCCCCGCTGGCATACGCGGTTGCGGCCCTGGACAGCGCGCAGGTGGTAACGAGCCACGTAAGAATTGACGAGCGGGTGGCGGGTTTTACCGCCCTGGGTTTGGCTAAGCGCAGCCGCACCCCGGTGGGCATTGTGGTGACGAGCGGAACCGCGGTGGGGCAGCTGCTTCCCGCCGTGATGGAGGCATACCATACGGGTGTACCCCTGGTTGTTCTCAGTGCGGATCGTCCCCGCCGTCTACACGGCAGCGGTGTTAACCAGACCACCCGGCAGCTGGGGATATTCTCCCATTTTGTGCGTGCGCAGGTGGAGCTTGAAAACTATCCCGGCGAAGGCGGGGAGGGGGAAGAAGAAGAATTTTCGCGGGTGTTGGCGGCTCTGGCGGGCCGGGATGCGCAGAACTGGAACCTCTACTCGGATCAGCCGATAGGTCCGGTGCATATCAATATGGGGTTTGATACGCCCCTGTACCCGGCAGAGGATTCTGCTCCTTTACTGGCGCGGTGGGCGCAGGCCCTGCGGGAGGTCCCCGGCATTGAGACCGAGCGCAGTTTTGATACGGACCTGCTCACCTGGCTGGAGCTTGACGGTGCGAGACTGGAGGAGAAGAAAACGGTGGTGGTGGCCGGTGATGGTGCCGGGGAGATCGCCCAGCGGTTTGCCCACAAACACCGTCTGCCGCTTTTGGCCGAGCCTTCCTCGGGTGCCCGTTTTTCCGATCATGCTATTCCCGGCTACCGGCAGGTGCTGGCGGGTGAGATTGCCGGCGAAATTGAGAGGGTTGTTCTTTTTGGCCACCCCACGCTGTCAAGGCAGGTCTCTGCTCTGCTCCAGGACCCGCGGGTTGAGTCTGCACTCTATTGCGGGGAGCCTCCCGCCTGGTTTGAGATGGGCCGCCGCGGGGAGACGGTGTTTACCTCAATAGCGGGACTTGCGCGCTTTGCCGGTGTGGGTACCGATGACTGGCTGGGGCGCTGGCAGGCCGCGGGGGCCCGTGCCTGGGGGCGGGGGATGGATATGGTGAATGGCTATCGGGCACGGGGCCGAAATGAGGGGCGTGCGGCGGGTATGTCGCTTGCTCTCGACTGCTGGGAGAAAGCCCTTGACCGAGACGAGATTCTGGTGTGCGGATCGTCTAACCTTATTCGCGATCTCGATTTTATTGCCCCGGTGGGGGAGCGTAGTCCCCGGGTGTATGCTTCCCGCGGTCTTGCCGGAATAGACGGTACCCTGGCAACTGCCAGCGGAATATCTTTAGCCGCCGCACGACGCGGGGGCGCCGGTGCGGAGCCGGTACGCCTGCTTGTGGGGGACCTGACTTTTTTGCACGATATGATGGCGCTCAATATTGGTCCGCTGGAGCTGCTGCCCAGCCTTGAGGTTGAGGTGCTCGACGATCGCGGTGGCGGAATATTTGCCACGCTGGAGCACGGGCGTTTGGGGCAGCAACCGGGGTTTGCTGAGACGGTCAACCGCTATTTCACCACGCCGCACGGGGCCGACCTCGGTAGGCTGGCGGCAGCCTTTGGTGAGGGGCGGGGGATTCGGGTGCGGGTGCACGAGGTGTTCTAAGACGCTGTCGGGGTTGTGCGGGTGTGGACAGTTCTCACTTCTCTAAATTAGTATATTTAATGCCAATTATTTATTCGGGGAGGACGGGTTATGCCGGGTACACATCGGGGGAATGTCATCGAGTTCGGGGTGCTCTACCGAGAGTTAGAGCCCTTTGAGACCAAACCGCAGGCCAAAAAAATTCTTGAAGCGGACGGCGCCAACCTGGTACTCCTCGAGTTTAATACCGGCCAGGTGTGGAGCGAACACCACAGCGTACACCCCATCGTGGTGCAGGTCCTTAAGGGAAAGGTGAGTTTTGCGGTGAAGGGGGACACGATCACCCTGGTACCGGGCAAACCCATCCACCTTACGGCTCATCTGCTGCACGAGCTAACGGCCCTGGAACCCAGCACCGTCATGGTGACCATGCTGACCGGGGAGTCGCACCCGGAACCGGCTATCAATATTGAGGCCCAGCAGCACTAGGACATTCCGCCCGTCCTGCCGCAGGGCACGATGGGCGGGTAAAGCCCAGTAATCACCGCGTACCGCAGGGTGGCCCTCGGGCGGCAGGTTTCCGCTAGTCCAGATGCACCTGGGTGGGATTGAGTACCCGGGAGAGAAAATTCTGGGTGCGCTGCTGCCGAGGGTCACCGATAACACTGTCGGCGCTACCCTCTTCAACCACCACACCGCCGTCCATAAAAACCACCCGGTCGGCAACGTCGCGGGCAAAAGCCATCTCGTGGGTCACCACGATCATGGTCATTCCCTCGTCGGCTAGCTCCCGCATGATGGCAAGAACATCGCCCACGGTCTCGGGGTCAAGCGCGCTGGTGGGTTCGTCAAAAAGCATGAGCTGCGGGTCCATGGAGAGGGCGCGGGCGATGGCTACCCGCTGTTGCTGGCCGCCAGAGAGCTGATCGGGGTAGCGGTCAGCTTTATCCGCAAGACCCACCCGTTCAAGGTGCTTGCGCGCTGTCTTCTGGGCGGAGTCCCGGGTGCGTTTGAGCACCTTGATCTGGGCAACCGTGCAGTTTTCAAGCACGGTTAGGTGGGGGAAGAGATTAAACTGCTGAAAGACCATGCCCACGGTTTGGCGCATGGCGTTGACATCCACGTCGGGGTCGGTCACCTCAAAACCGGCGAGACGGATACTGCCGCTGTTGGGCTGCTCTAGCAGGTTGACGCAGCGGAGCAGGGTGGATTTACCGGACCCGGAGGGGCCGATGAGGCAGACTACTTCGCCGGGCTCGACCCGCATGTCAATACCCTTGAGCACCTCCACTTTTCCGTAGGACTTGTGCAGGTTGGTGATCTGGACCGACGCATGTGCGGCCGCGGTTGTGGCTGTCATTAAAACTCCTTCAAAATTTTTATACGGCTACTTGAGTGAGCGGGCCTTGGTTTTCTTCTCAAAATAGCGGGCGAGCAGGCCCAGAGGAATCGTGATAATCAGGTAGCAGACACCGGCAACCACCAGGGGGGTCAGGCCCGCGCCTGCCGCCGAGAGGCCTTCACGGCCAAATTTGGCCAGCTCGTACTGGCTGACCGTCATACCCAGCAGGTAGACCAGGGAGGAGTCCTTGGTGAGCAGAATAACCTCGTTGGTGAGCGGGGGCAGAACAATCCTCAGCGCCTGCGGGATGATGATGGTCACCATGGCGCGGGTGTGACTCATGCCCAGGGTGCGTGCGGCCTCGTACTGGCCCCGCGGAACCGCCTCCAGGCCCGCGCGCAGCACCTCGGCGATGTAGGCCGCTGAGACCATACCTAAAGCCAGGGTGACCGTGGCGTAGCTGTTAAAACGTACCTGAAAAGCCAACGGTATGCCGTAGCCGAAAGCCAGGAAAACCAGCAGCGCGGGTAGGCCGCGAAAAAGCTCAATATAGAGGGTGGAGATCCAGCGGTAGGGGGCGATCTGAGAAATTTTCATGAGCGAGAGGAGCACGCCCAGCGAAAGACCCAGGGCAAAGCCCAGGCAGGTATAGATAACGGTGTTTTTGAGCGCTACGGTGATGACCTGGGGAAACTGGTCGGCAATAATCTCGGGGTTAAAAACCTGCCGTACCAGCGTGCCCCAGTCGGCACCAAGAATAAGAACCAGGGCAAGGATAACGAGCACAGCGTACTGTGCCCACCTACCATACTGCTGTTTTTGGCGAAGGGTCAGTGCCATCAGAGTTTCCAATCGTGAGAGTGTCTTGAGATTTAAGAATGGTGTGCGGTGGCAGAGCTGTTCGGGCTGTCCTCAAGGCCCAGCCATTTTTGCTGGAGCTCTGCAAGCTGTCCGCTGTCCTTGAGACGGGTGATCACCCGGTTGGCCTGCTCCAGCATCGCCGGGTTGGAGGTGGACACCGTGCCGGCAATCTGCTCACCGGTGTGGATCTCCTCAACAATGTCGAGGGAGGAATTATCGGTCAGGGCGGCCGAGAGAATCGAGATGTTGGCGACCACCGCATCAACCTGGCCGGTTTGTAATGCCTGGATCATGAGCGCAGAATCCTCATACTGCACCACGTCGGCACCGTATTCGGCGGCGTAGTCTTCACCCGAGGTGGCCTGCTGGGCCCCCACACGTTTGCCCGAGATATGATTGACCGAGGAGATTTCTGACCCCTGAGGTACCAGCAGCGCCAGATTGTCGTCCAGGTAGGGTTCGGTAAAGCTCATCTTGGTTTTACGTTCGTCGGTGACGGTGATCCCGGCAAAGGAGATGTCGCACTGGCCGGTGATCAGTGAGGCCGCGGAGTCTATACCCTCAAAGCCGGTGGAGGCCATATTGAGTTCGACACCCATATCGCTGGCGATGGCCCGGGCGATGTCGGCATCGAAGCCCACTATTTCTCCGTCCTGTTCAAACTCGAAGGGCTTGTAAGGCGGGTTGGTGCAGACGGTCAGTTGGCCGTCGTGGACCAGGTTGATGGAACCGTCGGGGTTGGTTCCCGCGGTGGATTCGCAGCCGGTGAGTGCCAGGGCAGAGATCGCGGCCAAGGCCAGGGGTTTCCCTGCGCGCGGTGGTAGGTGCATGTAGGGTTCCTTCCGGGTAATGTTGCGGTCGTGTAGACGGGGTAGTGAAAAATTATACATACATATGTAAAAAATTACATTACGCGTGTCCGGGGAGCATAGCTCTCAACACCCTCGTTGCCGACTGCAACCCGCGGTGTGATGTTTGGCGGCAAACATGACACAATGACAGGGTGAACCGTGCAGACCTCCACAAAGACACCGCAGACATCGCCTCAATGTTTGATCGCGTAGCACAACGCTACGACCTCATGAACGGAATACTCTCCGGCGGCCAGCACATCCGCTGGCGCACAAAAACCGTGGAAGCCGTAGACGCTGTAGCTGGCCAGCGAATCCTCGATATTGCCACCGGAACCGGCGCCTCCGCCGAGCCCTTTGCCAATATCGGGGCCGACGTGATCGCCGCCGACCTCTCCGAGGGAATGCTGGCGGTGGGCCGACAGCGGCGGCCAGACATCACCTTCGTGCAGGCAGACGTCACCAACCTCCCCTTTGCCGATGAAGAATTTGACGCGGTCACCATGTCCTACGGGCTGCGCAATGTCGCCGACTACCCCCGCGCCCTGCGCGAACTGCTGCGGGTCACCAAACCCGGCGGGCGGATAGTCGTGCTGGAATTCTCGCACCCCACCTTCGCCCCCTTCCGCACCGTGTACAAAAACTACATTATGCGGGTTATCCCTCCGGTGGCGCGAGCCATCTCATCTAACCCAGAATCATACGTTTATCTGGCAGAATCTATTATTGACTGGCCCAACCAGGACTCGCTGGCACGCACCTTTGAAGAGGCCGGGTGGCGCGGGGTCAAATACCGCAACCTCAGCGGCGGAATCGTGGCTATCCACCGCGGCTTTAAACCGGGCCGCGGTCTGGCCTCACACTAGATCGCACGAACAGATAGAGAATAAAGAATCGTGACCAATATGCAGCCTTCGTCGTCGGCAAACTCCGTGTCTGAGCTTTTTGCCGACCTTGATTTTGATCTGCCCCAGGGGTTTGAAATCATCGCCCGTGATAACAAGCTTGGCCCGCAGATTCTTGAATCCCTGGCCGAGATTGAGAAGCGGCTGGCCCGCGCGGTGGCACAGACCTCACGTATCGCCGATGTCGCCTCCCGGCACCTACTCGACGCCGGCGGCAAACGGGTGCGCCCCCTGCTCACCCTGCTGGCGGCAGCGGCCGGCGGCGAAATCAACGACGACGTGCTCGACGCCGCCGTGGTGGTTGAACTCACCCACCTGGCCACTCTCTACCACGATGACGTGATGGACGATGCCCCCAAGCGTCGCGGTGTCGATACCGCCCAGAATATTTGGGGTAACTCGGTGGCGATCCTAACCGGTGACCTTATTTTTTCGCGGGCCTCGCTCATGGTAACCGAGCTGGGGCAGCGGCCCATGGCGGTTCAGGCACAGACCTTTGAGCGGCTGGTGCTGGGACAGCTTTTTGAGACCACCGGCCCCGAGCCCGGGGAGGATATTCTCTCCCACTACCTCAAGGTGGTGCAGGGTAAAACCGGATCGCTGATTGCCGCCGCCGGCTCCTACGGCACCATTCTGACCGGTGCCCCCGAGGCGACCGTTCAGATGCTCGCCCGCTACGGTGAGCTGGTGGGGGTTGCTTTCCAGCTCGCCGATGACGTGATTGATGTGACGGCAGAGGGTGCGCGCTCGGGTAAAACCCCCGGTACCGATCTGCGCGAGGGTGTGCCCACCCTACCCACCATCCTTCTGGAGCAGGAGGCTGCCGCCGGAGATACCGAGGCGCAGCGGGTGCTACACCTGGTGCGGGGCGATCTCACCGATGATGAGGCGCTGGCACAGGCTGTTGCCGAGCTTTCTGCTCACCCGGTGACCGAACGTTCCTGGCAGATTGCCTACCGGTGGGCCGACGACGCAATCGAGGCCATTGACCCCCTCCCCGATTCCACCGTTAAAGAGGCTCTGCGGTCTTTCGCGCACGCGGTGGTACACCGCCAAAGCTAGCACGCCGGCACTCTCGCGTATCAGTATGCGAGAAAATCCGGCGAAATTATCCGTTTTGTGGTGTGGGCGGGTAGATTTCTCACGTTAGAGCGGCTTCCCGCGGGCGGCTGCTGTCTCACCCGCATTTGTATTTTGAGTAGCATAACCGAGGTAACCCATGGCAGCCAGTGCTCAGGCACCCAAGAAGCGCGAGAGCTTCTCTAGCCGTAAAGTTTTTATTTTCGCCGCGATTGGCTCCGCTGTGGGTCTGGGTAATATTTGGCGTTTTCCCTATGTCACCTACGATAACGGTGGTGGTGCTTTCATGATCCCCTACCTGGTGGCGCTGTTGACTGCCGGGCTTCCTTTCCTCTTCTTTGACTATGCTGTGGGCCACCGCGGCCGCGCTTCCTCGCCGCTGTCCTTCCGCAGGCTCAACCGCAAGACCGAGTTTATTGGCTGGTGGCACATGGGCATCAACGCGGTGATCGCCATCTACTACGCGGCTATTCTCGCCTGGGCGCTGCGCTACATGATTTTTTCTTTCGACCGTGCCTGGGGCGATGACCCGGCGGCTTTCTTCACGACCGGCTTCCTCCGGGCCGGGGACCCGGGACTGTCTACGACTTTTGTCCCCGGCGTGCTGATCCCTATCGCCTTGATCTGGGCTGTTCTACTGGTGGTGATGTCCCTGGGCGTACAAAGGGGGGTTGGTGCGGCCAACGTGATTTTTATCCCCCTGCTCATCGTGATGTTTGTGGCTTTGGTGGTGTACTCCCTGACCCTCGACGGCGCTGTGCAGGGCCTGAACGCCCTGTTTACCCCCGACTGGTCCGCCCTCACCCAGCCACAGGTGTGGGTTGCCGCCTACGGGCAAATTTTCTTCTCGCTCTCAATCGGCTTTGGCATTATGGTCACCTACTCGTCCTATCTCAAGACCAAGACGGATCTCACCGGCTCCGGTGCCGTGGTGGGTTTTGCCAATTCCGGTTTTGAGCTACTCGCCGGTATCGGCGTGTTCGCCGCCCTGGGCTTTATGGCCCAGGCCAGCGGCTCGCAGGTCTCCGAGGTCGCAACCTCCGGTATTGGCCTGGCCTTTATCGCCTTCCCCACCATCATTTCGCAGGCACCGGCGGGCGCCCTGATCGGCCTGCTCTTTTTTGGCTCGCTCCTGTTTGCGGGGTTCACCTCCATGATTTCTGTGGTGGAGGTGATCGTTGCCGGTATCCAGGATAAGTTCGATATGGCCAGGGTGCAGGCAACCCTGTTTGTGGGGGTTCCCCTAGCGGCGCTATCGATCCTTTTGATGCCCACCGAGTCCGGGCTCTACGTGCTGGATATCCTCGATAACTTTGTAAACCAGTTCGGTATTTTGCTGGCCGGCCTGGTCTCGATCTTTACGCTCTCCTACCTGGTGCGTGCTCTGCCGGTGCTGCGAGACCACCTCAACCGCTACAGCTCCATTAGGGTGGGCCCTATCTGGATGTTTCTGCTGGCCCTGGTGACCCCGATTATTCTGGGATACAGCCTGATCTCCACCTTTGTGAACCTGCTCAACGAACCCTATGAGGGCTACCCGTCGTCTCTCATCAATATTTTTGGCTGGGGCATGGTGGTGTTCTTGCTTGTTCTGGCCGTGGTGGTTTCTTTCCTACCCTGGTCGCGCACATCTCGGGCGGCACATAAACCGCCGGCACCGCCGGTAGCGGCCGGAAAAGTTCTTCACAACCACGTTGACCCTTCCCGGTCAAGGCACGGTGCCACCGGTGCAGGAGTAGAGGAGGTATAGCTGTGACTAGCGAAGCAATCATGATGCTCATCGTCTCGATCGTGACTATCTGGGGAGGGCTGGTGCTGGCCATCGTCAACCTCGCCCGCCATCCCGAAGAGCCGGAGGATGTCGGGGGTCTGGAAGCCGCAAACCCGCCGGTTGATTGAGACGGGTCAGGGCTTTTGGCCGGGGCCTGCGGTCTTGGTAGGTTTGTCGGCGGGTGAGGCCCCGTCCCGCGCCCGTGCGGCCCGTACCGAGTCGAGACCAAAGAGTAAGCAGGCACACCAGATTACGATAAAGCCCAAGAGCCTTTCGGGGCTCAGCGGCTCATGAAAGACATAGAGCGCAATCAGAAACTGTAGGGTGGGGCTGATGTACTGTATCATTCCCACCACGCTCAGCGGCAGGCGCGATACCGCGTGGGCAAAGAGCAGCAGTGGCAGGGCAGTGATGACCCCCGATGCTGCAAGCACCCCAAAGTGGCCGGCGCCGTGGGAGAACAGGGTAAGTGTCCCTGCCCGCGCTAGCGCTATGAGAGCGGCTGCGGCTATCGGTGCGAGGAAGAGAGACTCCAGGGTAAAGGAGTGCAGCGGAGATATCCTTCCACCCACCTTTGATTTGACCAGGCCGTAAAAACCGAAAGATGCCGCCAACCCCAAACCGATCCACGGTATGCGACCGTAGAGAACGCTCATGGAGACCACCGCGGCCCCGGCGAGTACCACCGCCAGCCACTGCACCGGCCTCAGCCTTTCGCCCAGAAAAATTACGCCCAGAAAAACCGACACCAGAGGGTTGATAAAGTATCCGAGCGATGCTTCGAGCGTATTTCCGCTGGTCACCGCTAGCACGTAGATCGTCCAGTTAGCACCCACCAGAAGAGACGCCACAATCAGAGGAAATAAGAGCGACCTCTGCCATAGTGTTCCTTTGAGCCGGGTGAGCCCACCACCCAGTACTACGGTGAGGAGAGCACAAAAAATGAGCGAGAACAGCACCCGCACCGCAACCACCTCAAAGGCGCTTGCCGGTGGGGTTACAGCAAAATAGAGCGGGAGCAAACCCCAGATGAGGTGGGTGGCCAGGATCGAGGGGTAGCCTCTCGAGAATAACCGCGATAGCCGGGCACCGGCTGTAAAACGCTCCATGCACGGAATCCTTTCTTGCGTCTCGTTCGCTGAAATTATCATAAAAAATTCCCCCACCCGGTCGACCGGGTGGGGGAATTGTGGGAAGACTAGAGCCCGAAGAAACGGGAGAAGAAACCCTTCTTTTCTTTCTCTTTGGTCTCTTTGTTCTCTGCCCGCTGTGCCTCCTCGTCCGGGTCGGGCGAAGAGCTTCCCCTGAAGGCTGCCGGACGCTGCTGTTGGGAGTCACGGTCGCTGTCGGAGGATTCCGGGGCGGTCTGCTGAGCCGCAGAATCGGAAACGGCGGGGGCCGGTTCGGGGTCGGAGAGAATCGCATCCTCAGCAATGGTGGCGGTGGTGACCCTACCCGGTTCGGCAAACTCGTTGGGATCCTGATCGTAGGGCCGGTCGGTATCGGGGTAGACCCTGTCGGTGGTCACCACTCCCGCGGTCTCCTCGGCCGGTACTGTATCGGCTGCTACATGTTCTGTCTCGGCCGCGGCAGCCTCTGCCCGTGCCCGCTGTCGAACCTCCGCGGCGTGTGCTTCTTCTCGGGTAGCAACCTGGGCGGCTGACTCGTTGGTGGCAACCCGCTCCATCTCCAGGCGCTCGTCGGCCAGCCGGGCCTGTAAGGCGGCAGCCTCTTCGGCGCAGCGGGCAAGTTCCCGGGCGTCGGCCTGGGGCTCAGCCGCCTCAATACCCGATATCACACCCCCGTCAAACCAGAGCCGGAGGGCACCGTCGGAGGCGGTGATAATGGCGGTGGCCTCGGTATCCCAGGCGATGTGGGCACCGCGCAGGCGTGCATAGCTGTCCACCGCTTTCTGCTGATTAACAATGGTGTTGTTCTTGAGCGACTCGGCCATGACCCTGCCCATGCGGTTCACGGTGGGTGCCTCCAGGGTCAGGGCCTGCCCGCTCACCAGAATCCATGCGCGCACGCCGGCACCGGCGGATACGGGGTAGTGGGCGTAGATACCGGTCAGCGCCTTGGCGGCCAGGGTGAGGCGGCGGGCCAGGCCATCTGAGAGTTCCAGCTCATCGGAGGTCAGTTCGGGAATTTCTTGCCGGGCACCGGCCTCCCGGGTCTGGATAGCCGCCGATACCACGGAGTGAGGAAAGTGGCCGAGCTCTTGCCAGGACCAAATCCAGGAGCCGCGGTTCTCAGATTCGCTCCCCAAAAGGTAGGGGGTTAGCTGCACGGAGCTATCGGACTGAAGGGTGAAAGACGGTGCTGAGAAGTCTATAGACCAGTCGGAGCCGCCGCTTATCTCGGCGAGGCGGGCCTGGTATTCGGTGGAGATAAAGATTGATTCGTCGATCAGATCCTGCAGGGATGTAGTCATGCTGTTAAGGCTAGCAACGATTACGCGGCAAGGCGTGTTTATTTGGCCCAAAAAAGAATATCGTGGGCGCATGTGGGGTGGCCCGGAGGAGTTTCCTTACCGGGAAGAATGCTATTTTAATAGAGGCGGTCGCCCCACCGTGCTGCCGCCCGCAAACATATGCCCTGGGCACGGTATGTAAGCCCACCCTTTTCCAGGAAAGTTGAGATGACCCAGACTCCTCGTTTTACACCGGCGGAAAGACCCGCCAAACTGCAAGAAGCCCTCAACTCTATCGGCAGCTGGCTTCTTGGCACGGTAAAAGCTGAGCCCGGCTGGAACGAACTTGTCCTCGATATTAAACCGCTCACGGGCACCGTATTTGTTCGTATCACCGAAAACCGCGGCGACGAGGACTATGTGGGTAGCGTGGGTCCGCTGCGCTCGGATTCGCGGGTACTTCCGGACATCGAGAAGCTGCAGCACGCCGCCTATGACGAACACCGGGGAACCTGGTTTAGTGCCACGGTGGTGATAGCGGCTAAAGACTGGCCTCACCCCGACTATCAGATCGGTGCGGCCTACCACCGGCAGGCCGAACCAGAAAACTGGGACGGGGAGGGGAGACTCACCAGCCGTGAGCTGCGCGAACACCTGGAACTTTTTCCCCGCGATGACGACCAGATGCCCGAATGGGCCCGGGTACGGTTGCAGGGTAGACGCGGCTCCTCAGCTGCCGATCGCAGCGACGGTCCTGAGGTTCCCAACCCCTATCTGGTGAGCGCCCTGCAAGACATCGTGCCCGGCCAGCGCACCGATGCCGGTGTCATCAACGTTCTACGGGCCTCCCTGGGCGGCGACCTCCTGCTCGATATATCCGACTCCGATTTTTCCTCCGAGGCGCACCAGCCCGGGGCTGAGCCCGTTATCCGCTCCAGGGTGCTACGGTTGGCTAACTCGATGCGCGCCCTGTGCGTCTACTCCAGCTCCGAGCACCTGATCGCCGGGTACCGCCGGCAGCAGTCCTCAGAAGCCGGTGGAGAGCCGACGATCATGCGCGACAGCTCAACCAAGATCTATACTGACTTTTTACAAGACGAGACCCTTGACCTGGTTGTTGTCGACCCGGGGACAGAGCACGAAACCTTCATTGAAAAGCCCCAGATCGGTTGGGTGATCTCCACACCCTTCAACGATGGCGCCAAACGTGCCCTCATGGAAGGAAACATGGAGCAGCTTCTGGCCACCCTGGTGTCACCGGGTTCTTTCCTCCTCATGGGCGTGCGGGTAGGCACAGATTCACCAATTTTTGTCCCCTCCACCACGGGGGAGGAGCCCGAGACCATGCTGGCCTTCACCTCCGCCGTGGAGGTGGCCAGCGTCGACCCCCAGCTACAGGTGCGCAGTGCCCCCGCGCTGGACGTCCTCAAATTTGCCGTACAGCTGGGGGCAACCAGTCTCAGGATCAACGCGACCAACCCGTCGGCAACCCTGCCGATAGACCAGATCCGCGAACTCGTGGAGATCGTGGACTCGGCGGTATCCTAGGCCTGCTGCGCCAGAGCCTCGTTGACTGCCTCGCGAACCCGGGCGCCCAGCTCCTCGTGGACGGAAGCCCAGTAGCCAAAGGCTGCCTCGCGTACCCGCTCGTCAGATACGCTGCTCACGCTACCGGCGATATTAGCCACCAGGCGGGAGCGCTCGGCGTCGTCCATCACCTCGGCGTAGAGGGCGCGTGCCTGCCCGAAATCGTCGTCTTCGGAGTGCAGGGTTTGTGCCGCGCGAACCAGGGCGCCATCTGACTCCCAGGAGCCCTCACCGGCACGCTCGGCGTCGGCGTGGGGGCCACCGAAGCCGTTGGGGGCGTAGGTGGGGGTCTGCGGCGAGTTGAAGTCATAGCGCATAGACCCGTCAATACTGTAGTTGTTGACCGGTGCGTTCTTGGCACTGTTGACCGGTAGCTGGGTGAAATTGGTGCCCACACGGTAACGGTGCGCATCGGGGTAGGAGAAGATACGACCCATGAGCATCTTATCGGGAGAAGCCGCGATACCGGGTACAAAGTTCGAGGGCGAAAAAGCCGCCTGCTCGACCTCTGCAAAAAAGTTATTGGGATTCTCGTTCAGAGTCATGGTGCCCACCTTGATCAGCGGATAGTCGGAGTGCGGCCACACCTTGGTGATATCAAAGGGGTTGAAACGGTAGGTCTTGGCATCCTCGTAGGGCATCACCTGCACGTAGAGGGTCCACGAGGGGTAGTCACCGCGCTCAATAGCGTCAAACAGGTCCCGGCGGTGGTGGTCGGGGTCTTCACCGGCGATCCTCTGAGCCTCCTCGCTGGTGAGAAACTCGTTGCCCTGGTTGGTCTTGAAATGGTACTGGACCCAGAACCGCTCACCGTCGGCGTTGATCCACTGGTAGGTGTGGGAGCTGAAACCGTCCATATGCCGCAGGGTCTTGGGCAGCCCCCGATCTCCCATGAGCCAGGTCACCTGGTGGGCGGATTCGGTGCGCTTACTCCAAAAATCCCACTGCATGGTGTCATCGTGCAACCCGGTTTGCGGGTTCCTCTTCTGGGTGTGAATAAAATCGGGAAACTTGATGGCATCGCGAATAAAGAAAATGGGGGTGTTGTTTCCCACCATGTCGTAGTTACCCTCGGTGGTGTAGAACTTGAGGGCAAAGCCGCGGGGGTCACGCACGGTATCGGCAAACCCCTGCTCGCCGGCAACGGTTGAAAAACGGGCCAGCATATCGGTCTTAACACCGGGCTGAAAGAGCGCCGCCCGGGTATACATGGAGACATCTTCGGTGGTCTCAAAGACACCGTAGGCACCGGTACCTTTGGCGTGAACCACTCGCTCGGGTACGCGCTCGCGGTTGAACTGCGCGAGTTTTTCTACCGCGTAACCGTCGTGGAGCACGATGGGTCCGTCTGCGCCCACGCTCAGTGAGTGGTCATCGGAGGCCACCGGGGTTCCGGTGCTGGTGGTGGTAAAGCTTCCGGTCTGTCGGGGTTGGTGAGCAACCATTCTGTTTCTTCCTATCTGTTCTGTGGTGATATGCATTGCCGTCGGCAGTGCACTGAACCGGGCATTGCCCGGAAACTTGTTAGGTCTGAGGGATGAGGCCTTTGTCGCGGGCGGTTTGCTGCTGGTCTGCGGCGAGCTGTGCCTCTTCAGCGGTTTGGCAGCTGGAACAGATCCCCCGGTAGAGCACCTCTGCTGAGAGCAGGGCCATGCCGTGAAAGTTGTTGGGGGTGAGGCAGGGAGCTTCTCCCACTGAGCAGTCGACGTCTTCAACTTTTCCGCAGCGGATACAAAAGGCGTGGTGGTGGTTGTCGCCGGTCCTGGTCTCGTAGAGCGCCGGTGTTGCGGGAGGCTCAAAACGTCGGAGCATACCGATGTCTACGAGGTCGGTGAGGATAACGTAGACCGACTGGACGGTGATGGTCGGTAGCTCGGTGCGGACCGCGGTCACTATTTCTTCTGCGGTTGAGTGCGGGTGGTTTTGGACAGCCTCGAGCACGGCCAGTCTTTGCTTGGTGATTCTGCGTCCTCTGTCGCGAAGTGTGGTGGACCAGGAGTCTCTGAGCATGTCGGGGGTGAGTCGTTGTGCTGGGAGCATTGGTGGGCTTTCTGGGTTGCTGTTGCTTACCCCTCCAGATTATTTTGATTTACTCAGAATAACAAGCGGACCGGCTGGGGTTTAGGTCACCGTCCGCGCCACCCCCTACCCATCCCGGTTGGCAAAACATGAACCATGTGCGGATAAAACCCCTAGTCAGAGGATGGCAAAACTTGATAACAAAAGTTTTTTAAAAAATTTTCAGTTTTTCCGTCATAATTTACCCGTGAGTAACTCTTAATGGGTGACGGCGTAAAAAACCGTTGCTTGATACGTGGGAACCAGCTGCCACCACCCAGGAATGCTCCTGATCGCACCGGTGGGTCAACAGCGGGTGAGGGGAATGGAGATTCTCCGCTAAGCGTTGTAAAGCTAGAGAGTTTTGAGGTTGGGGAACCTCGAAACGGTAAAGAAATAAATAGGGGGACACGGAAGCAAAATTAGGGATTGCTTCTTGTGCGAGCTGTCAAGCGGTGTTCATTCGCAGGTTCACCGTATGGGGAAGATGGCTCGGGGCAAACGCTTCACCTTGGGTGGTGAAGCCCCGCCAGAGGGGACTGGTGGGTTCATAGGATGATCGGCCGTTGGCTTGATGGGTAAGGCCTCCCATTGAGCCCGCGGCGATACCTCCTGCCACAGACGGGTTACACACCGCGAAAATGATGTATATTGTTAGATGATAGGTTGCCTGTTTGAACTTATATGCTGCGACCTACGCTAGACCACACAAACTATAGGTAAGAAGTTTTTTTACCAGCTCACCGGGGATTTTTTAGTCATGCAAACGCCGCACACGCTTACAGGTTCTGAGCGAACTGACGAAGCTCTACTGTTGTCGGTTCGCGGGGGCGACATTAAATCATTTGGCGAACTCTACGAACGCTACTACGGTAGGGCTCGAGCCATAGCTTACCGGCACACCAGTGATGCTGCGCGGGTCGACGATATTGTCTCTGAGGCTTTTGCCCGTATTCTGCAGGCCCTGAAAAACGGTAAGGGCCCGCACTCGTACATGGGCGGTTACCTGGCAACCACTATTGCTCACCTGGCCGGTGAATACGGGATGCTTGCCTCGCATGAGGTACCCAGTGAGCAGGATCACCTGGAATCTATGGGGACTCTTGATGAGACCGTGATGAAGCTGCACGAATCTGACGAGGTGATTTCCGCTTTCACGTCGCTACCTGAGCGCTGGCAGACCGTGCTCTGGATGACAGAGATAGAGGCTAAAAAACCCCGTGAGGTGGCCGCCGCTCTCAATCTTTCCCCCAATGCCGTGTCGGCGCTGGCTATTCGGGCTAGGGAAAGTCTCAAAGAGGGCTACCTGCGCGCCCACCAGAACTCGCCGACCACACCCGAGTGCAACCGTTTCTCAACCTATATCAGCTCCTATGTGCGCGGCTCTCTGAGCCAGAAACGCTCCGATGCTCTGCGCAGCCACATGGGTGACTGCCCGCACTGTACCGCCGAGTATCTCTACCTGGTGGGTATCAACAAGTCTATGCGCAGCTGGGTTTTTCCCGTGCTGTCCGGCCTGTCTCTGTGGACAACCGATGGGGCCGCGGTTTTCTCGACAGCTGCTATCGGTGCTGCCGGGGCGGGTACAGGTGCGGGTGCAGCCGCTTTGAGCGGTGCCGGTGCTTCGTCGTCTTCTGCGGCTGCCGCATCTTTTTCGGTGCTGTCTCCTAAAACCTGGGGGAGCGGGGCCCAGCTTGCAGCCGGGGCCGCGGCGGTCACAGCAGCCTCAATTGCTGTGGCCAGTGGCGCTATGCTGATGGGCTCGGGGCAGGGCACTATTGCTGCCGAGTCGATGGGTAGTGGGGATTCCATGTCTGCCCCCGGCGGACTGGGCCCCGGGGGCGGGAATACCGGTTCGCAGCCGACTCCGCTGGGTGCCGAGTTCAGCGATACCGCCCGAGCCTCGGAGCGCGAGGCCCAGAACGCCTCAAGCAGGTCATCACACGGAGGCGGTAAGGGTTCAGATCAGCTGCCCGCCAGCTCAAGCGGTGTAGCGCTGGGCGCGACGGCGGGGGCTGAAACCAGCATGGCCGAGAGCCTGACGGGTGCCGGCGGCGGTGTAACTCAGGGTTTTGGGTCTGTGCTGACCACTCCCGGTGTCGGTGCTTCCTCGGGGATAACCGGCGGTGAGTCTGCTGCCGGTGCAGGGCTTCCCTCTTCCGCCGGTGACACGGGGCAGGCAGACTCCGGCGATACGTCCGGTGCTGTAGCTACTGCTGCCCCTGACCCGGGGGCATCCTCGAGTGCCGGACCCACTCCCGGAACTTCAGGTTCTACCCCCACCACCGAGCCCGGCGACGGGGGCAACACCGGCACCGCCAGCCCCACCACGCCCGCGGAGACCCCCGGTGGGAATACCGGGTCAGATACTGCTACCGACCCCACGCCCACACCTACACCCACCGAACCGACGGATGATAGCGGTGTTGTTCCCGGCTGGTACGGGAGCGCCGAATACCTCCAGTGGTACAGCGAAATCCCCTGGAGCGCGGTGGGCGATAGCTCTCTGACCACCAACCGGCTCTGCGTTGTCAACTATGTTGATGCCACCGGCCAAGAAAACACCGGTTACACCTATCTGCCGCAGCAGATCCTGAATAGCCAGTACACCAACTACACACTGGCTGCCTACTTCGGCTGGCAGTCCATTACCGGTATAAGCTGCGTCTAACTAGTTATTTTGTTGAGTTTTTGCGTAATGCCGGGTGAGTTTTAAGCAGCTATTTTAAGTCCTGTTAGCAGTTAGGATCCTGCTGACAGAAGGGTTGCCCTTGTAATAAAGCTCTATCCAGTGGAGATGAATAGTTTTCCGGAAGTTAGTAACGGCATGTGGCGTTATTTCAAAGAGGGTCTGTCTGCTTCAACGTCATGGGAGACATGTTCAGGCTATGGCATGTTGCGGTTTTTAGTATTTCATTGTCTTGGTGCAAGTCCAGCTTTTCTTATTTGAGTTGTCTGTTTTCTTGTTGGGTTCGATGCTCGTCGCTGGTACCTCGGATGGCATAGCATGACCGCTCCGCGGCATGAGAGTAGTAGCAGAGATACCTAGTTTGGTGGCAACGCCTTTGATGGCTTATATCATGAAAATTATCTCATATCCTTGGAATCTGACGTGTTGCATGTTACATTGGTATCGGTAGGGAGAGGTGGAATCCCTACCCGGCTTCTATTTGAGGTCGATAGCATAGGTCCAGAAGGGATACATTATGGCAGCTGATGACAAGACTCAGGATATGGGTAACTTCGAGTCGGATTTTACATGGTCTGATGTCAAGATTGTGGACGACACGGAGTCACTCTTCTTCGGCGGAGCAATGAACGCTAAAATGTAGTATGAATTACTAGATCAGATAGGTGGGTTACTCTTTGAGTAACCCACCTATACCACCTCAAGTAAAGGGGAAGTATGATCGTTCTAGGACTCAATGGGTATTTAAACGCAGATCATGATGCATCTGCCGCTCTCGTAATCGACGGATCTGTAATTTCAGCCGTGGAGGAGGAACGATTAACGCGCTGTAAAAGAGCGCCAGGATTCACTCCAATAAACGCTACCAAAGAAGTGCTTTCCTTGGGAGGTATCCAAGCTGAAGAAGTAGATGCAATTGCTTACCCTTGGCGTCCGGATCTACTTAAGAGATCTGTTCATAAAGAACGGGAGTGTATTGTTGAGAATCTTAGATCTAACGGTATATCAGTTAGATCTAATGTTGCTGTTGAGTTTATTCAGCACCATGAAGCGCATGCGTGGTCAGGACTTATTTTTATCGATCCAGATCGGAGGGCTAATTGCCAACTTCTTATCCTTGATGGATCAGGCGAGGACTCTTCAGGAGCTATATTTCGCTACGATGGAAAAGACCTTATACAAGAAACAGTTTTCTCCATCGAGTCTTCAGCGGGTGTTATGTATGAAGCCGCTACTGGGCTTGCGGGATTTCGTTGGGGTGAGGAAGGAAAACTAATGGGAATTTCCTCATATGTGGATCAAGAAATGCTTTCTCGTTCATGCGTGACTCAAATAAAACAATGTATCGCTCAAGAGACGACTGTACTCAGGAAGCCAGTAACAACTGATGTGTATACGGCAACGTTGTATAAATGGAAACAGAAACTAGCGAATATTAGAGATTCTGCTAGTAGTACGTTTATCCGTCGTGCGTATATGGCCTCTGTAGTTCAGACAGCTTTAGAAGAACGGATTTCAGAATTAGTAAATATGCTGCATTCGCAGATTATTGTTTTAGCTGGTGGCACTGCTTTAAATTGCGCCAGTAATGGGAAACTCGCATTAACCCTCCAAAAAAAGGGGCAGGAGCTTGTCATTCCACCTTGTGCTAATGATTCTGGAGTTGCTCTTGGTGCAGCTATAGCCCTTTCTGCGAGGACGGAGGTAATCCAGTATGTTGATTCTGCATTTATGGGACGTTTTGTCGGTCATGCTGAAGCCATACAGATTGGGTATAACGATGGAATTAATATATCCGAGGTCAGTCCTGCTGATGTAGCAGAGAGGCTTGCTGAAGGATATGTAATTGGTTGGATTGATGGCCGGGCGGAGATTGGTCCTAGGGCTCTTGGAGCAAGATCTATTATAGCAGATCCGTCATCCACGCGTATTCGCGATATCGTAAATATTATGAAGAGGCGAGAGACTTGGCGTCCCTTAGCTCCGTCAGTAAGCTTTCCTGAGTTTAGTCGTTCTTTTGCAGGGGTACCTAATGATTTCATGTTGCAAGCAGCTGTAGTGAAAGAAAATGTTACTGGACTTGAGGGAGTTACTCATGTGGATGGTACTGCTAGGCCCCAAGTCGTAAAACAAAAACAGGATTCATATCTGAAAGTTATTACGACGCTAGGTGAGTTGAAAAGTGGACCTCACGCTGTTGTATGTACTTCATTTAACTCAGCTGGTGAGCCTATGGTCTACTCTATGGTCGATGGAATACAAAGTGCTCGAAGTATGGGGTTGCATGCGCTAGCTGGTGATGGGTGGCTGATTGAATTGCGAGGAGAAAAAACTGATGGATACAGATAATAAAATCAATGTTCTGGGTAGAGAAGCTCGAATCATTCTGGAAGGTTGCAACCAAAATATATTAAATTCACCTTACGCTCTATCAAAAATTGTTCGGGATGCTTGTTCAGCTCTCGGTGTAGAAATTCGTTCGGAGACGTGTCATGTATTTGAACCGCATGGAGTATCTGTAGTAGCTATCTTGGCTGAATCTCACTGTGCGCTTCACACTTGGCCAGAAGCAGAACTCCGCATAGCCACGGTAGATATCTTTACATGTGGGAGAGCAGACCCAGTGAGCATTGTACCTCAAATAACAAGAGCTTTGGGTGCGGTATCGTCTAGCTTCACTGTAACGGAGCGTTCTGTCACTAATACCCCGGCGGTCTCTACCTATCCGGGTTTCCCAGAGTATGTTCTCATGGCGCCCCCTTATGGGCATTTTGCCTGTCCTACTTTCAGACGTGGTATTGGTCGTGAATATATGTTAGAGCCTGAAGGACTCAGTTGGGCACGATTCTTTTCATCTGATGAATATAAACCTCCCACGGGTAAGGATATTCTTTTACTACATCCATGCTCTTGGGCAAAACCTTATGATTTTTCTGAGTATATTGCGCGTTTAAGAAGTATTATTGATCAGCATAAAAGGGTCCATCGCGTTATCATTTCGAATGTTGGACTTGTTCCGTATGAATATCAGATGAATGAATTTTTCTGTAGCTACGATTATATGGATGTTTCCGGAGGGAAATCATCGGTAGGGGAAGACCCCCGTGTACTATTTCATGATCTAACTGCGGAACGAATACATGAATATTTAACTGCGCATAAGGATCATTATAAAGCTGTCGTATTGTTGGGGCATCCTGTCGCTCATGGATACCATGAGGCCGTCTCTAGTACAGCAAAAGAGTATGGTATCCCGGGATTTCAGGTACCTCGAGCGGATACATATAGAATTGCGTTAAAAGAGAGCAAGGATGAGAAGGACATCGATGCACCTCTGTTCACTATGCGGTCATTAAGAGAGCTCTCGAGAAGACTTATCGCCCTTGAGAGGATCGTCGATAGGAAGGAGTAGGTAAATTATGGGAGAAATTACGGTTGTTATCCCTGTGAAGGATGATGTGAGGATAGGTCGGTGTTTAAAATCATTTGATGATATTCGTGCACATCCTTTCGTGATCATGAATGACCCTACGAATGAAGTACGTGAAATCGTCAAGTCTGCTGATTGTGTTAGCTTGACTCTTCCTTTTCCTAGTGGTCCTGCTGCTTGTGAAGCCGGACTGCAAGAGGCAACGACAGACGCTGTGTTATTTGTGGATAGTGATTGCGTCTTCTATCCCGGTACGCTTTCTGCCTTTGCAGATGCTGTCGGTACCGCAGATTTCGTTCGTGGTATTACAATATTTCGTTATCATACTCGACTTCAGCGAATTGTCTCCCGTTCTCGAGTTCGTCATACTAATAATCCCGAAATGCTATTCAAAGTACCTCTTCTGGTGGATAAAAGGGTTTTGCCTAAGATTGGAGGTTATTTATTCGACTCAAGACTAACCTGGACTGAAGATTTTGATTTGACTATGCGAGTTAAATCTTCGGATTCTACTGTTCGTATAATTCGAGATGGTGTCGTGGTTCATGATGCTATGTCGCCGCTTAGAGATTTTATATCCGCTTATCGTTACGGACAAGGACACAGAGAAGGATACCGCTTGGGTCTTGATGGCTATAAGGATATATCCTGGAAATCGGTACTCTCCTTCCCATGGAGAGATATACGACGTGATACCCTTCTTCTAATTATATATGATTATATTTTCAATTTAATTTTTATTATAGGTTACCAATTTTCAGTCGCCTTGGAAAGTGATTTATAATGCATACAAGTCAGCCGTTTGATCTGAACAATGTTGATTCAGTTAATGCATATGATCAATTAGCAGAAATTTATGATGCTCTTATTCCTGACCCTGTAGGGTTTGTAGATTTTTATCGAGAAGCATGCGGTACTGTACCACGGAAATTACTTTACGTTGGTTGTGGGACAGGACGCCTCCTGCAGTTTCTTGTGTCAGACGGACACAGATGTGAGGGAGTGGATCCCTCGGCAAAAAGCGTAGATATCGCACATCGTCGGTTAGAACAAGCAGGACTAGCGGGAAAAATACACGTAGATCGATTGCCGGAGCTGTCTGATGTCAGGGGACAATTTGAGGTGATTGTAATCGCCGGTGGAGCGTTCGAGTATCTCCTTACTACGCGGGATCAGATAATAGCCATGAAACGCGTGAGGAGTCTCCTCGCTTCAACGGGACGTTTGATTATGGATATTTCTCTTCCACCTTTTGCCACAGAGAATGTGCATGGTAACTATCAGGGAAAAATCGATGAAAAACTTTTTTGCGAATTAGGCATTCAATCATCAGAAATTCGATTCGGCTATGACCATTTCCGCCAGTTGCTTCGTAGTACTTGTAATTTTTATTTTAAGAAATCTCGTTCCCCTGTTACCGTTGAGTATATAACTCGATATACAAATCGGTCTGAGTGGCAATTTCTTCTAGAGATTTCAGGTTTACAAGGAGTTTTTTTCGGTGATTTTCAATGGGGACCAGTGACTCGTCAATCAAGTAATTTAATTATTGTTGCCGAAAGGAATGATGGATGAAACGTAGACTTGTTGTTGCCGCTCATGCTGATGATGAAACAATTGGTTGCGGAGGTATGATCTCGAAATACGCAGAATTAGGTGCGGAAATATTTATAGGAGTTCTTACACGAGATGCAACTGATGATATGCATCGCGTGCGTCGCAAGGAGGCTGAATTAGCATGGTCTACACTTGGAGTGTCGGACAGTGACTGGGCTATGGTTCGTTCGCACCCGCTCACGGTGAGTGGTACATCTGTTGATGCCGTAGTCCAATGGCTTGACCAGTTTCATCCGGATATGATTTTTATACCGGACCCTGGTGAGCAGGATCCAGATCACGCGGTAGTCGCACATATCGTTATAAGTGCCATGCTCCGGTCAGGCTATTTTTGTCAAATTCTTGGTTACGAAGTGTGGACTCCGATTCTACGTCCGTCCCTATTCGAAGACATTACGGACGTGATGCCGAAAAAAAGCAAGGCGGTTGGTTATTTTGTCACGCAAGTACGGGAACGTAACTATATTGCCAGCTCGGAGGCGTTGAATCGATTCCGCGGTGTAATGACTGGCCGTGGATATTTCGTTGAAGCTTTTTCCTTGGTAAATATATGAATGAATTTTTCAAGAACAGAGGGATAGTGGATTCAGTGGAGGGCTTAGATTCTGTCACAGTTGCAATATGGATTGTATCAGGCAGCAGAGATGAAAGTGGAACTGCTCGAGGTGCATCACATCTTTTAGAGCACTTAATTACAACCACCTATATGGCTGAAGGTAATTTAGCGGAATTATGTGATTCTCTTGGGGGACGTGCTGAGGCGCTTACAACTCCTGAGTTCACGGTGTACGCAGCCACACTTCCTCGGAATAATTTTGTAGATGGATGGTTCCTTCTTAGAGACCAATACTTGAATCCAGATCTGGGGTTGACACATCTAGAAGCTGAACGCTCAGTTGTCCTGGATGAGATTGCGGACGCCCAAGCCGACCATAGTCGCTATATCCATGAGGTGGCTCTCTCTGGGATCCTAGATATGCATCCGCTTGGTTATCCGCCGATGGGCAAATCGCAGGATATTACGGATCTAACCGCTTCAGATATCGCAATGGAACATGGTCGACAGCTCGAGTCACCAATTGTTCCGATTGTGTCCGGCGGGGTTGATCCCGCTGTGGCTCAGAAAGTTTTTGAGGAGTTTATTACTCTAACTCAACCAGAAAGATATGTGAGGGACCATAACGGAGGCCCCGTCCGTAACCTTATGTTAGGAGATATCTACGAGAAAATATTTTCTACTCGTAGTCATGTACTTGTTTCATGGGTTCTTCTCAATCGTCGCCCAGAGGATGATTTCATTTTGTCAGTAGTTAGTCGGATTCTGGGTGGTACCGCAACTGGAGTACTCCAAGCAGCGTTTGCGGGTAAAGAGGGGGAGTATTCATGCTATACGTACCGCTCCGTATTCTCAGATTGTGCGGTACTTTCTGCATATGTTTCTTGCGGGTCTAGTGCGATTGATGAGACCGTCCAAAGAATCATCAAAACCGTAGAATCTGCTTGGTTTGGAGCTCTCCGTAATCCTCTATTGCTCCGACGCACTTGCCAGGCTCTTAAAGGGTCGCTGGCTATTGGAATGGAATCAACACGTATGCGAGTTAACTGGCTTGGCCGGACAATGTTAGATAGAACTAAACCTTTAACTTCTGTGTCTATGATTGGTACCCCAATGATTACTCACGTAAATCTGGAAAGTATTAAAAAACTCTACACGCGAATTCAAGGACCTCAAGTGACTATACTGGAAGGGGTGTGTGGAAAATGAGACACTGGGAAGCACTTGATCATGCATACCAACAATTTTTAGAACTTGAACATGGGGAATGGGGCGAGGGAGAACACGCAGCAATTCGCTGTTATACATGGTCTGTCTGGTACAAACCATCTTTTATTCAGTTCACCCGTTTGGTGGCGGATTTCCTATTGAGAGAACGTATGTATTCAGGCGGTTTGCCACTTCTGCATCATAAGGTACGATTAGTGTTGGAGTCTGTTGAGGAACTCCCTATGCCTCTGCCATGTTCAATTGAGCCACCCAGGGTTACTCCCAGCCCTATCGAAGCAGATTTAAGCTTAGGACAAATTGTTTGTGATATTCCAAGCCGTGCCCGAGTCGCTCACATTTTACGTCAAGATTTCCCATATGGTGCTGATTTGGCTTTGCTGGGTGATGACGATTTAATTAGTTGTTCTGTGGCCAGTGAATTTTATCCGACTGTGGTGTATGATATTGATAATCGAATAGATGAAATTATTAGTAAACAATCTGATTTAGAATTTCGATTTCATGATATTCGCAATCCTATTAATAATTCTGAGCAATATGATGCTGTATACCTTGATCCGGCAGATGGTTCTGTTGCTCTTAGTAAATGGTTAGAAAGGGCGGATGAATGCCTCTCTAAGGAGGATGGTGCTCGTATGTATTTATCGATTAATCCTTGGCGAATTGGACGTCGCTGGAGTCAAATCATTACTGAGTGCCTTCGACATGGCCTAGTACCATGTAATCACTACCCACGATTGAAAACTTATCCTCATATTAGTGGAGGACTCGTTGAGACAGACCTTTGGGTATTTGAAAGGAATTCTATTCCTTCTGATCTACCTCTTCCCTATATGGATATTGAGGTTTTCCGTTGAATAGTCATTCCGCTGCATCCTATGTATGGAAAAAGCAATCTCTCCTACTCCTTGCTATCGCTACTATCGCTACTGGTCTTTCCTTCTATATTCCCGTTAGCGCCTTATTCCTTACATCTCGCGGACTGTCTTTGGAAGATATTTTCTTTCTCGAAAGTATTCTGTTAGTTAGCATCCTTATATCAGAGATCCCCTCTGGTCTTATAGCGGATAAAATGGATCGTCGCTGGGTCATCTTTGCTGGATTTGTTCTTAACGCAGTTGCAGAATCGTTATTCGCTATAGGTAATTCTTTTAGTATATTCGCTGTATCATTTTCGCTCAATGGATTCGGAATTGCCATGCTGACTGGTGTGCAGGATGCATACATTTATGACTCCCTTGGTGAGTCCGCAGATAAAATCTCAGTTGGTGTATGGGGTCATTTAAGTTCGCTGGAGTTAGGTGCAGGTGTTCTTGGTTCTGTTGCGGGCGGTATTATGGCAACTTATAATATTTCATTGCCAGCGACTACTAGTGCTAGCTGTGCATTGATAGCCGCCATCGTGACCATTTTTCTTCCTAGTCAAAAGATTCCAATGAACTCAGGTGAGGAGAAAACGGAGACTAATTGGTCCAGCTTGAAACATGGAGCAGGATTACTCTTTACAAATCCAATTTTGTTGTACACAGCAGTTGCCTCCAGTACAGTTTTCGTTATTTTTAATGCTGTTTTCACTCTTAACCAGCCGTTATTTCAGTCTGCAGAAGTGCCGGTGGCTTTATGGGGATTTATCGGTGGTGGAGCACAACTAATAGCGGCCCTCTATAACCATTTTTCTGATTCAGTGGTTAAGCGTTTCGGCCGGAGAAATAGCTTATTCTTTGCCATGGGATACGGGGTTGGTGGTTTCGCTTTGATGGTCATTCCACACCCTATAGCTGTTGTTACTGGATTTATCCTTGTCGTTCTCGGGATGTACGCTCGTGGTCCCATAACAAGAGCTATGGCGAATAAAATTATCCCTATGCATCGTCGTGCCACTGTACTTAACGTTGCCAATACGGTTGGTAGTATAGTGGGTATAGCTCTAAATCCTCTCATTGGTCGAGGAGCCCAGATCAGCCCGAGCATTACCGTTGGGGTGATTACAATCATTCTGACTCTTATAACAATTATATGGATTCCAATTTCTAATCGGTATCTCGAAATCGGTGAAAGTGGTGAATAATTCCCTCAAAACATTTGGTGATCAAAAGTTTCATAAAAAGAAAGATTGTATTTAATGATCGAGAATAAAATAAAGAAAGTGGCAGTTCTTCTAAGTGGTGGTTTAGATTCAACAGTTGCGATGGCAATTGCGAACGAAGAAGCTGATCTTAGGTTAGCTATTTCAGTAGACTACGGGCAACGGCATAATCGGGAGATCGATTCGGCTCGTCAAGTAGCAGAATTTTACAATATACCGCTCACAGTATTAGATCTTCGAAGCTGGGGTAATTTACTGATAGGATCAGCCTTGACTAATACTTCTATAGCGGTACCTCATGAATCATACAATATTGATTCTATGGCAATTACTGTGGTTCCTAATCGGAACGCAACCATGTTAATGGCGGCAGTCGGAGTGGCAGACAGATGGAAAATTAATGAGGTGTGGACTGCTGTCCATTCAGGAGATCATGAAATATATCCGGACTGTCGTCCAGATTTCATAGCATCCGCAGCAAAAACTGCAGAACTAGGCACGGGAGGAAATATCACGATTCGAGCTCCTTTTGTTCATATGGATAAATCTGAGATTGTTGCTAAAGGTATATATCATGGAGCACCCTTTGAACTTACTTGGTCATGTTATGAAGGAGGCGAGGCACATTGCGGCATCTGTGGTACATGTCGTGAAAGGATGAATGCTTTCTGCCAAGCTGGTGTTGTCGATCCCACTATTTACGGAAAGAAATGATTATGTTCACAGAAATTAGTAAGGATTTCGATTTTTCTGCCTCACATCAGTTAGAAGGTCTCTCGGAGAACCACCAATGTTCACGACTTCATGGACACAATTACCGGGTACGTCTTAGCATTGTGGGTTCGGTGGTTGTTCCAGGTTTTATTATTGACTATGGGGAACTAAATTTTTTTAAGAATTGGCTTGATCAAAATTTAGACCATCGTCATCTCAATGAAATTATGAAAAATAACCCTACAGCTGAAAATTTGGCAATCTGGATGGTCTCAATTGTAGCCGAAAATATTTATGAAAAAGGATATAGTAATATTCATGAAATTAAAGTTTCTGTATCTGAGACGCCTAAAACATGGGCTACAGCTTCACAAGTTTTGGATCACCCTATTATGGAGAGATTAGGGTAACAAATATGCCTATAAATCAAACTTCATCGAAACAAAGACTGAAGCCTCTCCCTTCAGCGAGGGAGGAGATGCTACCAATCAGTGAGATATTCGGCCCCACGATTCAGGGAGAAGGACCATTTGCAGGGCGGATATGCTCTTTCTTACGGTTAGGTGGATGTAACCTCGGATGCTGGTGGTGTGATTCATCCTATACATGGGATGGGGATCGTCACAATCTACGAGAGGAGATCACTATGCGGTCTGCCCATGAAATATTGGAGCTCATTCCTAAAAGCCCTATCTGTGTGATTACAGGGGGCGAGCCTCTGTTGCATCAGCGACGTCGTCCTTTTCTTGAAGTCGTTAAGGGACTGGTAAAGAAGGGACAATCTGTCCACTTCGAAACTAACGGAACCATTATGCCTGTTGCGGAACTTGTGGATTTAGCCGATGCCTTTGTCGTCTCCCCAAAGCTTCCTCATGCGAAGGCTCAGCGGGGACGTGTCTCCCCGGAGCTAGACCCGGGATGGCGAACAGTTAATGAGCGAAGACCGTCATATCTCAAAGTAGTAGTCGAATCAGAGTCAGATGTCGTTGCTGCAGTTCAGATAGCTAATGAACACTGTTGGAACCGAGATTTTGTGTGGGTGATGCCGGAGGGTGCAGATAAGGATACCCTCGAAAAGAAATGGTGTTCGGTGTGCGAATGGGCAATTAATCATGGTGTCAATGTCTCACATAGGCTTCATGTACTCGCATGGGGCGAAGAACGCGGGCACTGATCTCTACGGCTAGACTAAATCTTTCGTAAAATTTCCAGTAGATATGAATACATGAATCAGATAGCTCAAATATAAGATCAGTAGTCTGTCTGATCTGCTGGATTGCAGAATTATCCATAAGTAGCGGATCTTGTGATCAAATATGATATTTGAATGATATCCCATGGTTATACAAAGCTATTTTCTTTTAATTATATAATCGTTTAATTAGATTATTAAATTTTAAAAATCTACACAGTGAGTACCCCAGGACTAAAGTTGATATAAATGCAAACTATGAAGTATGTTGAATTTTATTTATTAACATTAACAGAGGTGACTATGCTCAGAGCTAATTCCCGGTGTAGTTCATGATGAATACTTACTAAAAAATTTGATTTTCTAAAAATTATCTTCCCATACTGCCGAGGATTTGGAGATTGATACTAATAAATCTATCGAATTCCTTTCAAAATTCTTACGGGGATGATTTAATTGGCTTTGTTGAGGTTTGGCAATTCCACAATTTTATTTGGATTTCAATTCAAATAAAATATTATTGAGGGCAAAGGTGTCTCAAATTCTTTTTTATCCTGTGGACGTTTAGGGTGAGAGGCCAGTAGCGAGCATAAACCTGCAAAACTCCTACAAATTATGCCTAAACGTGTTACTAACACAGTGGTGTCTATTCCTATTAGACTGGTGGACAGTAGCGGTGTTATTCCCGGATGTTGTGGTGATTCTAATCATTTTTGGTGGGTATGGGTACTCCTTGGAGTGATATGAAGATGAGTCGTATGGTGGCCAATTTAGATTTGCGTTATCAGCAAAACTTCTGGTCTACACCCAGAAAACCCGGCTATCCTGCATACTGATACGAAAATCCCTAGCCGACGAGGTAGTGATACATGCACGGACACAACAACGGACTCAAAACAGCCCTGCTCATGGGCAGCATGGTTGGTTTTCTGCTGCTCATCGGTGCGGCGGTCTCCGCCATGACCCGCAGCAGCGTCTTTATCTGGATCTTTGCCCTGATAAGCGTGGCAACGGTGGCGTACACCTACTGGAACTCGGACAAACTGGCTATTCGCTCCATGAACGCCTACCCGGTGACCAGGGAACAGGTTCCCGGCCTCTACGCCATCGTTGAAGAACTCTCGCAAAAGGCCGGCCAGCCCATGCCAAAACTCTATGTGGCACCCACCATGACCCCCAACGCCTTCGCCACCGGGCGCAACCCCGATAACGCCGCGGTCTGCTGCACCGAGGGAATCCTGCAACTGCTCAACGAGCGTGAAATGCGCGGGGTGCTGGGCCACGAGCTCATGCACGTGTACAACCGCGACATCCTGACCGGGTCTATCGCCTCCGCGATAGCGGCGGTGATTACCTCGGTGGCCCAGTACCTTACCTTTGCCGGCCTCTTGGGGGGCAACCGCGAGAACAACGGCGGTAATGTCCTCGGCACCCTGCTTTTGGCTTTGCTTGCACCGCTGGCCTCGTCCGTCATTCAGATGGCTATTAGCCGAACACGCGAATACGATGCCGACGAAGACGGGGCCAAACTGACCGAAGATCCGCTGGCTCTGGCATCAGCCCTGCACAAGCTGCACAACGGTATCAGCGCGGCACCGCTAGCAGCAGATGATCAGCGGGTGGTGTCGACCGCCTCGATGATGATTGCCAACCCTTTCCGCGGCCGTGACTTCAAAAAATTGATGTCCACCCACCCTCCTATGGAGGACCGCATTGCCCGCCTTGAAAACCAGGCTCGGCACATGGGGAAACTGTAGGTGCGGAGGAGAAGGGGGCGCGGGATCTAGATCCCGCGCCCCCCTTACTTTTTAGCGGTAGTTGACGAATTGAAGGTCAACCTCAAGGTCTGCGTTTTTGAGCAGGGCGATGACCTCTTGAAGGTCGTCACGGGACTTTGAGGAGACCCGCAGCTCGTCGCCCTGGATGGTAGCCCGGACCCCTTTAGGACCGTTATCGCGGATCAGCTTGGAAATTTTCTTGGCCGAATCCTGGGCAATTCCCTCCCTGATGGATGCCTCAATTCGGTATTCCTTACCCGAAGGGTAGGGCTCGCCGGAGTCGAGAGATTTCAGCGAGATACCGCGTTTGACCAGCTTTGACTGGAAAACATCGAGTACGGCGAGGGCTCGCTCCTGGGAGTTGGCTCTGATGAGGATCTTGTCTGCCGAAAAGTCAATATCTGCACCAGTCCCGCGAAAATCGTAGCGCTGCGAAACCTCTTTTGATGCCTGGTTAAGGGCGTTGGAGACCTCCTGCTTATCGACCTTTGACACGATATCGAATGATGAGTCACTTGCCATGTTTCCTCCGAAAAATTTCAAGGTAGGGGCCGGTTTGTTGGGCGCCAACCAGAGACCGGGCTGGCGCGGTGTGCTTTACCAACGGTACAGGGTGGGAGAGCCATCGCGGACCCGCTCCAGGGTTTTTGCGCCCCGTTTCGCTCTGGGCAAGTTCCCCCAAAATCGTTATGAATATGTGACCTAATCATCAGCCTCCCTTCACCTTGGCGGTAAAGAATAAAAGCATGAACAAAAAAGCTCAGGTAAAAACCGAGGCCGACCTGCAAGAAGAACTGACTTCCCTCACCTTCCCGGGAGCGAACCTCGAATCACCGGAGTTGCGCGAGAGATTTGCCGGTGTTCTCGAGAATATTATGCGGGAGATCAGCAGCGGCATGTGTACCGTCGAGCAGGGGGTGGCCTACCTGGAAAATTTTGAGCTGCACCTGCTCACCGAGCAGTGGAGTGCACAGCAGAGGCAGGCGGCTTAGAAACATCGGAGACCGCGGAGTACAAAAGTTCCTTTTATCACAAAGGCCCGTTCAGGTTTTCATTTCGAGTGAAACTTCGGTAGTGTTATCACGTTCGCATCTGCGAGCTTGACACCATCGAGCATGGTTACGGCAGATTACCCGAGCGGCCAAAGGGGGCTGACTGTAAATCAGCTGGCACTGCCTACGGGGGTTCGAATCCCTCATCTGCCACTCACCCCAAGCCCCGGTCTGGAATAAACCAGGCCGGGGCTTTTGTTATGGCTTCCGAAACTCGCAGCGCGCCCAGAAGGCGCCTATACCACGAGCGAAACCAGGTTGGCAGTCATGCCGAAGAAAGGTAGTGTGTTCACTATGGCTACAGTAGAAATTACGCAGGAAAACCTCACAGAGACCGTGCAGAACAGCGAGATGCTCTTTCTCGACTTCTGGGCAGACTGGTGCGGGCCCTGCAAACAATTCTCACCGGTATACGAGGCCGCCTCAGAAAACCACAGCGATATCACCTTTGGCAAGGTGGATACCGAAGACCAGCAGCAGCTTGCTGCCGCGGCGGGCATCTCCTCCATTCCCACCCTCATGGCCTTCCGCGAAGGTATTTTGGTATTCTCCCAGCCCGGCGCCCTCAACAGCCAACAGTTTGACCAGGTGATTCAGGCTGTTCGAGACCTGGATATGGACGAAGTACGTCAGCAGGTTGCCGAGGCCGAAGCCAAAGAAAAATCCGCAGAAGCCTAAGGGCATCGTGAACAATTCTGAAGGGGGCGATTCGCGGAGGCGAACCGCCCCCTTCACATGTGTCGAAAATCTTCCGGTGCAAGTCGGGCGCCCCTCCTGGGCGGCTGTATCCTGCCCGCCTTAATAAGGGCAACCACCCGGTTGCGGTTGCCTGCAAAGGGAGCCAGCAGCTCCAGCATACGGGCATCGTCGGCGGGTTCACGCTCAAATGCCCACCCTACCCAACGAGCCAGGTGATAGTCTCCCACGGACACCGCATCGGGGTGGCCGTGGGTCCGTTGCACAATCTCGGCAACGGTCCAGGGCCCCACGCCGGGAATTGTTGCCAGGGCCCCGGCTAAATCTGCGACGGTAGCTGTTCTCTCAAGCCGCTCAAGACTGCCGATCCTCCTCGCAAACCCCAGCACGGTGCCCGCGCGAGCGGCATCGTAGCCTGCCCGGTGCCAGAACCAGGAGGGCAGAGATAGTAGCCGCTCTGGGTCGGGAAAGAAGACCATGCCTTCCGGCTGATCACTGGCGCCGGTGTGAGGTAGGGGGTCGGCGGTTTTTCGCAGAAGAGCCCGCAGCCCACCCATAGCCTCAATCCCCGTGACCCTCTGCTCACTGATAGAAGACACCCCGTGCCAGAACAGCTGATGGGTGGCTCCCAGCCGCAGACCCGGGTGCTCTCGTCGGATACGACGCAGCTGAGTGGGCAGCTTGTGCCAGGCGGGAGAGGCCATAAAGTCTGACCAGTCGTCGGCGACACCTACCCAGAGGGGAATCTGGTGGGCAAGCTGCTCCAGGGCGGCAGAGGCCCCGGAGGATTTCTGCACCCACAGGGTGGCATGGATCGGAGCCAGCAGCCTCTCTGAGGGAGCGGACCTGTTCTCCTGCTCCAGCCGAATCGCCAGGTGTATCCCCGATAGGCGGGCACTGGTCCACAGTGACCTACTGCCCCGGCCCCGGGCGACCAGAGGGTCCTGATGCCCGCGCATCCATGAGGCGGCAAGGCTGTCCAGGCTGATGGGGAAAGGCGGGGTGATGGTTACTGTGGTTGAATACACCCCACTATTTTCGCACCTAACCCCAGGGTTCTGCTCTCGGGCGGGCCACAAAACTTGTAGCCTGTTTAGAGAATTATCCCCCAAAAAATACCAGAGGCAGAAACAAGGTATGGCAGAAAGAGCAGCCACAGAAACGGCAGCAGACGGACGCTATAGAACCGGGTACTTCTTGACTGCCCGTACCGGTGCAGCAGCGATTTCCCTCCTGATCTTTGCTCTCTACAGCGCCTACTCCTATTTTCAGTACAGGCACTTCATTACCCCTTCCTGGGATCTGGGCATCTTCGCCCAGCTGGCTCAGGAATACTCACAGCTTCACTTTCCACCGATTGTTGAGATCAAGGGGGCCGGCTACAACCTGTGGGGGGACCACTTTCACCCCATTCTCATCCTGCTGGGCCCCCTCTACCGGCTCTTTCCCAGTCCCGACACCCTGCTCTACCTGCAAAACGGCCTGGTGGCCCTCTCGGTCTATATACTCTGCCGGTGCGCCCAAAAAATTGTGGGTGCGCTCTGGGGTGTTATTCTGGCCGCCGCCTACGGGCTGAGCTACGGGATTCAGAGCGCGGTGGCGGCCCAGTTCCACGAGGTTGCCTTTGCCCTACCCTTTCTGGTGATATCCCTGGGCTATATTGTTCTTTCCCGTGATCCCGAGAACCGCCCCACCCTGCTGGCACGAGCCTGCTGGTGGGCGCTACCGCTGGTCTTTGTCAAAGAGGATCTAGGGGTAACAGCAGCCATGATTGGGCTGGTGGCACTGATCCGTTCGGGTTGGCTGAAGACAGCCGCCGATATCCTCTTTCCTCACCCGGGGCAGGAAGTCCGCCGGGGGCAGCGTTGGCGCAGACTCATTCGCTCGTGGGCGGGTACCGGTGCGGTGGCTGAGAGTACCCTGCTGATGGTGTGGGGCGTCGTGTGGTCTGCTCTGGCCATGCGGGTGATCGTCCCCCTCTTTAACGCCCGGGGAGTCTTCGACTATGCAGATAGGGTGGATCCGGTGGGGGCGCTGGCGGACCCCCTGCAAACGTTTGGCCAGATGTTCTTCCCCTGGGAAAAATCCATCAGCATCTGGCTGCTCTTGCTGGCGGGAGTTTTTATCTGGGTCTCATCACCTATCGCCCTGGTAGCCCTGCCCACCCTGGCCTGGCGATTTCTCTCGGGCAACGAGGGCTACTGGCAGTCAACCTGGCACTACTCGCTGGTGCTCATGCCCGTCGTCTTTATGGGTCTGCTGGACTACCTTGCCCGCAACAGATACGCTGCCACCACCGTAACGGCCCGCGGACTTGTGGCTGACTACCGCAAAAATGCCCGCTACCTGCTGCCGGTTCTCTGCCTCATTATTGCCCTGGGAATGCTACCTAACCAGCCACTGGCCTCGCTCACTCAGAAAACATTTGCCACCGGTACACTGTCGACAGCAGACCAGAGTAAACAGCGGGTGGTGGAAACTATTCCTGCCGGAAGCACGGTTGCCGCCGACCTTTCGGTGCTGACCTACCTGGTGCCCCAGCATACCGTCTACTGGATAGGACACGAGGGGGAGCCGGCCCCCGACTACCTGGTACTAGACCTGGCGGGAAGCAGCTGGAACGGCAACCCGCCGCGGGACCCGGTGGCCTATGCCGAAGAACGCTTTGGGTACAGCTATACCCTGGCGGAACGCATCGGAACAATATACGTGGTGCGGCGCATGTAGGTGCATCCTGCTGTACCCTCTATCACCGCCTGCGCCATTGACCGCCAAGGTACTGTAAGGTGGAGTGAGTAAACACCGGATTCCCCGAATACCGAAGCTATGCGCCAACCGACTGAAAACACAGCGCAATCAGCCTGCTTCACATGCACGCTGAAAAAACGGTTGTGAGAGACCGCTTGCTATCAACCCGCACAAGGCACCGCCACAGGCTGGGGACCCGTACCCCGGAGAGGACCGCCTCCCCGTGGATCGGGTAAAAACCATCGTGTGTCACGATAGGCAAGCATATTGATGGGGGCACCGGTACAGCGGCGCAACACATAAGCGACGCTGCCGATCCCATATGACGAGGACATATTGACTGAGAATACCCCTGCCACCAGTGCAGACCCCGAGTTCGTTCAAGCCGCCGACCCGGAGGCCGAGGAGACGACCGAGCAACAGAGTAATCAGACCGCAGACGCAGACACCGTTAGATTTACCGATCTCAACCTCGACGCGCGGGTGCTGGCCGCTCTTGAAGAGGTCGGCTATGAGACCCCTTCACCCATCCAGGAGCAGACCATACCGCTTCTGCTCAACGGCCAAGACGTGATGGGTCTGGCGCAGACCGGTACCGGAAAAACAGCGGCCTTTGCCCTGCCCGCCCTGTCCCGCATGGCAGAACTTGCAGACATTAACGGGCCCAGCAGACAAACCCAGGTATTGGTTCTGGCCCCCACCCGCGAGCTGGCCTTGCAGGTGGCAGAAGCCTTTGGCTCCTACGCAACCCACCTTGAAGATTTCACCGTGCTGCCGATCTACGGCGGATCACCCTATGGGCCCCAGCTCCAGGGGCTCCGCCGCGGTGCCCAGGTGGTTGTGGGCACCCCCGGCCGCGTGATCGACCACCTGAACAAGGGTTCGCTGGATCTCTCCCACCTGCAATACCTGGTGCTTGATGAGGCCGACGAGATGCTGCGCATGGGCTTTCAGGAAGCGGTAGAGGAGATTTTTACCCAGACCCCCGACGCCAAACAGGTGGCGCTGTTTTCGGCGACCATGCCCGCGTCGATCCGCAAGATTGCAGACCAGTACCTCAATGACCCCGCCGAGATTCGGGTCAAAGCTAAGAGCACCACCGCGGCAAAAATTCGCCAGCGCTACATGCAGGTAATGCACGCGCACAAGCTTGAGGCAATGACCCGCGTGCTGGAGGTGGGCGACTACGACGGTGTGATTGTTTTTGTGCGCACCAAAAAAGAGACGGAGGAGGTTGCCGACAAGCTCAAGGCGCGCGGCTATCAGGCGGCCGCCATCAACGGCGATATTCCCCAGCAGCAGCGCGAACGCACCGTGGATTCCCTGCGCGAGGGGCGGATCGATATTCTGGTGGCCACCGACGTTGCGGCCCGGGGCCTCGATGTTGAGAGGATCTCGCTGGTGGTCAATTTTGATATTCCGCACGACACCGAATCATATGTGCACCGTATCGGCCGTACCGGCCGCGCCGGCCGCGCCGGTGAGGCTATCCTGTTTATGACTCCCCGTGAAAAATACATGCTGCGGCAGATTGAGAAAGCAACCCACCAGAAGGTGGAGCTTATGCACATGCCCTCGGTTGACGACGTAAACGAGAACCGCAAGTCGCGTTTTGCCCAGCAGATTACCGACACCATCGAAACGGAAGACCTCTCGGTATTTCGCGAAATTATTACCGCCTACGAGAACGAACACGACGTTGACCCGCTGGAAATTGCGGCGGCTATTGCCGTGATTGCTCAGGAGGGCCGCCCCTTCTTTGCCGAGGAGATCCCCGAGATGAACAGGCGCGGTAAGCGGGACCGTTTTGACGACGATCGCGGGGGCCGAGGCGACCGCGGCGGCAATAAGAAACGGCATCGTGAAGAAGGCATGGTGGACTACAAGCTGCAGGTGGGCCACGTCAACCGTGTAACCCCCGGGATGATCGTGGGCGCTCTCAGCAATGAGGGCGGCATTAAGGGGTCCCAGGTGGGGTCAATTGATATTCGCAAACATTTCACTATTGTGGGCTTGCCCGAAGACCTACCGCGTGATTTCTTTGACCGGCTTGAAGATACCGAGCTCAACGGTCAGCTTCTCGATATTACGCGCGATAGGGGGCCCAGGAAGAGCGGCCGTCAGTTTGGTGGTAGCCGCGGAGGTCACCGGCGTTTTGACCGTGATGACCGCCGGGGCGGTTTCAGGAAGAATGACGGCTTCAAAAAGGGCCGTCGAGAGGGTTCTCGATACTAGGGTTTTGCCCTCCCGGTGAACCCATTTTTGGGTGGTGCAGACCATGGGAAACCTCCCGCTTTTTGATTTGCGCCCCGTGCAGAGGCTACTGTAGAGTATTCTCTGTTGCCCCGATAGCTCAGTGGTAGAGCGCCATCTTGGTAAGATGGAGGTCCCGGGATCGATTCCCGGTCGGGGCTCTTGTATGGGCCCTTAGGTCTCATACATGGCGGTGTAGCTCAGCTGGTTAGAGCGCACGACTCATAATCGTGAGGTCGACGGATCGAGCCCGTCCACCGCTACGCCCCGATAGCTCAGTGGTAGAGCGCCATCTTGGTAAGATGGAGGTCCCGGGATCGATTCCCGGTCGGGGCTCGTTTTTATTGGCTTCTTATTCTTGCCCTGGTGGGCCGAGTTTACCGGTTCCGTGAGATCATAATAGACTTCTCTCTATGGCTGAAATACAAACCGTTAACCCCACCATTGTGGGCCGCGTTTACCGGACCGGCGAAACATACCAGGTGGGGCGCGAAAAGATTCGTGAATTTGCCCGAGCTGTTAAGGCGGACCACCCGCTGCACCACGATACCGAGGCCGCCCGTGCCGCCGGCTATACCGACCTCGTGGCCCCACCAACTTTCGCCATTATTCTGGCCCAGCGGGCAGACGCCAAGCTTATTGAAGATCCCGAGTCGGGGATAGATTTTTCTCGAGTGGTGCACGCCGACCAGCGCTTTACCCACCACCGGCCCATTCAGGCCGGCGACGAGCTCGTCACCGAGGTGCACATCGACCACCTGCGCACTGTTGGCAGCGGGGCCATGATCACCACCCGCGAAGAAATTACAACCGTTGACGGTGAACCCGTGACAACCTGCCTATCGTCACTGCTGGTGCGGGGAGAGGACTAGGACCATGACCCAGCCGATATATGAAAACCTTGAAAAAGGGCAGCAGATAGGGGAGATGGAAGTCCCGGTCAGCCGAGCAGACCTGATTGCCTACGCCGCAGCCTCGGGCGACTACAACCCCATTCACTGGAACCAGCGTTTTGCCACCGCAGTTGGACTACCCGGGGTGATCGCCCACGGCATGTTCACCATGGGGGCGGCGGTACAGCTGGTTACTCACTGGGTAGGGGACCCCGGCGCTATCCTCGACTATCAGACCCGTTTCACCAAACCGGTCCCTGTCCCCGATGCCGAAGGGGACTCTCACCCGGCGACCGGCGGAAACACGGTGAAAGTGGTGGGCAAGATTGGGGCCCTTGACACCGAAAATCACACAGCACGCATCGATCTCACCGTGAGCGCCCGGGATACCGAGGGCGCAGAACAAAAAGTGCTGGTTAAGGCGCAGGCACTGGTCAAACTCCGCCACTAAAGATAGCTAAACTTATACAGTGACTGAACAACTCTTGAGCGAACTCACCACGGCCGCGGTCGGTGGGGCAGCCAGACACTATGTACAAGCTCGCGACGAAGACGCTATCATTGAGGCGGTCTGTGCCGCAGACCGCAAAGGCGAGAAACTGCTTATCGTCGGCGGGGGATCCAACCTCCTGGTCTCCGATGGGGGCTTTGACGGCACGGTGGTGCACATAGCCAGCCGGGGGATAGAGAGGCGGGACATTCCCGTGTGCGGCGGCATCAACGTGCGGGTGCAGGCCGGGCATAACTGGGATGATTTTGTCAAGCACACCGTTGACCGGCAGTGGCAGGGCCTGGAGGCCCTTTCGGGCATCCCCGGTGTCGTGGGGGCCACCCCGGTACAAAATGTGGGCGCTTACGGGGCCGAGGTCTCCCAAACCATTGCCAGCGTGCGCACCTGGGATAGGCACACGGCGCAGCTTAAAACCTTTGCGCTGGCAGACCTAGCGTTCGGCTACCGCGATTCGGTTCTCAAAAGATCGATGGTGAACGGTTCCCCGCGCTACGTAGTGCTGACCGTAGACTTTCAGTTCACCCGCGGCAGCCTCTCAGCCCCCATTCGCTACGCAGAACTGGCGCACCGGCTCAACCTTGAGGTGGGGCAGCGGGCAGACTCGCAGCAGCTGCGTGAGACCGTGCTGAGACTGCGCGCCGCCAAAGGTATGGTGCTTGACCCCCGGGACCGCGATACCTACTCCACCGGCTCCTTCTTCACCAATCCGGTCGTCGATACAGAGCGTGCCCGTGCCCTCCCCCCCACCGCCCCGCATTTTCCCGCCCTGGACTCAGCGGGTGAACCGATCGCGGGAAAAACCAAGCTCAGCGCTGCATGGCTGATTCAGCAGGCGGGCTTTGATAAAGGATTCGGGCTCGCCGGAGACTCCCGCCACATTGCCGGCGGCCGCGCCTCGCTATCGACCAAGCACACCCTGGCGGTTACCAATAGGGGAGGGGCAAGCTGCCTCGACATGCTGGCCATAGCGCGTACCGTGCGTAGCGGGGTATTGGAGGCTTTCGGCATAGAGCTGGTTCCCGAACCGGTGATCGTGGGTGAGTCACTTTAGGAAAATCAGTGAGGATTGACCGAGAAATTGCCGATGCAGAGAGCAGCCGTCTGCACCGGGCAATGCAGCGGTTTCGCCGGTTGATGTCCCGGCATACGCTGTTACTTGTGCTCTACAGGTTCACGGTCACCGTGCTGGGTTTTATCTGTATTGTGGCCGGAATGATCATGCTGGTGACCCCGGGGCCCGGGTGGCTTTTTATCTTTATCGGCATGGGCCTGTGGGGCACCGAATTTCACTGGGCACACCGGCTTAACGTCTGGGCCAAAGCAAAGGTGCTGGGCATCTGGCGGTCTATCGAGGCGGGCCGGGAGAAACGGCGGGCGCGGGCTACAAAGAATAAACCCCACCACTGTCCCAGCGGTGAGCACTATCACCGTACAGGAACAGGCTCACACACCGACACCGGAGACTAGGGATCGAGCCCCAGCTCGTGCCGGCAGATAGCCAGGATCTCGGTATCTTCAACCCCGAGCCTGCGCATGGAAAGGATGTAGCGGCTGGTGAGCTCGTGCTTTTTCTGTGCGGTGGTATCGATTGCGGTGATAAAACTGCCGGCGCGGCCGTGGGTTTCAATAGCCCCGGCTGCCTCCAGTTCCTTATAGGCTTTAGCAACGGTGTTCACCGCAAGCCCCAGCTCCTGTGCCAGGGTGCGCATGGGTGGAAGCCTGTCACCGGCCACCAGCTTACCCTCGGCCCGCAGGGTGATGATCGCTCGTCGGAGCTGCGAGTAGGGTGGGACATCGGAATCTTTATCCACGCTCAAACTTAGCGCACTCATCCCCGCCCCCGGGCTATCGCGGCGATTATCTTCAGATGAATTTGTGGTGTGCTCAGGCATAGTCACTCCCAACGATGGTGCTAGAGGGTGCCGGTAGCTATTTTGAGCATCCGACGTACAGGCTCAGCGGCACCCCACAGGAGCTGGTCTCCCACGGTGAAGGCGCTGATATACTGCGGCCCCATCGACAGTTTACGGATACGGCCCACCGGGATCTGTAGGCTGCCCGACACCGCCACGGGGGTAAGCTGCTCCACTGTGGCCTCGCGCTCGTTGGGCACCACCGTTGACCAGGGGTTGTCGCTATCAATAATGTCTTCAATCTCTTGGACCGAGAGGTCTTCGGTCAGTTTGAGGGTGAGCGCCTGCGAATGCGAGCGCATGGTGGCGATACGCACGCAGAGGCCGTCAAGCGGCACACGGTCGCCGCCGGTGAGCCCCAGAATCTTGTTTGACTCTGCCTCCGCTTTCCACTCCTCTCTGGACTGGCCGTTCCCCAAATCTGTATCTATCCAGGGTATGAGTGAACCCGCCAACGGTACCCCGAACTGCTCGGTATCCAGTTCACCGCCACGCTGCCGCTCCAGCACCGTGCGGTCAATATCGAGGATCGCCGACGCGGGGTCGGCGAGTTCGTCGGTAACAGCCGCCGATATGTCGCGGAAGCCCTTGAGCACCTCGCGCATGTGGCGGGCACCCCCGCCGGAGGCGGCCTGGTAGGTCATCGAGGTCGCCCATTCCACCAGTCCCCGCTTCCACAGGCCGCCCAGGCCCATGAGTAGGCAGGAGACCGTGCAGTTGCCGCCGACAAAATCTTTGGCACCGCCCTGTAGTCCCCGATCGATTACCTGACGGTTGACGGGGTCGAGAACGATGACCGCGTCATCGTTCATGCGCAGTGTTGAGGCGGCATCGATCCAGATGCCTGTCCAGCCACTGCGCCGAAGCCTAGAATGGACCGCACTCGTGTAGCTGCCCCCCTGGGTTGACACGATGACCGGGTTTGTGGCCAGGTCCTCGATGCTGTAGGCATCGTGCAGGGTGCCCTGTTCCCCATTGACAACCGGGCCCGCACCGCCGGCGTTGGAGGTCGAGTAAAAAACGGGACTAATGTCGGCAAAGTCGCCTTCTTCTACCATGCGCTGCATGAGCACCGAGCCCACCATGCCGCGCCAGCCCACAAAACCTACTGAGTCACCGCTGGTAAAAGTCATAAAACTCAGTTTAGCTAATTAAAGCGGTGGCCGCCGCCAGCGTTCGAACCTGTACCGTAGGGGCTGTTTCTCGGTCTGATCGGCTGCGGGTATCACCCAGCCCCTGCTGCTTGCGGTATAGTCGCCGGCTGTCTCCAGGGACCAGTCGGGCCCCAGAACGGGTGCCGGGGAGTCCCCCTCTACCGTAACGTCTAGGACGGTGCGCTCAACCAGGGTTACCGCATTACCGGTGACCCCGGCGATATCGGTTCGCGGCAGTACCTGATCAAAGAGGGAAGAGCCACCAATAAGCCAGATGGTCGTGGACAGCGTGGAGGCCGCCTCCACCGCCTGCTCAAAACTGGGAAACCACAGCGCCCGGTGGGCGGAGGTGGGAAGCTGGATCCTGCGGGAAAGCACCAGATTCTCCCGCCCCGGTAGAGGCCGGTAGGCGGGTGGAAAAGAATCCCAGGTGCCCCTGCCCATCACCACCACCGATCCCAGGGTTTTCCGCTTAAAATGGGCGAGATCCTCGGGGACGTACCAGGGCATGGTCCCGGCCCTGCCGATCACCCCGTTCAGTGACTGCGCCCAGATAGCGCCCAACAGCGGTTTACTCACCGGAACCCCTAGACCGCGATCGGGGCTTTAATGGTTGGGTGGTGCCGGTAGTCGACCAGCTCAAAGTCGTCAAACTCGTAGTCAGCCAGGCTGGGTTTCTTCCGTTTAATCACCAGCGTGGGGTAGGGGTAGGGGGTGCGGGAAAGCTGCTGAGACACCTGATCAAAATGGTTGGAATAGATATGGCAGTCGCCGCCGGTCCACACAAATTTTCCCGGAACCATTCCCACTTCTTGAGCTATCAGCCGGGTGAGCAAAGCGTAGGAAGCAATATTGAAGGGAACCCCCAAAAACATGTCCGCGCTGCGCTGGTAGAGCTGACAGGACAGCTCGCGAACACCGTCGGCCCGCGGGGGGCCCGCATAGAATTGAAAAAGGGCGTGGCAGGGGGGCAGCGCCATCCGGTCAATCTCGGCCGGGTTCCACGCGGTGACAAGGTGACGCCTCGAATCGGGATCGAGCTTAAGAGACTCGATCACTCCGGTAATCTGATCAATAGTTTGGCCGTCTCCGGCAGGCCATGAGCGCCACTGTACGCCGTACACCGGGCCCAGCTCACCGTCAGAGTCAGCCCACTCATCCCAGATCGAGACCCCGCGTTCCTGGAGCCAGCGCACGTTTGACTCTCCGCGTAAAAACCAGAGAAGCTCAAGCACCACCGACCTAAAATGCACGCGCTTAGTGGTAATCAGCGGAAAGGATTCTCGTAAGTCAAAAGACATCTGCTGGCCAAACAGGGAGCGGGTGCCGGTACCGGTGCGGTCGGGCTTATCGTCACCGTCTTTAAGAATGCGGCCCAGCAGGTCCTCGTAGGGGGTGGGTATAGCCGGAGTCATTCCACCTATTTTAGCCGGTACAACCACGCTTGACGAGAGGTAAAGATCACCATCGTGGTCTTTCGGGTAACCTCGGAAACCGCGCACACCTAATCGTCAAAAGGTCGCACCTGCTCCAGGGAGATCACCCGGTTGCGGTGTTTTCGGGAGAGCTGCACAACCAGCATCTCGCCGGGAGCTAGATAGGGATCACGCCGGGGCAGCCTGCTCGTCAGGTACTTGTTGGTGTAATCGGAGAAGACATCGAGCACCGTGGGGAGCACCGGCCGGTGGGTGCACAGCAGAACAGAAGAGTCTTTATCAAAGAGTGATTTCACCACCTTGGCTGCTTTCTTGGGGTGCTGCTTGTGTGCGGCCTCGGTCACCGCAGACTTCTTTTTGATAGGTGTACCCGTCTCCTTGTTGTAGTGGGCAACCGTTTGCATACACCGCACCCAGGGAGAGGAATACACCTTCTGAGGCCCCCACGCGATGAGCAGGCGGCACACGGCTAAAGCCTGCCGCTTACCGCTTGCCGCCAGGGGGCGTTCGCCCTCGGCGGCACTCCAGTTAGAACGCGGCTTGGCCTTAGCGTGGCGAACCACCACCACGGCGCGGGTGGCCAGGTCGCCGTCCCGCCACAGTTTCTCTAAACGGTCCAGCGGCTGCACATCCGAGCGGTTGGTCAGCAGCTTACGCGCCTCTTTGACACTCACCCAGTCGAGCCGGTCCACCTCCCCGCGGTCGGCACGGGCGGTAGTCCCCGCCGGCAGCTGGGCCGCCCAGTAGTAGACATCCTTACTGCCCTGTTTAACCCGGTAGGAGGTGACAGCAAGCGGAACACCCAGAGTGACCTTCAGGTTAACCTCCTCGCGCACCTCGCGGACAGCGGTTTCGGGAATGGTTTCGCCCTCATCCTGTTTACCCTTGGGCCAGGACCAGTCATCGTACTTGGGGCGGTGGATCATGAGCACCTCGAGCCGATCGTGCCTAAAGCGCCAGACCAGGCAGCCGGCAGCCGTCACGTCGGGACCGGTGCTTGCAGTACGCGTCACAGAAAAATCTCCGTCGCGGTGGTTCGCAATATATACCGGAGTTTTAGGCATGGTAGAACCTCTGTGTGCTAGCAAAAATATATCTGCGAGGGGAGAAACCCTCACAGATATTCTAGGGGAGAAGACCCCTTTTACCTACTCGCTCCTATTTCGTTTTTCGCCGCTCCCGGCTCGCAAGATAGTAGGACTGCACATCAACCAGGGGCTCCCCCTGAGCATCAAGACTGTGGCGCACCCAGGCGCCGTCAGCTCCCAGATGCCAGCTCGACGTATCGTCAGACATATAGTTCTTGAACATGTCGAGCAGGTACCTCTTATTGGACTCGGACGTGATGAGGGTGAGCGCCTCCACCCGGCGGTCAAGGTTACGGTGCATCATATCCGCCGAACCAATAAAAATCTTGGGGTCACCGGCATTTTCAAAGGTAAACACGCGAGAGTGCTCCAAAAATCTGCCCAGAATTGACCGAACCCTAATATTTTCGGAAAGCCCCGCCAGGCCGGGGCGTAGAGCGCAGATACCGCGCACGACCACGTTAACCTCAACCCCGGCCTGAGAAGCCCGGTAGAGGGAATCAATAATGGCCTCATCCACCATTGAGTTACACTTGATCTGCACCCGGGCCGTGTGCCCCGCTAGCTTGTGCTCAATCTCGCGGTTGATGTGGTCGATCAGGCCGGACCGGATGGAACGGGGGGCCACCAGCAGAGACCTGTAGGTGGTTTTGGGCGCGTAGCCGGAAAGCTGGTTGAACAGGCGCGAGACATCCTCGGTGATCTGCTCATCGCAGGTCAGCAGCCCCAGGTCCTCGTAGAAACGCGCGGTGGAGGGGTGGTAGTTACCGGTACCGATATGGCAGTAGCGGCGTAAGGTCTCACCCTCTTTACGCACCACCAGGGAAAGCTTACAGTGGGTTTTCAAGCCCACAATGCCGTACACCACGTGCACACCGGCGCGCTCAAGCTTGCGCGCCCACCTAATATTGGCCTCCTCGTCAAAGCGCGCCTTGATCTCCACCAGCGCTAGCACCTGTTTGCCGGCCTCGGCCGCCTCAATCAGCGCATCGACAATCGGCGAGTCCCCCGAGGTGCGGTAGAGGGTCTGCTTAATGGCCATCACGTTCGGGTCGGAGGCAGCCTGCTCCAAAAAGGCTTGCACGGAGGTGGCAAAAGAGTCGTAGGGGTGGTGCAGAAGAACATCGTGAGACCGGGTGGCGGCAAAAACGTTGGCGGCCTTGGCGGTCTCGTTTTCGTTCAGCCAGCGGGAAGTGTGGGCGATGTGCTTGGGATAGTGCAGTGCGGGCCGGTTGGCTTTCACAATCGCACTCATGCCGCGCAGGTCCAGGGGAGCGGGCAGCTTGTAGACCTCAGACTCGTCGATACGCAGCTCGGAGACCAGCAGGTCAAGCACGTTGGGGTTGATCGTATCCTCAACCTCAAGACGCACCGGGGGGCCAAAGCGGCGGCGCAGCAGCTCCTTTTCCAGAGCCTGTAGCAGGTTTTCGGCGTCGTCTTCTTCCACCTCTAGATCCTCGTTGCGGGTCACCCTGAAAGCGTGGTGTTCTACCACCTCCATGCCGGGAAAGAGCATATCGAGGTGTTGGGCAATCACGTCTTCGAGGGTGATAAAACGGGCCTGGCGGGAAGGGGAGTTAACGGCGCGTGGGCCGTCGACCGAGATCATGCGATCAATCTGGTCGGGCACCTTTAGACGGGCAAACAGTTCTTTACCCGACTGCGGGTTACGCACCACCACGGCAAGGTTGAGGGAGAGCCCGGAGATATAGGGGAAGGGGTGGGCGGGGTCAACTGCCAGCGGGGTGAGGATGGGAAAGAGCTCGTTCCGGAAATAGTGGGTGAGTTTCTCCTGTCCCTGGGCCTCAATATCGTTCCACTGAACGATACGGATCTTTTCTTTCTCCAGTGCGGGCACGATCTCGCGGTGGAAGCAGTTGTGTTGGCGCTCCATGAGTCGGTGGGCAGAGTCGGCAATTTCTTCCATCTGCTCATCGGGGGTGAGCCCGGCCGCTGAGGGCACGGCGATTCCGGTGGCAATACGCCGCCGCAGACCCGCCACACGCACCATAAAGAACTCGTCGAGGTTGGACCCGACAATGGACAGAAAATTTAGTCTTTCAAGCAGGTAGAGGCTGGGGTCTTCGGCCAGCTCTAGCACCCGGGTGTTGAAATCGAGCCAGCTGGTCTCGCGGTCAAGGAAGCGCTCAACACCAAAGTCGCCTTCCAGGTGGGGGAGTTTGACCTTCTCCACCGCCTCGATACGGTCTCCCTGGGTTTCGGCGCGATCAATCTTGTTAATGTCGCCACCGATACGGTGCGGGGTCTCGCCCTCGGTGGTCACGGTTTCAGTGCTCATTTACTATCCTTATCTGCCGCTGTTCAGTATTTTATGGTGTTGGTTCAAGGGTCCCGGTGTACATGATGTCTATGGTCTCGGGCTCGAACCCCAGAGACCGGTAGAGCCGTAGGGCGGCGGTATTTTCCGCGTCAACGTAGAGAACAATTCTTCGAAGTTTCTGCCCCCGCACGGTTGTTTGTGCCAGGTAGTCCATACCGGTGAGTGTGAGCGCTCTGCCCAGCCCACGCCCCTGCTGCTCGGGAGCGATACCCACGGCGTAGACCTCGCCTTCGTCTGATTGACCGGCCGGGATTTTGGTCCAGTGAAAACCGGCGAGTTTCCCCCCTTCTCGGGCCAGGAAGAAGCCCCGGGGGTCAAACCAGTCGGCGGCTATTCGCTGGTCCAGGTCCTCTTGGGTGAGGGAACCCTGCTCGGGGTGGCTGCTAAAAGCTGCGGCGTTGAGGCCCAGCCAGGCGGAGTCGTCGGTGCCGGGTATAAAGGTGGAGACCTCTATACCCGCAGGAAGGGGGGTCTCTGCCGCTGAGCGGGCAATGTCTGCCCGGCTTCGCACTGTCAAAGGAAGCGTGAGCTTGTGAAGCTCACGCACCGGGGCAAACCCGGCTCTCTCGGTGAGGGCAGCCATCGCCAACCGCTGCTGTTGCCCGCCCCCGCCCAGAATCTGGTGCTGCCACAGGTGGTAGGTACCGGGTGCCCGCTGCACCGCAAAATCTTCCAGGGCGCCGACCAGGCGGGACCCCAGCCCGCGGCCCCGATAGCGGGGGAGTACCGCGCCCTCAACCAGGCCGGGCTGATCGGACCGGGCGGGGAGTAGCACCGCTACCGCGGCCGGCTGCGCTCCCGCCGAGATCCAGACGGTGGCGGGCAGTGAATCCTTGTGGGGGCTATCATAATCTGCCCGGGGCCCCCCAGCCTTTCCAGCTGCTTTACGCACCTCGACCAGGGTCTGCTCGGAGAAAGCGTGGGCGCCGTCGTTTGCCGCCACCTCGGCTGCAAAGTCTTCGAACAGCTCTAGATTCTCGTCGGACAGCGGGCTCATGACGTGAAGCGATTCTGACACGGTTTCCTCTCGCACAAACAGGGTTTACCCTACAACTTTACCCGTAGCCCTCAACCGGTGGGCTAGGCGGTACCAAAGTATGTTGTCAGCGGACAAGAAGACCGTTCATGCCGGACTAGGGAGAAACGCTAAAACTGTACCCCACATTACGCACGGTAGAGATAAGCTGCTCATGCTCAGTACCCAGCTTTGACCGCAGCCGTCGCACATGCACATCAACGGTGCGGGTGCCCCCGTAGTAGTCGTAGCCCCACACCTCGGCAAGCAGCTGGGCACGGGTGAAAACCCGCCCCGAATACTGCGCCAGAAATTTGAGGAGCTCAAACTCCTTATAGGTCAGATTAAGCGGGGTGCCGTCGAGCCGTGCCGTGTAGGATGCCTCATCGATCACCACTGCGCCGCATCGAATGATGGTCCCGTCATCGTCCGACTCGACGGTATGGACACTGGCCAGCCTCAGCCGCGCTTCTACTTCGGCGGGCCCGGCAGAGTCCAGAATAACATCGTCCACTTTCCAGTTTGACGAAACGGCCGCCATTCCGCCCTCTGTCAGCACCATGATCAGGGGGGTGGAGATTCCCGTATTTTTGATCATCTGTGCCGTGTTGCGCGCATCCACCGGGGTTTCGGTGGCATCAATCAGCACCGTATCAATACGCTCGGAAGCCAGGGCCGTGGGCGCTGTGGCCAGGGGCAGCCGGCGTACCCGGTGGTCTAGGAGGTCAAGCGCCGGCAGGATACGGTCGAGCTGGGCGTCGGAGTCGGTGAGTAAAGCAATATTGACCATGAAAGCCTGACTCCTCCTCAGCCCGTGAAATGCGAGATACCTATAGAGACCATCATATAAACATATAAATAGAGGTTCCGGATCGGATAATACCTGTGTCTTATTGGAGGGCGGGTTGAGCGAGTCAGATCGGCCGAAGATTCCGCTACAGTGCTACGGTGGTTGCATGATCGGCGAAAGTAAAAGTAGAAGGCAAGGTTGAGTAAGCAGCATATCGACCCGCATACGGTACGGCACCGCACGTTTGTGCCGCAGTTGCGTGAGCGAAAAGATCGGATTGTCTACCGGGGGCGCATAGGCGCTATCGGTTCCACCCCGTCCTCCCGGTACAGGCTGGTTGCTTTTTCTGCGGGTATGGCCCTGGTGGTTTTGGTTCTTGCTTCCCTGCTGCACCCGTCCCTGAGTGCGGTGGCCGCTGCGGTGGTGGTAGCTCTGATCGCCAGCGGCTGGCCCGCAGCAACCGGGGTGGCGGAGCTTCGGCGGCAGAATCGTATCTACTCGCACTCGATCATTATTTTGCTTTCGGGGCTGGTGTCAGTTTTTCTCGCCTTTGTAGACACGGGTGTGGAGCAGCTGGGTTTGCTGCCGGCGGTTGCGGCGGTGGGAATCGTTGCCAGTTTTATTGTGGAGCTGGTGCGTGGCGAGGGAGCCACGGGCAGGCTGGAGTCTGTTATCTCGTGTGTTTCGGGTGTACTCGCGGCGGTTTCGGTGTCAGGCTGGGTGGGCATGGCCGATATCTATATGCAGTCTCGCGACACCTTTCTTATCCTCAGTATCGGGGTAGCGATCGCCCTGGGCCTTGGCGTTTTGGGTATTAGGCTTATCTCGTCGGGGCCGCGGGAGGGCCCGCGCCGCGGCGCTATCACCCTGGGCGTTACACCGGTGGCCTTTATGGGTGTTATTGGGTATGTGATCGCGGTTTTTCTTGGCCCCGTGCTAGGCTAATCACATGTTAGTAGCGCTTGAAATTTTCTTTCTGTGCCTTCTTGGCCTGGCCGGTGTTTGCATTTTTGCGGGGATGGCGGTCGTGCTGAGAGGACTCTTTAAAGGCCAAAAATAACCGTAGTGGGTTGGGTGCCCGCCCGCGGCGATGTCGCTGCGGGCGGGCACCCGTGTTTGCGGTTGTTCCGCCGGAGAATCAGCCGGGGGAAGAAAGGCTTTCACCGGGTTTTTATCCCCACTAGACTTGGGACTATGCCTATTGAAATTCCAAGTAACCTGTCTCCCGAACTCGTTCCTTTCGCCTGGCTATTGGGCCGGTGGGAGGGCACCGGGTCCCTCTGGTATGAGGACCATGAGGGAACCCCCTTCGGCCAGATCATCACTTTTAGCCAGGACGGCTTGCCCTTCGTAGAATACCGTGCCGAATCTTTCCTCCTCGATGACGGGGGAAACAAGCTCCGTCCGCTCACACTGGAGACCGGGTTCTGGCAGATTGACCGGCAGCAGGTTGACGGGGACGTGGGGCCGGGGCTGGTTGCCGCCGACGTGGTGCCGGTGCACCCCGACGCCGAATCCGTCGAGAAACTTCGCAACGCCGACGACGGCTTCAACATCGTGGCCACAATCAGCCACCCCGGCGGAATAAGCGAGAACTACTCGGGCATGGTGAAGGGCCCGGTGATTCGTATGCAGACAGCCAACCTGATGCGCGATGATATCTCGAAAGAATACGCGGGCTCGGTGCGACTGCTGGGCCTGGTGAACGGTAATCTCATGTGGGACTGGGAGATCGCGGATTCGGAAGGTAAGCTGCACAAGCACGCCTCTGCCGAGCTGCGGAAGACCGGGTCTATGGAAGGGTTTGACCTGGGCGGTCACCTCTTTGATACCGCGGCCGGGGCAGCGGATACGGGGGATACCCCCACCGCGGTAGAAGAAGAGAAATAGGCGATGACCTACCGCAGCCCTATTCTTGAGAACTACGGGGTGTTTGAGGCAACCGGGCCCGATACCGGTGTCGCCGCCCACTACGGTGAGCCTCTCAGGGAGCAGCGTCGTCTGGTCATGGGGGACGACAAGCACGTGGTGGTGGACTACTCGCACCTGGAGCTGGTGACTATTGCGGGCCCAGACAGGCTTTCCTGGCTTACCACGCTGTCGTCGCAGGTAGTCGATGATATGGTGGCCGGGGATTCCCGCGAGCTGCTCTTGCTCTCTCCCCAGGGGCGAATCGACTACGCCCCCTTCGTGTTTGAAGACGGGGAGAAGGTGTGGCTGATCGTTGAGCGCGGGCAGGCGCAGCCGCTCACAGAGTATTTGAACAGTATGAAGTTTATGCTGCGCGTTGAGGTGGCTGACGCGTCGGCAGATTTTGCTGCCCTGTGTTCGTTTGCTGACCCGCACCGGGCGCAGAAGGCTCCCGAAGCACTGCGGTCGGCCCCGGCGTGGAGGGACCCCTGGAATCGGTCTGCCCCCGGTGCTGTCTCCTACGCCGATACGGCCGGGGGCGGGCACCCCGGGGAGAATTTTCACCGCTGGGTGAGCCTGGTTGAGCGCGACCAGCTGCTACCGCTGGCCCGGCAGGTGAGTCTGGCGGGTAGCTGGGCTGTGGACGCCCTACGTATTGAGGCATGGCGGCCCAGGTTCGCCACCGAGGTTGACGAGCGGTCTATTCCCCACGAGCTTGATTTTATGCGCACCGCTGTGCACCTGAACAAGGGCTGCTATAAGGGACAGGAGACTGTGGCGCGGGTACACAACCTGGGCCGCCCGCCGCGCCGGCTTGTTTTTCTTGACCTCGACGGGTCTGAGCACACCATTCCCGCGGCCGGTTCCACCGTCTACGCCGGAGATAAGAGGGTGGGCAGACTGACCTCGGTTGCCCAGCACTGGGAGGCGGGGCCGATCGGGTTGGCGGTTATTAAAAGGGGGGTTGACCCGGCTGCCCGTCTGCACCTGGTCGATGATGCCGCCGGAGCAGACGGGGAGGCGGCGCCGAGGTATGCGGCCTCGCAAACCGTTATTGTTCCACCCGATGCGGGACAGGCTGTGGGCCGGCACGATAAAAGCGGATTCCTGCGGGGCCGGTAGTACCGGAAGTAAGGTGAGGTTCTCGCACCCAACGGGTGCGAGAACCTCACCTTCAGCTATAACCAGGATGGGTTCTTGAAAAGACGATAGAAGAACTGTCGGAAGGCGTTCATTCTCTGGTAATTCTCATACTCAGCAATGCGGGTATCTAGGCTGTCAATGATTGCTTGTTCTTGCTCCTGTCTAGCCTTGCTTGAAGCCTCATGTTTCTTACGGAAGCTCTCAAGCTCCTTTTTCTGCTCTGATAGCTCTTTGGCTATGGCGAGGTCATTTGCATCAAGCTTGGTATCTTTTGCGAACTGGTCGATGATCTTTCCTGCAGCAATGGAGGTTAAGGTCGGCTCTGCCGTGAAATTTTGGGCGGCCCAGTGAATACGATCTTTGAAGTCTGCGCGTTTTGCCTCAGTAGCTCTGGCTCGATTAGTACCCCATGCGATGTAGGCTGCGGTGCTAGCCGCTAGGACAGCAAGAGCGTTGGTATTACGTGATATCTCTCCGGCAAGATGCCATTGTTCTTCTGTGATGGGCAACCAATAAAGGATGATATGGTATGCGCCCAGTATCACCAGCATCAAAGCTAGAACCCATAGTGTGATGCGAAGTATTTTTCTCAGCAAGAGTGCACCCTCCAAAAATACTTTTAAAGAGACTCTATATCATACAGAGCGCGGCGGAGACCGGAAAAGGTCTCCGCCGCGCTAGCACTATCCGTGCTCCGTGGGCTTACCGCCCGAAAAGAACCTTGGCCTCCTCCCAGCGGGACTGGGGGACTTCCTTGAGGCCGTCGAGAGCGTCCGAGAGATCGACACGGTTAATATCGGTGCCCTGTAGCGCCACCATCTTGCCCCATTCTTTGTCGCTGATCATATCGACAACGGCCATACCCAGGCGGGTGGCCAGCACGCGGTCAAAACCGGTGGGCGCCCCACCGCGCTGAATGTGTCCCAGAATGGTGTTGCGGGTTTCGATACCGGTCAGCCGCTCAATTTCGCGGGTGACATAGTCACCGATACCGCCCAGACGCGGACGGCCATCTTTCTCCAGGCCCTTGTCGTGCATCACCTGGTCAAAGCCCTCGGGGATAAAGCCCTCGGCTACCACAACCAGCGGTGAGCGGCCGCGCTCGTGCACCTCTTTAACCCAGCTAGCCACCTCTTCCATGGGGACCTTGACCTCGGGGATGAGAATGGCGTGGGCGCCACCCGACATGCCCGAGTGCAGGGCGATCCACCCGACGTGGCGGCCCATGACCTCGGCGACCATGGCGCGGTGGTGGGACTCGCCGGTGGTGCGTAGCCGGTCCAGTGCGTCGGTCGCGATAGCCACGGCGGTGTCGAAACCAAAGGTGTAATCGGTTGCCTTGAGGTCGTTGTCGATGGTCTTGGGGACCCCCACCACCGGTAGGCCGGCGTCGGCGAGACGCTTGGCGCCGGCCAGGGTGCCTTCGCCGCCGATAGCGGCAATGGCGTCGATACCGTTGCGCTCCATCATGATTTCAATATTTTCGGGGCCGCCCTTGGGGCCGTCGAAGGGATTGGTGCGGGAGGTGCCTAAGATGGTGCCGCCCTGGCGGGCTAGACCGCGCACTCTGGTGCGGGGCAGGTCCATGTAGTCGCCCTCGACGACACCGCGCCAGCCGTCGCGGAAACCGACGAATTCGTGTCCGTACGTTTTGACACCGTTGAGGACAGCGCCTCGTATGACCGCGTTGAGTCCGGGGCAGTCCCCGCCGGAGGTGAGTAGACCGATCTTCATGGGTGAATCTCCTTAGGTCCGGTGAGTTGGGCTCATCGGTAGGTGTATGTTGTGCCCCCCAGCTTTTGTGCTTTTGTGCGGTTGGCCTAGCGGCGGCTGCGAAAAAGCGCGGTGTTGCGGGGAGTTTCTCTGATTTCCCATTCTAATAAATATGGTCTTGTGTTGGTAGATGTGGGAGTGTTTGGGATACGCTTTTTGCACCCTGTATTGGTCACAGTATTAGGTGCATGTCTACCCGAATACGGGGCAGGGTTGGCCGCGCAGTCCTCCTATGCCGCCCGCGCCAGAAGCTCCTGAATCCGGGAAAGCCCCTCGGTGAGATCGTCGTCGCCCAGCGCATAGGAAAGACGCAGGTAGCCGGAAGGGCCAAATGCCTCACCGGGTACTACGGCAACCTCGGCTTTATCAAGGATCAGATCGGCAAGCTCTGCCGACGTGCGAGGGCTGCTGCCGTCGATAGTCTTGCCCAGAAGGCCGCGCACATCGGGGTAGGCGTAGAAAGCGCCCCGGGGCACCGGGCAGAGAACACCCTCGATAGCGTTGAGGCCCTCAACAATGGCCCGGCGGCGGCGGTCAAAAGCGCGGTGCATTTCTTTGGCGGCGTCCAGGGGCCCGGAAACCGCGGCGAGTGCTGCTTCCTGCGCCACGTTGTTGACGTTTGAGCTAAGGTGCGAATGCAGGTTGGTTGCCGCCTTCACAATGTCCTCGGGGCCGTAGAGCCAGCCTACCCGCCAGCCCGTCATTGCGTAGGTTTTAGCAACACCGTTGAGAACCACCGCGTAGTCGGCGAGCTCTGGGACGGCTTTGACGATGGAGGTGAAGGGCACGCCGTCATAGGTGAGGTGCTCATAGATTTCATCGGAGAGCACAAACACGCCCTTCTCCAGTGCCCATTCACCGATAGCCCGGGTCTCCTCGGGGGTGTAGACCGCGCCGGTGGGGTTGGAGGGGGACACAAAGACCAGCGCCTTGGTCTGCGGAGTGTAGGCATCGTCGAGCATCTGCGGGGTTACCTTGTAGTCGCTGTCGGAGCCGGCAAATACTTCGAGGGGGCGTCCGCCGGCCAGACGGATAGCCTCGGGGTAGGTGGTCCAGTAGGGGGCGGGCAGTAGCACGTCGTCGCCGCTACCGATGACGGTGGCAAAGGCCTCGTAGACAGCTTGCTTGCCCCCGTTGGTGACCAGTACCTGGGAGGGGTCGATGTTCACCCCGGAGTCGCGCAGGGTTTTTTGGGCGATAGCCTGCCTGAGCTGGGGGAGTCCGGGGGTGGGGCTGTAACGAAAATTCTTGGGGTCGGTGAGGGCCCGGGCGGCGGCGTCAACAATGTACTGCGGGGTGGGAAAATCCGGTTCTCCGGCACCGAAACCGATAATGGGCCGGCCTTCGGCCCTGAGTGCCTTGGCTTTAGAATCTACCGCTAGAGTGGCGGAAGGGGAGATGGCCGCAATGCGCGGGGAGATGCGTGCTGAAGGCATGGAGATCACTTCCTCAATAAGGGTTATATCTGCTACCTATCGTAGGCGGTTATCGGGGAAGAAAGCGACGGTGTCGCGGCACGCGGGGCAGACACGACTCCTTGTGGCGGGGTGATATCTGTAACCTTGGGCGGTATAAATTGCCAAAGAGCATCAAATCCCCTAGAGTTAGTCAGTGTTGTTCTCAATAGGAATGATACTGGTTCACGCCTAAAAAACGTGAACGGCCGGCCTATAAACCGGTGTAGACCAGGTCTTAGCGCTGGTTAAAGGGTGGTGGCTCAATTGGTAGAGCAGCGGTCTCCAAAACCGCAGGTTGCAGGTTCGAGTCCTGTCCACCCTGCAAAAGCTCCCATACAATTCACTAAAGGCAGGCAAGCAATTGCCTGCCTTGCTGAAAAGAACTGACGAAAGGGGCGGGCCGACATGGCTAAAACTGCCGCTCACGGAACCGCCGTATCCAAGGCCGGTGGTGAGAAGAAAAAGCGTCGCGGCTTCTTTGGGCGAATTTTTCAATTTATCCGGGAAGTTTTTGCCGAGCTTAAAAAAGTTACCACACCGACCGGCCGTGAACTCTTCAATTATGTAGTTGTTGTCCTGTGCTTCGTGGTTTTCATGATGCTCATGATTTTCGGTCTTGACTGGGTGTTTGGCCAGGGTGCCTTCTGGGTTTTCGGCAGCGGTCCCCTTAACAACTCGTAGACTGAGAAACCGTAGGCCAGGGATTTTTGGGTTACCTATTCAATAACCGAGGTAGCGCACAGGTACAGAAAGTAGGAAAACATGTCTGAGCAGCACGATAGAGAAGAGGTCGCTGACACTTCCCGGCAGGGTGTCACCGAGGACGCTGCGGTAGAAAATGAGCGGGCCGCCGAGGAGCAGACAGAGTCCGCAGAAGCACCGGAGGCCGACGCTCAAGAGGCGCACGCCCCGGCAGCCGCCGTTGACCCGGTGGAAGAGCTGAAATCAAAACTGCGCCGCCAGGAGGGCGAGTGGTTTGTGATTCATACCTACGCCGGCTACGAGAACCGCGTGAAAACCAACCTGGAGTCCCGCACCCAGACCCTGAACGCAGACGATGACATCTTTGAGGTTCAGGTCCCCATGGAAGAGGTCGTGGAAATCAAGAACACCAGCAAAAAGCTGGTGCGCCGCGTTCGTATTCCCGGCTATGTGCTGGTGCGTATGAATCTAACCGATGAAACCTGGGGCGTGGTCCGCCATACACCGGGAGTAACCGGGTTTGTGGGGCAGGATGCCTATAACCCGGTTCCGCTTCGTATCGACGAGGTGGTTGATATGCTGGCCCCGGTCTTTGAGGCTGAACAGGCAGAGGCGGGTGCGGCCGAGAAGGTGGAGCCCCAGGTGGAGACAGGCTTTGAGGTGGGTGAGGCGGTCACCGTCAAGGAAGGACCCTTTGAGGGTATGCCCGCCACCATATCGGAGATTAAACCCGAATCGTCATCGCTGGTTGTTCTTATTTCTGTCTTTGAACGCGAAACCCCCGTGACCCTGAACTTTTCACAGGTCACCAAGATGTAACCGCTGGAAGAGACCCCTCAGCCCCCGCAATTCGCGGGCTGAGAGCCCCCTCGCTGCTAGGAGCGGAAGTGCTTCTGCTGTTTGCCGGTTTTCGAATCCTGGTGTATCGGTCAGACAAACACGATAGTTGACCGATCTGTGAGCAAGTCCCCAGGTATGGAGGGCCCCAGGCCAATAGCTTTAAAGTCACGACCGTACTAGGATAGTAAAGCTGTATGTGCACTCCCACGCTTGGGGTACACATGCCCGGTGGTCGCGCCACGGCCACCACCTGCCGTCGTACGCTCCTGTGCGGCGGTTCAATTCAGCTAAGAAAAGGACGCTACATTGGCTCCCAAAAAGAAGGTCGCAGGCCTCATTAAGCTGCAAATTCAGGCAGGTGCCGCAAACCCGGCTCCTCCGGTGGGTCCCGCACTGGGCCAGCACGGTGTTAACATTATGGAATTCTGCAAGGCCTACAACGCGGCCACCGAATCCATGCGCGGAAATATCGTACCGGTGGAGATCACTGTCTACGAAGATCGCTCTTTTACCTTTATCACCAAGACCCCCCCGGCGTCGGGCCTGATCAAGAAGGCCGCAGGTGTTGATAAGGGATCCGGCGTTCCTCACACCAATAAGGTGGGGTCGATTACCGAGGCTCAGGCCCGCGAGATCGCCGAAACCAAACTTCCCGACCTCAATGCAAACGACCTGGAGGGGGCGACCAAGATTATCGTTGGGACCGCACGCTCAATGGGTATCGAGGTTAAAAGCTAGCTGACGCTAGATTAAACCAAGTATGTGCTTGGGTGACAGTAAAAAATTTATGGAGCTCTAACGAGCAGTGGCAGAGTCCGGCGCGGCTCATTGAAGACCACAACTGCATAAGGAGATAAGCAGATGGCAAAGCGCAGCAAGGCGTATCAGGCAGCTGTAGCCAAGATTGAAGAGGACAGGCTCTACACCCCCGCAGAGGCCATTGAACTGGCAAAAGAAACCTCTTCCACCAGGGCCGATTCAACCGTTGAGGTTGCTCTGCGGCTTTCGGTTGACCCTCGCAAGGCAGACCAGATGGTGCGCGGGACCGTCAACCTTCCCCACGGCACCGGTAAGACTGCCCGCGTGGTGGTTATTGCCGCCGGTGATAAGGCGGTGGCTGCTGAAGAAGCGGGTGCTGATTTTGTTGGCTCCGACGACCTCATTGCCAGGATTGCCGGTGGCTGGACCGACTTTGACGCGGCGGTTGCCACCCCGGACATGATGGGCAAGGTCGGCCGACTGGGTAAGATTCTGGGCCCCCGGAACCTGATGCCCAACCCCAAAACCGGTACCGTGACCATGGACGTGGCCAAGGCCGTATCCGATATTAAGGGCGGTAAGATTGACTTCCGTGTTGATCGCAACGCAAACCTGCACTTTATTATCGGCAAGGCTTCTTTTACCGCGGAGCAGCTGCGGCAGAACTTTGAGGCGGCTGTTGAAGAGATTAACCGGCTCAAGCCCTCGTCGGCGAAAGGTCGCTACATTTCTAAGGTCACCGTGACCACCACTTTCGGCCCCGGTATCCCCGTGGATCCGGCCGACGTGGTCGCCTAGGTGTGATGCTGGCAGGCTCTCTGATCGCAACCGCGGTGGGGGAGCCTGCTTTTTTATACGCGGTAGGTTCACCGTGGTTCGCTTATGCGAGCCTCTTTTTTTAGACTGGAGGATATGACCAGCCCGGCTTTGCGTATTGATAAGGTAACCAAAAGTTTTGATGGGCAGCCGGTGTTGCGCGGCCTGGACCTTGCCGTGGGGAGGGGCGAGCTACTCGCGCTCCTGGGCTCTTCGGGCAGCGGTAAAACCACCCTGCTGCGTATTATTGCCGGGCTAGAGACGGCCGATAGCGGCAGCATCACCTATGAGGGTGAACCGCTTTCCCGCGGACAGGTGAGCTATGTTTTTCAGAAACCGGTGCTGTACCCCCATCTGACTGTGCGGGACAATATTGTTTTTGGTACGCGGCTCAAAAGACACCGCGGTTCTTTTGACACGAACCACTACCGCAAGCTTCTGGAGATCTTAGCGCTACAGGGTTTAGAGCGCAGGAGACCCGCGCAGCTCTCCGGCGGGCAGGTGCAGCGGGTGGGGCTCGCCCGTGCACTGGTGCGTCGCTCCTCCCTGGTGCTTTTTGACGAGCCGCTCTCCAGCGTCGATGAGGGCTTGAGCTCCTCGATCCGATCCGATATTGAGGCCCTCCACCGCGAACTTGGGTTCACCGCCCTCTTTATCACTCACCACCAGGACGAGGCGCTGCAGCTGGGCCAGAGGGTGGCGGTACTTGACGGGGGGCAGATAGCGCAGGTGGGTGGCCCGCAGCAGCTGCTGCACGCACCCGTATCACCGACCGTTGCCCGCCTGCTCTCTCCTGGCTACAACACGGTATCGGGTCTGCGGGGGGAGGAAACCGTGTCTGCCGGGGTGAGCGCTTTTGGATGGCGCATGGTGGGCCCGGAGAGCGGGGCGGCGCTGCCGGTGCGTGTGGAAACTGTCAGTACCCGGACCGTGGGGTCCAGCCTGAGCGTGCAGACACTCCATGCTGCCCGCGTGCCCTGTAGGGGGGATAAACTGGGTCTTGCCGCCGGCACCGGTCTGCGGGTGGTGCTGGCCGGGCTGCCGGTGCCAGCCGCAGGTTCCCGAATCTTTTTGCTACCGCCGGGGGAAGGGTTCCACCTGTTCGGCCGGGAGAGCTAGATCGAGCGTGAGTACGGGGTTTTAAGTGATTGTGCCCGCACCGGGGCACCGCCACTTGCCCGGTGATCTACACCTGTGCTTGAATAGAAGCACCAAAGACCGCCGGTCTTACTTTTCTTTCTGTCCACCGTAGTGCTCTGCACCGTGTCGTAGGCAGCACAGTAAAGTGATAAGAGTTCTTCAAAAGAACCACCCGCGTAGGTAATGAAGCTAAGACAGTTATCAGCATCGGTAAGTTTTGCTATAGCCCGTCCACCTCGTCGCCTGCGCGTCGAGGTTTTTTTATTGCTCTCTTTCAGGTAGCAGGAGGCGCGCCCGCGCTTTCCCACCCCCACGCGTGTTTGCGTGGGAAGCGGCCTACCTGAGGAAAGCAGGGGAGAATCTGCCGGCGACCAAGAATCGGAAGGAATACCATGGCGACACAGGAAAAGATCGCTGCTGTTTCCGAGCTGAAAGAACTTTTTCAGGGCTCAAACGCAGTCGTTCTCACCGAGTATCGTGGTCTCACCGTGGCAAAGCTCAAAGAGCTGCGCCGTGCACTGGGCGCGGAGACCGAATATGCCGTGGTGAAGAATACTCTGGCCGGTATTGCGGCTAGAGAAGCTGGCATCGATGCCTTTGAGGGCCAGCTTGCGGGGCCGAGCGCAATCGCGTTCGTTAACGGTGATTTTATTGACGCCGCTAAAACCCTGCGTGACTTCGCCAAGGATAACCCCCAGCTCGTGATCAAGAGCGGTTTCTACGAGGGTGAAGCCCTCGATGAGGCCGGCGTTAACCGCTTTGCAAGCCTTGAATCCCGCGAGGTTCTGCTGGCCAAAGTCGCCGGCGGGGCCAAGGGTGCTCTGGCAAAGATCGCCCGCACTGTCGACGCTCTGCGCATCAAGCTCGAAGAGACGGGTGGCACCACCGGTGCAGACGAGGCGGCAGAGTAAAACCGCCGGGCTGACACCGCCCACGACATGCCCGCTGTAGCGGGTCATACCCCCAGTTTTATAGGTAGGCGAGTCCTACACCTGAAAAGTAAGGAGCCAAAACATGGCTAAGCTCTCCATTGAAGAACTCATTGACGCTTTCAAGGAACTCTCACTCGTTGAGGTTTCTGAATTCGTAAAGGCATTTGAGGAAGAATTCGACGTTACCGCAGCAGCACCGGTTGCGGTTGCTGGTGCTGCCGGTGGCGAAGCCGCCGCAGCCGAAGAAAAGGACGAATTCGATGTTATCCTTGAGTCGGCAGGCGATAAGAAGATTGCCGTTATTAAGGAAGTTCGCGCTCTGACCTCCCTGGGCCTCAAAGAGGCTAAAGACCTGGTTGACGGTGCTCCCAAGGCTGTGCTTGAAGGTGCATCGAAGGAAGATGCCGAGAAGGCTAAAGAGCAGCTCGAGGGCGCAGGCGCAACCGTTACCCTCAAGTAGTTTCGGTTCTTACGAAAGTCTTTGTACCAGCGGGTGGCACTGTTTTTCAGTGTCACCCGCTGGTTTGTGGGATGGTTTGTGTGAGTCGCTGTTCTCGACTACCCTTGAATCTGGCAATCGTTTGACATAAGGGACAATGAGGATATGCCTGACCACACCAAAAGTCCGCGAGCCCAAGAGGTTCTCGACGGAGCAGAGGCCGCCTACCGGGCCTACCATAAAAGCGTTACCGCAGATCCGGACTATCCGGCCCTGCATCTGGCCCCGCCGGTGGGTCGGCTCAACGACCCCAACGGGCTGGTCTATAAAGACGGCGTCTACCATGCCTTTTACCAGTACGCACCCACGCACCCTGCCCGCGACATCTTCTGGCGGCACGCTCAGTCCCGTGACCTGCTGCACTGGGAGGAAGAGCGTAACGCCATTGAACCCATCTACTGGTACAACCGCAACGGCTGCTATTCGGGTTCCAGCTTTATCGCCGATGATGGCACCCTAGAGTTCTTCTATACGGGCAATGTCAAGAACCCCGACGGCAGCCGGGAGACCTACCAGTGTCTGGTGACCTCGGCCGATAACTGTCAGACTTTTCAACGTTTTGAGGAAAACCCTTTGGTGAGCGGTACTCCTGACGGCTACACCGCGCACTTCCGTGACCCCTATGTCTATGAGAGGCAGGGCCGCTACTACGCCATGCTGGGTGCCCAGCGGAAGGATCGCACCGGTGCGGTGGCGCTCTACTCTTCGGCTAACCGCAGGGAGTGGGAATTTGAGGGTGAGATTGACTTCTCTGACCCTGCCATCAACTCCTACGGATACATGCTGGAGTGCCCGCAGGTGCTCCGTATGCGTGATCGGCAGAGCGGGCAGATGAAGGATCTGATGATTTTTTGTCCCCAGGGTATGGAGGCACAGGGGGAGCTTTATAACAACAAGTATCAGGCGGGGTATATTGTGGGCCAGTTGAAGGGCCTGCACTTTGAGGTGGAAACCCCCTTTACCGAGTTTGATGCGGGTTTCGAGTTCTATGCTCCCCAGTTTTTTCATAACAGCAACGACGGCGACCGGGTACTGATCTCTGCCTGGTTTGGTATTTCGGATCAGGACGAGATGCCCTCCTGGGACAGACATTGGTTGCATATGCTCACGCTTCCCCGCTGGATCTATCTGAGTGGTGGAAAAGTTTGGCAGCAGCCTGTTGAGGGCCTGGATGCCGTACTACCGCCGGCCGCCACCGAGCTTTCCCCCGAGGGGGAGGTATTGCCGGTCAGAGATAGCCGAGTTTTTCGTGTTACCGGAGAGGTTGACGTGAGCCGGGGGCCGGTGCAGCTGGTTATCGGCGATGAGGCCGGTGACACCGCCTTTGTGCTGGAGTTCTCCGTACAGCAGATACGGGCTAACCGGGCCGGCACCAAGTATACGGTTTGGGGTCCAGAGCGCCGCCGTACCGGTCAAGAACCCAAAGCGCGCAGAAGATTTGACCTGCTGGTTGACGCGTCGGCGTTGGAGGCTTTTGTTGACGGGGGAGAGCTGACGGTCAGTGGCCGCTCCTATTTTCACGGTAGGGCTCGCAGGGTGCGTGTTCTTGCCGATGGCCGCCCCGCACCGCAGCGGCTTATACGGCTAGCCGCAGCGTCCCTGGCCGAGTAACACTCACTCTTACCGAGAACAACACATATATTTTAGAGGGCTATAGCAATAATGGTGGACTATATTCCGTCGCAGTACACTGCCGAAGAACTACTGCGTGAAGCTCACAAGTCGTTTGAGAACTTTTCCAGGCTTGCGCATTCGGACCCGGACTATCCGGCCCTGCATCTGGCCCCGCCGGTGGGTCGGCTCAACGACCCCAACGGGCTGGTCTACAAAGACGGCGTCTACCATGCTTTCTACCAGTATTCGCCGGTCCACCCTATTCGGGCTGTTTTCTGGAGGCACGCAACCAGTACCGATCTCACCCACTGGAAAGACGATAAAACCGCTATCGCCCCGGTGAAGTGGTACGACAAAAATGGCTGCTATTCGGGGTCGGGGATCGTTGCTCCCGACGGCACTTTGGAGTTTTTCTATACCGGCAACGTGAAGGATGAGGCGGGGGAGAGAACACCCTACCAGTGCCTTTTCACCTCGACCGACAACGGCGAGACTTTTAGGGTTTTTCCGCAGAATCCGCTGATAAGTGGGCCGGCAGAGGGCTATACCGCCCATTTTAGGGACCCCCATGTTTTCTGGCGGCAGGGCCGATGGTGGGCGATCATCGGGGCTCAGCGGCAGGATCTGACCGGGGCGGTGGTCTATTACACGTCTGATGATCGCCGCACCTGGACTTTTGGTTCCGAGATCGAGTTTTCTGACCCCTCGCTTACACAATTTGGGTATATGTTTGAGTGCCCTATCCTCTTCCCTCTTCGAGACACCGCCACCGGGGAGATGCTGGATGTGCTGATGTTCTGCCCCCAGGGTCTCGATGCTGACGGTGAACACTTCAATAACATTTACCAGTGCGGTTATACGGTGGGTAAGCTCGTTGGAAACCGCTTTGAGGTGCGGACTCCTTTCACCGAATTTGATTCGGGTTTTGAGTTCTATGCCCCGCAGGTGGTCAGCAACATCGATACTGCCGGTGACCGCGCGGTGCTCATGGCCTGGCTGGGTAACGCCGATGAAGACGACCAGCCGTCCTGGACCTATCACTGGATTCACATGCTCACCTACCCGCGTGAGCTGCGGTTGACCGATGGCAAAATATATCAACGGCCGGTGGAGCAGCTTGACAGCACGCTGGCTCTTGAGCCCGTCGAGCTTGATCAGCAGGGTGCGGTTCGGGGGCTAGCTGGCAAACGGACCCTGAGAATGTCCGGCAGTCTTGAGGTATCTGGTCAGCCGATTAACATTGTGATGCGCGATGAGCGGGGCTCTGCCCTGGTGCTCACCGTTGACCGGGACCTGATGATCATGGACCGTTACGGTAGTCGCTATACCGTCGGGGGTGCGCTGCGACGTCGCTCCGTGCCGGCGGCTGATACCCACAGTTTTGAGATTCTTTTTGACGGTTCGGCGATCGAGGTGTTTTTCGATGGGGGAGCGGAGTCTTTTACCGCCAGGATCTACCTGCACGGTCGGCTGGAATCTGTGTCCTTTGAAACGGTGGATGGTCGCCCTGCCGCAGACAGGGTGGGACAGCTGAAAGCCGCCAGTCTAGAGGTGGAGGATACCGCCGGTAAGCGTCGGTGCGAGGAGGCTGGCCGGTAATTCAGCTGACAGTTTGCCCGGTGATCTGTGATAATATGTGTCAAACGATTAGCATATCGGGGTCACAATCACCTGACTCACACCGGTGCTCCGCAGAAGCCAGCCCGGTAACACACCCGTTCAAGGAGATGACATGGACCATAAATCCGTGGCACAAGACGTGCTGAAGAATGTTGGTGGTGTCACCAACATTCAGGCAGGGGCACACTGTGCAACCCGTCTTCGTCTCGTGCTCAAAGACGAAAGCGCAATCAACCAGGCAGGACTCGACGCCAACGAAGACCTCAAGGGGACCTTCGAAAACGCCGGCCAGTTTCAGATTATTGTGGGCCCCGGGGACGTCAACGAGGTGTACAAACACATGGCGGCGGCCGGTATGCCCGAGGTATCGAAGGACGAACTGAAATCGGTGGCAGCCGGTAAAGGCAACCTGCTGTCCCGTTTCCTCAAAATTGTCTCGGACATTTTTGTGCCGCTAGTGCCGGTTCTGGTGGGCGGCGGTATGCTCATGGCGCTGAACAATGTGCTCACCGCCGAGGGGCTTTTCGGTGGCCCCGATGCCCCGTCTCTTATCGCCATGTACCCGCAGTGGGAGGGGGTGGCCTCCATTGTTAACCTGCTCTCGGCGGCCCCCTTTGCTTTCCTGCCGGCGATCGTTGGCTACTCGGCAACTAAGGTCTACGGCGGTAACCCCTACCTGGGTCTCACCATGGGCCTGGCCATGCTCAGCCCCTCCCTTGCGAACGGCTACCAGGTAGCCGCTCTGCTGGAAGGCCCCGTCGACAACGGCGACGGTACCGTGACCACCATGCAGTACTGGGATCTCTTCGGCTACCAGGTACCGCAGATCGGCTACCAGGGGACCGTGCTTCCTATCCTGGTGATCTCCTATCTGCTCACCCTGATCGAGAAGGGCTTTCACCGGATTCTCAAAGGTGTGGCCGATTTTATTCTCACCCCCACGCTGACCCTGCTGATCACCGGTTTTATCACCTTCGCCTTTGCTGGGCCGCTGCTCTTTAACGCCGGTACCTTGCTGGGTGAGGGTATTAACTGGCTCTATACGGTGGCCGGCCCGCTGGGTGGGCTCGTCTTTGGTGCCCTCTACTCCGCTATTGTGATTACCGGCTTGCACCAGTCGTTCCCTCCCATCGAGAGTATGCTCTGGGCCAGCGGCGGTTCCTTTATCTTTGCGATCGCCTCGATGGCAAACGTCGCCCAGGGTGCAGCTGCCCTGGCCGTCTTCCTCACCTCCAAAGACCAGAAGATGAGGGGGGTCGCCGGTGGCTCCTTCCCCTCGGCCTTCCTGGGGATCACCGAGCCCGCTATCTTTGGTGTCAACCTGCGCCTGCGCTGGCCCTTCTACTCGGCCGCAGTCGGCGGCGCTGTGGGTGGTCTGCTGGTTGCTATCTTCGGGGTTAAAGCGGTGGCGCTGGGCTCGGCAGGTGTGCTGGGTTTCCTCTCCATATCGACTCAGGAGGGAGCCGGCTGGGGTGGTTTCTGGATTGCCCTGATCGCAGCCACGGTGGTGGCCTTCGTGGTGGCTTACACCTGGGGGCGCCGTGAGGCCGCCAAGGCTGAAGAGATTGACGCCGCCGTTGAGGCAAGTAAGGCTGAGGCAGCTGAGACCCCCGCTGTTACCGGTACCGAGGGTTTTGGGCTCACCGCGCACCTGGACGGTAGGGTGCTGGCCCTCTCAGAGGTCAGCGACCAGACCTTTGCTACCGGTGCCCTGGGGCCCGGTGCGGCTATTGAGCCCAGTACCGGGGTGCTGGTGGCCCCGGCAGACGGCAAGATCACCGTGGCCTTTCCCACCGGCCACGCCGTGGGGATGCGGGCCGAATCCGGCCTCGAACTGCTCATGCACATCGGTTTTGACACCGTAGAGCTCGACGGCAAGCACTTTACCCCTCGGGTCACCAAGGGGCAGCAGGTCAAACGCGGCGACGTGCTGGTGGAGTTCGATATGCAGGCGATTGCCAAAGCCGGCTACCCGCTGACCACGCCGCTGGTGATCACCAACGCAAAGAAGACCGTGGCTCAGACCGGTTTTGCTGCCGGACTCGCCAGCGGTTCAACCGTGGCCCGCGGTGATTCTCTGATCGCCGTTGAGGCCCGGGAAACGGACACCGCTACCGCCCCCGTCGAAGCCTAGCCGGTCTTCTTCCGGTAGCGCCTCATTACAGTAGTACGGCCTCTCACATCGGTGAGAGGCCGTACTGTGTGTATCCGCTGGTTGCCTACCGTTCACGCACGGTGCCACCCAGGTGGAGCCGCACCGGAAGAATATCAGCCTGCCGGGAACCGGCGGGATCGTTGTCGATGTCCCCGTTGATGGCCGCCAGCAGTCGCTCAACGGTGCGGGCGGCCATCTGCTCGATCGGCTGCACTACGGTGGCAAGCTCGGGGAGGAGGGCGCGGACTGCCGGGGTCCCATCAAATCCGATCACCATAAAATCTTCGGGTACCTTTTTTCCCCGTCGGTGCGCCCACTCCAGCGCCATGCTGGCGTAGATATCGTTGGAGGCGAAAACAGCGTCCACCTCCGGGTGCCGGTCAAGGTAGGTGTTGATGAGCCGGCGATGCTCATCGTCGGTGGCCGTGAAACCGAGCTCAACGATGCGGGGTCTAGCCCCCGCTTCTGCCATCGCCGCGTAAAACCCCCGCTGCCGCAGGTTCTCCTCCGACAGGGTGGAGGTGAGGTGCACGATCTCGCGTGCTCCCCGCTCGATGAGCGTGCTCGTCGCCAGGCGGGCACCGTAAAAATTGTCGCAAGAAATATTGGGGTAGTTGCCGGTCTGTACCCGGTCAATGGTGACCAGCGGTGCCCCCAGGTTTGGGGCGTTAGCCACCACATCGGAATGGGCGCCCGTTACCACACCGTCCACCTGGTTGCCCAGAAGCATGTCGAGGTAGCGGGCCTCAATTTCTGGGTGGTCTTCGCTATTGCAGAGAATGACCCTGTAGCTGGCATCGGCCAATTTGGACTCGATACGGTGGGCGAGTTCGCCGTAGAAGGGGTTGGCTACGGTGGGAAAAACCAGCCCGATCAGGTGGGTTCTCTGCCCCTGCAGTGAGCGGGCAATGGCGTTGGGCCGGTAGTTGATTTTACCCATGGCGGCGTGAACCTTCTCCCGGGTAGCCTGGGAGATATAGCCGCGGTTGTTGAGCACCCTGGATACTGTAGTGGGCGATACCCCGGCTACCTCCGCCACATCTTCTAGCTTGGGCTTGGCCACATTCTCTCCTTGTACACCGGTTTCCTGTTCCGGGATTTTCAAGGTTTCATTATAGGCGCTGCGGCGGCGAGGACAGAATTATTTTTTGCCTAGGTATCAAGCGGCAGGTAGCCAAGACTTTCACCGACCTGCGCTCCCCGAGGAGGAACCAACAGCAGGGCGTTTGCCCGGGCAAAGGACGAAAGCATATGCGAGCGTGACCTATCGGTCAGCGGCTGTGCTTTCCCCTCGCCGACGAGAGCGGGGACCAGCCGCTCATCGGGCTTGCCAAAAGCCGGTAACGTCTGGCTGACAACGGCGGTGGGATTGACGGGTAGGGGCCGGGCGCGTGAGCCGGCAACCAGTGCGGGAACATAGGAATAGAGGCTGGTATGGGCAGCCAGCGGGTTACCCGGTAGCCCCAAAACCAACCGGGAATCCGGGAGTAACGCCGCCAGACAGGGGTGACCGGGACGAACCGCCACCGCCTCAAACAGGTACCGAGCCCGATAGTCGGCAAGCACCCTGCGCAGCAGATCCACCTCGGAGGTTGAGGAGCCGCCGGTCAATAAGAGCACCCGAGAATTCTGCTGTTCAGCGCCCTCAAACCAGGCACGGAACTCATCGAGATTGTCGTGGAGATGAGCGGTAGAGACCGGATCTGCACCAAACCTGCGGATAAGATCGGGAAACTGTACCGAATAGGCGTCACGCACCTCACCGGGGCCGGGTATACCGCGGCTAACCACCTCGTTGCCGGTATAGGCGATAGACACGCTGAGCCGCCGGTAGACCCGGACAGTGTCGATCCCGCACACCGACAGGAAAGCGACCAGACGGGCAGAAAGTAGCGTCCCGCTCTCAGCCACCCTTGTCCCCGCCGGTATCTCCTCACCGGTACGGCGAATATCTGTCCCCGGCGCCGGAACCGGGCCGGTGGGAGAGAGAAAAACCTTACCCTCCCGCTCGGTCAGCTCGGCCTGTTCGAGCCTCAGCACTGCCTCAGCACCCGCGGGGAGAAGACCACCGGTAAGAATAGGAGCAGCATACCCATCGGTGAGCGCGGGTGCCCGCCGGTGCAGATTCTCGCGGGGGCCCGCCTCCCCGAGCTCGATAAGTCGCCAGGGCGGGCGCCCGGCACAGGCGTAGCCGTCCATAGCCGAAGAATCATAGTGCGGCAACGGAATAGGGGTAAAAACATCTTCGGCCAATACCGCCCCGAAAGCCTGCTCCAGGGAGAGCTCTTGCTCAACCGCCAGCTCACGCCCCTGCCGGTATATTCTCTCAACCGCGGTAGCCCACTGAACATGTCGCACGTTAGAATCCTTATGTCTGCCAGATAGTCGATAGTGAAAACTCTTCAGCCGCTGCGCTGAACCCGCTCCTCGCCCCGTCATTACACCTCGGTAAAACCCAGGACCCGCGCGTCCTCCCAGGTATCAATATCGTCGGTTGTCCCCGGCGGTAGGGGCAGCCGCGAAATCCTCAGCCGGGACAGGTGCCCGCGCACGGAAGTGTGAGCGGTCTGCCCGGAGAAAGCCGTGGACAGCGCCCCTGTACGGTATATGCCGGCAAGAGGCTGGAATATCCCCCCGGTTTCACCGGCAAAACCCTCGATGTGTTCGGGAGCGCTCGCGGCCGCTTTCAGCAGGTGGTCCAGGGCAATAGCTGTGCCGGGCATATCGACGGCGAACACCGCGGTCCAGTCAGCCCGTTTCTTGGCCAGGGCCGCCAATCCGGCAGCAATGGCCGCCGCCGGCCCCGCAAAGGGCGGGTGTTCGCGGGTGAGTAGAACCCCTTTCGGCAGTGGAAGGTGCGGTGGACCCACCACGACGGTGTACCGGCTGCCCTCCACCGCAGTCAGGGTGCGGGCCAGCAGCGTGTGAGAGCCGTTAGAAAGCCCCGCCTTGGGGGTGCCGCCCAGACGGGAGGAGCGCCCGCCGGCTAAAACAATCGCGTTGTAGTCCACCGTCGTCACCGTTTATCCTCCGGCAAAGGGCGGTAGCACATCGACCCGGTCACCTTCCGCCAGCCGGCTGCTGTCTTGGGCGGATACGCCGTTGATGAGAAAGGAGCACTGGGCAAGAACCTGCGCCATACTCATGCCCGAGGGGGTGGAGCCGGTGTGCCTTTTTCCCAGGTGTTCGCGGAGGCTGGCGAGCGTGGGTGGCTGGGCTGAACCGATGCTGCCCAGGCTAATTTCTTCGCTGGCGGTGGCAGAGGCTGCCCGTGCTGCGGCAAAGTAGTGGATATTCATTGAAGCTTAGCCCCCAATGGCGCTCATGGATCGGCTTGATACGGCAAAATCGGTGGGTGAGAACCCTCCGCTGTCTTGACCGTGGGCGGCGGGTTTGGCCCACATAGCGTCGCGCCAGCGGGTGGCTATATCCGCATCGCTGGCCCCCGAGCGTAGCAGCTGCATGAGGTCCGTTTCGGTTTGGGAGAAGAGGCAGCTGCGTACCTTGCCGTCGGCGGTCAGACGGGTGCGGGTGCAGGTGCTACAGAAGGGCTCGGTCACCGAGGCAATAATACCCACCTGTCCCAGCGGCTGCCGGTTGTCGGGCCGCTGGTTGTCGGCCGGAAAAACATCCCACAGATCTGCCGGGGAGGAGCCGCGCGGTCCGGGGGGCCGGGAGAGTCTAAACCGCTCCGAGAGAATTTCACGAATCCGGGCGGCGGTGATGGTCCCCTCCTGGGTCCAGCGGCGGTCAGCGTCGAGCGGCATCTGCTCAATAAAACGAAGCTGGTAGCCGGCAGCCAGCGCCCATTCGAGGAGGTCCGGTGCCTGGGTGTCGTTGATACCGGGCATGAGCACGGCATTGATTTTGATGGGGTTCAGTCCCGCTGAGGCGGCGTAGTCGATACCGCTGAGTACGTCTTTGAGACGGTTCCTGCGGGTGAGCTGGGCAAAAGTTTCGGGGCAGATGGAGTCGAGCGAAACATTAATACGGCTGAGCCCGGCCTCAACCAGGCGGTCCGCTTTCTTTTCAAGACCCATACCGTTGGTGGTGATGGAGAGAGGAATCTGCGGGTGGGCTGCATGGACCGATGCCAAAATCTCGGGTAGCTCCCGGCGCAAAAGCGGTTCGCCGCCGGTAAAGCGAATCTCCTTGATCCCCAGAGACTCAACACCGATGAGGGCGAGCCGAATAATTTCGTCGGCAGAAAGTACCCGGTCGGTGGGTAGCCAGTCGAGTCCTTCAGCCGGCATACAGTACCGGCAGCGGAGATTGCATCGATCGGTGAGGGATATGCGCAAATCGGTGGCGGTCCGTCCCCAGCGGTCGACGAGGGGGCCCGAAAGTCGCGGATTCTCGGGCATAGCTACACCGGTGGTGACCACCCGAAGGTGGGGTCCGGCAATGAGGGTGCCGGGTGAGCCGCTGCTGGTATATGCCATCAATCTAATCTTTCGATAAAATTTGCATGTTTATTGTTATATTTAGGGTATCTGAAATTCGGATAGGCCACTACACCATAATTTTCCTCAGCGTCCAAGGAGATTATCTATGTCTGCGTCTAAATTCACCAAGACAGCCGGTGTTTCTCTCGCCATGATTTCGGGGCTGACCCTGGCAGCCTGCGGCGGTAGCTCGTCGGAGTCGGCTGACTCGTCAACTTCCTCAAACAGCGGCGGTAGCGTGGAAGTTTTTGCCGCCGCCTCGCTCAACGCCGCCGGGGCCGACCTGGAAAAGGCTTACGAGGAAGCCAACCCCGGAGTGGATATTACCTTCAACTATGCGGGGTCCTCCAAACTGGTGCAGCAGATGGAGCAGGGGGCCAGCCCCGATCTGCTGATTACCGCTGACACCAAGACGATGGACACCGCGGTGGGGTCCGTTGCCGATCTCAGCGATGTCAACCCTACGGTTATTGCCACCAACGCGCTGGTGCTGGCCACCGCCGCCGATAACCCCGCCAACGTGCGGTCGGTTGAGGATCTTTCCTCGGCCGACGTCACCACCGCGATCTGTGCCGTTGAAGTCCCCTGCGGAAACCTCGCCCACCGGGAGCTAGATAATAAGGGTGTCACCCTGGGCAATGCCACCGAAGAGCAGAATGTTTCGGAGGTCTCCACCAAGGTGGCAACCGGTACCGTTGATGCCGGTTTTATCTACACCACCGATGCCGCAACCATCAAAAAAGAGCAGAATATTACCGAGATACCCCTCGATGATCTCGAGAAGAATCGCTACCCCATGGCGCTGACCAAGACCGGTGCCGAAAACAGTGCGGCTAGTTCTTTCGCCGAATGGTTGAACGGCGAGCAGGCGCAGAAAATCCTTGCCGACTACGGTTTTGGTTCAGCGGAGTAGAGGCTCTACGATTCACGATATGCTATGACCGCAAAAAACCCCTCGGCTTTCCGCACGGTCCCGGTCTTCTGTGTGTTCCCGGCCCTGCTGGGACTGCTCATGATTATGGGTCCGTTGCTCGGGCTGGGGGTGAGTATACCCTGGGGCAGGGCTGTCGAGCTCGTGAGCGATGAGGCTGCCCTGTCTGCGGGAAAACTCTCGGTGGTGACCGCGCTGATCTCCACCCTCGTGTGCGGAGTTATCGGCCTACCGCTCTCACTGGTTTTGGTGAAAGTTCTGGAGCGCACCCGGCTTCGGCGGCTTGGCCTTGCCCTCTACGCTCTCCTCTACACTCCGGTGATCCTTTCCCCTGTGGTTTCCGGTTTAGCCCTCACCTTTTTCTGGGGCAGAAAAGGGGTGCTCGGGGCCTGGCTCTATGATCTGGGTGTCTCCATACCCTTCACACCGCTTGCTGTGGTTATTACCCAGACTTTTGTGGGCCTGCCTTTCTTTGTGGCCACCACCGTCACCACACTGCGAGCTATCCCCGAGGAATATGAAGAGATAGCCCTGGTTGAGGGGGCGAACCCCCTAGAAATTACCGGTAAAGTACTGCTGCCTATCGCCGCTCCCGGCATAGCAACGGGTTTCCTTCTCTCCTTTGCCCGGGCCCTCGGCGAGTACGGGGCCACCGTAACCTTTGCCGGTAACATAGCTGATAGAACCCGCACGATACCGCTCAATATTGAACTGATGCTCAGCTCAAACTACATGGCAGAAGCGCTGGGGTCAGCCCTTCAACTGATAAGCCTCTACCTCATTATTCTGGGTATAGCGGTATTTATCTGGACATTACGGAGGCTAAGGAGTATTCCGTGAGACACGGCAAACCTCAGGTGCGGGCTCTCGCGCCGGAAACCTACCGGCAGATGGTGGCCGAGCGGATCGCGCCCCTGCTCACCGGACAGGTTGAGACCCTAGACCTGGCTGAGGTACTGGGGCGGGTGACCGCTTCGGATATTCTGGCGGTAGAGAATTCACCCGCTTTCGCCAATGCTCAGATGGACGGCTACGCCCTCACGTCGACCGCCGCCGGCAGGGAAAACCGGGTGTTTACCGTGGGGCAGGATCTACCCGCCGGTACCGATCCCACCGGGGTGCCGGTGAGCGACGATACCGCGTATCCGATTATGACCGGGGCAGCCCTTCCGGCCGGCTACCACTGCGTGGTACCGGAGGAAGCCGCAGAGATCCTGGGTCGGAAGGAGAGTGGCTTTGCTGCCGCCGGTAGCCGGGTGCGTTTACCGGTTTCTCCCGTTGGCGCCTATGTTCGGTCGGTGGGTGAAGATACCGTGGCCGGTGAAAAAATATTGTCTGCGGAAACCGTACTGACTCCGGCCCACCTGGGGGTGCTGGCTGGGCAGGGAATAGGCCGGGTGGATGTGCTTTCGCTACCGCGGGTGCTTGTGCTGACCGGGGGCGACGAGGTGGTTGATGGCGGGCAGCCGCGCACCGGTCAGATCCGCGACGCCAACGGGCCCATGCTTGAGGCTCTGCTCGCCGAGGACGGGGCGCGAACTGCCCGTCTGCAGCTCACCGATAATCCCCGGCAACTGGTGAAAGATCTCGGGGCTGCCGTGCGGGAGTTCCAGCCGCAGCTTCTTGTCTCAAGCGGCGGTATTAGCCACGGCAAGTATGAGGTGGTCAAAAATGCGGTGGGACTTTTGCGGGCGAGCTCGGGAGGGCCTTTGGCCGTGGAGGAGAGCTGGTTTGGCCATGTCGCCCAGCAGCCGGGTGGACCCCAGGGGCTTATTGGGCTCAGGTCCACGGTAGGGGACACGCAGAGCCGGCTTGGCTGGCTAGCTTTTCCCGGAAATCCGGTGAGCACCCTGATTTCTTATACGCTGCTGTTGGCACCGGTTCTAGCCCGCTATCGGGGGCAGGATACCCCGCCTCGTTACGGGCTTTTAGCGGGGGAGAACGAAATTCACGGCCTGCCCCATAAAACCCAGTTTCGCAGGGCAAAGGCGCAGATTACCTACAATCTCAGGGGCGGGGTAGAGGTCAGCCTTTACCCGGATTGCCGCACGGGCTCACATTTGCTGCAGCGGGCCAGCGGCGCAAATGCGCTGGTTGAGATAGAGGCCGATACCGGCTATGCGCCCGGTGATACTCTACGCTGGTATCGGCTATAAAATACCCAATGTACAGTTAGGGGGCCTCGATATGGCAGAGGAAAATGAACTCACCCACCTGCGCGGTGACGGTTCTGCGCACATGGTGGACGTGACCGAAAAGAAGGCTACGACCCGTACCGCGGTGGCCGAGGCCACCGTGGTTACTCGGCCCGGTGTGATTGAAAAGATTTTTGATGCGGATCTGCCCAAGGGCGATGCCCTGCCGGCAGCGCGTATTGCGGGGATTATGGGGGCCAAGAAAACCTCTGAGCTTATACCGCTGTGCCACCCGCTACCGTTGGGGAAGATCACGGTGGATTTTGAACGCCTGGACAACGGGGTGAGGATTCTTGCTGCGGTGAAGACTCGCGGAGTAACCGGGGTCGAGATGGAGGCGCTTACCGCGGTGTCGGCGGCTGCCCTCACCGTTTTTGACATGATTAAGGCCCTGGATAAGGGCGCGGTGATTACCGGTGTTCGGGTGCTCGAAAAGACGGGTGGAAAATCCGGGGACTGGGTTGCAAGTGTGAGCCGGTGAGTTTTCGGTGACTGCCGTGCACGGGAATTTTTTGAGGGAGAGGACGAGGGAAATGAGCGAGGGCGAGACTCTCAAGAAGCGAGCCAGCGGCCTGGTCGTGGTGGTATCAACCCGTGCTGCACGGGGGATCTATGAGGACCGTTCGGGCCCGATTGCCGTGGATTGGTTGCGCGGCCGGGGGTTTAAAACCCCCGACGCCACGGTGATAGAAGACCGGCAGGTGGGGGAATTTATGAGGGAGCTTCTGGGCGGCAGACGGGAGCTGCCCACCATGATTCTGACGAGCGGGGGCACCGGGCTCAATAGTGATGATCAGACGGTGGAGGCTGTGCGACCCTATCTTGAGAAAGAGATACCGGGGCTGATGCACGCTTTTTGGGCTAAGGGACTAGAATCGACACCCGCGGCAGTTCTCAGTAGGGGGGTTGCCGGGGTGATCGGGCGCAGTTTTGTGATGACTCTGCCGGGTTCGCGCGGTGGTGTACGAGACGGCTGCGCGGTGCTTGATTCGGTGCTCACCCATATTATTCGACAGCTTGAGGATTATCATGACCACTGACCGGTACAGTAACGGGCTAGAGCCCTCCGAATCGATTGTGCTTTATACGGCGGTGACCGACCGGGCTCTGGAGCCCCTATTTGCTGAGGCCCGGGGACGGGTGATGACCGAGCAGATGGGGGCGCTGGTGGTCTTTGACGGGGTGGTTCGTAATCATGACCACGGACAGGCTGTTGCTTCTCTGTCATATACAGCCCACCCGCAGGCGGGGGAATATATGCGTAAGACTGTTGAGTCAGTGGCTGCCGAGGTAGCCGGGGTACGCCTGTGGGCGGTGCACCGGGTTGGCGCTATAGCTATAGGGGAGTCCGCCCTGACCGTGATAGCAGCGGCGGCCCACCGGGGGCAGGCTTTTGAGGCATGTCAGTTAGCTGCTGACCGTATTAAGGCTGAGGTGCCCATCTGGAAGGAACAGGAAATGGCAGACGGAACGGTGGAGTGGGTGGGGCTTGACACCTAGGATTATCTGGCAGTGACGGTTGCTAGTTGTTTACCACTATCTAGCAGAAAATTTTCTTCCAAGAGCTTGACAGACATATATATTAAGTGCATACTCATAGTATCTCGATGATGAGATATAGATCTCAACTTCTTGTAGATGTTATATCTGTTCCTTTCGTTGAGATAATATTTATATAATCCGGTGGGCGGTAGATCTACCGCCCACCGGGTCGTAATAAGTAATAAGAGGAGTTAGTGTCTTTTTTTGATTATATAAAGTGTTGGTAGACTTATGAAACGTACATTTTTGATGTGTAGTACAGTTGCCGTAGGTATTGTTTTAAGCGCCTGTTCATCTGCCCAGCAAGATTTAAAGAGGGATGATTCTTACACCGCAACCTTCGACTACCAAAACAATCTCATTATCAAGCCCCTCACCGAGTATCTAGCGGGTGAGAAGAATATCAATACCTATAATCAGGCGCACGCGATCGTTATGGATCGGTGTCTGAAGTCTGAAGGGTACTCCTATCCCCAATATGAAGCTAGTGAGCTGCTGGATGGTTCGCGGGAGTACGGTATGTGGAACACCGACTATACGCAAAAATACGGTTTTGGAACCTCTCATGAGACGCTGAAACAAAACCAGAATCTAAAGGAAATTAATAATATTCCAGAAGAATATATTGAAAAATGCTACACGGAAAACCAAGAAACACTAGAAACATTTGCTCCGGTAGACGAATTTTCCTCGCTGGCGGGATCTCTGGAAGCCCAAGCAAAGAACAGGGCTAGTCAAGATCCCCGGTGGGCGGAAGCCCGCCAAACCTGGTGGCAGTGTCTCAGCGATAAAGGGTTAACTCCTGAAAAAGAAGATGGTGCATGGGGTTCCCAAGAAGCGGTAAAAATTGCCGACCAAAATCTAAGTGACCCTGCCGTGCACAAAGAATCTATCAGGGTGGCCACCATCGAGGCACAATGCTCCCAAGATACCGGAATGGCACAAAAACTAGCAGACCTTGAAGCCGCCTACCAGGGGCCCCTGATCGAAGAAAACAGGGTGGCTCTTAACCAAGAAAAAGAAACCATGGCGGAGCACCTTAAAAATGCAGAACAATATATCGCCCACAACCAATAAAAAAGGCCGTCATTCCCCCGGCGGAAAGCCGCTCATCGTCGCTCTCTTTGCGCTCCTGGCCATCGGTTCTTTAGCGGGAGCATTTCTGCTGGGTACCCGTTACCCGGTAACAGGTACCGACCCCCAAGAACAGGCATCGGCCACAGTACCCGTCTGGGGTCGGGCAGAAAACAGGGTGGTCAACAGGGGAATAAACTTGACCGGAACCGCAAAATCCGCAGAAATCACCAACCTGGTCACGCAAACAAGCGGAAGCCCCATGGTGCTTTCACTGGGAGTAACGGTGGGGCAGAACCTAGCCAGTGGCGACCTGCTGGGCCTGGTAGGGGGACAGCCCATTTTCGTCCTCGACCCACCCCTGCCCCTCTACCGCGAACTTCACCGGGGAGATAGAGGCCAAGACGTTACCTACTTTCAACAGGCCCTGGCAAAAATAGGCTACCCCACCAACACCGACGGCCTGGTCACAGAGACCACCCTGGCCGCCGTCACAGCCCTCTACCGCAGCGAAAGGCTCGATATACCGGAAGAAGGAATAGAGACCATCAGCCCCGAAAACTTTGTTCCCCTCCCCTCGGGGGGAACAAAAATTCTGCAGACAGCTCAGATAGGCGAACAGGTATCCGATGAAAAGCCCATGGTCCGGCTTGAAAAATCACCCCCCTACATTGATGCACACGTGCCGGTAGCAGCCATCGACTCGGTAGAAATCGACCGGGAATTCACAGCCATCACCAGCAAAGGAAAAACCTCTGCACGGGTGAGCGAAATTGGCGACCTCGTGCCCGGAACAGAAAAAACCGGAGCCGGCTACACCGTTCGTATGAGAGTCGAGGACACCTCGCAGCTGGTAGCAGACCAGTTCGTCTCCCTGACCAGTGGCGAGAGCCAGGAGAAAACACTGGCGGTGCCCAGCAGCGCCATCAAAGAAGACTCACGGGGTACCTATGTGCTTGCCGACAACGGGACAGAAGACCCGGAGGCAGGCCAAAGGGTGGACGTCACGGTATTACACAGCGCAGACGGCTACACCGCCATCGACGCTTCCATAGAATCAGGAACAAAGGTGCTCCTGCAATGACCGCGCAACCTATGATTGAGCTGTCCGGTATCGGCAAAGAATTCTCACCGGGTGAAAAAGTACTCGATGATATAAACCTCAAAATATTTCGCGGAGAACTGGTTGCTCTCTGGGGAAAATCGGGCTCCGGTAAATCAACCCTCCTCAACATCATAGGGCTGCTCGAAACACCGTCGTCAGGCTCATACCGGCTCCTCGGGAAGGAAACAGAAAATATTTCACAGGCGGAAAAAGACCGCCTGCGCCGTGAGGATCTAGGATTCATTTTTCAATCCTCACACATGCTCCTGGACCAGAGCACCCTCAACAACACCCTCACCGGCCTACGAATACAGGGGGTCCCCAGAAAAGAGAGAATGGGGCGGGCCCGACAAAGACTCCAAGAACTGGGCCTCGAACACAGGTTCACTACACCCACAAAACTTCTCTCCGGCGGAGAACGGCAACGCTGTGCAATAGCGCGGGCAACGGTCACCGAACCGGCCATTATCCTGGCGGATGAACCCACCGGAAACCTTGACTCGGCCAACAGCGCCCGAGTCATGGAAATATTCCAAGACCTCCACCGGCTGGGGCACACCATCCTTGTGGTAACCCACGATCCCGATGTTGCGGCCATAGCAACCCGAATCATCACCGTCGATAACGGGAAAATAAGCGAGGAGACAAGAAAGACTCCGCGGCGGGAAAAAACCGCACCGGCTATCCCACCCCGCACCGTGGCCCGGGAGGAGAAAATCGGGGCGAAACATAAAGTTAGCCGCAGTAAAAAATCAACCCGATTCCTCGATGACCTGGGCGAAACGCTGCTCACCCTGACCCTGCGACCCCTGCGCACCCTACTTTTAGCTCTCTGCTTTGCACTGGGTACGGGCGGGCTGGTACTGGCAACCAATGTGAGTCTATCGGCCAGCCAGCAGGTTAACCAAAGACTCCTCGATATCGAAAACACCGTTATTAGAAGCAGCCTAACGGGCTACAACGACCTCCTCCACCCCAATGGACCCAACGCGCACACCCTGGCAGAAAACCTCAAACAGCTCAACTATGTTCAAGAATCTAGCTGGCTAGCCAGCGTCTCACCCGCCGATATAAATATCAGCAGATTCGGCCCCCGGGACAGTGAACCGGAGCAGGCTATCGGTCTCATCAGCACAAACAATCAGCATCTTGACACCGTCTCGGCCACGCTAACACCCGAAAGCACGCGCAGCCTGGTCGACGCAATGTCCGCGCAGCTCGCTACAGCAGACACCGCCCTACCCGCCGACTCAGCCCTCATCTCCCGCTCAGCCGCCCAGACCCTGGGCCTTCTACCGCACGATGATGCACAGCTGCCGGCCGGCACAAGTGTCTGGATAGGCCGGCAACGGGTCCCCGTTGCCGGCCTGATCGACAGCAGCGAACTTGAAACTCAATTCTTTCCCTTTGTCTTGGTTCCACCCCGAATACTGCAGTCGGCGGGTGAGTACGAGGTGAATTTTTATACGCGGGTTCAACCCGGCTACTCGGCCGCCGTGTCCGGAGCAATACCGATGGCTCTCTCGCCCCAGGCCCCGGCCGCAGTCCACCTTGAGACACCGGCCAGTATCGCAGAGCTGAGAGCAGAAGTCTCCTCGGACCTCAGCCTCTTTCTTACCGCCCTTTCCACTGTACTGTTCGTTCTCGCTGTACTCTCTGCCGGAACAGCCATGTACCTCTCGGTGCAGGCAAGAACACCGGAGATAGCCCTCCGCCGGGCCATAGGTACCGGGAAAAAGGGGATTGCTCGGCTTTTTCTTGCTGAAGGGGCGCTGCTGGGGCTGATGGGAGGATCCCTGGGCGTTTTTGCCGGTAGCCTCACCACAATCTTCCTGGCCCAGGCACAGGGCTGGCAGGTAGCTATCGGCTCCCATCTTGTTCTGCTTACCCCTATCGCGGGGCTGGCTACAGGTCTCATTTCAGCCTCCTACCCGGCCTGGATAGCCAGCAGAAAAAGCCCCGCACTTGCCCTACGCGACTAGGATTGTTGGTGGACCTTTGCAACCGGATGAAAGCAGAAAATCTGTGGCAGACAAAACCTTTAGCCCCCTCGAATATAAGCTCTACGGGCGGCAGATGCTCCTGCCCGAGCTGGGGATCCGGGGGCAGCAAAAACTAAAGAATTCGCACCTGCTGGTGGTGGGTGCCGGGGGGCTGGGGGCACCGGCCCTGCTCTACCTGGCGGGTGCTGGAATCGGGCACATTACGGTGGTTGACGACGACTCGGTGGAAGTCTCAAACCTCCACCGGCAGATTATTCACACCTATGCGGCCCTGGGCAATTCTAAGGCTGAAACGGCCGCTGCGGCCGTGCGCTCGCTCAACCCCACCGTGACCATCACCAGCGTGCGGGAACGTCTGTGTGAAGATAATGTTGACCGTTTGTTTGCGGGAGTCACGGCGGTTATTGACGGTAGCGACAACTTTGCCACCCGCTACCTGGTCTCGGCCGCCTGTGCACGGGCGGGCATACCCCATATTTGGGGCGCAATATTGGGCTTTGATGCGCAAATGAGTGTTTTTTGGGCCGGGAGGGGGGGACCGGTCTATGAAGACCTCTATCCGTATCAGCCTGCTGAGGGCAGTGTGCCCACCTGTGCCACCGCCGGGGTTATCGGTGCTATGGCCGGAGTGGTGGGAACCTCGATGGCGATGGAGGCGGTGAAGGTGGTGGCCGGTATGGGGCGGCCTTTGATGGGTGAGCTTGCCTGCTACTCGGCACTTGAGGGACGCTGGGAGTACGTACCGTTGCGGGCGGCCAACCCGGTCACTGAACCCGCGGGGAGTTCCGAGCCCGGGGGAGATGCGATGGAGTCTGATGCACCGCAGGCTGATTTTTCCGGTGGTGCCCGTAGCCGGGAGACCGCTTTGCCGGCTACCGGTGCCGGTGGCGATGTTATCGAGTGTACTTTTGCTGATTTTCAGCGGTTGGAGCTTGGGAACCGGGCCTTGCTTGTCGATATTCGAGAGCCTGCAGAGTTCGCCGCACTGGCAATCCCCGGGGCGGTCAATATCCCTCTGAGCACACTGGAGAGCCAGAAAAGTTCCGACGACCTTAAGGGTGTGATTGACAGTATCTCCCGTCGCAATAATAAAACCTTAGTGATTTACTGTTCGGGTGGGCCGAGGGCGGCGCGGGCCGCGCAAATTTTACGGGAGACCGGGTGGGGAACTATTTACCGGGTCACCGACGGAATATCTGGCTGGCTAGGGGAAACTCTGGATTAAATTATGTCTTCCCGAGATTAAAAATAATTAGCGCATATTTTTATTTGGTATTTTTTATGCCGAATAATCGGTAAGATTTTGTACATGACTCAGACATCACAAACACGGGGGATGGGCGGCTCCGAAAGCGAAGGCCCAGACGGCCCCTTCACTGACCAGCTCATCAAATTCGGAAAGTTCTTCTCACGCTGGGACGAAACAGACGATGGCCGTGCAGTCTTTCGCCAGGGTGGCCGCCGCGGAGACGTCTTCTATCGTGACCGTTGGAGCCATGACAAGGTGGTACGCTCTACCCACGGCGTGAACTGCACCGGCTCCTGTTCCTGGCAGGTCTACGTCAAAGACGGCGTTATCACCTGGGAGGCACAGGCGACCGACTATCCCACGGTTGGGCCCGACCGCCCCGAGTACGAACCGCGCGGTTGCCCCCGTGGCGCGGCTTTCTCCTGGTATACCTATTCTCCCACCAGGGTGAAATACCCCTATGTGCGCGGTCCGCTGCTTGATATGTTCCGCGAGGCAAAAGCTATCCACGGGGGAGACCCGGTGCTGGCCTGGAAGTCTATTGTGAGCGACCCGGCCAAACGCGATAGCTACGTGCGTGCCCGCGGTAAGGGCGGTCTGGTGCGCGCTACCTGGACGGAGGCCCTGGAAATAGTGGCCTCCGCGCAGATCCACACCATTAGCGAGTACGGTCCGGACCGCAATATCGGTTTCTCACCGATCCCCGCCAAGTCTATGATGTCGCATGCTTCGGGGTCCCGCTATATTGAGCTTTTGGGAGGCGTGATGACCTCCTTCTACGACTGGTACGCCGACCTGCCGGTTGCCTCTCCCCAGGTTTACGGAGACCAAACCGATGTGCGCGAATCCGGTGACTGGTGGGATGCCACCTATCTGGTGATGTGGGGTTCTAACATTCCGGTCACCCGCACCCCCGATGCCCACTGGGTGGCAGAGGTTCGCTACCGCGGCACCAAGGTTGTCTCGGTTTCACCGGATTACGCAGATAACACCAAGTTTGCCGATGAGTGGCTGCCGGCACAGCCCGGAACTGACGCCGCGCTGGCCATGGCCATGGGGCACGTGATCCTCAAAGAGAATTTTGTGGACCGGCGGGTGGAATACTTTGAAGACTACACCACCACCTTCACCGACTTCCCCTTCCTGGTGCGGCTGGAAACCCGCCCCAACGGTGACAAGGTACCCCACAAATTTGTCAAAGCCGCTGACCTAAAGCAGGGCGCCGATCTGGCCGACCCCGGCTTTAAATCCGCTCTGCTTGACCGCCGCAACGGCGAGGTGGTTATTCCCAACGGACAGATGGGGCACCGCTATAACGAGCAGGACATGGGCAAGTGGAACCTTGACCTTGAGGGTGTTAAACCCGCCCTGTCGGTGGCGGATATTCCCGGAGGTGCCACCGGGGTTTCCGAAATAAAGATGCCGGCCTTCGATACCCCTAACGGTTCCGGTCAGGTTGTGACTCGCGGTGTTCCCACCGTGACGGTTGAGGGTATGGAGGTGTGCACAGTCTTTGACCTGATGCTGGCCCAGTACGGTGTCGACCGCCCCCAGCTCAACCTTCCCGGCCGCTTTGCCCGCGATTTTGAGGACCAGCAGGTGCAGTACACCCCCGCCTGGCAGGAAGAGATTACCTCCGTTCCCGCCGAGGCCGTTATCCGCGTAGCCCGCGAGTTCGCTAAGAACTCTATCGACTCGGGCGGGCGCACCATGATTATTATGGGCGCCGGTATCTGCCAGTGGTACCACGGCGATGCCACCTACCGTTCCATTCTCGCACTCCTTCACATGTGCGGTTGCGAGGGCCGTAACGGCGGCGGCTGGGCACACTATGTGGGTCAGGAGAAAGCCCGTCCCATCACCGGCTGGTCGCACATGGCCAACGCCCTGGACTGGAATAGGCCCCCGCGCACCCAGGCGGGAACCTCCTTCTGGTACATGCACACCGACCAGTGGCGTCAGGACGGCTATTCGACCGACTACCTCCAGTCACCGCTGGCCAAGGGCGAGTTGAAAGACGTACATACCGCGGATATCGTGGCTCGCACCACCCGTATGGGGTGGATGCCCATGTACCCGCAGTTTAGCGAAAACCCCACCCTGCTGGCGGAGGAAGCCGAAGCCGCGGTGGCCGCTGGTACGGCCTCCTCACCGGCAGACTACGTGGCGCAAAAAATTAACAGCGGTAAAACCCAGTTCGCGGTCGAAGACATCGACAACCCGGTGAACTGGCCCCGCACGCTCATGCTCTGGCGCAACAACCTGCTGGGTTCGTCGGCCAAGGGCGAAGAGTATTTCCTCAAGCATCTTTTGGGAACCCACAACAATGTGATGGGTGAGGACGCCACCGCCTCAAAACCCAAAGAGGTGAAGTGGTATGACAACGCACCGCAGGGGAAGCTGGACCTCCTGGTGACCGCGGATTTTCGGATGACCTCCTCCACCCTGTCGTCGGATGTCGTGTTTCCCGCAGCCACCTGGTACGAGAAATACGATATATCTTCAACGGATATGCACCCCTATATCCACGCTTTTACCCCGGCTATTGACCCGCCCTGGGAAACCAAGACCGACCACCAGACCTTCAAAGAACTGGCCTGGATTTTCTCGCGGCTGGCCGCTAAGCACCTGCCCGCTCGAAAAGACCTGGTCTCGGTGCCGCTTCAGCACGATACTCCCGGCCAGATTGCCCAGCCCGGTGGCTCCGCCCCGGACTGGAAGAACACCGGAGAAAAGGGCGTGCCCGGCAAAAACATGCCGGTTTTTGCCCTGGTGGAGCGCGACTACCCGGCTCTCTACGACATGTACACCTCGGTGGGCCCCCTCCTTTCGACGCTGGGCACCACCGTGAAAGCGGTGACCGTTGATGTCAATGATGAGCTGGCTATGCTGGCCAAAGAAAACGGTGTTATGAACTCCGGCAAGGGCGAGGGCCTTCCCGCTCTCGACACCGACTGGAAGCTGTGCGAGACCATCCTGGCGCTCTCGGGCACTTCTAACGGCCCGGTGGCGGTGAAAGGTTTCCGTCAGCTGGAGAAACGGGTGGGCAAAAAGTTCTTGCATCTTGCCGAGGGCAACGAGGAGAAGCGCATTAACTTCCGCGACACCCAGGATCGGCCCTGCCCGGTCTTTACCTCCCACGAGTGGTCGGGGTCGGAGACCGGCGGTCGCCGCTACGCCCCCTTTACACTCAACACCGAGCAGCTCAAACCCTTCCACACTCTCACCGGTCGTATGCACTTCTTCCTGGATCACGACTGGATGTCCGAAATGGGTGAACAGCTGCCCGTCTACCGGCCACCGCTGGATATGAACCAGCTGTTCGGTGCCCCCAAACTGGGGGAGCAGCACGACGAGGTCACCATTTCGGTGCGCTACATGACCCCGCACAACAAGTGGGCAATCCACTCCTCCTACCATGACAACCTCTACATGCTGTCCCTGTCTCGCGGTGGCTCCCACGCCTGGATGTCACCGGCAGATGCGGCAAAGATCGGTGTCAAAGACAACGATTGGATCGAGTGCATTAACAACAACGGCGTTTTTGTGGGCCGCGCGGTGGTGTCCCACCGTATGCCCGAGGGCGTGGTGTATGTTCACCATGCTCAGGAACGTCTGGTCGATATACCCAAGACCGAGGCAACCGGCAGACGCGGCGGTATTCACAACTCGGTGACGCGAATCCTGGTGAAGCCCACCCACCTCATCGGTGGCTATGCCCACCTGGCTTACGCCTTCAACTATCTAGGTCCCACCGGTAACCAGCGCGATATTGTCTCGGTTATCCGCCGTCGCAAGCAGGAGGTTTCTTACTAATGCGAGTTATGGCTCAAGTTTCTATGATTATGGCGCTGGATAAGTGCCTGGGCTGCCACACCTGTTCGGTAACCTGTAAACAGGCATGGACTAACAGGGCCGGCACCGAGTACGTGTGGTTCAACAACGTTGAAACCCGCCCCGGTCTGGGGTATCCCCGCCGCTACGAAGACCAGGAACAGTGGAAGGGCGGGTGGACGCTCAACCGGCGCGGCCGTCTGGAGCTTAAAGCGGGTAACCGCTTTAAGAAGCTCTTTACTATTTTTGCTTCCCCGGTGCAGCCGCAGCTGAGTGACTACTACGAGCCCTGGACCTATGACTACCAGAACCTGGTCAATGCCCCGCTGGGCGACGATTTTCCGGTGGCAAAGCCCAAGTCGCTCATCACCGGTGAAGATACAGCCATCGACTGGTCCGCTAACTGGGACGACGACCTTGGCGGCACCTATGTGACAGGTGACCAAGATCCGATTGTGCAGAAGATCCGCCAGGAATCGGAAGAGAAAATCAAATTTGAGTTTGAGAAAACCTTCATGTTCTACCTGCCGCGAATCTGCGAGCACTGCCTGAACCCCTCCTGTATGGCCTCCTGCCCGTCGGGTGCTATCTACAAGCGGTCCGAAGACGGCATTGTGCTGGTTGACCAGGACCGCTGCCGCGGTTGGCGCCAGTGCATTACCGGTTGCCCCTACAAGAAGATTTACTTCAACCACAAGTCCGGTAAAGCCGAGAAATGTACTTTCTGTTACCCGAGGGTTGAGCACGGTATTCCGACTGTCTGCGCCGAGACGTGTGTGGGGCGTATGCGCTATATCGGGATTTTCCTCTACGATGCCGACCGTGTCAGTGAGGCTGCCTCGGTTGCCGATGAGAAAGAGCTGTATCAGGCTCAGCTTGATATTATGCTTGACCCCTTTGACCCCGAGGTGATCAGGGCTGCCAAGAGGGACGGCATCGCCCAGTCCTGGATTGAGGCCGCGCAGAAGTCGCCCGTTTATAAGCTGGCGAAAGAGTGGAAGATCGCTCTGCCCCTGCACCCCGAATACCGCACCATGCCCATGGTCTGGTATGTTCCCCCGCTGTCGCCCATTATCGACCTGCTCAAGGAACAGGGCCACGATGCCGAGTCGAAAGATAATCTCTTTGGTGCTATAGATTCTCTGCGTATTCCGGTGGAGTACCTGGCGGAGCTTTTCACGGCCGGTGACACCGGGATCGTGGTGGATGTGCTCAAGAAGCTCGCCGCTATGCGCGCCTACATGCGAGATATCACCCTGGGTGGGGTGGGCAGCGAGGAGATCGCCAAGTCTGTGGGTATGACCGGTGAAGAGATCTACGAGATGTACCGGCTTATGGCAATTTCTAAGTACGATGAGCGCTACGTGATTCCCACGGCTCATATGGAAGAGGCCCATAACCTTGAGGAGATCGGCTGCTCGCTCGATACCGAGGGCGGACCCGGTATGCTTTACGACGATGCCTTCTCCGGCACCGGTGAGCGCCCGGTCCCCGTGGCCGCCGGTTCCTACGCCAATACGGCGCGTGAAGACGGTAAAGTGAATATCTTTATGTGGGACGGCAAGACCCGCCCCGATGCTCTCTTTCCTAACACGTCGGGTACGGACAGGGTGCGCTAGTGGCTGGTTTCTTTTCAAAACTGCTGGCCAAGCCGGCGGCTAGCCCCGGCGGTGAGGATCGGGCTGGCGGTGACCCCTTTGATTTTGACTGGGGCGCCGGTGAAGAGGCTGACTCGGTGATCTATCAGGTTTCATCGGTTCTGATGCGCTACCCGGACACGCAGGTCTACGAGTCCTTCCCCGAACTGCTTGACCTGGCTGGTCAGATTGACAACCCGGATTTTCTTGAGGCGGTTCGGGCGGTGCAGCGCTGGTATGAATCAGCGCCCCTGTCGGTGGTGGCCGGTGAGTATGTGCAGGAGTACGACCTGTCCCGCAGGCACGCCCTCCACCTCTCCTACTGGACCGAGGGAGACACCCGGCGCAGGGGTGAGGCGCTAGCCCGTTTCAAGAGGATGTACCGTGACTCGGGTATGCTCACCGACCTCAAAGGGGAGCTGCCCGACCACCTTCCCCTGGTGCTTGAGTTCGCCGCCCTGGTTGACCGGAAGGCCGGGCGGGCAGCCCTACAGGCATACCGGCCCTCCCTGGAGATGCTGCGGCTCGCTCTGCGCGACGATGGCCTTGCCTTCTACGGGCTGGTGCAGTGTATCTGCGACACCCTGCCCGGCGAGTCAGCCGAAGACGTTCAAGAAATCCAAAGGCTCGCCGGTTTTGGGCCGCCGAGTGAACAGGTTGGTCTGAGTAGCTCAGATCCCAGACTTCTACCCCTTCTACACAATTCCGAGAGGAGTACCCCGTGAGTTTGCTCGATATTTTCCTGTGGGGTGTGCTACCTTACGTGGTGGTGGTCATTCTGGTTGGTGGAACCATTTGGCGCTATCGCTATGATCAGTTCGGTTGGACCACCAGGTCGTCGCAACTGTATGAGTCAAAAATTCTCAAGATTGCCTCACCGGTCTTCCACTACGGTCTGCTGGGTGTTTTTGCCGGCCACGTGGTGGGTCTTATGATTCCGCAGTCCTGGACCGAGGCGGTTGGTGTTACCGAAGATATGTACCATATTGGTGGTGCCCTGGTGATGGGTATTCCCTTTGGTATTGCCACCTTGCTGGGTTTAATCGTGATGGTTTTCCGTCGCCGCACAAATAAGTCGGTCTTTGCGGCAACCACCTGGAACGATAAGATCATGTACATCTTCCTGATGGCGGTGATTGTCTGCGGTATGGCGGTGACGGTGATCAGCGCCTTCCAGGGGCACCACGGCCACAATTATCGGGAGGATATTTCGCCCTGGTTTAGGTCCCTCTTTATTTTCCAGCCTCGGGTGGAGCTCATGCACGATGTGCCGATTGAGTTTAAGATTCACATCCTCTTTGCCTTTGCTCTCTTTGCCCTCTGGCCCTTCACCCGCCTGGTGCACGCTTTTACCGCACCTTTCCACTACCTGTTCCGACCCTATATTGTCTACCGGTCACGCGGTGGCGAGGCACCCGGACGGCGCCGCGGCTGGGCCCCTGTGGGCAGCCCCGACAGCAGCTCGGAGCGCAGGCCGGTGAGTAGACAGTAAACTTCTATCGCACATTATTAGCTATCAGATTGAGAAAACATGAGTGTAAATACAGCTGAGCGCGACCCCAAGCTTAAGGGGCAGCTTGTCTACGTTATTATGGCCACCCTGGCCTCCACGATCGGTTTTTGGGGGTGGACCATGATCGGCCCGCTCGCCAAGTCTTACTACAAGGGAGCGTTTGACCTGTCTCCGGGGCAGCTTTCGGTGCTGATTGCTATGCCGGTAATTGTGGGTTCGCTTGCTCGTATTCCGGTCGGTGCCCTCACCGATCGTTTTGGCGGGCGGATTATGTTCACGATCATGCTTCTATTTACGGGAAGTATGGTGCTTGTGACTGGGCTGGTTGGCCAGACCGGTAACTACGGTCTTTTGCTTGTTGCGGCATTTTTTCTGGGTATTGGTGGTGCCGTCTTTGCCATAGGTATTCCTTTTTCGGCTGCCTGGTATGAACCCCACCGTAAGGGATTGGCCACGGGTATTTTTGGTATGGGTATGATTGGCACCGCGGTGGCTGCCTTCTTCAACCCGCGCCTGGTAGAGGCTTTTGGATATTTCCAGACTCACGTGATTGTTGCCTGTATCGCTCTGGCTTACGCCGCAGTGGTGTGGTTCTTCCTTAAGGATTCGCCGGTGACTAAGGGCAAGACCCCGGAGCCGATCGTGCCCAAGATTCTACAGGCCATGAAAGATATTTCTACCTGGCAGCTGTGCTTTATCTACGGTGTGGTGTTTGGTGCCTTTGTGGCTTTCTCCAACTATCTACCCACTTACATGGGCAATGTCTATGATTTTGACGGTGTTGCCGCGGGTACCTTTGCCGCCATGTTTGCCGCCTGTGCGGTGATTGCCCGCCCCTTCGGTGGTATTGCCGCTGACAAACTGGGCCCCCGTTCTGTGACTCTGCTCATGTTTGCCGCTATTGCTGTGCTATCCCTTCTGATTGCTCAGCAGTTTACGTCGCCGGCATTTTACTACACCCTTTTCATCGTGATGGCGGTGTTCATCGGATTCGGTACAGGTACGGTCTTTGGCTGGGTGGGCCGGGCTGCCCGACCTGAATCAACCGGTACCGTGGGCGGTCTGGTTTCTGCTGCCGGCGGTCTGGGAGGATATTTCCCACCGCTGGTCATGGGTGCAGTCTATGGTGCGAATGGCCACTATTTCTGGGCGCAGATTGCGCTGATGATTACGGCCCTCGTAGCCCTGGGTATCTCACTGGTGATCAAAAACGGGGGTAGGCCCTAAAATTGGCGGCTGGTACGGGTTGTCCACCCCCAGCGCGTAAAGTAGCGCCGGCCATATGTGATGTGGCAAACTTTATAGTGTTACTAAATAGCCGCTTAGGCTGTACGGGAGAGACCGTGTTCGGGGCTTGCGGCCCCGAACACGGCGCCGAAGGAGCAAACCCTCTCCGTGAAACTCTCAGGCAAAAGTACCGTACAGTGTAGGCACTCTGAAGAGGGGTCTATGCACTCCACCGAAGGGGCAAACTCCGATCCCGGTGCACCATCTCACACCGTACCGGGCCGGGGCTAAAACTCTCAGGTCACCAACAGAGCGGGGAGGCTCACACCCGAGCGCTCGGGCTGATTTGACCAGGAGTTTTACCATGTCATTCATCGACCGCCACCTTGGCCCCGGCCCTACCGACCAAGAGATTATGCTTTCGACACTGGGCTACAGTAGCCTGGGTGCCCTGATCGACGAGGTTGTCCCCGCCACCATCCGCATGGACGGTGATCTTAACCTTCCTGCGCCGCTCTCCGAAGAGGCAGCGCAGAAAAAACTAGCGGGATACGCGGCCCAAAATACGGTGCTGGCCCAGATGATCGGTGCCGGCTACTATGACACCGTGACCCCGCCGGTACTACGCCGTAATATTCTGGAGAACCCCGGCTGGTATACCTCCTACACCCCCTACCAGCCCGAGATTTCTCAGGGCCGCCTTGAAGCGCTGCTGAATTTTCAAAACACCGTGATGGAGCTGACCGGGTTGCCCATCGCCAACGCTTCCCTCCTCGACGAGGCGACCGCCGTAGCCGAAGCCGCTGTCATGATGTACCGGGCCAACCGCAGGATCAAAAACGGCTTCTTTGCCATTGATGCCCGCGCCCTACCGCAGACCCTGGCGGTGGTGCGCGGCCGCGCTGAAGCCCTGGGGATCCCCTTTGTTGTCACCGACTTTGAGGACGGTCTGCCCGAGGGCGACCTCTACGGTGTGATTCTCTCCAACCCCGGCCACGACGGTGAGGTGCGCGATATCGAGCCGCTCATGAGGGAAGCTAAAGAGCGCGGTGCCCTGGTGACCGTTATCGCCGATCTGCTAGCTCAGACCCTGCTGACCGCACCCGGCCACCAGGGTGCCGATGTTGTTGTTGGTTCCTCCCAGCGTTTTGGCCTGCCGTTCTGGTACGGTGGCCCTCACGCGGCCTTTATGGCTGTTGCTCAGGGGATGGAACGAAACCTGCCGGGCCGTCTGGTGGGTGTCTCCACCGATGCCTCCGGCAGACCCGCTTACCGGCTGGCCCTGCAGACCCGTGAGCAGCATATTCGCCGTGAGAAGGCCACCAGCAATATCTGTACGGCTCAAGCCCTGCTGGCCATTGTTGCCGGCGCCTACGCTGTCTACCACGGCCGGGAGGGTTTGCGGGCTATAGCAAACCGCCTGCACAACAATGCTGCTAGGGTTGCGTCCGCTCTCACCGAGGCGGGCCTCAACCTTGTCCACGAGACCTTCTTCGACACCGTTGTTTTTGAGGCCCCCGGCAGAGCCGATGAGCTGGTTGCTCGGGCCCTGGAAGCCGGCGTGAATATTCGCCGTCTCTCCGCCGACCGTATCTCTATCTCCGTGGGTGAGTCCCACACCGATGAGGTGCTGGGGGCCCTGGTCGCCGCCCTGGGAGGCACACTGGGGGAGACCGATGTGTACGGGCTGCCCGAGGCTCTGCTTCGCACCGATAGCTATATGCAGCATCCGGTCTTTCATATTCACCGTTCTGAGACCGCCATGATGCGCTATCTGCGCTCCCTCTCAGATAGGGATCTGGCTCTGGACCGCACCATGATCCCGCTGGGCTCGTGCACCATGAAGCTCAATGCGGCCGCTGAGATGGAGCCGATCTCCTGGCCAGAATTTGCCGGTATCCACCCCCTGGTTCCGCGGGACCAGGCAGCTGGCTGGCTGGCACTGATCAATGAGCTGTCAGACTGGTTGGTGAAAATTACCGGATACGACGCAATATCGTTGCAACCCAACTCGGGGGCTTCCGGCGAATATACGGGCCTGCGCGCTATTCGCGCCTACCACCGGGAACAGGGCCAGTCCCAGCGCACGGTGATGCTCATACCCCTGAGTGCTCACGGCACCAATGCGGCCTCGGCGGCACTGGCCGGGCTTTCTGTGGCCGGTGTTGCTACTGCCCCAGACGGATCGATCAATGTTGAGGACCTCAAGGCCAAGATTGAGAAATACGGGGACACCATTGCCGGCATTATGATTACCTACCCTTCCACCCACGGTGTCTTTGAGGAACAGGTTGTTGAGGTCTGCCAGCTGGTTCATGAGGCCGGGGGACAGGTGTACGTTGACGGCGCCAACCTGAACGCCCAGATGGGTTCGGCCCAACCGGGCAACTTCGGTGGGGATGTTTCCCATCTGAATCTGCACAAGACTTTCGCTATTCCCCACGGTGGTGGTGGCCCCGGTGTTGGCCCCGTCGCGGTGGGTGCCCACCTTGAAAAGTACCTGCCGGGTAACGGTTTTGAGGCGGATTCGGCGGGTCAACTGGCGGATGCACCCCTACCCATTTCCCAGGCCATGTTCGGGTCAGCCGGGGTGCTGCCCATCTCCTGGATGTATATCGCCATGACCGGTGCAGAAGGTTTGCGGTCCTCTTCTGAGGTCGCTATCCTCTCGGCCAACTATATTGCCAAGAAGCTGGGATCTCTCTACCCGGTACTCTACGCCGGGGAGACCGGTTTGGTTGCCCACGAGTGTATTCTTGACCTGCGCGAGCTGACCGCCGCATCCGGGATTACCGCCGAGGATGTCTGCAAACGCCTTATGGACTACGGCTTCCATGCCCCCACCCTGGCTTTCCCCGTGCCCGGTACTCTCATGGTTGAGCCCACCGAGAGCGAGTCTTTGGCCGAGCTGGACCGTTTTATCGAGGCCATGACCCATATCTATGCAGAGATTCAGGAGGTTATCGACGGTAAGGTCAGCGCGGAGGAATCCGTGCTGCGCAATGCCCCGCATACCGCCGAGGTTGTTTCCGCCGACGAGTGGAGCCGACCTTATCCGCGCTCCCAGGCAGCCTACCCCGTCCATGAACTGCGGCTGAACAAGTACTTCACCCCCGTGGGCCGGATCGACGGGGTGGGCGGGGACCGTAATTTTGTCTGCGAGTGCCCTCCCATGGAGGCTTTCGATATTGAAATTCACAGCGCCTAGGCCAGAAAGGTAACCCTATGTCACCCCAGAAAACTGCTCTCTACCGGGTCCACGCCGAGCTGGGCGCCGCCTTCACCGATTTTGGCGGCTGGGATATGCCCCTCAAATACACCAACGATGTTGAGGAGCATCGGGCCGTGCGCTCTGCCGCCGGCCTGTTCGACCTCTCCCACATGGGGGAATTCCGGGTCACCGGCCCCGACGCCGGTGCGTTCCTGGACTATGCTCTGCTGTCCAACATGTCTATCCTCAGGGTGGGCAAAGCCAAGTATTCTCTGCTGCTGTCCGAAGATGGCGGTGTGATCGACGACCTCATTACTTATCGGCTGGGTGAGGAGGAGTTTTTGGTGATCCCCAACGCCGCCAACGTGGCTGCCGACTATGAAGCCATGGGCGCCCGGACCGGGGGATTTGATGTTAACCTGACCGATGAGACCGCCGCAACTTCTCTGGTTGCGGTACAGGGCCCGGCCTCAGAAGCTATCTTGCTCGACATGGAACCCTCCGACCCCGAGGCCATTACCTCCATGGGCTACTACGCTGCCGCCCCGATTCGCTTCGGTGATATTGAGGCTTTGCTGGCCCGCACCGGGTACACCGGTGAGGACGGTTTCGAAATTTATGTTGCCAATGAGGATGCTGAAAAGCTCTGGGCCTTAGCTGCTGCGCGCGGTGCCAAACACGGGGCGATCCCGGCAGGTTTGGCTGCTCGTGATTCCCTGCGGTTGGAGGCGGGCATGCCCCTCTACGGGCAGGAGCTGGGTCTTGACATCAGTCCGTTTGAGTCCGGTATGGGGAGGCTGGTTGATATTGCCCTGACCAAGAAGGCCGCCGACTTTGTGGGTAGAGAAGCCCTGGCCCGGCGTGCCGGGCAGGCCCCTGCCCGCACCCTGGTGGGTCTCAGAGCCCTGGGTAAGCGTCCGGGCCGGGCGGGCTCCGCGCTGGTGGATGAAGCCGGTGCAAAGATCGGTGAGATTACCTCGGGTATTCCCTCGCCCACCCTGGGCTACCCCATCGCTATGGCTCTGCTCGCCACCGAGCACGCTACCGTGGGGGAGAGCGTGAATGTGGATATCCGCGGTAGGGTGGCACCCTTTATGATTGTAGATCTGCCTTTCTACCGGCGCGATAGGTAGAGCCCATAATTTGCGTCAATGGCCCGAACATATACCCGTGCGGCGGTGTTCGGGCCATTTTTATAAGGGCCAGACAGAAGACAGCCGCAGCGAGCACACGGAGAAAACTATGGATATCGGTACCGGACAGAGTCGGGCTGAAGCCCTCGACTATGACATCTCAATTTTTGAACTCTTCTCTATCGGGGTGGGCCCCTCGTCCTCACACACGGTGGGGCCGATGCGCGCGGCTAACCGTTTTGTGACCGAGCTGATCGACAGCGATCTGCTGGGGCGGGTGACCCGCGTGCACCTTGACCTTTTTGGATCACTGGCTGCCACGGGCCGAGGGCACGGCACCATGACCGCGGCATTGAAGGGGCTGGCCGGCTGTGTACCTGAGACTATCAATATTGCCGAGGCCGAGCAGCTGATAGCCCGTAACTCTGTGGACGGTACCCTGCCCCTGGCCGGCTACCGGTCCCGCACCGTGAACTCGGAAACGGAGCCGGGCGGGTTCGTCAGCGGCCCCACCGTGTGTTACCGGGAGGAAGATATCAGCTTGCGCCCGCTCACCGTGCTGGAGCGGCACACCAACGGTATGAGGTTTTTTGCCTGGGAGGGGGACGAGCAACTCCTCTGCCGCACCTATTTTTCTATTGGCGGCGGTTTTGTGGTCGAAGAAAATGAAGACGGTGCAGAGTCAGGCGGACTGGGTGAGGCCCCCTATCCTTTTGGGTCTGGTGAGGAGCTGCTGACCATGGCGAATGATGCCGGGCTGAGTATTGCCGAGCTGAAAATGAGCAACGAGCTATCGGCCCGCAGCGAGCAGCAGGTGCGGGAGGGGATTCTGGCTATTCGCGCGGTCATGAAGGAGTGTATAGGTTCCTCGCTGTCGCGGGTGGGGTATTTACCGGGCCCGCTCAAGGTGCGCTGCCGTGCCGGCGAGTGGCACCGCAGTCTTCTGCGCGAAGACCCCAATAAATCTCAGGAATTTTGGATGGACTGGGTCAACCTTATTGCTCTGGCTGTCAACGAAGAAAACGCTTTTGGCGGCAGAATTGTTACCGCACCCACCAACGGGGCCTCGGGTATTATTCCCGCGGTGCTGCACTACGCTATGAACTATCTGCCGGGAATCCGCCACTGCGGGCAGGTAAGGCGGGAGCAAACAGTTATTGATTTCTTCCTTGCGGCCGCGGCCGTGGGTGCCCTCTACAAGAAACGTGCCTCGATCTCCGGGGCGGAAGTCGGCTGTCAAGGAGAGGTGGGCACGGCAGCCTCAATGGCCGCGGCCGGCCTGGCCCAGGTGATGGGAGGTTCAAACGAGCAGGTGGAAAACGCGGCTGAAATTGCGATGGAGCACAATCTGGGGCTGACCTGCGACCCGGTGGGTGGGCTGGTACAGATCCCCTGCATTGAGCGCAACGCCATGGCCGCCGCTAAGGCTATTAACGCCGCTAAGATGGCGCTGCGCGGCGACGGCGAACACCGGGTATCGCTTGACCAGGTGATAGAGACCATGCGGCAGACCGGTGCCGACATGAGCCACCGCTACAAGGAAACCTCCATGGGCGGTTTGGCGGTTAACGTGGTGGAGTGTTAGGGGCACGCACCACGTACGTGAAGTTGCACGCGTCATCGACCTGGAATGGGGCGAAATGGACAACAGATAAGGAAAATAATGATTGAGGTTGAAGGACTCACTAAGAAGTTCAATTCCACCAAGGGAGTATTTGATCTCGACTTGAGTGTCGGACAGGGTGAGGTCATGGGATTTATCGGCCCCAACGGTGCCGGTAAGTCGACAACAATTCGTCACCTACTCGGTTTTATTCGGCCGGACGAGGGACGAGCCACCATCAATAATTTTGACTGCTGGAGCGAACCTATCGACGCCAAACGGTCGCTAGGTTTTATCCCCGGTGAAATAGCGTTTCCCTCCGGAATTTCGGCCGGAACATTCCTCGACCTGCTCGGTGAAGTCCGCCGGGATACCGTTCACTCGTTACGGACCGATCTCGTGCGACGCTTCCAGCTAGATATGACGACACCCATCAAGGCCATGTCGAAAGGTACAAAACAGAAACTGGCACTGGTCGCGGCTTTCATGGGCGACCCCGCAGTGCTGATCCTGGACGAACCGAGCAGCGGCCTAGACCCGCTGATGCAGGACACCCTGATATCCCTGCTCGAAGAGGAAAAAAAGAACGGCAAAACGATACTGCTGTCCTCCCACATCTTCGAGGAAGTGGAGGCCGTAGCAGACTCTATTACGATTATCCGCGAGGGCCGTCTCGTGGCTTCGCAGTCTATGCCCAGCCTAGAAGCCCAACTGGATCGGACACTTCGCGCACAATTTGACTATCCCGTGGATCCGAGCATCTTTGATGCACACGCCACCGCCGTGAGCGCTCAAGAACTCGATTTCCCGCTCGGTGATAATATAGCCCCCTTGCTGGGGGAGCTTTCGCGTGCAGGGGTGAAAAAGATTGAGACCCGACGGGTCGAGCTTCGCGAATATTTCTGGAATGCATACGGAGGACAAACCAAATGATTAGCACCCCGGTACTCAAGTACGGCACAAAAACAAACCTCTCACTCGTCTCGATCTTTGTGGCCCTGATCGGCTGCATGATTCTCTCCCTGGCGTGGCTTTTTCCATCGCTGTCAACAAATGCAGCGTTCACCGGCATGGTCGGTGCCCTTCCGCCCGAGCTCCGCGACGCACTAGGAGTTGTCTCGGACCAGACCGAATATTTCGGCTTCCTCAGCGCCAACTACTACAACTCCCTGCACATCATGTTTCTCATGGCCTTCGTGGTCCTGCTCGCCTACCGCCTGGCCTCTATACCGATTGACTCCACCTCACTCGGCTACTTTCTCAGCGGGCGCACCTCGCGTGTCTCCTACCTGGTGACCCAGATGCTGATCTTCGTGGGGGCCCTCGTCATCGTAACCGTCAGCTCGGTGCTCTTTGCCGCCATAGGTCACCTCATGTTCGCCGATGGAGACGTCGACTGGGAGGGTATCCTTGTGCTCAATCTCCTGCTCCTGTCGATTTTTGCGCTACTGGGTACTACCTGCTTTCTGATACGGATGATGACCAAGTCCGGCACCACAGCCCTAGCCTGGACCTCTTCGCTGGTGGTCATTGAGTATTTCATTCACATTGCTCGAGGACTTGCCCCCGATGTGACATGGCTACGGTACGCCACCGTCTTTAGCCTCTACGACGTGGAGGGGTTCCGCGATGATCCGGGTGCTCTTGCGCTCACCGTGGTGATACTCATGGCGGTGGCAGCCCTGGTCGCGGTATTCTCTGTGCTGCGCTTCCGTCGAAAAGACCTCAACCTTTAGGGGGATTGTCCGGCCCAGATCGGTGCGCCCCTTGTGAGAGCGGCTGAGCATGCGGGATATACCGGCTCAGTGCGCTCTCATCCGGTCCGGGAATACACCGCGGTAATGGCTGCGGTAGCTTTGCACGCAGGAGCTTGCAAAAGATCTTGGGAGAGGGTATAGACATCCTGTTGTGTTTGGCGTACTATGAATATTTGCGCTATCCCTAACCTGAGTGCCTTCATATAGCGGTGGGCATGGGTGATACAGAGCCAGAAAAAACAGTTCGTCTTCTACCCCAGCAACCGACCACTCTGCCGTATACGGTGTTTTGCGCGCCGGGGTCCTAGAACTTGAACTCGTCTTTTCTCGCTGTGGCGGGGTGGCGGGTAGGAATAAAAAGGTCTGTGGAAGGATCCAACTTGGTCGCCTCGAGCACCTCTAACAACGAAGCCGCTAACGGCCCCGTGAACCCCGACGGTTCAGCCAGCCGTATTTCATTCGCGAAAATTTCTGAGCCGCTAAAGGTCCCCGATCTTCTGGCCCTCCAAACCAACAGCTTTGACCGCCTGGTGGGCAACGAGCGCTGGGCCGAACGAGTGGCCCGCGCACAGGAAACGGGGGACACCTCGGTGCAGACCGTCTCCGGTCTAGCCGAAATCTTTGAAGAAATCTCACCGATCGAAGATTTTCAGGGCGCGATGTCCCTGTCCTTCTCCGAACCAGAATTTGCCGACCCCAAATACAGTGTGGAAGAGTGCAAGGACCGCGATGCGACCTATGCTGCCCCGCTGTACGTGAAGGCAGAATTCATGAACAATAACACCGGCGAGATCAAGCAGCAGACCGTGTTCATGGGCGACTTCCCGCTGATGACAGAGTCGGGTACCTTTGTGATCAACGGTACCGAGCGTGTCGTGGTTTCCCAGCTGGTGCGTTCTCCCGGCGCCTATTTTGAAAAAGCCCCGGATCGTACCTCTGATAAGGACATCTATTCGGCGCGCATTATCCCCTCACGCGGGGCCTGGTTTGAGCTTGAAATCGATAAGCGCGACCAGGTGGGTGTGCGCCTGGACCGCAAGCGCAAGCAGTCGGTGACCGTGCTGCTGAAGGCGCTGGGCTGGACCGAAGCAAAGATTCTCGAAGAATTCGGCGAATTCGACTCTATCCGCGCGACCCTGGACAAAGATACCGTGCAGACCCGTGACGAGGCCCTGCTCGATATCTACCGCAAACTGCGCCCCGGCGAGCCCCCCACGATCGACGCGGCCCAGAACCTGCTCGACAACATGTACTTCACCCCCAAACGCTACGACCTGGCTAAGGTGGGCCGCTACAAGATCAACCGCAAGCTGGGCACCGACATGCCCCTTGACGACCCCTCGGCTATGGTCCTCTCCCAGGACGACATCGCGGCCATGATCCGCTACCTGGTGACCCTGCACGCCGGAGGTAGCACGGTTAAGGGTGTGCGCGATGGCCGGGAGATTGAGCTTAGGGTTGACACCGACGACATCGATCATTTTGGGAACCGCCGCATTCGCGCGGTGGGCGAGCTGATTGAAAACCAGATCCGCACCGGCCTCTCCCGCATGGAGCGGGTGGTGCGTGAGCGGATGACCACCCAGGACGTTGAGGCGATTACCCCTCAGACCCTGATCAATATCCGGCCCGTTGTCGCCTCGATCAAAGAGTTTTTTGGGACCTCGCAGCTATCGCAGTTTATGGATCAGAATAACCCGCTGGCGGGCCTGACCCACAAGCGCCGCCTGTCTGCCCTGGGCCCCGGCGGTCTTTCGCGCGACCGCGCGGGCATGGAGGTGCGCGACGTGCACCCCTCCCACTACGGTCGTATGTGCCCCATTGAGACCCCTGAGGGTCCTAACATTGGTTTGATCGGTTCGCTGGCAACCTACGCCCGCATCAACCCCTTCGGCTTTATCGAGACCCCCTACCGGAAGGTGGAGAACGGCAAGGTTACCGACACGGTTGTCTACCTGACCGCCGATGACGAAAAGGGTGCGGTGATCGCGCAGGCTAACGCCCCGCTGACCGATCAGATGCGTTTTGCTGAGGAGTCGGTGCTCTGCCGTGCCGGCGACGGCTCGGGCGAGGCCGAGCTGGTTGACCCGCTCGACGTAGAATTTATGGACGTCTCACCCCGCCAGATGGTGTCCGTGGCAACCGCGCTGATCCCCTACCTGGAACACGACGATGCCAACCGCGCGCTCATGGGCGCTAACATGCAGCGTCAGGCTGTGCCGCTGCTCATGTCTGAGGCGCCGGTGGTGGGTACCGGCATGGAACGGTATGCGGCGATCGATTCCGGTGACTCCGTGCTTGCCAAGAAGGCGGGTGTGGTCTCCGAGGTGTCGGCCGATCTGGTGATCGTGCGCAACGACGACGGCACCACTTCCTCCTACCCGATCCTCAAGTTCCAGCGCTCCAACCCCGGTAACTGCTACAACCACCGCGTGGTTGTGCGGGTGGGGGACCGCGTAGAGGCCCAGGGGCTGATTGCCGATGGGCCCTCAACCGATCGGGGAGAGCTGGCCCTGGGTAAGAACCTGCTGGTGGCCTACATGTCCTGGGAGGGCTTCAACTTTGAAGACGGCATTATTCTTTCCCAGCGCATGATCTCTGACGATGTGCTCACCTCTATCCACATTGAGGAGCACGAGATCGATGCCCGCGATACCAAGCTGGGCGCCGAGGAGATCACCCGCGACATCCCCAACGTATCTGACGAGGTGCTGTCGGCTCTCGACGAGCGCGGTATCATTCACATCGGTGCCGAGGTTGAGTCCGGCGACATTCTGGTGGGTAAGGTTACGCCCAAGGGAGAGACCGAGCTGACCCCGGAGGAGCGTCTGCTTCGGGCGATCTTCGGTGAGAAGTCCCGCGAGGTTCGTGACACTTCCCTCAAGGTGCCCCACGGCGAGTCCGGCACCGTGATCGGTGTCCGTATCTTTGACCGCGATACCGATGAGGAAGATCTGCCCAGCGGTGTTAACCAGCTGGTGCGTGTCTATGTGGCACAGAAGCGTAAGATCACCGTCGGCGATAAACTGGCCGGCCGCCACGGTAACAAGGGCGTGATCACCAAGATCCTGCCCGTTGAGGACATGCCCTTCATGGAAGACGGCACCCCCGTTGACGTGATCCTGAACCCGCTGGGTGTTCCCGGCCGTATGAACATTGGTCAGGTGCTTGAGGTTCATACCGGCTGGCTTGCCAAGCAGGGCTGGAAGATTGAGGGCAACCCGGCTTGGCTGGACAAGCTGCCCAACTTCCCCAAGGAGACCGGCCCCACCCGGGTGGCAACCCCGGTGTTCGACGGTGCCGGTGAAGATGAGCTCTTTGATCTGCTGGACCACTCCAACCCCAACCGTGACGGTGACCGTCTCATCAACCGGTCGGGTAAGGCGCGTCTGCTGGACGGCCGCTCCGGTGAGCCTTTCCCCGAGCCGGTCTCTGTGGGCTACCAGTACATTCTGAAGCTGCACCACCTGGTGGACGATAAGATCCACGCCCGTTCCACCGGCCCCTACTCCATGATCACCCAGCAGCCGCTGGGCGGTAAGGCACAGTTTGGTGGCCAGCGTTTCGGTGAGATGGAGGTGTGGGCCCTGGAGGCATACGGTGCCGCTTACACACTGCAGGAGATCCTGACCGTCAAGTCTGACGATGTCCACGGGCGTGTCAAGGTCTACGAGGCGATCGTGAAGGGCGATAACATCCCCGAGCCGGGTGTTCCTGAGTCTTTCAAGGTGCTTATCAAAGAGATGCAGTCGCTGTGCCTTAACGTTGAGGTTCTCTCAACGGAGGGCAAGGCCATCGAGATGCGCGATGCCGATGACGAAGGTTTCCGTGCAGCCGACGATTTGGGAATCGACCTCTCACACGCAGAGCCCAGCTCTGTTGAAGAGGTCTAAGACTTCACCACTATCACCAACGAATTAGTCTTTACAACTACTGAAAAGAGATAAGGACCAAATGTCCAACGAATCTTCACTCGGTTTGATGCGTATTGGCCTGGCTACCGCCGAGGATATCCGCAACTGGTCTTACGGCGAGGTCAAGAAACCCGAAACCATTAACTATCGCACCCTGAAGCCGGAGAAGGAGGGGCTCTTTGACGAGCGTATCTTTGGCCCCACCCGGGATTGGGAATGCTACTGCGGCAAGTACAAGCGCGTACGTTTCAAGGGTATTATCTGTGAGCGCTGCGGCGTTGAGGTGACCCGTGCCAAGGTGCGCCGGGAGCGTATGGGCCATATTGAGCTGGCCGCCCCGGTGACCCACATATGGTACTTCAAGGGTGTGCCCTCCCGCCTGGGCTACCTCCTTGACCTGGCGCCCAAGGATCTTGAGAAGATCATCTATTTTGCCGCCTACATGATTACCGCTGTTGACGAGGAAGCTCGTCACGATGACCTTCCTAACCTGGAGGCAGCCTACCAGCGTGACCGTAAGGCACTGGAGGATCAGCTCGATGCCGATATCAACCTGATTGCCCGCGAAACCGAAGAGGAACTGGCCCGTATTGAGGCTGAGGGCGGTAAGGCTGCCGAGAAGCGCAAGCTGCGCGAGGCAGCGGAGCGGCAGATGGCTAGCGTGCGGAAGAATATTACGCAGGAGCTAGAGTTCAACGAGAAGGTGTGGGACCGGTTTAAGAACCTCAAGGTTGCCGACCTTGAGGGGGACGAGGCCCTCTACCGCGCCATGGTTGACCGCTACGGTGTATATTTTGAGGGTTCTATGGGTGCCGATGCGATTAAGAAGCGCCTGGAGAACTTTGATATGGAGGCCGAGGCCGAGTCGCTGCGCGAGATTATTCAGACCGGTAAGGGGCAGCGGAAGACCCGTGCCCTGAAGAGGCTGAAGGTTGTCAACTCCTTCCTGACCACCAGCAACTCTCCTCTGGGTATGGTGCTTGAGGCCGTGCCGGTGATTCCGCCGGAGCTGCGCCCCATGGTGCAGCTCGACGGTGGGCGTTTTGCCACCTCCGACCTCAACGACCTCTACCGCAGGGTGATCAACCGTAACAATCGTCTTAAGCGTCTGCTTGACCTCGGTGCCCCCGAGATCATCGTCAATAACGAGAAGCGGATGCTCCAGGAAGCGGTGGACTCGCTCTTCGATAATGGCCGCCGAGGCCGCCCGGTCACCGGCCCCGGTAACCGCCCGCTGAAGTCCCTGTCAGACATGCTCAAGGGTAAGCAGGGTCGTTTCCGCCAGAACCTGCTGGGTAAGCGCGTTGACTACTCGGGGCGTTCGGTGATTGTGGGTGGCCCGCAGCTGCAAATGCACCAGTGCGGCCTACCCAAGCAGATGGCGCTGGAACTTTTTAAGCCCTTTGTGATGAAACGTCTGGTTGATCTCAACCACGCCCAGAATATCAAGTCGGCTAAGCGTATGGTGGAGCGTTCCCGCCCCCAGGTGTGGGATGTTCTTGAGGAGATCATCACCGAGCACCCCGTGCTGCTCAACCGCGCCCCCACCCTGCACCGGCTGGGTATCCAGGCTTTTGAACCCCAGCTGGTTGAGGGTAAGGCTATTCAGCTGCACCCGCTGGTCTGCTCGGCCTTCAACGCCGACTTTGACGGCGACCAGATGGCCGTGCACCTGCCGCTCTCACCCGAGGCACAGGCTGAGGCGCGTATTCTCATGCTCTCCTCGAACAACATCCTCAAGCCCTCAGACGGGCGCCCGGTTGCTGTTCCTGACCAGGACATGATTATCGGTCTCTTTCACCTGACCACCCCGCGTGACGATGCTCCCGGCGAGGGCCGCACCTTCTCCTCTCTGGCCGAGGCGCTGATGGCGCTTGACCTGCACGAGATTGAGCTTTACTCAAAGGTGAAGATTCTCTTTGCCCCCGACGAGCTGGTGCTACCCGAGGATTTTGACTACCCGGAGGGCTACACCGAGGGGGAGCCGATCCTGTTCGAGTGCACGGTGGGCCAGGTAATTTTCAACGAGGCACTCCCGGAAGACTACCCCTGGTACGGCGAGATCGCGGACAAGAAGAGCTTGGGCTCGCTGATCAACGATTTGGCGGAGAAATACCCCATGCACGTGGTGGCCAGGTCGCTGGATAACCTGAAAGATACGGGCTTCTACTATGCGTCCCGCTCCGGGGTGACCGTGGCGGTCTCCGATATCGCTGCCCCGCCGACCAAGCCCGCCATCATGGAGAGCTACGAGAAGCAGGCATCCGATATTCAGAGCCAGTTCGATATGGGTCTGATTGACGATAATGAGCGCCGTACCGAGCTGATCGATATCTGGACGAAAGCAACCGATGAGGTTGCCGATGCCATGAAAGATAATCTGTCTCACCTGAACACCACGATCAACCGTATGGTGACCTCGGGGGCGCGCGGTAACTGGATGCAGGTTCGCCAGATTGCCGGGATCCGCGGCCTTGTGGCCAACCCCAAGGGTGAGATTATGCCGCGCCCGATCAAGTCGTCCTACCGTGAGGGCTTGACCGTGCTCGAGTACTTTATCGCTACCCACGGTGCGCGTAAGGGTCTGGCTGATACCGCGCTGCGTACCGCAAACTCCGGTTACCTGACCCGCCGCCTGGTTGACGTTTCTCAGGACGTGATTGTGCGTGAGGAAGACTGCGGTACCCGCCGCGGCCTCAACCTTCCGCTGGTGGAGGTCAACGAAGAGACCGGTGCGGTCTCCCTGCACGAAAACGTGGAGAGCTCTATTCACGGTCGTGCCCTGTCTGTCGATGTGACGGCCGAGGACGGCACCGTGCTGGCCAAAGCCGGTGACGATGTCTCCGACATCGTGATCGATAAGCTTTTCAAGGCCGGTATCCGACAGGTCAGGGTGCGTTCGGTGTTGACCTGCGAGTCGGCGGTGGGCGTGTGCGCCCAGTGCTACGGCCGGTCGATGGCCTCGGGTAACCTGGTTGATATTGGTGAGGCTGTCGGTATTATTGCCGCCCAGTCTATCGGTGAGCCCGGTACACAGCTGACCATGCGTACCTTCCACACCGGCGGTGTGGCTTCGGCTGATGACATTACTCAGGGTCTGCCCCGTATTCAGGAGCTGTTCGAGGCCCGCACCCCCAAGGGTGTGGCCCCGATCTCTGAGGTTGCGGGTAGGGTCAGTTTTGAGGATACCGACAAGTCCTTCAAGATTGTGATCACCCCCGATAACGGTGATGAGCCGGTGACCTACCCGGTGCTGCGCCGGGCCCGTCTCAACGTTGCCGAGGGCGACCATGTGGAGGTGGGCGACCAGCTGGTGGCCGGTGCGGTTGACCCCAAGGAGGTGCTGCGTATCCGCGGGCCCCGTGAGGCTCAGAAGCACCTGGTTGACGAGGTGCAGGAAGTGTACCGTTCCCAGGGTGTGGGTATCCACGACAAGCACGTTGAGGTTATTGTGCGGCAGATGTTGAGGCGGGTGACCGTGATTGATTCCGGTGACACCGATCTTTTGCCCGGTGAACTGGTGGAGAACACCCTGTTCCGTAACGCTAACCGCAAGGCGCTGGCCGAGGGTAAGCGCCCGGCTGCGGGCCGTCCCGAGATGATGGGTATTACCAAGGCGTCGCTGGCCACTGAGTCCTGGCTGTCGGCCGCTTCCTTCCAGGAGACCACCCGGGTGCTGACCCAGGCGGCTATGGAGCGGAAGGAGGACCCGCTGGTCGGTCTCAAGGAGAACGTTATTATCGGTAAGCTCATCCCCGCCGGTACCGGTCTAGCCCGCTACAACGATATTGAGGTTGAGCCCACCGACGAGGCGCGTGAGCAGATCTTCCAGGCATCTGCCGGTGGATTCAACGATTTCAGCTATGCGGCTGAAAACGAGGGGTCTATCTCGGCTGAGTTTCAGGCGATTCCTCTCGATGACTATGATTTCGGGAAGTAGTCGCTAGCTCGGTCGGAAACCGCCGGAAGTTTCTGGGCAATGAAAAATAGGTGGGGGCCATCCTGGTGGGTGGCCCCCACCTATTCCCGTCTGGAGGTGGTAAAGATCTCTACGTCCTATGCCCGTGTCGGTGAAATATGTGCCATCTCGGGTAGATTAACGGTCTCACAAGCGCTAGACTTCTATACGAAGTACTTAGCTTTTACGCTCCACTGCCCGGCAGGCATACTCACCCCTGTGAAGGCCGGCGTTGACGGAGCCGAGCTAAACGGGTTCGAATCAATGGCAGTATGGATACAGTCCTCTGGTGCTGGTCAGGTGTGACCTGGCACCTAAATGCCATTTTTATGTGTGCCCAGAAGTTTTGCTCAGAAATACTCATCGCCACGATGAGACCCTATGTTCGCTTCACCAAGAAAACTCAACTGCGTCCGCCGCAGCTGAAGCCAGAAGATTGTAGGGCCGTGAAAAAATCGGCCCGATTATCAGGAGATAATGTGCCAACAATTCAACAGTTGGTCCGCAAGGGCCGTACTCCTAAGGTCGTCAAGACCAAGGCGCCCGCGCTGAAGGGCAACCCCATGAAACGCGGTGTGTGCACCCGCGTGTACACCACCACACCCAAAAAGCCGAACTCGGCACTGCGTAAAGTAGCCCGTGTTAAGCTCAACGGCGGCGTTGAGGTAACCGCATACATTCCCGGCGAAGGCCACAACCTGCAGGAACACTCCATCGTGCTCGTGCGCGGTGGCCGTGTCAAAGACCTCCCCGGTGTTCGTTACAAGATTGTTCGTGGCGCCCTGGATACTCAGGGTGTTAAGGGGCGAGGCCAGGCCCGCTCCCGCTACGGCGCTAAGAAGGAGAAGAAGTAATGCCTCGTAAAGGTCCCGCTCCCAAGCGTCCTCTCGTTAACGATCCCGTATACGGTTCCGCGCTGGTTACCCAGCTCATCAATAAAGTTCTCAAGGACGGTAAAAAATCTACCGCCGAGCGCATTGTCTACGGTGCACTGGAAGGGGTGGCCCAGAAGACCGGCTCGGAGCCCGTGGCAACCCTCAAAAAGGCAATGGACAATGTCAAGCCATCTCTGGAGGTCCGCTCACGCCGCGTCGGCGGGGCAACTTACCAGGTTCCCGTGGAAGTACGCTCGGGCCGCGCAACCGCCCTGGCGCTGCGCTGGCTTGTCGGTTTCGCAAAGCTCCGCCGCGAAAAGACCATGACCGAGCGTCTCATGAACGAGATCCTCGATGCCTCCAACGGTCTCGGTGCCGCGGTCAAGCGCCGTGAAGACACACACAAGATGGCAGAATCCAATAAGGCTTTCGCACATTACCGCTGGTAATTCTCCGCTTGCCTGTCGCGAGAGGGCTTCCTCTTCCGGCAGGCTTTCGGAGTATCTCACAAGGGAGAAATAAGTGGCACAAGACGTGCTTACCGACCTGAAACAGGTCCGCAATATCGGTATTATGGCGCACATTGACGCCGGTAAAACCACCACCACCGAACGTATTCTGTTCTACACCGGTATTAACCACAAAATCGGTGAGACCCACGACGGTGCATCAACCATGGACTGGATGGCCCAGGAGCAGGAACGCGGTATCACTATTACCTCCGCGGCTACCACCTGTTTTTGGAAGAACAACCAGATCAACATCATCGACACACCCGGCCATGTCGACTTTACCGTTGAGGTTGAGCGCTCGCTGCGCGTCCTTGACGGTGCGGTCGCTGTTTTCGACGGCAAGGAGGGCGTGGAGCCCCAGTCTGAAACCGTGTGGCGCCAGGCTGACAAATACGAGGTACCCCGTATCTGCTTTGTCAACAAAATGGATAAGCTGGGTGCAGACTTCTACTTCACCGTCGACACCATTATCAAGCGCCTGGGTGCGAAGCCGCTGGTTTTGCAGCTGCCCATCGGTGCCGAGTCCGATTTTATGGGAGTCGTAGACCTGCTCACCATGCAGGCATACGTTTGGCCCGGCGATGCCAAGGGCGACGTGACCATGGGGGCATCCTACGAAACCCGGGAGATTCCCGACGACCTCAAAGAACGGGCGGAACAGTACCGTGCCGAACTGATGGAGAGCGTTGCCGAGTCCTCCGAAGAGCTCATGGAAAAGTACCTTGAAGAGGGTGAGCTGTCCCTCGATGAGCTCAAGGCCGGTATTCGCCAGATGACCATCAACAGTGAGGCTTACCCCGTGCTCTGCGGGTCGGCTTTCAAAAACCGCGGCGTACAGCCCATGCTCGACGCCGTGATCGACTACCTTCCCTCGCCCCTGGATGTCCCCCCCATGATTGGGCACGACCCCAAGGACGAATCGGCAGAGCTTACCCGCAAGCCGTCATCGGAGGAGCCCTTTGCGGCACTGGCCTTCAAGGTGGCAGCACACCCCTTCTACGGCCAGCTCACCTACATTCGCGTGTACTCCGGTAAAGCCAAGCAGGGTGAGCAGGTGCTCAACTCGACCAAGGGCAAGAGAGAGCGTATCGGCAAACTCTTCCAGATGCACTCCAATAAGGAGAACCCGGTGGAGGAGATCCAGGCCGGCCACATCTATGCGGCTATCGGTCTTAAAGACACCACAACCGGCGACAGCCTCAGTGATTCGGCACACCCGATTGTGCTGGAGTCCATGACCTTCCCCGCACCCGTGATCTTTGTGGCGATTGAGCCCAAGACCAAGGGTGACCAGGAGAAAATGTCAACGGCTATTCAGAAGCTCTCCGCCGAGGATCCCACCTTCACGGTCTCCCTCAATGAGGAAACCGGCCAGACCGAGATCGGCGGTATGGGCGAGCTTCACCTGGATATTATTGTTGACCGCATGAAGCGCGAATTCAAGGTTGAGGCAAACGTGGGTAAGCCCCAGGTTGCCTACCGTGAAACCATCAAGAAGCCGGTGGAGAAGGTCGACTACACCCACAAGAAGCAGACCGGTGGCTCCGGTCAGTTTGCAAAGGTGCAGGTCAGCTTCGAGCCGATTCCGCTGGATGCCGAGGAGCTCTACGAGTTCGATAACGCTATCACCGGTGGCCGTGTTCCCCGCGAATACATCCCCTCCGTTGATGCGGGTATCCAGGACGCCATGCAGCTGGGTATTCTTGCCGGTTACCCCGTTGTCGGTGTCAAGGCAACCCTGGTTGACGGTGCCTACCACGATGTTGACTCCTCTGAGATGGCCTTCAAGATCGCCGGATCCATGGTCTTCCGTGAGGGTGCAAAACGGGCTAACCCGGTTCTGCTGGAGCCGGTGATGGCCGTTGAGGTGCGCACCCCCGAGGAGTACATGGGCGATGTTATCGGTGACCTCAACTCGCGTCGCGGACATATCCAGTCGATGGAGGACGCAGCCGGTGTCAAGATTGTTCACGCCCTGGTTCCGCTGTCTGAAATGTTCGGCTACATCGGTGACCTGCGGTCCAAGACCCAGGGCCGGGCGGTGTACTCGATGACCTTTGACAGCTACGCTGAGGTTCCCAAGACAGTTGCCGACGAGATTGTTCAGAAGAGCCGCGGCGAATAAGCCCGCACAGCGCGGCCCGTACGGGCCGCACCCTATTTCAAGAAAAATAACCATGTGAAAGATGCAGGTGGTTTCATCTCACCGGCCTAATCCGCTAAGGTAGACGCTAGACCGTTTTCTAACGGGTTGCGCCGGTGCGAAACCCCGAGTGCATATTTTCAAAATCGTTCTAGGAGGAACACCCTTGGCTAAGGCTAAGTTTGAGCGCTCCAAGCCTCACGTAAACGTTGGTACCATCGGTCACGTTGACCACGGTAAGACTACCCTGACCGCTGCAATCTCCAAGGTACTTGCAGACAAGTACCCCGACCTGAACGAGCAGCGCGATTTCGGTATGATTGACTCCGCTCCCGAGGAGCGCCAGCGCGGTATTACCATTAACATTGCTCACATCGAGTACCAGACCGAGAAGCGTCACTACGCACACGTGGACGCCCCCGGTCACGCTGACTACGTGAAAAACATGATCACCGGTGCCGCCCAGATGGACGGCGCAATCCTGGTGGTTGCCGCAACCGACGGCCCCATGGCCCAGACCCGCGAGCACGTGCTGCTTGCCCGCCAGGTGGGTGTGCCCACCCTGCTGGTTGCTCTCAACAAGTCCGATATGGTTGAGGACGAAGAGCTTCTGGACCTGGTGGAGATGGAAGTTCGTGAACTGCTGTCTTCCCAGGAGTTCGATGGCGATGAGGCACCGGTTATCCGCGTCTCCGCTCTGAAGGCTCTCGAAGGCGACGCTGAGTGGGTTGCCAAGATCGAGGAGCTCATGGAGGCTGTTGACACCTACATTCCGGACCCGGTTCGTGAAACCGACAAGCCCTTCCTGATGCCCATCGAGGACGTTTTCACCATTACCGGCCGCGGCACCGTGGTGACCGGTCGCGCCGAGCGCGGTACCCTCAAGATCAACTCTGAGGTTGAGATCGTTGGTATCCGTCCCCTGCAGAAGACCACCGTTACCGGTATCGAGATGTTCCATAAGCAGCTCGACGAGGCGTGGGCTGGCGAGAACTGTGGCCTGCTGCTTCGCGGTCTCAAGCGTGACGACGTTGAGCGCGGCCAGGTTGTTGTGGAGCCGGGCTCGATTACCCCGCACACCGACTTTGAGGCAAACGTCTACATTCTGTCCAAGGATGAGGGTGGCCGCCACAACCCCTTCTACTCCAACTACCGTCCTCAGTTCTACTTCCGTACCACTGACGTGACCGGTGTTATTACTCTCCCCGAGGGTACCGAGATGGTTATGCCCGGCGATAACACTGAGATGACTGTTGAGCTCATCCAGCCTATCGCTATGGAAGAGGGGCTTGGCTTCGCTATCCGTGAGGGTGGCCGTACCGTTGGTTCCGGCCGCGTGACCAAGATCCTCAAGTAAGGTTCTTGATTGTCTAGTGGGGCTTAGGCCTCGACTAGTTAGCCAGAAAGGCGCTCTATCCGCGGATAGGGCGCCTTTTCCGTGTTGAGGTTTTATTATCGGTTTGAAAGGAAATATAGTCTATGCCCTCAGCGGGTCTATTCCGGCAGAGTTTCTGGTTTTTGTGACCCTCCAAGGCGTGCATGACCTCTATTATCCGTAGCGACCAACTCATGCCGCGGGGGGCTTCCGGAATATTCCGGAAGCCCCCCGCCTTGTGTGCGGGTGTTATTTTTTATCCGGGTCTTTCCAGGGCAGGGTTTCTTGGTTCTGCGGTGGATCCCAGGGGCTGACGCTCTGCTGGACGGGGGCAGACTGCTGCGCGGTCTCTGCCGGTGGATCGTTGTTATCGTCGTGTCTCACGAAGAAGCTGGGCTGTGAGTCCTCGTCGGGGTCACCGGCGCGGGTGAGCAGCCGGAAGATAACAAAGCCGATGAGGGCGGCGCCCAGGATAAGAAGGGTGAGCGGATTAGCCCCGGAGAAGATCCGTATGATGTGGTAGGTAATCAGGGCTGCCGAGAAAACACCGAGTACCTTTGTCCGCTGGAAAAAAGCGAGGAAAAGCACCCCTATGCTGAGGAGTATAAGCAGTAGCTGCGGTGAGAAAGATGCCGGGTGATCGGCTACTTCAGCGCGCTGAATGGCCGTGGTGAGTGCCAGTATGCCCCAGGCTATCCAGCTGTGTATCTGGTCATAGGGCACGTGGAGTTTCTGGTGGCGGTAGATTTGGGCGGCGCTGACCGCCATGAAGAGAACGGATATGCTCTCCAGGAAGATGATGAACACCGTGGCTTCACCGTCATAGTTATACATACCGTAGGCCCTGATGAGGGCGATCCCCAAGCCGGCGACCCATACGCCTACCCGGACGTGGGGGCGGGAAATCATTCCCCATAGAATGAAGAGTAGAAATATGCCCAGTGCTGCCGGTAGAGAGGACCGGGAATAATGCTGGGTGATACCAACGGTGATTGAGACCGGGATAAGGACTGTTATGCTGAGCAGTCTGTTCCGCCGAGGATCCAGGCGGCCGGGGAGCCCCGCCGCGGAGTTTGTGGCCGGGGCCGGCTCGGCTGACCGGGAGGGTTTTTCACCGGACGACCGGGACTCAAAATCTGGCATCAACATGGCGGTGACCAGGGCGATAGCCGCAATAGCCAGGGTGCCAAAGAGCAGAAGCACCGGGGGAGAATTCCACGCAGTGAGACCCCGGGGGTAGTCCCTGTCGATGACTATCTGTACCAGAATGCGGAAGAGGGCGGCGAAGAGTATCGCGCCGAGGACGGGGAGTACCGCCTTGCGTTTGCTGAGAGTCCAGACAGCGGCCACCGCAAGGGCAAGGAGCCAGTAGCCGATATCCGACCAGCCGTCGCCGTGATCTTCGAGGACATAGAGCAGGGTGGGAAGGGAGAGCCACAGGCTGACCGTACCGATCACCAGTTCCGCTCTTTTGAACGAGGAGTACCGGTAGAGGAAGAAAGAGCTCAGCGAGATGGCCAGGAAGAAGATGAGCAGGACCAGTGAGCTGGACCCCCTATAGTTGTCGAGTACCAGGAGGACAGTGATCCAGCCCAGAAGGATCCGGGCGTATATTGCGGTCACCTGGAGAGGCAGAGCCCTGAAGAGGAAGGCTCCGGCGATGAGGGTGGCGATGAGGGCTATGGGTTCGATAATGCGCACCGACGCGGCAAAACCGGGGGCAAACGCGACGGAGAAAAGAAACAGAGCGGTCCCCAAGAGAGCCACCGCTGCCCCGGGGTTATCGCGACCGGTACTGTAGGACACCTCGCCGAGTACCTGGAGAGCCAGGCTGATCATGGCCGTGGTGAGGACGTAGAGCACCACGAAGAATGCCGTGGAGGCGGAAAGATGGGCTAGGTCTTGGCCGAATGCGGACGTGTGATTGAAGGCGCTGAAGAGGGCGAAGATACCGGCGATGAGCGGTATAGAGAGAATAGCGCTGTAGGATGGTTCCCCCTGTGCGGGATTTTCGCGGTGGCGCAGGGCCAGATAGATGGAGGCGCCGCTCAGCACGAAGGCCACGATGAGCAAGAGCCTGGGGAAACTCAAGTCGGTATAGATGCTGTAGATTCCCAGAATCAGGGCGGCAGCTAGAACGATTGTGCCCAGCACCCGGTAGACGACCGCCTGAGGATTGGTTTTCTCGGTGACGAGGAGAATCAGCGCCAGGGAGAGCAGAATAAGGCTGCCACCGTTGATGTGAATGATGAGGGTCGGTACGAGACCGGTGACGAGTGCCAGCGGGAGAAAGAGCTGCCTTGTGAGTCGCGGCTTGAGAAAACCGGTGGCGACGATGACGCACACGGGAAGAACCCAGGGGGCCAGATCAAGGTGGCCGGGGGCGGACCAGATGGGTGAAAGCCAGAAGAGGCGGAGGGATCCCCGCTGCACCGTTGGCAGGCCAAGGTCGCTCAGGTACCGGGTATGGATCAGCTCGGTAAGTACCAGCAGGGCGGAACTGACCCAGAGGGTGATATAGAGGTCGATATCCAGGTTGAGGACGGGGTGTTTGCGCGAGTATGCCACCGAGAGACGCACCGGCTGGTTGCCCCCGGTCCGGGACCAGGTATAGATAACGGCCCAGCTCAGAAGCAGGGCGAGAAGCGCTACAGCCCAAGGGGTGTAGGGGGAGAGGGACCCGTTTTCTGCACCCCAGAGAGCCACTGTTGTTGCGGTAACCACAGGGTAGATTCGTGCCTGAATGTAGAAGAGAAGATCTTTCTCCTGCAGAAAAAAGAAGATAGCGTAGCCGGTTTCAAGCGCAAAGATGAGGGCTAGCTCCCAGTATTCGAAGTGGTTGTAGAGGGCAAAGGTTGCGCACGTGATTGCGGGGACAAAGATGTAGGAGGCATCGAGGAGTCCCCGCTCATAGGAGCGAGGTAGCCGCGGTGAAAGGTAGGTGAGAAAGATTTTCAGAGCGGTGGCCAAAACCAGCAGCACCACGAAATACCAGATGAAAGCAAAATCGAAGACCTTGCTCGCCGAGAGAGTATCTGACACAAGGAAAGAGATAAAAAGGTAGGCCATGACCCGTGACTGCATAAAGCGGGAGGCAAAAGCAACCGCTAGGGTTCCCACCAGGGAGGTGATAAACCAGAGGGCAACCCCGTTGTGCCAGAGCAGGATATAGGTTGCGATACCTACCAGGGGGATCAGGGCGATACCGGTTGCGGTGAAAGAGTACGAGGCGATACGCAGCCTACCAACCCTGAGGTAGAGAACAAGACCGGTTGTATAGAAAACAACCGCACCCAGAGCCAGCAGGCCGATCCGCAGGGCAACCGGTGCTACCTCGGTGATAAAGAGGGCTGCCGCACTGACCAGCAGAAGGGAACCAACGTAGAGGACGATGTTGAGCATAAAGTTTTCAAATCGTCTGGGGTTCACCGTTGGAAACAGGGGCCTGCGGTTTTCCCCCGGCGGGGGAGCCGCGTGGTTTTCCTCGGGTAGGGGTGTATTCTCTGGGGGCTGGGTCATGTGACGGCCACCTTTTCTGTATGTCTATAACCTATAACCGTGCAATGTTGAGTTATCCCCAAAGAGTAGTGCACAGGCGACTGCAAATGCCGGTGCGCCGGGCTTGAGAGCGCAGGTATGGGCTCTTATGATGACAAATATCCCCCATATTTCTGTGAAAAGAGGCACTTTTTATCTGCTGGCTTGCCCTTGTTTCTGCTGTCTGTAAGAATAGAAACGTTGTTCAAGTGCTTATTTCTCGCTGTCCCATAGCCGAGACGCTCGGTCGGTGGGACCGTAGAAGCAATAAACGCAATAAAATGCGACGATAATAAGCCCAAATATGACCCGGTTCCGGCAGGCCAAGGGATAAGTGCGCGGTTTTTATGCGACACGCCCGAGTTCGGGGGTCGGTGCTTGAACGGGGTGAGGAACCCGGCATATCAGGTCGGATTCAGCCCGTTGCAGGCGGCGCGAAGGCGGTGCTCTAGCTCTCCCGCATCTTGATCGGGAGGCCAATCCACCTCTTTACCTCAAGCGCCAGACAAAGGGGCTCAGGCCCCATTACAGGGAAGTAGACAAGAAAGAGAGTCCGACAGATGGCGGGACAGAAAATCCGCATCCGTCTGAAATCATACGACCACGAGGTTATTGATTCTTCAGCTCGGAAAATTGTTGAGACGGTTACGCGTGCAGGCGCGACGGTGGTGGGCCCGGTGCCGCTGCCGACCGAAAAGAACGTTTACTGCGTTATTCGTTCGCCTCACAAGTACAAGGACAGCCGCGAGCACTTTGAAATGCGCACGCACAAGCGTCTGATCGACGTCGTTGATCCGACCCCCAAGGCTGTTGATGCCCTCATGCGTCTTGACCTCCCGGCAGACGTGAACATCGAAATCAAGCTGTAGAGGATCGCATCTAAATGAGTAACAAATTCGAGCGCCAGGTGAAGGGCCTTCTGGGCACCAAACTCGGCATGACCCAGGTCTGGGATGCCAACGGCAAGTTCATTCCGGTCACCGTGGTCAAAGCCGACTCCAATGTTGTCACCCAGGTGCGCAACCAGGAAACTGACGGCTACCGGGCTATCCAGATTGGTTTCGGCGCTATCGAGGCGCGTAAGGTGACCAAGCCTCTGGCTGGCCACTTCGAAAAGGCCGGTGTAACCCCCCGCCGTCATCTCGTTGAAATTCGCACATCGGACGCCGCTGACTACGCTCCCGGACAGGAACTTTCGGTAGAGCTCTTTGAGGAGGGCCAGAAAGTTGACGTCGTGGGCAAAACCAAGGGTAAAGGTTTTGCCGGCGTTATGAAGCGCCACGGCTTTGCGGGTGTTGGTGCATCGCACGGTGCCCACAAAAACCACCGCAAACCTGGATCGATTGGCGGCGCATCCTACCCCGCACGCGTGTTCAAGGGGACGCGCATGGCTGGCCGTATGGGCGCAGCACGCCACACCACTTTGAACCTGACTATCCAGGGTGTAGATACCGAAAACAATGTCCTGCTGATCAAGGGTGCAATCCCCGGTCCCAAAGGCGGCGTTGTTTTGGTTCGCACCGCTGTGAAGGGAGCCTAATCAACCATGGCTGTCAAGACCGTCAAGGTAGACCTGCCTGCCGACCTGTTTGACGCAAAGGCATCAGTGCCCCTGCTTCACCAGGTAGTTGTAGCCCAGCTGGCTGCGGCACGTCAGGGTACCCACAAGACCAAAAACCGCGGCGAAGTTTCCGGTTCCGGTCGCAAACCCTTCAAGCAGAAGGGTACCGGCCGCGCACGTCAGGGTTCGGTCCGTGCCCCGCACATGACCGGCGGCGGCGTTGTCCACGGCCCGACCCCCCGAAACTACGCACAGCGCACCCCCAAGAAAATGATTGCAGCTGCCCTACGCGGTGCTCTCTCCGACCGTGCCCGCCACGATCGCGTGCACGTGGTAGAGAACCTGGTTGAGGGCCCCAAGCCGTCGACCAAGGCAATGAAGGCTTCTCTTGCAAGCATTACCGACCGTAAAAATGTGCTGCTGGTGATCGAGCGTAAAGAAGATCTCACCGCGCTCTCGGCGCGCAACCTGGAGAAAGTGCACGTCCTCTACGTGGACCAGCTCAACACCTATGACGTGCTGGTATCTGACGACGTTATCTTCACCAAGGACGCCTACGACGTGTTTGTTGCAGTTGCATCACAGGCTAAGAAGGAGGCCGCTAACTCATGAGCGTCTCTACCCATAAAGACCCCCGCGACGTGATTATCGCTCCCGTCGTGTCGGAGAAGAGCTACGGCCAACTCGATGAGGGCAAGTACACCTTCATTGTTGACCCCCGCTCAAACAAATTAGAAATCAAATATGCCATCGAATCTATTTTCGGTGTCAAGGTTGCTTCTGTTAACACCGCTAACCGTGCTGGCAAGCGTAAGCGCACCCGCACCGGCTGGGGTTCTCGTAAGGACACCAAGCGCGCGACTGTGACCCTCCAAGAAGGAACCATCGACCTCTTCGGCGGTCCGCAGGCCTAGCCCGCGGAGACCACTTTAGCGAAGGAAAGAAATACTAAATGGGTATTCGTAAATACAAGCCGACAACCCCGGGCCGCCGCGGTTCGAGCGTTTCTGATTTCTCCGAAATCACCCGCTCAACCCCGGAAAAGTCCCTGGTGCGTCCGCTTCCCAAGAAGGGCGGCCGCAACAACAGCGGTCGTATCACCACCCGCCACAAGGGTGGCGGGCACAAACGCCAGTACCGTCTGATCGACTTCCGTCGCCACGACAAAGACGGCGTAAACGCCCGCGTTGCGCACATCGAGTACGACCCCAACCGTACCGCCCGCATCGCCCTGCTCCACTATGTTGACGGCACCAAGCGCTACATTATCGCCCCCAGCAGACTCAGCCAGGGCGACACCGTAGAGTCCGGCCCCTCGGCAGATATTAAGCCCGGTAATAACCTGCCGCTGCGCAATATCCCCGTGGGTACCGTGATTCACGCTGTAGAGCTCCGCCCCGGTGGCGGCGCTAAAATGGGTCGCTCTGCCGGTGCCTCCATCCAGCTGGTCGCCAAGGAAGGCAAGTACGCCCAGCTGCGTCTGCCCTCCGGCGAAATCCGCAACGTGGACGCCCGTTGCCGGGCAACCGTTGGCTCGGTGGGTAACGCAGAGCAGTCCAACATCAACTGGGGTAAAGCCGGCCGTAACCGCTGGAAGGGTATCCGCCCGACCGTGCGCGGTGTGGTCATGAACCCGGTTGACCACCCTCACGGTGGTGGTGAAGGCAAAACCTCCGGTGGCCGTCACCCGGTCAACCCCAAGGGTAAGCCCGAGGGCCGCACCCGCCGTCCCAACAAGGAAAGCGACAAGCTCATCGTTCGTCGCCGTCGTACTGGCAAGAAGAAGCGCTAAGGAGCCTAAAACATGCCTCGTAGTTTGAAGAAAGGCCCTTTCGTTGACCAGCACCTTTACCTGAAGGTTGCAGCTCAGAACGAGAAGGGCACCAAGAACGTTATCAAAACTTGGTCCCGCCGCTCGATGATTGTTCCCGACATGCTCGGGCACACCATCGCAGTGCACGACGGACGCAAGCACGTACCCGTGTTCATCACCGAGTCCATGGTCGGCCACAAGCTCGGCGAGTTTGCACCGACCCGCACATTCCGTGGCCACGTGAAGGACGACCGGAAGGGTAAGCGTCGCTAGTGATCGGAGATTCTCCGGTGACTAGAAACGTTTTCCTTTCGGCATAAGACGAAAGAAAGATAGGCAATGGAAGCTAAGGCATCAGCGCGCTACATCCGCGTCACGCCTATGAAGGCACGCCGAGTCGTCAACCTGATCCGTGGTAAGCAGGCGGAAGAGGCTCTGGCGATTCTGAAGTTCGCCCCCCAGGGTGCTTCGGAACCGGTATACAAAATTGTTGCATCGGCTATTGCAAACGCTCGCCAGAAGGCCGGCACCGAAGGTGTTGCTTTCCGGGAAGAAGAGCTTGTTATTAGCGAAGCATACGTAGATGAAGGCCCCACCATGAAGCGTTTTCAGCCTCGTGCGCAGGGCCGGGCATACCGTATCAACAAGCGCACCTGCCACATCACCGTGGTAGTCGCTACCCCAGAAAAGGAGGAGGACCGCTAAATGGGTCAGAAGATTAACCCCAACGGTTTCCGACTTGGCATCACCACCGGGCACGTATCTAAGTGGTTCGCGGACTCCAACAAAGACGGCGAACGCTACGCAGACTTCGTTCGTGAGGACGTCAAGATTCGTGAGCTCCTCTCCAAGGGGATGGAGCGGGCAGGTATCGCCAAGGTAGAGATCGAGCGTACCCGTGATCGCGTCCGGGTGGATATCCACACCGCACGCCCGGGTATTGTGATTGGCCGCCGCGGTGCAGAGGCTGATCGTATCCGCGGTGAGCTCGAGAAGCTAACGGGCAAGCAGATTCAGCTGAACATCCTTGAGGTTGCTCAGCCTGACCTCTCGGCACAGCTGGTGGCGCAGGGCATTGCGGAACAGCTTGTTTCCCGTGTCGCTTTCCGCCGCGCCATGAAGAAGGCGATCCAGTCGGCACAGCGTGCCGGTGCCAAGGGTATCCGTATCCAGTGCTCCGGCCGCCTGGGCGGGGCCGAAATGTCACGCTCCGAGTTCTACCGCGAAGGCCGTGTGCCCCTGCACACCCTGCGGGCGAATATCGACTACGGTTTCTTTGAAGCAAAAACAACTTTCGGCCGTATCGGTGTGAAAGTGTGGATCTACAAGGGCGACCTCACCGACAGGGAACTTGCTGCCCAGCAGGCCGCATCGGGTAACCGCCGTGGGCGCGGACCCCGTGACGGCGAGCGGCGCCGTGGTGGCCGCGGTCCCCGTCGCGAACGTCGCAACGACAACGCTTCGGTGAACGCTGAAGCCACGACTGCAGAAAACGGTGAGGCATAAATGCTTATTCCCCGTCGAGTAAAGTATCGTAAACAGCACCACCCCAAGCGCAGCGGTCTCGCTAAAGGCGGTACCACCGTATCCTTTGGTGAGTGGGGTATTCAGGCTCTGACACCGGCCTATGTGACCAACCGTCAGATTGAAGCTGCCCGTATTGCAATGACCCGCCACATTAAGCGCGGCGGTAAGGTCTGGATCAATATTTATCCCGACCGCCCGCTGACCAAGAAGCCCGCTGAAACCCGTATGGGTTCCGGTAAGGGTTCGCCCGAATGGTGGGTGGCAAACGTCAAGCCGGGTCGAGTGATGTTCGAGATTTCCGGTGTATCCGAAGAGGTGGCTCGTGAGGCTTTGCGTCTTGCGATCCACAAGCTCCCGATGAAGGCACGCATTGTGCGCCGTGAAGGTGGTGAGTAAGCGACATGGCAGTTGGATCAAAGGATCTGAGCATCGACAAGCTCGTTGAGCTAACCGATGAGGCTCTGGCAGAGGAGCTGCGTAAATCGAAGGAGGAGCTGTTCAACCTCCGTTTCCAGGCAGCCACCGGCCAGCTTGAAAATCCCGGTCGTATCCGTTCCGTCAAGCGCGATATTGCACGTATTTATACCGTGTTGCGTGAGCGTGAACTCGGTATTCGTCCCGAAATCGAAGGTGAAGCCAAGTGAGTGAAGTAAAGACCGAAGAGCGCGGCTACCGCAAGACCCGCCGCGGCTACGTGGTGTCTGACAAGATGGATAAGACCGTTGTCGTTGAGGTGGAGGACCGCGTCAAGCACGCCCTCTACGGCAAGGTGATGCGTCGTTCCAGCAAGATCAAGGCCCACGATGAGCAGAACACCGCGGGTGTTGGCGACCTTGTTCTGCTGTCGGAGACCCGCCCGGTTTCCGCTACCAAGCGGTGGCGTGTGGTGGAGATTATCGAGAAAGCCAAATAGGCTGACAACATTTTTTCCGGCTTAAACCGCAGCAGAGCCCCGGCCCTTGTCAAGGGCCGGGGCTCTTTTTGTTGTTGTGGACGGGGAAACGTATCCAACACAGCTTGTTGGCTACCCTCATCTCAAGGTAAGGTTAGGCTTTGTTGATACAGTCTCGTAAATTTTATGGGAGGGGATGTGCCCGGTTTCTCCGCCGAGGGAGACACCGCCTGTACTGGCATGTCCGTCCCATCGGAGGAGAAACCGTGAGACCTCAAGCACAGCTGAAACCGACCCCGCTGATCCCCGAAGAGTGCGCTGTCCGCTACCGTCAGGAGGGCCTGTGGGTGGATCAAACTATCCCGGAATTTTTGGAGCAGAGTTGCCGGGACCACGCTCACAGTCTTGCGGTGGTTGCCCTGTCCCACGCCGAGGGGACCGAAGAAGGGCAGGTGTGTGAGGTGCGCTGGACCTACCGGGATATGGAGGAGGCGGGTAGGCGCGCTGCGGCTCGTTTGCGGGCTGAGGGGGTGCGCCCCGGAGACAGGGTGCTGCTTCAGCTACCCAATATCGCCGAATATATGGCCTACCTTCTGGGAACATTCTGGGCGGGTGCGCTTCCCGTCTTCTGCCTGCCGGCGCACCGGGCGGCAGACCTGAAGCATTTCGCCCTGAAATCGGGCGCGGTGGCGCACGTGTACTCAGCCCTCCAAGACGGAGCTGACATGGAAGCGGTGCACCGCAAGACAGCCGCGGCTGTTGAGGCCGCAAGCGGTGACCGGCTCATTGCTATCGACGTCAGCAATCGTTCACCGCGGCGGAAAGCCTTCCCGGCACCGGAGCCGCTCCCTGAGGTCTATAACACGGATCGGGTGCGCAAGAGCGAGCAGGTGGCTTTCCTCCAGCTGTCGGGCGGAACCACCGGGGTATCCAAACTTATTCCCCGCACCCACGCAGACTACCTGTACTCGGTGAGGGCCTCGGCCGAAATCTGTGGTCTGGACGCCGAAAGTACCCTGCTGGTGGTCCTACCGGCCGCCCATAACTTCACCATGAGCTCAGCCGGTATTCTGGGGTCCCTCCACGTGGGGGCCGCCACAGTCTTCGCCGCCGACCCGAGCCCGCAGACTGCATTCAAGCTGGTGGAGCGGGAGAGGGTTCAGATCGTGCAGCTGGTGCCCCCGCTTGCCCAGGCATGGATCTCCTCGGCCCAAAGACGCAACCCGGACCTGTCCTCCCTCAAACGTATTCAGATCGGCGGGGCAAAACTGGCCCGATCCGTAGCGGAACAGGTGACCCCCGTGCTGGGCGGAGAACTACAGCAGGTGTTCGGTATGGCCGAGGGCCTGGTCAACTACACGAGGGCAGAAGACTCACAGCAGCAGCGGATACAGACCCAGGGGCGGCCGATAAGCCCGCTGGACGAGCTGCTGATCCTCGATGATCGTGACCGGCCGGTAGAGCCGGGGCACAGCGGCCACCTGCTCACCCGGGGCCCCTACACCATTCGAGGCTACTACGATGAGCCGGCCATCAACGCCAAGAGCTTCACCCCCGACGGCTTTTACATCACCGGTGACATCGTGAAAATACACCCGAGCGGGAACCTCGAGGTAACGGGCCGGGCAAAAGACCAGATCAACCGAAACGGCGAGAAGATCGCGGTTGACGAAATTGAAGACGTGGCGCTCACACACCCCGATATTTTCGACGCTGTTGCCCTGGGCCTACCGGATTCCAAGGTGGGGGAGCGCATCTGCCTGGTTGTGGTGCCGCAGAGGGGCAGAAGCCTGGGGGACAACGCCCGGGATACCGTGCGCAAACATTTTGAACGGCACTCGATCAGCCCCTTCAAAATCCCCGAAAATGTGCGGGTTATGGAGCAGCTGCCGCTGACCAATGTCGGCAAAGTCTCGCGTCGAGATGTGCGAGCTGCCCTCCTCGATATTGTGCTGACAGACAAGGAGAATCATGCTTAGGGAAAAACTGAGAACGGTGCTGGCTCGGTATATCGGGGACCCCGATGCGCTGGAGGGGGCCTTTGCCGACCCCACCCAGGACCTTGTACAGCTGGGGCTTGACTCGATGGGTGTGTTCGCGCTGCTGGACGACCTCGCTGATATGGGCATAACGGTGGAATTTCCCGACTTTATTGCCGATCCCACGGTGGGTATGCTGCTGAGATCAGCCGAGACCCCGTCCGACGGGCTTTAGCGGGTAGCGGAGAAAAAAGCCAGCGAATCGATCAGGCCCCGGCTCCAGCAGGCGTAATCGTGTCCGCCGGAGTATTCCCGGTAGGTGTGGGGGGTGCCCTGTTCTCGGAGGACATCGCGGAAGGCCCTGTTCCAGGACAGCAGGTAGCCCTCGTAGCTGCCCACCTCCACAAAGAGTTGGATACCGGCGGGGGGCCGCCGGTTTTTCCAGCGGATGAGTCGAACACCCTCGGGTGTCTGCGGGTCTAGATCGTTCCACCACCAGGAGGCGGACTGCACCGTGGCGCAGCGGGCAATCTGCGGGAAGTAGCCGCACAGCTCGGCCGCTGCTAGCCCGCCCAGGGAGCCTCCGGCAATAATACGGTGCCGGGCGTCCGGGAGCGCTAGATGCTGCCCGACCCAGGGCAGGACGGTGTTCTCCAGAAAGGGGGCTAACACCTCCCCGCCACCGAGTAGCATACTGCGCTCTTCGGGCTGATCCGGCCAGAACAGTAGGGCGGCTGCGGAGAAGCCCCGGGCGTTGAGCCTGTCTATACCGTGGATCAGGCCGCTGTCGCGGTACCTGTCGCCATCGGCCACCAGTAGAAGATAGTCCGGGTTCCGGGCGCCGTAGAGAGCAAGGTTGACGGCCCCGTTGACCTTTCGGGCGGGTACCGAGGCAAAAGTTCCCCGGGTCTCGGGCTCCGGCGGTGGCAGCGGGTGAATACTGCGCCGGGCACCGTCGATGACGGAGGCGGTGGCGGCCTGCGGGCTCTGAGCCCCCAGAGGGTGCAGAGGGAGAACCCGGGCAAAAAACTGCCGCCACTGGCTCCTTTCGGTGATCGAATCAAGATGGCGGGCGGTGGTGCGGATAATCCCGGCCGTGCTGATCAGTGAGGCGGGGATATAGAAGGTGCCGGCGTGAAAAACCCGGGTGCCGATGGTTATCCGATCGAGTAGGAGGGGATCCAGGTTGTGCTTGTGCATGTGCGTGACGGTATCGAGCACGAACACCAGGCGTTCGTCGCCGGTCGGGGCGGGGTAGACCAGGGTGAGGGCCAGCGTGGAGGGATCGTCGGTGTCCTCGAAGAACACTCCCTGAAGGGGGCCGGGGGATGGGTGAGTATCGACGAGTGCGCGCAGGCGTGCGGTGACCGCGGCTCGGTCATCGCGCGGCGGTACGGTGGGGGTGAACACCCCGCTACCGACGGTACCGAGCCAGTCGATCTCTGTTTCTGAGAGTCGATCCATGGTGGGATTCTCTTCCCCAATCGTTAATTTTGAGGGATACATAAATTCAAATTAAGACACAACTATGTTATAAATAAGGTCAGCATAATAAAAATGAGGTCAGATCTTCCGTGACTACATGTTGAGGGTTCTCCAATGGCACAGCACACACAGACTCGCGCCGCGGGCTCTATCCGAGTCAGCCGAGTCCTGATCCTGCTGATCTGCGCCCTCCTGTTGGGCCTGTGCGTGGTGGGATCCCTCCTCATCGGAAGTTCCCCCATACCGGCCCACGATGTATTTCACTACCTCCAACACCCCGACGAATCCAACGACAGCTACATTGTCAACGGCCTGCGCGTCACCCGCACCCTGATAGGGATCCTGGTGGGCCTATGCCTGGCCGTAGCGGGAGCGGTCATGCAGGCGGTCACGCGCAACCCCCTCGCCGACCCGGGCCTGCTGGGAGTCAACGCCGGGGCCTCCCTGGCTATCGCTGCCGGCGCGGCACTGCTCTCGGCACACAGCACCGCAGCCCAGTTCTTTTTAGCCCTCCTGGGAGCCTGCCTCGCCTCGGTGGTTGTCTACCTGATCGGACGCGCCGGCCCCCAGGGGGGCTCACCCGTACGCCTGGTCCTGGCCGGTGTCGCCTTCTCCATGGCAGCTGGCGGAGCAACCAGCGCCCTGCTCATGATCAACCCCACCGCCTTCAACACCTTCAGATTCTGGGATGTCGGTGCGCTCACCCGCACCGACATTTCCGTGGCGGCCCTGGCCGTACCGGCTGCGGCGGCCCTGCTCCTCATCATCGCCATCACCCCCGGCATCTCCGCCCTCGCTCTGGGTGATGACGCGGCAACCGCCCTGGGCACCCGAGTCGCGGTGGTCCGAGCGCTCGCGCTCATCGCCCTCACCCTGCTGTGCGCGGTAGCCACCGCAGCAGCCGGCCCCATTGGTTTTGTGGGCCTGATGGTTCCCTACTTTGCCAGCACCCTGGTCGGTGCACACCGGGGCTGGATCATTGCCGCCTGCGCGGTGATGGGCCCGGTTCTGGTTCTGAGCGCAGATATTGTGGGACGACTACTGGTGCGCCCCGCCGAGATGCAGGTGGGACTGCTGACCGCTTTTGTTGGCTCGCCCGTCCTCCTGCTGCTGGTCTACAGGATGCGGGGGACACGCTCATGAAAATAACCCGTGCAGCTGCCGTCACCGGGGCACTACCGCAGGACACGTGTTTGCGGGTTGGCCCCCTGAGCATTCTGGCCAACCGTCGTGTGGTGCTGGTGAGCGGTGTCCTGCTACTGGCCAGTGTTGCTCTCGGCATATGGGCCCTTGGCGTAGGCGGCAGTTCCATGGGCCACGACACCGTACTCCAGGTGCTCAGCGGACAGGGGACAAACGGGCAGCGCCTCATCCTCGTGCAGTGGCGCCTGCCCCGGGTTGCCGCTGCCCTCGCCGTGGGGATTGCCCTGGGCATATCCGGCTCTATCTTTCAGACGCTCACCCGAAACCCCCTGGGAAGCCCCGATCTCATCGGCTTTACCATGGGGGCCCAAACCGGCATCCTCTGCGCGGTGATCCTGGTGGGCAGCTCCCTGGCGTCCGTCACCGTTTTTGCGCTCATCGGAGGTCTGCTCTCCGGGGCCGTTGTGTACGCGCTGTCCTTCAAAGGCGGCTTTGGTGGCCTGCGTCTAATCCTGGGCGGTATCGCGGTCAGCTCCATGCTGGGTTCCTTTAACCGCTGGCTGATCGTGCGGGCAGACTCGGATGTCGCCTACGGCGCTCTCAAGGCGATCACCGGGACCCTGGCCAATGTTGGCTGGGAAGTTGCCGCGGTCTGTATCGGCGGAATCGCGGTGGTCTGTGCGCTGGCCATGCTCTTGAGCAAAACCCTGGAGACACTTTCACTGGGCAACGAGCTGAGCATCACCTTTGGTTTGCCCCTGCAAGCTGTCCAGTCCTCCCTGGTGATTATTGGTGTGGCTCTGGTCGCCCTCTCCACGGTGGTCGCCGGCCCCATCTCCTTCATTGCCCTGCTGGCCCCCCATATTGCGCGCAGCCTGTGCCGCAGCTTTACCGCACCCCTGATCGCCTCCGGCCTCACCGGCGCCCTGCTCCTCCTCGGATCGGATGTGCTGAGCCAGGCCCTCTTCGACTCTTTACCCGTGGGTATCATCACCTCAGCCCTCGGTGGTCTCTACTTCCTCGGCCTCCTCACGGCAGAAACGAGAAAGAAACTGTGAACGCACGCTTTGCACTACACCACGCCGACCTGGGCTATGACAGCACCGTTATTTGTCGGGATCTCAGCCTCGACATACCGGCGGGCGAGTTCACCGTCATCGTCGGCCCTAACGCCTGCGGCAAATCAACCCTTCTCAAATCCCTGGCCCGTATCCTGCCCCCCTTAAAAGGCGATATTCAACTTAACGGGAAGAACATAGGCCGACTCAACACCAAAGAGGTTGCCCGCACCGTGGGGCTGCTACCGCAAAATGCTATTGCCCCCGAAAAAATGCTGGTGAGGGACCTGGTGGCGAAAGGCCGCACCCCCCACCAGAGCCTGTTTCGCCAGTGGAGCGTGAAAGATGCCGACACCGTCCACCGCGCAATGGAGCTCACCAACGTCGTAGACCTTGCCCACCGGTCGGTCGACGAGCTCTCCGGCGGGCAACGCCAGCGCGTATGGATCGCCATGGTCCTAGCCCAGGACACCGAAACCATCCTGCTGGACGAACCGACCACCTTCCTGGACCTCAAACACCAGATTGAAGTCCTCGAACTCTGCCAAAAACTTCACCGGCAAGAGAATCGAACCGTCGTCACGGTCCTCCACGATCTCAACCAGGCGGCCCGCTACGCCACACACCTCATCGCCCTCAAAAAAGGGCAGGTGATCGTGCAGGGGATACCGCAGGAGGTGGTGACCGAAGAGAACATACGCACCGTCTTTGATGTGCACACACACGTCATCAAAGACCCCGTGTCGGGCACCCCGATGGTGGTGCCCGGACAGCTCGCAGATTCACCGAATCCACAGATGTGAACCACACCAATTCACCCACTCATAGAAAGATCCTATCCATGAGAACACGCTCATTCCGACTGCGCACAGTTCTGGCGCTGGTTCTGGTGGCCTTCCTCGGGCTCTTTGCAGCCGGCTGCTCCACCGCCAGCCAGCAGGAGAACTCTTCTGACTCCAGCAGCTCAGAGGGCAGCTGGCCGCGCACCATCCAAACCGACGACGGCGAACTCACCCTGGACGCCAAACCCGAAAGGATCGTCTCAACCTCCACCACTCTGACCGGTAGCCTGCTGGCCGTGGGGGCACCGGTTCTCGCCACCGCGGCAACCGTACCCGGTGTGGACGGTCTCAGCGATGACCAGGGCTTCTTCTCCCAGTGGAGCGAGGCGGCACAGAGCGCCGGCGTTGAAAAACTCTACGAAAACAGTTCACCGAACCTTGAAAAAGTTGCCGAATACAATCCCGACCTGATCGTTGTCTCCAAGAACAGCGGCGACTCGGTTATGGACAGTGTTGACCAGCTGCGCAAGCTGGCCCCGGTACTCGTCATCGACTACAGCGGCGCCTCCTGGCAGGACGTCACCACCAAGATAGCCGAGGCGACCGGCTATGAGGACGCCGCCAAGAACGTTATCGCCGACTACGATCGGCGTCTGAACGAGGTCAAAAACAACATCACCGTGCCCGAAGGTAGCACCTCGGCCTTCATCGTCTTTGGTGACGGCTCGGGTGCTGCGGCCCTAACCTCCGAGGCTCCGCAGGTGCAGATCCTCACCGGCCTGGGGTTCACCATGGCAGAGATCCCCGACTCGGTCAAGGGGGACACCTCCATGGGTGCTGACCGGCAGGATATCGTCAATCTTTCCCTGGAAAATGTTCAAAAAGGTTTGACCGGCGATAACTGGATTGCGGTTTCGGCAGACCAAGCCGCCAAGGAGCAGATCGAGACCGATCCCGCCTTCAACACCGCACCGGCAGTAGAAAACGGCAAGGTCTACTACACCCCCGGGGAGACCTTCCGCCTGGACTACTACTCGGCAATGATCATGCTCGATTCGATTGAGCAGTCTTTCGCGCAGTAACTCACGCTAGATATTTTGAGCGGAGCCTATCGTCAGCGGCAGTAGGCTCCGCCTCATTTTTAAGATCACGAACAACCAACCACCGACGGCCACCGGCCGATCAGGGAGGAAAACGCATGGAGCCTCTAGTTTTATCTATGACCGAAGCCCAGCAGGGGATCTGGTTTTCCCAGCAGAGTTTGGCCGATGCCAGTATCTACGGGGTCGCCGAAAAAATTTCTATCACCGGTAGAATCAATACCGATACCTGGCTTGCGGCGGCTCACCGCGTGCTCTCCCGGCAGCCGGCGCTGACCATGACACTGCGGGATATTCCGGGCGAAGACCTGCCCCAGATCCGACACTCACCGCAGTCCTCGGTACCCGCTCGTTTCCGCGACCTTTCCGGTGAATCCGACCCGGCTGCGGCCCTGGAACGGGAAATCACCGAGGCGCTGTCTCAGCCCATCGACCTCTACCGGTCAGTAGTCTCCCATGCCGTCCTCTACCGCCTGGCAGAAGAAGAATTCTGCTGGTTTATGCGGGTGCACCACCTGGCCGCTGACGGCTTTGGGTTTGCGCTCATCGGCAGGGACCTCGCTGAAACCTACACGGACATGGAGCGGGCGGGGGCCCAAGACCCTCATCTTTGGCTGGAAGAGGATAGGGCCCGCTCGGCTCACAACCGTGAACGGCTGCTGCAAGCACACCGTGATCTTGCCGCCGGCACCACCGCAGAATCGCGGGAATACTGGGCGAACCAGCTTCCCACCGAGGAGATTATCCCCCTCGCCCCGGCAAGAGAAAATCGGGTCAACCGGCGCTGGAGTGCCGGCCGCTTTACCCACCGACTCTCGCCGGCCCATCTGGCCCTGGCCACGGGACTGTTAGCCGCCGTACTCAACCGTAAAGATGAGGCGGTGCTGGGGGTTCACATGATGGGCCGACCCACTCGCGCCCTCCTTGAGGCGGTCTGCACCAGCCAGAACGAGCTCCCGCTACCGGTAACGCTACAGCCGCACGAGACGGTGGAAGCTGCCCTGCATCGCATCTCGGAACAATGGTCAGCCATGAGCTCCCACCAGATGTACCGGCACGAGAATATTCGCAGAGACCGCGCACTCACCGGAGACCGGCACCCGGTGGAGATAGCCCTCAATATCGTACCCTTCGCGCAGAAGCTAACTTTCGGGTCAGCCAGCGGTTTCGCCGAACCGGTCTGGGACGGACCCGCAGACCTCATGACGGTTGATGTCCGGGCCATCGGACACCGCGAGCACGAGGTGACTCTGCTGGTTCCCGAGGGAAGCATGGACGATGACACCGCCCAAGCCTGTGCCCGGCTGTGGGCACACCTCTACCGGCAGCTACTCGAGAAGAAAGAGACGCAGACAGCTCTCCACAGTCTCACCCTGACCTCCCAACCCACCGAGGTACCGGCTTGGACCCGGGGAGACCCCTCGATCTTCGACGACATTCCGGGCCGCTGGGCAGAAGACGAGACGGTACTTAGCGCCCCCGACGGCACGCTGACCGGCCGCCGGGTCCGCGACCGTATCGACGGCCTCCGCGCCCTCCTTGACCGGCAGGTGCCGGCCGGGGGAAGGGTACTACTGGCGCTACCCCGGTGTAGCTGGGCTGCGCTCGCACCGGTGGCGAGTATCCTCAGCGGTATCACCTTTATTCCCGCCGACCTCACCTGGCCCGCCGAACGCCTGCGCACCATCGCCGACGATGCCGCGGTAGACGCTGTACTCACGGTCACCGATACGGCCCCGGGTCTGGCCGATGCGCTGGGGGAAATTGACGCTCCGATACTGGCCCTTGACACCGCTGAGGTTCTCCGGGAGACGGAACGGCCGCACCGGCAGGCCCCGGTTGCTGTGCAGGCGACGGATCCCGCCTATATCCTCTACACCTCGGGCACGACGGGCCGACCCAAGGGGGTTGTTGTCGAGTACCGCAACCTCGCCAACTACCTGAGAACGGTGAGGGACGTGCACCTGCCCCGCGTCCGGCAGTCAGCCCGCCGACAGGGGCCGCTGCGCTGCATCCACGAACACTCCTTTGCTTTCGATTCTGCGCTGAGCCCGCTCACCTTTTTTATGCTGGGACAGAGTCTCTATATCCCCGCTGACAGCGTGCTCAAAGACCCCGCCGCCCACCGCGACTACCTGACCGAGCATCGCATTGACCTGCTCGATATTTCACCGGTGATCCTGCAGGAACTGCTGCGGGCAGGCTATGACCTGGCCGATGCTGACGCGGTGTCCGGCATCATTATCGGTGGTGACAGCTGCCCGCCCCCGCTGTGGGATCTGCTGCACCGGCAGACAAACATCTACGCGGTGAACTCCTACGGCCCCACCGAGAACACCGTGGACGCAACCTATGCCGTGATCGCCGACCACGAGTCGGTGACCATCGGCGGCAGCTACCCCCACCAGTTCACCGTCATCACCTCGGCCTGGGGACAAGAATGCCCCGCCCACATCGCCGGTGAGCTCTGCCTGGGCGGGGCCTCGGTAGCCAGAGGTTACCTGAACCAACCCGGTGTCACCGCCGAGGCTTTTAGCGAGGGAACACCCTGGGGCAGAATCTACCGGACCGGTGACCTGGTGGTGAAGACCCGGCGGGGCAGGATAGATTTTCTGGGCCGTACCGACCACCAGATTTCTCTCAACGGTGTGCGTATCGAGACGGCAGAGGTGGAAGAGGCTCTCGGGCACCTACCCGGTATCCGGCAGAGCTACGTGATGCTTCGCAACGACGGCCACGGGGACTACCTGGCCGCCTACCTGGTGGGCCCAGAGGTGGGGGAGGATATATCCGGTCTTCGCCAGCTTCTCCTGCACAAGCTACCCGCTTCTTTTGTGCCGACAGCCTATGTGGCGCTGGAGAAGCTACCGCTGACCGACCGCGGTAAGGTCGACCGTCGCCGGCTACCCGCACCGGCCTATACGGCGGGGGAGACGGGCCGCCCCTGGGCAGATTTGAACGCTAGCGAACGCGGTGTTGCCACCGTCTTTGAGGAGGTGACAGGCTACCCGGCAGAGGAGATGACCAGCGATACGGACCTTTTCTTGATCGGCGGACATTCGCTGACGGCCACGCGGGTTCTCGGCCGCCTCCGGGAGCTGGGGGATCAGCGAGTTACACTGGCAGATATTTTCGCCGACGCTACCGTGGGCACCCTGGCACAGTACTGTGCGGGCGTGGCCGGGCCGGCACAGTCCGCACGGGGTGCCGGTGACCTCGATGACGGTAGTCTGACCGACGCCCAGCGCAGACTCTGGTTTATCGAGCAGAGTGAGGGCCCGTCCCCGCTCTACACCATTCCGGTGGTGTTTGACCTGCCCTCCGCCACCGTTCCGGCAGAATTTGAGCCGGCCCTGAGGGATGCCGTGGCCTGCCATCCGGCGCTATCTTCCCTCTACCGCGGCGGGGAGGACGGGCAGCTAAGGCGGCAGCAGCTACCGAGAAAGGCTCTTGACGATCTGGTATCGCTGGAAGAGTACCCGTTCCTGGAGTCGGATATCGACTTTGTGCAGACCCTGCCGCTGACCATAGATATCGGTAGCGAACTACCGCTGAAAGTTTGTGTTGCCGGTAACGGACACAGGTGTAAGGTTGCCCTGATCATTCACCATATTGCCGCGGACGGCTGGGCGCTTTCGGCTTTCCTCCACACCCTGTCGGAGGCGCTGGCCGCCCGAGCCGAGGGCCGCAGTCTCGACCGTGCCCGGCCCGCGACGATTCCTCAGCCGCAGCCGGCAAGCAGCGAGGACCTGCGCTGGTGGGTTGACCGGCTGCGCGATCTGCCGGCCACCCTTGACCTGCCCAGTGACCGCCCGCGCCCGCACACCCGTGACCGCCGCGGCGCGGAGGTGCGCACCCTCTTCCCCGCCGAGCTCAGCGCCGCGCTGAAAAAGCTGTGCCGCCGCTACCGGTGCACAGAGTTTATGCTGATGCAGGTGCTGGTGTCTGCCCTGCTGACCCGCTGCGGTGCCGGCGACGATATTCCCCTGGGCACCATCACCTCGTCGAGGTCCACCGCCGCCGAAGAAGCCGGCGTGACCTTTGCCGCAAACACGGTGGTAACGCGCACGGACACATCGGATAATCCCACTTTTGAGCAGCTTCTCGATCGGGTACGGCGCAGCACCATCGAGACACTTCAGTACTCCCACGTTCCCTTTGACCTTCTGGTCACCGAGCTGAACCCTGTCCGGTCTGCCGCCCACCACCCGCTCTTCCAGGTGTTGCTGGTACACCAGAACACCGGCGAGCTGACCCTGAGACTGCCGGGTGGCGAGAGCGTGCACCCCCGTACCGTGGGCACCATGTCGTCAAAATTTGATCTCACCTTTGAGTTCTCCGATGTCGAGGACGAACAGGGAGACTCCCGTATCGCGCTGCGTTTGGAGTTCGCAACGGACATGTTTGATCTTGACACGGCCGGCAATCTTTCCCGGTGGATCCTGGGGTTGGCCCGCAGCATGGCGGAGGATCCCGCTGCCGGCCTGTGGGACTTCCCCCTAGACCGGGAAGCGGTGCAGGTTGCCCACCGCGAGGCCCGGCGGATGCTCACCTTCAGGGCCTCCCAGAAGTCAGCAGAACGGGCGTCAGATCAGCGCTATGATACGGGGCGCAGCCTCACAGAGCTGGTGGAGCAAAGTCTGACCGAGCACGCCGACAATATTGCCCTGGTGGATATTCTCGACGACGGCAGCCGCGCAACCTGGACCTTTGCGCAGCTTGAACGGGAATCCCGGATAATTCGGGACCGGCTGCTGAGGATGGGGATCGGTGTCGGACACCGGGTTGGCCTGCTGGTTCCACGGTCAGCGTATCAGGTGATCGCGTGCGTGGGTGCCCTGCGGGCGGGGGCGACGTCCGTGCCCCTGGATCCGCAGTATCCGCTGACCCGGCTGACCACTATTGTGGAGGACGCCAAAGTGAGCGCTATCCTGCACCGCGACGGGGAGACCCTTGGCCGGTTACGGGAAGGGGCACCAACCGTGCCTGCGGTGGATATCGACTCGCTAGAGATGGGGGAGGACACCCCGCCGATTCCCGCTATCGATGCCGATACCGACGCCTACATCATCTTCACCTCGGGATCGACGGGCCGGCCCAAGGGCGTTGTGGTGCCTCAGCGTAATGTGGTGCGCCTTTTTGCCTCTACGGATCACTGGTTTAGGTTCTCTTCACAGGACCGCTGGACCATGTTCCACTCGTTTGCCTTTGATTTTGCGGTCTGGGAGATCTACGGGGCACTGCTGACCGGTGCCGAGCTGGTGATCGTACCGCACAGTATCAGCCGCAGCCCCCAGGATTTTGCGGACCTGCTGGTTGCCGAGAGGATCACGGTGCTCAACCAGACACCCTCGGCTTTTGGGCAGCTGGTGATCGCCGATGAAACCGGTGGGCCGCGCGATTATGCGTTGCGCTGCGTTGTTTTGGGTGGTGAAGCGATGGACCTTTCGGTGGTGCACCGCTGGCAGCGCCGCCACCGATCAGACCGGTGCCGGGTGATCAACATGTACGGTATTACCGAGACAACCGTGCACGTGACCTACCAGCAGGTGACCGAGGACAGCAGCGGACTCTCCCCGGTGGGGGAACCCATCCCGGACTTGGCCGTCTACCTGGTGGACCGTGGCGGACATCCTGTCCCCGACGGTGTGACCGGAGAAATCTATATGGGCGGTGCCGGTTTGGCCCGCGAATATTTTGGTCAGCCCGATCTGAGCGAGCAGCGCTTTGTTCCCGACCCCTTTGCGCGGCAGGCCGCGCACTCCGCGGTGGATGTGCCCTGCCCGGTTGAGAAGATGCGCATGTACAGGTCCGGGGATCTTGCCGTTCGCAGGGGGAACGTGCTGGATTTTAGGGGACGTGCAGATCGGCAGGTGCAGCTTCGCGGGTTCCGCATAGAGCTGGGCGAGATTGAGGCTGCGGCAATGGCCCTGGAGGGTGTCCGCGATTCTTACGCCTGCCTCAGCGGAGACAGCGACAGGGACCGGCGTCTGGTGCTCTATACGGTGAGTGAGAACGCGATGCAGGTTGACCCCGTGCAGATGCGCCGGCAACTGGCAGCGGTACTACCGCCCTATATGGTGCCCTCGCACGTGATGGCGGTGGAGGCTTTTCCGCTGACGGTTAACGGGAAACTCGATGTATTTGCGCTGCCCCAGCCCGCGACCAAGCACAGCGACGGCCGGGCACCCAGCGGTGAGCTGGAGCGTCAGCTGCACTCGTGTTTCACCGCGGTCTTGGGGATTGAGAGCTGCTCTGCCCAGGATTCCTTCTTCGACCTGGGAGGCCACTCGATGCTGGCGGTTGAGCTGGTGGCACGTATTGAGCGGGAGACCGGGCTGAGTCTGCGGGTGGGCACGCTCATGGGAGCCCCCACCATTGAGCAGCTTGCCACCGTTGTGCAGACGTCGCAGCACGGGCAGGCCGACCTACAGACCCTGCTACCCCTTCAACAGACGCCGGGTCCGGCGCGCGGGGCCCTCTACTGTATCCATCCGGCCGGTGGACTGTCCTGGTGCTACTCCTCGATCACCAAGTACGTCCCGGCGGATATAGCGGTGTGGGGTGTGCAGGCCCGCGGTGTGCGCGACCCCCGGCAACAGCCTGCCTCTTTGGAGGTGATGGCCAGAGATTATTTGAGCCAGATCCTTCGCGTGCATCCCGGCGGCCCCCTCCACATCATGGGGTGGTCCCTGGGTGGCATGGTGGCTCAGGTGCTGGCTGCAATCGCTGAAGAGGAGGGGCACGAGGTGGGCCTGGTAGCCCTGCTAGACGCCTACCCGTCGGAGGCTGCGGCACAGAGTGAGCAACCACCCTTTGAAGATGCGGTGTCATCCGTTCTGGCCATGGCCGGTCTCGAAGACTCTGCGGTGAAGGGCGACTTCAGTGCGGAGGCACTGGTCAAGGCACTCACGGAGCACGCCTCACCGATGGCCGGCCTCCCCTCACAGACCATTGACGCCCTCTTGCAGACCTACCTGAACACGGCAAAGATCCTGCGCGAGTACGCCCACCCGACCCTGCACCGCGATATGCTGTTTTTCAGCGCCACCCGGGCCGGGGTCGGCCGAGACCACGACCCTGCCGAGTGGGCCCCCTATCTCACCGGCAAAATTCACACGGTCGGGATCGACTGCACCCACCGCGAAATGACGCAGGCCGGACCCATGTCCGTTATCGGCCCGCACATCGTGGATCGGATGTGGTAGCATATATACTCTGTGCGGTTATCTATACCCGCACCACCAACGGATTTTTCGTGCCACAGCATAATGCCGCTACCGCAGTGGGCAATAGCCCGCAGCCGATGCGGGTCAAATGTTCCTGGCATGACTAGATCTCGGACGTCTCCGCCCACCGCCTACCAAGCGCAGGGGGCCGGTGCGTCACAATCCCGTAAAAATGTTCCGCAAGGCTGGCCCACAAGATACCGTGCGGTCGGAACCGGCGAGACGACAGGAGAAATATGATTCAGCAGGAGTCACGACTGAAGGTCGCTGACAACACCGGTGCGAAGGAAATCCTGACCATCCGTGTTCTCGGTGGCTCTTCCCGTCGTTACGCAGGCATTGGCGACATCATCGTCGCAACCGTCAAGGACGCGATCCCCGGCGGTACTGTTAAGAAGGGCGACGTCGTCAAGGCGGTCGTCGTCCGCACCAAGAAAAAGACCCGTCGCGCAGACGGCTCCTATATTAGGTTCGATGAGAATTCGGCGGTCATTATCAAAAATACCGACGGTGACCCCCGCGGCACCCGTATCTTTGGGCCCGTCGGCCGCGAGCTTCGCGATAAAAGGTTCATGAAGATTATCTCGCTCGCCCCGGAGGTGCTCTAACCTATGGCTAACAAGATCAAATCCGGTGACCTGGTACAGGTGATCTCCGGCGCTGACAAGGGCAAGCAGGGTAAGGTTCTGCGTGTCTTCCCCAAAAAGGAGCGCGTCATCGTCGAGGGTGTCAAGATTGTCACCAAGCATAAGAAGGCAAACCCGATGACCGGTGCAGCCGGCGGCATTGAAAAGGTTGAGGCGCCGATTCACATCTCGAATGTGGCAATCGTTGACCCCGACACCAAGAAGCCGACCCGCGTTGGTTTCCGCCTCGAAACTCAAGAGCGCAATGGCAAAACCCGCACCGTCCGTGTGCGCTACGCCAAGAGCTCGGGGAAGGACATCTAATGACCGAAACCAAGATCACCCCCCGGTTCAAAACCAAGTTCAAAGACGTGGTCACCCCGGCGTTGCAGGAGGAGTTCAACTACTCCAACGTGATGCAGGCTCCCAAGATTGTTAAGGTTGTTGTCAACATGGGTGTCGGTGAAGCGGCACGCGACGCCAAAATCATGGACGGGGCAATCCGCGACCTGACCACCATCACCGGCCAGAAGCCCATTGTGACCCGGGCGAAGAAATCCATCGCCCAGTTCAAGCTGCGCGAAGGCCAGCCGATCGGTGCTCACGTCACCCTGCGCGGGGACCGTATGTGGGAGTTCCTCGACCGCCTCATCACCCTGGCTCTGCCCCGAATCCGCGACTTCCGCGGGCTCTCAGACCGCCAGTTTGACGGCAACGGTAACTACACTTTCGGTCTCACCGAGCAGTCCATGTTCCACGAAATCGATCAGGACACCATCGACCGTGTCCGCGGCATGGACATCACCGTTGTGACCACCGCAAAGACCGACGACGAAGGCCGCGCACTGCTCAGGGCGCTTGGCTTCCCTTTCAAGACCAAGTAACGACTACGCTGTAGGTCCCTCCCGCTGATAACAGCAGTGGGGAAACCACAACGAGGAAGGGCAGAAGCCCAAAATGACTATGACAGATCCTGTCGCAGATATGCTGACCCGCTTGCGCAACGCAAACTCGGCACATCACGACACCGTATCTATGCCTTTTTCCAAGCTCAAGGGTCGTATCGCTGAGATTCTGAAAGCTGAAGGCTATATTGCTGGCTACGAAGTTGACGATGCCAAGGTGGGTAAAACCCTCACCCTGGCGCTCAAGTTCGGCCCCCAGCGTGAACGCTCCATCGTGGGTGTTCGCCGTATTTCCAAGCCGGGTCTGCGTGTATACGCAAAATCCACCAACCTGCCCCAGGTACACGGTGGGCTCGGTATCGCAATCCTCTCAACCTCTTCAGGTTTGCTCACTGACAGGCAGGCCGCGAAGAAGGGTGTGGGCGGCGAAGTCGTCGCCTACATCTGGTAGTCGGTAGAAGAGAAAGGAAGAGTAAATGTCACGTATTGGACGTCTCCCCATCTCGGTTCCTGCCGGCGTTGAGGTAAAAGTCGATGGCAACCTGGTTTCCGTTAAGGGCCCCAAGGGTGAACTGTCGTGCGAGATCGCAGCCCCCATTACCGTTGCCCTCACCGACGGTGTTATTACCGTCTCCCGCCCGAACGATGAGCGCGAGTCTCGTGCCCTGCACGGTCTCTCACGCACCCTCATCAACAACATGATTGTCGGTGTCACCGAGGGCTACTCCAAGAAGCTTGAGATCGTGGGAACCGGTTACCGTGTGATGGCTAAAGGCGCAGACCTTGAGTTTGCGCTGGGCTACTCCCACCCGGTGTCGGTGAAGGCTCCCGAGGGGATCACTTTCACCGTTGAAGGAGCCAACAAGGTTGCCGTCTCGGGTATCAGCAAACAGCAGGTTGGTCAGGTTGCCGCTAACATTCGCGGTCTCCGTAAACCCGACCCCTACAAGGGCAAGGGTGTTCGCTACGAAGGCGAGCAGATCCGCCGCAAGGTCGGAAAGGCTGGTAAGTAAACATGGCTATAAGGTCAAAGGCAGCTGCACGTGCGCGTCGCCATGTGCGCGTGCGCAAATACATCTCGGGTACAGCCGAGCGTCCCCGTTTGAGCGTTACCCGTTCCAACAGGCACATGTTCGTTCAGGTCATCGACGATGTGAAGGGCCACACCCTCGCATACGCGTCGACCATGGAAGCAGACCTGCGCGGCAGCGAGCTCGATAAAACCGCCAAGGCTAGGCGAGTCGGTGAACTCGTGGCAGAACGCGCCAAAGCGGCAGGAGTCGAAGCTGTGGTGTTCGACCGCGGAGGTAACAAATACCACGGTCGTGTGGCTGCAGTTGCAGACGGTGCACGCGAAGGAGGTCTGGAACTCTAATGAGCGAGCAGGCAGTAAATGAAAAGGAAACTCAGGTGACCGAAGCAACCGCAGAAGCAGTTGAAACCACCGAGAACTCCTCCACCCGTGAAGAGCGCCGCGGTAACCGTGGTGAGCGTCGCGGCGGTCGTGGTGAGCGTCGTAACAGCCGCCGCGATGAGGAGAAAGACAAGTACATCGAGCGCGTTGTAACCATCAACCGTGTATCCAAGGTCGTCAAGGGTGGTCGTCGCTTCAGCTTCACCGCGCTTGTCGTTGTTGGCGACGGTCAGGGGACGGTCGGCGTGGGCTACGGCAAGGCTAAGGAAGTTCCCGCGGCCATTGCCAAGGGCGTTGAAGAAGCCAAAAAGAACTTCTTCCGTGTGCCCCGCGTTGAAGAACGCACCATTCCCCACCGTGTGCAGGGTGAGGCGGCAGCCGGTGTGGTCATGCTCCGCCCCGCAACCGCCGGTACCGGTGTGATCGCCGGTGGCCCCGTGCGCGCGGTGCTTGAGGCGGCGGGTATTCACGACGTGCTCTCCAAGTCTCTGGGATCCTCGAACCAGATCAACATTGTGCACGCAACCGTTGCGGCTCTGCGGCAGCTTGAAGAACCGGTGGCAGTTGCGGCCCGCCGAGGTCTACCCAAAGACGAGGTTATTCCGGGCTTCTTGCTCAATCCCAAGTCTGATAAGGCAGGTGCATAATGACCGGTAAGCGGATTCAGCCCAGCGACGCAAAACTTGAGATTACCCAGATCAGGTCTTACGTCGGTCAGAAGCAGAATATGCGAGACACCCTCCGTTCCCTGGGGCTTAAGCGCCCGGGTAACACGGTGACCCGCACTGCTGATCCCGTCACCTGCGGCATGGTCAACACCGTTGCCCACCTGGTGCGGGTTGAGGAGGTCAAGTAGAGATGGCAGATAATAAAGACGCTATCAAAATTCACGATTTGCGCCCGGCACCGGGTGCCCACAAGGCAAAGACCCGCGTGGGTCGCGGTGAAGGCTCCAAGGGTAAAACCGCCGGCCGCGGCACCAAGGGCACTAAGGCCCGTTACCAGGTGCGGCCCGGCTTTGAAGGTGGCCAGCTTCCGCTGCACATGCGCCTTCCCAAGCTGCGCGGTTTCAACAATCCCTTCCGCACCGAGTATCAGGTTGTTAACCTCAACCGTCTTGCCGAGCTCTTCCCAGAGGGGGGCGAGGTCACCGTTGAGTCCCTGGTAGCTAAAGGTGCTGTGCGCAAGAACCAGCCGGTGAAGGTCCTTGGTGACGGCGAGATCGGTGTCAAACTCAATGTGAGTGTTGATAAGGCATCGAAATCTGCGGTCGAGAAGATCGAGGCGGCCGGCGGTTCTGTGACCGTTCGCTAACCGATCTTAAGAGACGACTAGCTCGAATAGCCCTCGCGTTGTACAGGCGCGGGGGCTAATTCGTCTATAGATGTGGTGGTAACTCACAGGCCACCGGGTGCCGGTGGGTATGACTCGGCAAAGCCGAACACGCTAGACTATCTAAGAATGTGTACACCGCACCGCCGCATACTGAAACCGGGCTATATGCTGGTTGGCGTGTGCGTAACCCAAAATTTTTTTCAGGAGGACATGTGCTGAGCGCGTTCGGACGGGCGTTTAAGACCCCCGATTTGCGGCGTAAGCTGCTGTTCACCGTTGGCATTATCGTGATTTACCGTATGGGTGTTTTCATTCCCGCACCCGGCGTGTCTTTCGGCAACGTTCAGCAGTGTCTTGCCCGCGGTGGTACCACCGGCGGTATCTACGATCTGGTGAACCTTTTCAGCGGTGGTGCGCTGCTTCAGCTATCCATCTTTGCTCTGGGCGTGATGCCCTATATCACCGCGTCCATTATTGTACAGCTGCTTCGCGTGGTTATCCCGCGTTTTCAGGAGCTTCACGAGGAGGGGGCTCAGGGGCAGACAAAGCTGACCCAGTACACCCGCTATCTCACGATCGCCCTGGCCCTGCTGAACGCGACAACCATTGTGACGATGGCACGTTCCGGTGCGCTATTGGGTAACTGTCCGCTCCCCATCATCCCCGATGAGAGTCTGCCCCATATTCTGCTGATTATTCTGGCGCTGACCGCCGGTACCGGTGTGATTATGTGGCTGGGTGAGCAGATCACCGAAAAAGGTGTGGGCAATGGCATGTCCCTGCTGATTTTCACCTCGATTGCCGCACAGTTTCCCACCTCGATGGGTAGTATTGCCAGCTCTCAGGGCTGGGGTATTTTTGCTGCCGTGTGCGGGGTTGGCCTACTGGTGATTATCGCTGTGGTCTTTGTTGAACAGTCACAGCGGCGGATACCGGTGCAGTACGCTAAGCGAATGATCGGGCGTAGAACTATCGGCGGTACCTCGACCTATATACCGCTTAAGGTCAACATGGCGGGCGTGATTCCGCTTATTTTTGCCTCGTCGATGCTCATGGTCCCGGCCCTGATCGCCAACTTTAACACTCCCAGCGATGGCACTGCCCCGCCGGAGTGGGTGAACTGGATTAACAACTACCTGGTGCGCGGTGACCATCCGGTGTATATGGTCCTGTATTTCTTGCTTATTTTGGGGTTCGCCTATTTCTATGTTTCGGTTACCTTCAATACCGAAGAGGTGGCCGGCAACATGAAGAAATATGGCGGTTTTATTCCCGGTATCCGTGCCGGACGACCCACCCAGGAGTACCTCACCTACGTGCTCAACCGGATTACCCTACCGGGCTCCCTCTACCTGGCGGTTATCGCGATGATTCCGCTGGTCGCCCTGGTGCTTTTTAACGCAAACCAAGATTTCCCGTTCGGCGGGGCCTCACTTCTGATTGTGGTCGGTGTCGGTCTCGATACCGTCAAGCAGATTGATGCCCAGCTTCAACAACGCAACTATGAAGGACTGCTGCGATGAACCGTTTACTGATCATTGGCCCTCCCGGTGCGGGCAAAGGCACACAGGCTGTGAGGATTGCCGAGCACCTGTCGATCCCGGCTATTTCGACGGGGGATATTTTTCGTACAAATATACGTGAGCAGACAGAGCTGGGTCGAGAAGCAAAGAGCTATATTGACTCGGGTAACCTGGTGCCGGACGCGGTGACCAATAAAATGGTGCGTGCCCGTCTGGCTGAGAATGACGCCGCCGGCGGTTTCCTTCTGGACGGTTTTCCTCGCAATATCGCCCAGGTGCACGAACTTGATTCTATTGTCTCCGATATGGGCCAGCGGGTTGATGCGGTACTGCTTCTGGTTGCAGAGCAGGACGAGCTGGTGCAGCGGCTTTTGGGCAGGGCAGCTGAGCAGGGTCGTACCGATGATACCGAAGAGGTGATCCGCCACCGTTTACGGGTCTACGATGAGGAAACCGAGCCTCTGCTTGATATTTATCGTGAGCGCGGGCTGGTTAAAGAGGTCAACGGGCTGGGAAGTATCGACGAGGTCACCGCCCGCCTCCTGGCGGCTATCTCCTAGACCGCAGGGTAAGCCAGCCCGGTGGTACCCGCCGCGGGTACCACCGGGCCGACCTCACAGCGGGCGGTAACCCTTGTAAGGACGAGAGGAAGGGATGCTCGTGAGACGCATCGAGTATAAGACTGATGCCCAGCTGGGCTGGATGGCCCGAGCCGGACTCGTGACCTCCCGCGCCCTTGACACGGCGGTTGCCGCTGCCCGTGAGGGGGCCACTACCGGCCAGCTTGATTCGGCTTTTCGCCGGGTGATTGAGGCTGAGGGAGCGGGCTCAAATTTCTTGGGCTACTACGGCTACCCGGCGATGATCTGCACATCGGTCAACGACGAGGTGGTCCACGGTATCCCCGGGTCCCGCAGGCTGGAGACGGGGGATATGATCTCCATCGACGGCGGAGCCACCGTGACGGATCCGGTATCGGGAAAAACCTGGAACGGCGATTCCGCCAGAACCGTGCTGGTGGGCAGTGTCGGCGAGTCGCGCACCGAACTGTCAGAGATAACACGAGCAGCGCTCTGGCACGGTATCGCGGCAGCTGCCAGGGCGGAGAGGGTCGGCGAGATCGGGGCAGCCATCGAGCGTTTTGTGCGGTCCGAGAGCGGTGAGAAATACGGGATCATTGAAGACTACGTGGGCCACGGTATCGGCACCGCAATGCACATGGCACCGGACGTGCCCAACTATGCCACCCGCGACCGCGGCCCCAAGATCAGGAAAGGGATGGCGCTGGCTATAGAACCCATGCTCGTGGCCGGATCCACCGATACCTATGTGCTTGACGACGGCTGGACGGTCAAAACCAGCGACGGCTCGGACGCCTGCCAGTGGGAACACTCGGTGGCCTTCCACTCCGAGGGTATCTGGGTGCTCACCGCCGAAGACGGTGGGGCCGCCGAGCTGGCACAGCTCGGGGTGACGGTAAAACCCATCCCCTCCTAACACAGTGACTCCGCCACCGACAACCGCAGTATTGAGGACAACCCATGACCACAACCCCGGTCAACATATCGGCTCTACGCCCACAGCCGGGCAAAATTGCGCTTAAAGCACCGGCCCGTTCGCAGCCGCCCCGGCACCTAGCCGACTTTGACATGACCGGCAGAAGAAAATTTCTGGAGGACCTGGGGTACAAGCCTTTTCGTGCCGCCCAGCTCTCCACACACTATTTTGAACGGCTGGTCACCCGGCCCCAGGAGATGACAGACCTGCCCGCCAGCGACCGAGACGCCATGGTCGCGGCCGCCCTACCACAGCTACTCACCCCGGTGCGCACCCTCAAAGCCGACGGCGGGGACACCCTCAAAGTGGTGCACCGGCTCACCGACGGCGCCCTCATCGAATCCGTCATCATGCGCTACAGCAAGCGGGTCACCATGTGCATTTCCTCCCAGGCAGGATGCGGCATGAACTGCCCCTTCTGCGCCACGGGACAGGCAGGGCTCACCCGCAATCTCTCAGCAGCCGAAATCGTGGAACAGGTAGTTGCCGGAGCCCGCTACCTGAAACAGATGAACAACCTTGAGCGAGCGGACAGCGGCCCCGAAAACACCCGGCCACTGAGAGTCTCAAACATCGTATTTATGGGCATGGGAGAGGCCCTGGCCAACTACAAGCGCACCATAGAAGCGGTACACCGGCTCATCGACCCCGCCCCCGACGGCCTGGGAATCTCAGCCCGCGGAATCACCATGTCAACAGTCGGCCTCGTACCCGGTATCCGCAAATTTGAAATGGAAAAACTCCCCATCACCCTGGCCCTATCCCTCCACGCCCCCGACGATGAACTACGCGACGAACTCATCCCCATCAACACCCACTGGAAAGTAGACGAAACCCTCGACGCGGCCTACGACTACTACCGCACCACCGGCCGACGCGTCTCCATCGAATACGCCCTCATCCGAGACATAAACGACCAGGGGTGGCGGGCAGACCTCCTCGGCAAAAAACTGGCCAGCCGCGGCTGGGCCCACGTCAACCCCATCCCCCTCAACCCCACCCCCGGCTCACGATGGACAGCCTCACGCAAAGGAGTAGAACAAAACTTTGTCGAACGCCTACGCGCCCACGGCATCCCCACCACCATCCGCGACACCAGAGGCTCAGACATCGATGGAGCCTGCGGCCAACTGGCAGCGAAAGAAACTTAGGCCTCGCAGGCTCCATTCCGCGCACTTTTTGTTTCCTCGCTCGCTCGGAAAAGTGCGCTCCATCTGCGGCCAACTGGCAGCGAAAGAAACCTAGGCCTCGCAGGCTCCATTCCGCGCACTTTTTGTTTCCTCGCTCGCTCGGAAAAGTGCGCTCCATCTGCGGCCAACTGGCAGCGAAAGAAACCTAGGCCCCGCAGGCTCCATTCCGCGCACTTTTTGTTTCCTCGCTCGCTCGGAAAAGTGCGCTCCATCGGTTTTCTCGACCCATCACCACCGTGTGACCTATACCCTCTTAACTTTTTTTAGCGTATAACGTACACTAGTTTCTTGGTTGTTTCTGCCGTGCCCACCGCGGTACCAGGCAGTCCCCGCCACCCACAGAACTGAGGGCGGCAGAGGAGCAGCCAATCAGAGATGCACTGCCCGCTAGAAATACCGGGCACCGACGTTAGCGGAGGATATGGCCAAGAAAGACGGCGTCATTGAGGTCGAAGGATCTGTGGAAGAAGCTCTACCCAACGCAATGTTCCGGGTCGAACTAGACAACGGCCACAAGGTTCTTGCGCATATTTCGGGTAAAATGCGCCAGCATTACATTCGGATTCTTCCAGAAGACCGGGTAGTGGTGGAGCTGTCGCCCTACGACCTGTCACGGGGTCGTATCGTCTACCGCTACAAATAAAAATACGCTGAGCAAACGCCGCATACGGTGCGGCGTTTACCGGTCGCGTACAGGGATAGCGTGCTCTTCCACACCACGAAGAACCCCTATCCAGCTCATATCAATGCAAATAGTTGCAATCAACGCAAAGGAATGCGATGAAGGTCAAGCCGAGCGTTAAGCCGATCTGCGATAAATGCAAAGTGATCCGCCGCCAAGGCAAGGTCATGGTGATCTGCGAAAACCCGCGCCACAAGCAGCGCCAGGGCTAACCAGCCGGGCACACGCTGAACCGCTCCACGGAGCGACAAGAAAAAATAGGCACCGCTCCCGCCCGTGCAGCAAAACCGCAGCACGAGGAGAGGGATACCCTCGGACACAGAGGCCGGGGACCGGGCTCATCAAGCCCGGGCAGTGATGCCTCAGACCTCTGAAACTCATAAGGAGAACAGCCCGTATGGCACGTCTGGCTGGAGTAGATCTTCCCCGCGAAAAGCGCGTGGAAGTAGCTCTCACATACATCTACGGTGTCGGGAAAACCCGCGCACAAGAAGCTCTTCAGGCTACCGGTGTCAACCCGGACACCAGGGTGAAGGACCTCGAAGATTCCCAGCTTGTGGCGCTTCGTGACTTCATCGAAGGTAACTACAAGGTTGAAGGCGACCTCCGCCGTGAGGTTGCAGCTGATATCCGCCGCAAGGTAGAAATCGGTAGCTACCAGGGCCTGCGCCACCGCCGCGGCCTGCCCGTCCACGGTCAGCGCACCAAAACCAATGCCCGCACCCGCAAGGGGCCCAAGCGCACCGTCGCCGGCAAGAAGAAGTAATAGCGCGTTGAACAGGCGTGGCAACCTTAGCCACAGCAACGCTTTCACCCAACCTTCGTAGGAGAATCAATAATGCCTCCCAAAACACGCGCAGCGGCACGCAAAACCAACCGCCGCAAGGTAAGCAAAAATATTGTTGCCGGTCAGGCACACATCAAGTCAACCTTCAACAACACCATTGTGTCGATCACCGACCCCACCGGTGCTGTTATCTCCTGGTCATCGGCTGGCGAAATGGGCTTCAAAGGCTCACGCAAGTCAACCCCCTACGCCGCGCAGATGGCAGCAGAAACCGCCGCTAAACGCGCCCAGGAACACGGGGTTCGTAAGGTGGATGTCTTTGTGAAGGGACCCGGCTCCGGCCGTGAAACCGCAATCCGTTCGCTTCAGGCAACAGGTCTCGAAGTAGGCTCAATCCAGGACGTCACCCCCGTTGCCCACAACGGCTGCCGCCCGCCCAAGCGCCGCCGCGTATAGTTGCCAGCCTCCCGGTCACAGACCGGGCGATGACCCGCAGCTGCGGGTCATCATTGAACAGACCGCTTTCGTCTGCTTCCTTTTGTTTTGTTTTCCCCAACCTGTGAGCTCATATAGCGGAACTCACTGAAAGGAAACATCGTGCTCATTGCACAGCGTCCCACTCTGAGTGAAGAGATCGTGACGGAGAACCGTTCGCGCTTCACCATCGAACCCCTCGAACCGGGGTTCGGCTACACCCTGGGTAACTCGCTTCGTCGTACCCTGCTCTCCTCGATCCCCGGTGCGGCTGTCACAAGTATCCGCATCGACGGTGTGCTTCACGAGTTCAGCACCGTTGAGGGCGTTACCGAAGACGTCACCGAAATTATCTTGAACATCAAGAACCTTGCCGTCTCCTCGGAGAACGACGAGCCGGTGGTCGCCTACCTGCGCAAGCAGGGCGAAGGCGAACTGACCGCCGGCGACATAGAGGTCCCTGCCGGTGTGGAAATCCACAACCCCGATTTGCATATTGCAACCCTGAATTCGCGGGCCCACTTTGACGCGGAGCTGACCATAGAACGCGGCCGCGGCTACGTTTCAGCAGCTCAGAATAAAACCGGTGACGGCGAGATAGGTCGGATACCGGTTGACTCCATCTACTCTCCGGTTCTCAAAGTCACCTTCCGCGTGAGCGCAACCCGTGTTGAACAGCGCACCGACTTTGACTCCCTGACCGTGGACGTTGAAACCAAGGAGACTATCGCCCCGCGCGATGCGGTAGCATCCGCCGGTAGCACCCTGGTTGAGCTCTTCGGCCTGGCACGCGAGCTCAACACCTCGGCAGAGGGTATCGAGGTTGGTCCCTCACCCGCGGACGAGTCGATGGCCGCAGATCTGGCTCTTCCTATTGAAGATCTGGAAATGTCGGTTCGCTCCTACAACTGCCTCAAGCGGGAGGGCATCCACACCGTGGGTGAACTCGTTTCCCGCAGTGAAGCGGACCTGATGGACATCCGTAACTTTGGTGCGAAGTCAATTGATGAGGTTAAAGCGAAGATTACCGAGCTGGGTCTGGCGCTCAAAGACTCACCTCCCGGGTTCGAGCTTGCTGCAAGCCGACTGCGTGACGACGAAGACTACGGCGATATCTAACCCGCTGCAACCTGCGGCTGCGCAGCTCTAGCAAACGTCAAAACTTTAGGTTCCTGCCGACCCCGACAGAGGGCGGGGGACCGTATATTCATGGAGAAATAACTATGCCTACTCCCACTAAGGGCCCCCGTCTTGGAGGTAGCCCCACCCACGAGCGTCACATGCTCAACGCCCTGTCTCAGCAGCTGTTTGAGCACAAACGCATTACAACAACCGTGACCAAGGCTAAGCGTATGCGCCCGGTAGCTGAGCGCATGATCACCTTTGCAAAAAAGGGTGATCTTGCGGCCCGCCGCCGTGTGCTGCGGTCACTGACCGATAAGTCTGTGGTGCACGAACTGTTCACCGTGATCGCCCCGGCTATGGCTGAGCGTCCCGGTGGCTACACCCGTATTACCAAGATCGGTAACCGCCGCGGGGATAACGCCCCCATGGCCGTGATCGAGCTGGTGATGGAACCGGTTGCTACCGCCGAGGTGATTGAAGAAGCAACCAGGGTTACCGAGCAGAGCGCACCCGAGGAGGCAGCGGTGGCCGAAACTCAGGGTGAGGCTGCACCCGCCGGCTCGCACGCCCCCCTAGAATCGGGCGAGGCACCCGAGGGTTTTGAGGTCAAAGGTAATTCTGATTCGATGAAATACCACGTGCCCGGTTCACGCTGGTACTCCTCGACCAAGGCGGAGATCTGGTTTGACTCGGCAGAGTCGGCTAAGGCGGCTGGTTACACGCCCGCCGGTGGTGACGCCGCCCAGCGGGTCTCTGACTAAGGTCTGTCCCTGAACGTGAAGAAGTCTCGGGTCTGCCGCCCACAGTTACTGTGGGCGGCAGACCCTTTTTATGCACCGTAAGGTTGTGGGCAGAAGTCGGGGCGGACGGAATTTTGTCCGGTCCGAACGGAGGTTTTGTGCGGAAAGGACTGTGCATGGGTGAGCGGACCCAGCGGATACGGATTGATTTTGCCTACGACGGGTTTGCTTTTGCCGGCTGGGCAAAACAGCCCGGACTGGTGACGGTACAGGGTGTGTTTGAGCAGGCCCTACAGATGCTTTTTCGGCAGCCGATTGCCACCACGGTGGCCGGGCGTACCGATGCCGGTGTGCACGCCCTGCACCAGGTGGTTCATATTGATGTGCCGCGGCAGAGGTGGCTTGCACTACCCGGGCATTCGCGGAAGAGCCCGGAAGAGGCGCTGCCCAGAAAACTGCGGGGGGCACTAAGCCGTTGTCTGGCCGGTGCAGAGGAAGACCTGGGGCTGCCGACCCGGCTAAAAGGTCTCTTGCACAAGGCTGTGACCGTTCATGCGGCCCGGGAGGTACCCGATGATTTCGACGCGCGCTTTTCGGCCCTGGAGAGAAGCTACCGCTACCTGATCGAAGACGATTTCCTGGCCAGTGGCTCAAACCCGCTGCTGCGTCTGCTGGCCTGGCAGGTAGATGAAAAACTCGACCTTGACCTCATGAATGCCGCCGCACTGGATGTGTCGGGGCTTCACGACTTTCTTTCCTTCTGCAAACCTCGAGAGGGTGCCACCACCATTCGAGACCTGCGCCGGCTGGAGTTCAGGCGCGGCGAGACGGGGATCATTGAGGCAGAAATTCAAGCCGATGCATTCTGCCACAATATGGTGCGCACCCTCATTGCCTCGCTGGTGATGGTGGGTCGGGGGAGCAAGAGTCGGCAGTGGTTGCGCGGCAGAATCGAGGAACCGGTGCGTGACTCACAGGTGAGACTGGCCCCGGCCAGGGGCCTCGCCCTACAAAAGATCACCTACCCCGCACCCGAACTCTACGGGGCACAGGCCAACCGGGCCCGCGCCGTCCGCCGTCTGGGTGAGAAATAAATTACACTTCCTCGATGTGCGGGGTATGACGGGTGATACGGGGCTGCTTTGCCTGGATTAAAACCCGTATGTCCTGTATAGTTCCATATGTTGTGCGTGTTCCACCCTGATTGATGTGCGCCCAAACACCGCTCAGTTGCAGAGCTAGGGTGTTTGAGTTGCCCGGGGAATTCGAACGGGGCAGTTGCGCTTGGTCCTCACCCAGGCCCTGCTCATCGCACGTTGAAAGAGGCGTGATACCCAACTAGCGCCGCATGTAGATACGAGACAAAGGCGAAATTTTGCGCACTTATACTCCCAAGCCCGGTGAAATAGAGCGCCAGTGGCACGTTATTGATGCCACTGACGTCGTTCTGGGCCGTCTTGCCAGCCAGACCGCAACGCTGCTGCGCGGAAAGCACAAGCCCACTTTTGCACCCCATATTGACACGGGTGATTCGGTCATCATTATTAACGCTGAAAAAGTTGCACTGACCGGTGCAAAACTAGAGCAGAAGCGTGCCTACCGGCACTCCGGTTACCCCGGTGGCCTCAAGTCGGTTAACTATGCTGAGCTGCTTGAAACTAACCCGGTTCGCGCGGTTGAAAAAGCTGTCAAGGGTATGCTGCCCAAGAACAAGCTTGCGGCTCAGCAGCTGAAGAACCTCAAGGTTTATGCCGGTGCCGAGCACCCGCACGCTGCCCAGCAGCCCAAGACCTTCGAATTTACCCAGGTCGCCCAGTAATTCGGGCCAACGAAAGAACACTAGGAGAAATCGTGGCTCAGAACGAAGAGCAGATTGTAGTAGAAGAAGAGCTGACCAGCTACACTTCTGAATCGTCGGCACCCGTGGTCGAAGAGGTGGGGTCTGCGCGGCCGGCTCTCACCGTTGCCGGGCAGGCAGTTGGCCGCCGTAAAGAAGCTATCGCCCGGGTGCGTGTTATTCCCGGCAGTGGCCGGTGGGTAATCAACGGCCGTACCCTGGAGAGCTACTTCCCCAATAAGCTGCACCAGCAGGAAGTCGGTGAACCTTTTAAGATTCTTGGTCTTGAGGGCGCTTACGATGTGATCGCGCGGATTGCCGGCGGTGGCCCCTCGGGTCAGGCGGGTGCTCTAAGATTGGGTATCTCGCGTGCTCTCAATGAAATTGATATTGAGAATAACCGGCCGGCCCTCAAGAAGGCAGGCTTCCTCACCCGTGATGCTCGCGTGACCGAGCGCAAGAAAGCGGGTCTGAAGAAGGCGCGTAAGGCTTCGCAGTTCTCCAAGCGTTAAAAAACCCGCAGAGAGTTGCAATCGGCAGAGCCCCCGCGGGGGCTCTGCCTTTTTAATGCCTGTTTTCCCGGCCTGAGGGCGGGGACATAAGGTTGCCGTGATAGTAACACTATGTCAATAAAGCTATTTTTCCTAGAATGGGGGAGAAGGCACAGAGTTGTTTTCGTATCGACGAAAGGTAAGCTATGGTAGCTTCACGTAAAACCACCGCCGACAACGATGCCTCGGTGGACAAGAACGATACCGCGAGCGCGGCAGAAACCCACACAGCGCCTACCGGTGACCACTCTCGGGCCGTTAAATCCGCCCTTAAGAAGGAGACCCGCCGGATCTCGGTGGTTGAAGATTATGCGGCTGAACTCGATGAGATTTCATCTTTGCAGAAGAAAATTAGCGGTACCAAGACACGATCTGATGCCTGGAAGAAGGGCTATCCCTACAGTGAGAAGCTGGGGCGTAAGGCATACGAGCGCGAAAAGCGGGCCCTTCAGATTGAGCTCTTGAAGCTTCAGCTGTGGGTCAAGGAGACCGGGCAGAAGATCCTGATTATTTTTGAGGGCCGCGATGCGGCCGGCAAGGGCGGGGCTATCAAGCGGTTTACCGAACACCTTAACCCCCGCGGGTCGCGGGTGGTTGCCCTGGAGAAACCCACCGAGGTGGAGCAGACCCAGTGGTATTTCCAGCGCTATATCAAGCATCTGCCCGCCGGTGGAGAGATTGTGATGATGGACCGCTCCTGGTACAACCGTGCCGGGGTGGAGAGGGTGATGGGCTACTGCACCTCCCAGCAGTACTACGAGTTTATGCGGGAGACCCCCGACCTTGAGCGGATGCTGGTGAATTCGGGGATCCGGCTTATTAAATTCTGGTTCTCGGTGACCCGTGCCGAGCAGCTGGCCCGTTTCGATTCCCGCCGTACCGACCCGGTACGTCAGTGGAAGCTTTCACCTACCGACCTGGCTTCTTTGGATAAATGGGACGACTACACCGAAGCCAAGGAGGCTATGTTCTTCTATACCGATACCGGTGATGCCCCCTGGACGGTGGTGAAGTCGAACGATAAGAAACGGGCCCGGCTTGAGGCTATGCGCTATGTTCTGTCCCAGTTCGACTACCCCAATAAGGATCGCGACGTGGTGGGGACGGTCGATCCGAAAATTGTGGGCTCGGGTTCGGACGTCTTTGACGATGATTCCCCGGAGAACCCGGAGGGTTTCCCGGTGCTCAAAGACGGCGATGAGTAGTCTCTAGGGCGTAGAATAGCCAGTGATGTCTAAGAGATTATTCGGAACCGACGGTGTGCGCGGGCTGGCCAATGAGTTGATTACTCCGAGCATGGCGCTTGAACTTGCTCAGGCCGCATCTATCGTTCTGGGGTTCAATACGGTAGAAAAGGGTAGTCGCCCCAGGGCGGTCATTGCACACGATTCGCGTGTTAGCGGTGAGTTTATTGGTTCGGCAATGATGGCCGGTTTCGCGGCCTCCGGCGTGGATGTGTGGGATGCCGGTATGGTGCCTACCCCGGCCGCTGCCTACCTGGTGGCGGCTACCGACGCAGATTTCGGTGTCATGATTTCGGCCTCGCACAATCCGGCTGAGGACAACGGTATTAAGTTTCTTGCCCGCGGCGGGAAGAAGCTCGACGATTCTGTTGAGGACGAGATTGAGGCTCTTTTCAGGTCCGCTAGCTTCCGTTACCCGACCGGTGGCGGGGTGGGCCGGATTCGTCCGCTCGCCGACGGTGAAGATCGCTATATCACCCACCTGCTGTCCACCATGCCCGAGCACCGCCGCCTCAACGGGCTGAAAGTGGTTCTGGACTGCGCTAACGGTGCGGCCTCGGGTGTGTCACCCGATGCTTTCCGCACCCTGGGTGCCGAGGTGGTGGTGCTGGCGGCCTCCCCCGACGGCACCAATATTAACGACGGTGTGGGGTCAACCCACCCGGAGAAGCTTCAGAAAGCGGTGGTGCGCAACGGCGCTGACCTGGGGATTGCCCACGACGGCGACGCGGACCGATGCATGGCGGTGGACGAGCAGGGCAACCTTGTTGACGGCGACAAGATTATGTCTGTGCTTGCTGTAGCCATGAAGGAGGCGGGCCGGCTGAAAGATAACACCCTGGTGGCCACGGTCATGAGTTCGCTGGGGCTGGAGCTTTATCTGCGGGAGCAGGGGATTCGGCTGGAACGCACCGGGGTGGGGGACCGCTACGTGTTGGAGGCCATGAACGCTCGGGGTTATAACCTGGGTGGTGAGCAGTCCGGGCACGTGATTATGAGCGACTACGCGACCACCGGTGACGGTGTATTGACCGGCCTGCATCTGGCGGCCGAGGTGGCTCGCACGGGTCTTCCGCTGTCTGAGCTGGCCTCCCGGATGCAGCCCACACCCCAGAAACTTATCAATGTGTCCGGGGTCAACCGCGACGGTGTTGCCGCCAGTGAGACCGTGCAGGCGGCGATTGTTGCTGCCGAGGAGGAACTGGGTACCAGCGGTAGGGTGCTGTTGCGCCCTTCCGGTACCGAGCCCCTGGTGCGGGTCATGGTGGAGGCGGCGGATCAGCAGACCGCGGATCAGGTTGCCGAGTCCCTGGCCGCTGTGGTTTTGGCTGAGCTGGCTCTCTAGTGCTCGCTCGGGCGAGCACTAGGTTTGCCCACAACGTAATAACATCGTAGGGGAGGGCCCATATTCTTACTGAATATGGGCCCTCCCCTACGGGTGAGATGCGATGAGGTTACTTGTTGTTTGCGACCAGTGAGTCACGGATTTCTTTGAGCAGAACCACCTGGGGGTCTTCTTCGGTGTGCTCTTCGGTCTCCAGCTTTGCTGCGCGGGCCTCATTGAACTTGTTGATGGGCATAACGATGCAGAAGTAGAGAGCTGCGGCAACGATGAGGAAGTTGACGACGGCGGTAATAAATACGCCGACTTTAATGTCGCCGAAAGCCAGCCAGGAGTCGAAATTGGGGGAACCAACAATCATCGCGATTGCGGGCATAAACACCGACTCCACCAGGGCGGTGACAACGGCGGTGAAAGCGGTGCCGATAATCAGGCCAACAGCCAGGTCGATCACGTTACCGCGGGTAATAAAATCTTTAAATCCACTAAGCATGCTCTCAAGCATAGCGATGAGTTGGGGGATTTTGAACAGATGCGGTGCAATTATTGACGGGGAAAGCAAGTGTGTTTTCTCACAGAGAAATAACCTGCCCGTGACGGGCGGTTTTGTGCCTGCCGATAATCGGGTACGGGATAAAAGAGGAACTCTACGGCGTGGGTTAAAGCCGGTTGGGGGACGGGCTCCGGAGCCGGTTTTAGTTTTTGCGCAGTAAAACGCGATTGATCGTGTGGTCGGAGTCCTTCGAGAGTATCAGTTTTGCCCTACCCCTGGTAGGCCGCACATTGTCGAGTAGATTGGGCTCGTTAATCCCCTTCCAGATGGATTGGGCAAGCTCTACCGCCTGCGCGTCGGAGAGGTCTGCGTAACGGTTGAAATAGGACCGCGGATTTTGAAAAGCCGAGCTGCGCAGCGAGAGAAACCGATTAATATACCAGCGCTCAATATCGGTGGTGCGGGCATCAACATAGATCGAGAAGTCAAAGAAGTCGCTCAGCGCCAGGGCCGTGCGGTTTTCACCGCCGGTCTTTGCCGGTGCCAAAACATTGAGGCCCTCCAGAATAAGCACGTCGGGGGTGGTCACCGCAATCTGCTCACCGGGCACAATATCGTAGGAGAGATGAGAATATTTGGGTGCTGTGACCAGCGGGGACCCGGATTTGATATCGGAGACAAACTTGAGCAGCCTCCGCCGGTTATAGGATTCGGGAAAACCCTTGCGATCCATCAGCCCGCGCCGTTTCAGCTCGGCATTGGGGTAGAGAAAACCATCCGTGGTCACCAGCTGCACCTTGGGGGTGGAGGGCCAGCGGCTCAGCAGGGCCTGAAGGATACGGGCGGTGGTTGACTTGCCGGCGGCAACAGAGCCGGCCACACCGATGATAAAAGGTACCCGCTCCTGTGCTGTACCCAAAAACTCGTTGGTCATATGGTTGAGGGAACCGGTGGCATTAACATAGAGGTTCAGCAGGCGTGAAAGCGGCAGATACACCTGACGCACCTCCCGCATATCCAGCGTCTCACCCAGGCCCCTCAGGGCGGCAATCTCCGACTCGCTCAGGGGAACATCTATGGTGGAGGCCAGCCGGGACCAGGTGTTTCGGTCAAGCTCCACAAAGGGGGAAAACTTGGATAGCAAAGCGGTGCTCATTCCTCTTATTCTAGGCAGAGACCCAGAAGGCGCCTAATTTGAAATCCGGGTAGAAACAGTGCGGCGCTATCCGCGGCCCGGCAGCCTGCGCTGGGGAGGGAGAAAACACACCCGAAAGGAGGGAGGGCGTCGGGTAGTATAGAGCGTATGTGTGGAATTGTAGGACATGTAGGTCTGGGACAGGCCCCGGACGGAACTAAAATAAATCACACCGCATACGATGTGATGATTGAGGGGCTTCGTCGCCTCGAATACCGCGGCTACGACTCTGCGGGAGTCGCGCTGGTGGGAGACTCGGGGATCGAATACCGCAAAAAAGCGGGCAAACTCAAAAACCTTGAAACCGAGGTCGAAGATCACCCTGTACCGGAGGCAACCACCGGTATCGGACACACCCGCTGGGCAACCCACGGCGGGCCCACCGACACCAACGCCCACCCCCATATCGTTGACGGCGGCAACCTTGCCGTGGTGCACAACGGTATCATTGAGAATTTTGCGGAGCTACGAGCAGAACTTGCCGCAGAGGGAGTTGAGTTCGCCTCGGAAACCGACACCGAGGTAGCCGGTGCACTCATCGCCAGTATCTATAACAAGCTGGACACCAAAGACCTCACCGAAGCCGTTCGCCTAGCCTCAAACCGCCTGGAGGGCGCCTTCACCATTCTCGCTATCCACTGCGACGCCCCCGACCGTGTGGTAGCCACCCGGCGGAACTCGCCGCTGGTGATCGGCCTGGGCGACAACGAAAACTTCCTGGGCTCCGATGTCTCGGGCTTTATCGACTACACCAAGAAGGCCGTCGAGATGGGCCAGGACCAGATCGTAACCATCACGGCCAACGACTATTCCATTATCGACTTTGACGGTAACCCGGCAGAGGGCAAACCCTACACCATCGAATGGGACGCCGCCGCAGCGGAAAAAGGCGGTTTTGACTCCTTCATGGACAAGGAAATTCACGACCAGCCCGCCGCCGTGCGCGAAACCCTCATGGGTAGAATGGACCAACACGGTGCCCTGACCCTGGACGAGCTCAAAATCGAAGAGTCTGTGCTGCGCTCCATCGACAAGATCATTGTGGTGGCCTGCGGCACCGCAGCCTACGCCGGTCAGGTCGCCCGCTACGCTATCGAGCACTGGTGCCGGATCCCCACCGAGGTGGAGCTGGCCCACGAATTCCGCTACCGTGACCCCATCGTTAACGAAAAAACCCTGGTGGTAGCCATCTCGCAGTCCGGGGAGACCATGGACACCCTCATGGCTATCCGTCACGCCCGGGAACAGGGCGCTAAGGTGGTGGCTATCTGCAACACCAACGGCTCCACCATTCCGCGGGAGTCGGACGCGGTACTCTACACCCACGCCGGCCCCGAGATTGCTGTGGCCTCCACCAAGGCCTTCCTGGCGCAGATCACCGCGGCCTATGTGCTGGGCCTTTACCTGGCCCAGCTGCGCGGCAACAAGTTCCGGGACGAGGTACGCGAGATCCTCAGCGAACTTGAGGCCATGCCCGAGAAAATCCAGAGGGTGATCGACGGTGAAGAACAGGTGAAGTCCCTGGGCGTATCCATGGCAGATCAGGAATCGGTGCTCTTTTTGGGCCGCCACGTGGGTTTCCCCGTGGCCATGGAGGGCGCGCTCAAGCTCAAGGAGATCGCTTACATCCACGCCGAAGGCTTTGCCGCCGGCGAGCTCAAACACGGGCCCATCGCGCTGATCGAAGAGGGGCTACCCGTTTTTGTGGTGGTCCCCTCACCTCGCGGCCGGGACTCCCTCCACGCCAAGGTGGTCTCGAATATCCAGGAGATCAGGGCCCGGGGGGCGGTGACCATTGTGATCGCCGAGGAGGGCGACGAGGCGGTAGTACCCTACGCAGACAGCGTGATCTACGTGCCGCAGTGCCCCACCCTGCTCCAGCCGCTTCTAGCCACCGTGCCCCTGCAGATCTTCGCCTGCGCGCTGGCCGGCGCTAAAGGCTACGACGTCGATCAGCCGCGTAATCTGGCCAAATCTGTGACCGTCGAGTAGACCGTTTTTGCGAGGATAGACGCAGAATCGAGCACTGACGGGTGCGGGGTGTACCAACAGGTACGCCCCGCACCCGTATTTGATAGTCTGGGCACCGAAGATAAGAGATGAAAGGCCGGCATGATTATCGGGACCGGAATTGACGTGGTCAACATTGAACGTTTTGCCCGCACCATCGAGCGGACCCCGGCGCTGGTGCACCGCCTGTTCGTTGAGCAGGAACGCAACCTTCCCGTGCGCTCGCTGGCCGCCCGGTTCGCCGCTAAAGAAGCCGTAGCCAAGGCTCTGCGGGCACCGGCGGGCATGGTCTGGCAGCACTGCTGGGTGGAAAAGACCGACGGGGGCGCCCCCCGTATTGTGTGCCGGGGGACAGTGGCGGAGGTGGCTGCCGGGCTGGGTATCAACCGCTGGCATCTGAGCATGAGCCACGACGCCCCCGTCGCTATCGCCAGCGTGATCGCCGAGCACATCGACGACGCTGAACCTGCCCGCTCACTCACCGGAAGACAGGATGACCGGGATGCGTAGGGCCTACACGGCGCAGACAATTCGGGAACTGGAGGCCCCCTACCTATCCGCCCCCGACTACGATGGCGGCCTCATGGCGCGGGCGGCCTACCGGCTGTTTCGGCAGGCACGGTCGATGCTAGCGGCGGATCGGCGTGGGCCGGTACTGCTGCTGGTGGGCCCCGGCAACAACGGCGCGGACACCCTTTTGGCCGGGGCCCACCTGGCCGAGCACGGGGTCACGGTTGAGGCACTGACCCTCTCCCGGAGAGTACACGAGCCGGCGATGCGGGCCTTCATCGGTGCCGGCGGCCACACCGTCGATGCCCTGCCCAGCCCCCTGACCCACAGCCTGATTATTGACGGCATTCTGGGCACCGGTGCACGGGGGCCCCTGCGCGGGGCAGCGAAAGAGACCGTGGACACGCTGGGCAGCCTCAAAGAGGGGGCAGCCGGGCAGTTTCCTGCGGTTTTGGCCTGCGACATCCCCTCCGGTATCGACGGCAGCACGGCAGAGATTTTTGACCCCGTTTTACCCGCCGATGCGACCGTGACCTTTATCGCCGAAAAAACCCCGCACCTTTCCCCGGCCGAACACCTGTGCGGCACGGTTATCACCGCACCCCTGGGGATCGAACAGGACCTTGACCACCACCGGCCGGCCATCATCCGGCCGACCGACAGCGAACTTGCCAGAATCCTGCCCCGGCCGGGATTCCGCGACCACAAATACACCAGGGGAGTACTGGGGGTCATCACCGGCAGCAGCGACTACCCCGGCGCGGCACTGCTGAGCACGGCGGCGGCGGTTAACTGCGGGTGCGGCATGGTCCGGTTCATTGGACCCAAACCGCTGACCGACACGGTGCAGCTGGCATCACCGGAAACGGTCTGCTCACCGCAGCCACTCAATATCCGCGTACAGGCATGGGCGGCCGGGTCGGGGGCCACCGGCCCAGCCCGAGAGAGCGACCTCCTGCACGCCATCACCGCCGAGGAAGCCGCTGTGATCGACGCAGCGGCACTACCTCTTGCCGCGGGCCTCGTCGCCGAGGGCAGAATCCTGGGGGCGCACAAAATCCTGACCCCGCACGCTGGCGAACTGGCCCAGTTCTTCACCAAAATTGCCGAACTCAACCCGCCCCTGTGGCGCACCGGCAGTAGAACAACAAACCCACCAAACCGCAGCGACATCGAAAAAAACCCGCTCACCTGGGTGCAAGCGGCCACCCGAATCACCGGGGCCACCGTGCTCCTCAAAGGAGCAACCACGCTCATCGGCTCGGGAGAACACCTGCTGAGCACACGCGCAGAAACACCCTGGCTGGCTACCGCAGGCAGCGGCGACACCCTCACAGGTATCCTCGGTGCCCTCCTGGCTCAGGTTATCGGCGCCCAGAAAAACCCCCGCCCCCCGAAAACCCTGGGGGCAGAGGTCTTTGCCTACACCGCAGCGTGTGCCACCCGCGTCCACCAGCTGGCCGCGCTCGCGGTCAACAACGGTATGCCGGGTCCGGTACCGCCCAGCCTGGTAACGGCCCAGCTACCGGCAGCACTGGCCGGTTTTCTTGCCGGCCGGGCCGATACCGGGTCGAACTAGTAGGCGCCGTCCTTGGCGAAAACCGCGCGGGCGGTCCGGAAAAGAATCACCATATCGCCGATGACAGACCAGTTTTCAACGTAGTACAGATCCAGGCGGATCGACTCCTCCCAGGAGAGATCGGAGCGGCCCGATACCTGCCACAGTCCGGTGATCCCCGGTTTCACCAGCAGCCGCCGGTATGCATCTTCCTCATACTGGGCCACCTCGGTGGCCAGCGGCGGGCGAGGACCAACCAGAGACATGTCGCCGATAAAAACATTCCACAGCTGGGGAAGCTCATCAATAGAGTACTTCCGAATAAACCTGCCGATCCGGGTGATACGGGGGTCATCGGCCATCTTGAAGAGAATCCCGTTACCCTCGTTCTGATCCAGCAGATCTTTCTTCCTCTCCTCGGCATCGGGCACCATGGACCTGAACTTCACCATGTGGAAAGGTGAACCGCGGTAACCCACCCGCTCCTGCAGAAAGAAAACCGGGCCGCCATCCAGCTTGACAATACCGGCCACCAGCAGAAAAAGCGGCGACAGCAGGATAAGCCCCAGCCCCGAGGCCAGCAGGTCAACACTGCGTTTAATGAAGGCCGAAGCACCCTCCATGCGGGGGGTGGACACGTGAATCAGCGGCACACCGTTGAGCGGCTGCGTACGGATACGGGGACCGGCAATATCGGTCATCGCCGGAGCCAGAATTAGTTTAATATGGGCGGCAGCAAGATCCCAGCCCAGATTTCGCAACTGCTTGGGCGTGAGCCGGTGCCCGGACGAAACCGCTACGGCGTGGATATTGTTTGCGCGGCAGACCTCAACAATTTTCTGCGAGTCGGTACTGTACCCCAGCACCGGAATATCAAGGTCTGCCACCGCGGTCCCGGCGGCAAACCCCGGAAGGTAGAAAGCAACCGGACTCAGCCCCGACAGCTGGGCGGCACGAAGGGTGCCGTAAAGGTGGGCACCCGATTCGGTATCGGAAATCACCATCACGCGGGTCAGCGCCCTGCCCCGCTGCCGCCAGCGAACCAGAATCTGCCGGAGCATCCAGCGCTCCATCACCAGCAGCAGCAGGCCCAGAGGAAAAGCAAAAAGAATATAGGTGCGCGCAAAATCCACCTTGGTCAGGTAAGAAAAAATAGCGATAGCGCAAAAAAAGTAGAAGGTTGATTTGATCACCAGCCGGTATTCATCATTCCCCTGGCCCAGGTAGCGGATGTTGCGGGAGCTAGATAGCCCCAGCACGATGTACCAGAGCGCCCCAATCACAAAACCGGTAGCGATATAGTTGATCCCTCTCTCGTAGCGGCTGACCACCTCGGTGTTCCGAAAACCGAAGCTCAAGAGGTGCGAAATAATGATGGTGATAGCAATAGCGAGCAGGTCACCAATATTGAGTGCGGCGATAATTTTGGGTTGCCACGTCCGAGTATTCCGTGATTCAGCCCAGCGCCTTTCGATGATAGCTTTATTTTCCATCGAGAGTAATCCCCTTATGTATCCCCTAAAATGATGGCAAACCTCCTAGGTGCGAAACTAGGGTGCGAGGTCTGCTCGTAGGCCATTATTATACATTGTCAGACGTATATCCAGAGGGCACACGGAAAAGGTTGAGGATCTGCTCAAAAATATTTTTAATAGCGGGATCAGAACGGTTTGTCCCCCAAATTATGGGTAGTTCTAGAGGAGACCGGCATGGGTCGCAATAAACTCTATAACCGGCTTGTACAGGTGGGGGAGGACGTTGTCGTCCATGGGCACGGCAACAAGAATATCCCCCTGTTCTGCCGATACGAACAGCCCGGGATCATTGCAGTCGGCAATACCCAGTGTCGCAATCCCGCGGGAGGCGGCAAAACCCGCCCACCCGTGATCGGCCACCACCAGGTCCGGTGTCACCGTCTCGTCTTCAAGCTGGGACAGCGTGAGTTCCATGGGGTCCGGGAAGTGGGTGTGCTGAAGACTGCCGTACTGCTGCCACATTACCACGTCCATGATCTGGCGAATATCGCCGCCGCGAAAACTGTCTCCCTCCCGGATTGCGACGGGGCGAGCCCCCGCAGCCCGGGCTAGCGAAGCCAGTTCAGCGTAGACGGGAAAAAGCCCGGCAGGGTGGCCGGTGGCAAAAAGGATGGAAGCCCGATCGGCCACGGCCTCACCCAGCAGACGGGCATAGCGGTAGAGCTCCTCAAGACATTTTTCGGCGCTAATGGTGTCTTGCCCCTCCAGGAAATCGGGGTCTGCGCTGGTGCCCACCCGGCGCGCCATAAGCGCAAAGACGTCGTCAAAAGTCCACTGCCGGGTAAGTTTAACCCCAAACTCCAGGTGCTCGTCACCGGCAATAAAACCGTGCATGTGGGCAAGATTGTTCTCGCGCGGTGTTGCAACCTGCCCGCAGATGCGGGACCTGTTGAGGTAGTCGATAAATTGGCTATCGGTCATCGTCAAAGGGGAGAGTTTCACGGTTACTCCTTGTAGAAAACTGGCGGGACTATGGCCCGTCGGTGAGTTCCTGGTAAAGATCCACCAGCCTCTCGGCGGTGTCGGACCATCGCATGGTGAGCGCCCGCTTTCGCGCCTGTGACCCTAGCCGCTGCCTCAGCTGCGGGCGCCGCACCAGATAGTCGATCGCTTCGGCCCAGGCCCGAGGGGTGCGTGACTGCACCAGTAGTCCCGACACGCCGTCGTCCACGGCGCTCACCAGGCCGTCTGCTCTGCTGGCAAGCACCGGGGTGGCGCATGCCTGGGCTTCTAGGGCGACCAGACCAAAGGTCTCAGACGAGGAGGGGCAGGCAACAATATCGGCGCGGCGAAAACGATCCGCTAGCTGCCGCGGTGGAAGCGGCGCACGCAGATGCACCCGCTTCTCCAGACCGAGCTCTTGGGCCCGGCGCAGCAGCCGGTGCTCGTAACCGCTATCAGACCTGCCAATAATCTCGAGTTCCACCTCGAGTTCGTCGGCGAGCAGAGCCAGCGCCTCCACCAGAATATGGGGACCCTTCAGGGGCTGGGGGCGGCCGGCAAAAACGATGCGCGCCCGACGGTCAGAACCCCGGTTTTGGGGTCCCCGCCGGCGGTGGGGGGCAAAAATTCCGGTGTCTACGCCCGGGGCGATGACGCGAATACGTTGCGGATCCGCAGCATAGAAATCTACCATCTGTTTGCCCTCGTCGGCGGTGTTAACCGTTAGGGCTGAGGCTGAGTCCACAATTTTTTGTTCACCGCTGTAGCGGGTAGCCGGCTCGCGAGGTTCACCGCTCTCCGCGCGAGCATCCTTGACGGCTGCGGTGGTGTGCATGGTGTGCACCAGCGGAATATTTTTACCGGTGGTCTCGATAAAATTCAGGGCGGCCAGACCCGAGAGCCAGTAGTGGGAATGGATCAGGTCCGGCGCCCGGTGTGCCTGCCCGGCGAGAGCGGTGGCAAAATCGGGGACAAAGCGCGCTAGCTCCTCTTTGTTCGCCCCCGCTGCCTGCGGTAGATAGACCCGGTGGATCAGTGCCCGGCGTGAAATCTGGCGGGTTAGCCGGGGCGCCGGTGCGGTAGCGAGCGTGAAAATCTCACAGGAGATATGCCGGTATCTGGCTAGCATGGCCCGTAGCGAACGGTCAATATACACGTTCATGCCCCCGGCATCACCGCTACCGGGCTGGGCTAGCGGGGAGGTGTGCATGGAGATAATGTGCAGGTGAAGGGGAGATCGTTCGCTCACTGTGACTACTCTAGCAAGAGCTTTGAGCCTGTGCCGCGCACCGGCAATCTCTTCCCGGCGGATACCGCGGCGAGAGACCGGCCACTCGTGAGATACTAAACGGTAAAAAAGCTGTTGTCGACTCCAAGGATTTTATGCATGGTTGCTCAACCCTCCTACCTGCCCTCTCTCGCTCCGGGCGCACCCGAGCGCATGGCGGTGGTTGACCTTTCGGCGGTGCGCCACAACGTTGGTCGTATCCGCCAGCTGGTGGGGCGGCGGAAACTGATCGCGGTGGTCAAAGCAAACGCCTACGGCCACGGTGCGGTGCCGGTTGCCCGACAGGCATGCGCAGCAGGTGCCGACATGTTGGGCCTGGCGCATGTCCGTGAGGCCCTCGCCCTGCGACGGGCGGGCATAGATGCCCCGCTTCTGGCCTGGGCACACACGGTGAATACCGACTTTGCCGCAGCCCTCGACCACCGGGTGGAACTGGGGGTCTCGGGCTGGGAACTGGAGAGAATTGCCGCCGCAGCCACACAGACGGGCAGACAGGCGGTCCTCCACCTCAAAATCGACACCGGGCTGGGGCGCAACGGCTGCACCGAGTCTGACTGGCCCCTGCTCATCGAGCGTGCCCGCGACCTCGAACGCCGGGGGCTGGTGCGGGTACGCGGTATACTCTCCCATCTGGCCGTCGCCGACCAGCCCGAACGCGGCGAAACGGAAATGCAGCGTGACAGGTTTATTCACGCTGTCGAGGCCGCCCGCCGGGTGGGCCTGACCCCCGATTTGATCCACCTGGCCAACACTGCGGCGACCCTGGCGGCGGATACGCAGGATCCGGTATCCGTCCTCTGCAACGGTGTGCGCGTGGGGCTGGGAATCTACGGCCTCTCGCCTTTTCCCGGGGTGAGTCCCCGTCAGCTGGGACTAAAACCGGCTATGACTTTGCAAACCTTCATTAGCGGTGTCAAAGAGGTGTCGGCGGGTCAGGGAGTCTCCTACGGCCTCAGCTACATCACCGAAGCCCCCACCACGCTAGCTCTGGTGCCGGTAGGCTACGCCGACGGTATCCCCAGGGCGGCCACGGGCGGACCCGTGCGTGTCTACCCGGCCGGGGCAGAGGCAAAAACCTACCGGGAGGTGGGGCGTATAGCCATGGACCAGATGGTGATAGACCTGGGAGCACCCGGGTTGGCAGATCCGGCACTGGGCTACCTGGGGGCTCCGGCGGTGCTTTTTGGTGCGGGCGAGGACCCGGAGGTCACCGAGTGGGCAGAAGCCGCGGACACCATCAACTATGAGATAGTGAGCGGAATATCGGAGAGGGTTGACCGTATCTATGGTGCAGGTGCCGGCAGCCGGGGAGGGAACCGATGACCCGGGCACTGCGGACAACCCTGCGCGATACCGCCGATACGCGCAGACTGGCACTGGGACTGGCCGCCCAGCTCGCCGCCGGGGACCTCCTCATTCTCACCGGCGAACTGGGTGCCGGTAAAACCACCTTTACCCGTAGCCTGGGGGAGGGGTTGGGTGTGCGCGCCGGCATTATCTCTCCCACCTTCGTGATATCCCGCGTGCACCCCAACCTGCCCGACGGCCCCCGGCCCGGTGGGCCAGACCTGGTGCACGTAGACGCCTACCGGTTGGATTCGGCAGAGGAACTTGACGACATTGACCTGGAATCCTCCATGGATCGATCGGTGACGGTGATCGAGTGGGGCCGAGGTAAAGCGGAGCACCTCAGCGACTCCCGGCTGGAGATTGAGCTGGCCCGATCGAGAGGGGGCAGTGCCGCGCCGCACGGTGACCACCTCCGGGGTGGTAGTGACCCGGACGATGAAACCGACGAGGAATCTCAGCCGCGGCAGCTGACGATCAGGGCCTACGGGCCGCGCTGGGAGGGGCAGGCTGGAGAAGAGCTTGCTGCCCTCATTTGACGCAGACACTAGACTGGTAGCGTGCTGATACTTGCAATTGACTCGTCCGCTACCGCATCCGTAGCCCTGGGCCGGGTGTCTCAGTCCGCGGGGCCGGCAAAAATTCTTGCCGTCCGCTCCAGCGATGATACCCGCTCCCACGCCGAGGTGCTGGCTCCCTATGCCGAGCGCCTGCTGGCAGAGGCGGAGGTTGGCTGGGAAGAGCTTTCAGCCCTGCTGGTGGGTACCGGTCCCGGACCGTTCACCGGTCTGAGGGCGGGAATCGCCACAGCTCGCGCCCTGGGGTTCGCCCGAGCACTACCGGTCTACGGGCTCATGAGTCTCTACGCCATTGCCGAGGACGCTGCCCAGAGAGCTCTCTGTTGCGGCTACAGGCGTTTTATAGTGGCCACCGATGCCCGAAGAAGAGAAATATACTGGGCACAGTTCTCCCTCACCGCTACCGGGTATGAGCTCTGTTCCGGCCCCGCCGTGGGGCCCGCTACCGGGCTACCGGCACTACCGGTTTTTGGACGGGGCGGGGGAATCTACGGCGACACCCTCCAGGCTGTCGATGGCTTTGAAGACGCGGTGCCGCGGGCGGACTCGCTGCTGGCGGCAGCCGCCCGGATCGGTATCGAAAAACTCTCCACGGACACCGCCCCCCTCTACCTGCGTGAATCCGATGCCAAGGTGCCGGCAGCGCGTAAGAAAGCGGGGCACGATGTCCGCTAACCCCGCAGAAAAACTTCCGCGGGGTGTCGCGGTGCGGAAGATGACCCCCGACGATATTCCGCAGGTGCACGAGATTGAGCGGCAGCTTTTCCCCCTTGATGCCTGGTGCGCGGATATGTTTCTGGCAGAGATCACCCACCCCACCCGCACCTACCTGGTGGCTGTCCGGGGCGGAAAAATTGTGGGCTACGCCGGGTTGATGATCGCGGCCGATACCGCAGATATTCAGACGATCGCCGTGCTCCCCACCTACCGGGGGCAGGGGCTGGGACGGGCCCTTCTGAACCTGCTCCATCGGCAGGCAGCCGGGGACGGGGCGTCGCGTATCCTGCTTGAGGTGCGCGCTGATAACCCGCGGGCACAGAACCTTTACCGACTCAACGGTTACACGCATATTCATACCAGGGAGCGCTACTACCGCGATGGTACAGATGCGCTCGTCATGCAAAAAATACTGAAAGGGCAGGGAGAAAAAGAGTGACCCAAGAACCTCTGGTGCTGGGTATCGAATCGTCGTGCGATGAGACGGGTATCGGAATCGTGCGCGGTAGCCATCTGTTGACCAACACGGTGTCTTCGTCTATGCACGAGCACGCTCGTTTTGGCGGGGTGATTCCCGAGATCGCCTCGCGCGCCCACCTCGATGCGATGCTGCCGGCTCTCACCGCGGCACTGGAGCAGGCGCGGGTTAAGCTTGACGACCTTGATGCCATTGCCGTGACCGCCGGCCCCGGCCTGGCCGGTGCCCTCATGGTGGGTGTCTCGAGCGCTAAGGCGCTGGCTCTTGCCACCGGAAAACCCCTCTACGGTGTTAACCACCTGGTGGCTCACGTGGGGGTGGGCCTGCTGGGTGGGGGTGGTATAGCCTCGACCGGTAACATGCCCGGTCTGGGTGCCCTGCTGGTCTCCGGAGGTCACACCGAGATTCTGGCTGTACGCGATATCGTCTCGGATGTGGAGTTGCTCGGTGCTACCCTCGATGACGCCGCAGGTGAGGCATACGACAAGGTGGCGCGGCTGTTGGACCTGGGGTATCCCGGTGGGCCGGCGATCGATGCTGCCGCCTCGGCGGGTGACCCGGCGGCTTTTCGTTTTCCTCGCGGTATGTCGGCCCAAAAATTCATGGGAACAGCGCAGGAGCCGGGTCCGCACCGCTACGATTTCAGTTTTTCGGGTCTGAAAACCGCGGTGGCGCGCACGGTGGAGGGGTTTGAGGCACGCGGTGAACGGGTTCCGGTTGCCGATATTGCCGCATCGTTCCAGGAGTCTGTGGCCGATATCGTGAGTAAAAAGGCTGTTCTAGCCGCCACCGAATACGGTTTCACCACGCTGCTACTGGGTGGGGGAGTGGCGGCGAACTCCCGCCTGCGCCAGCTCACCGAGCAGCGCTGTGCTGAACACGGTATTGAGCTGGTGGTTCCCCCGCTGTCGCTGTGCACCGATAACGGGGCCATGGTGGCCGCGCTGGGTGCCCGCCTGGTGGCCGAGGGACGCCACCCCTCGGGGTTGGGCTTTGAGGCGGATTCGTCTCTGCCGGTCACCGCGGTTTCGCTGGGCTAGGATCTCTTTTTCGAGGGAGAAGGGCCCTGCTAGACTGATCCCTGCGGAAGCCGTGTACTATCGGCAGCCAAGAACCACTGTCCACCGGGAGGATACCGGCTCATGATACAGATTACGGTGCTGTGCGGCGGGAGCGCACACGATGGCCCCTACGGTGTTGACCTGCTGGAAACCGAAAAATCTCACCTGGTTGAGGCTCCGGTAGCCTCGGGAAGGCTGCACAGAAAACTTCGCGATGTCGCCGAGCACCGGCTCGGTTTTCCGCTGGATCGAGCGATCCGATCGGTGCCGCTTGCCCGCAGGTCGGACCTGATCCTGACCTTTTTAGAGAATCAGGCACTGTTTCCAGCCCTCCTCAAGCGGTGCCGGGTGCCCGGCTACCGCAGAAAACCGCTGGTGACTATCGCCTGCTGGCTCACCGACGAGATGCGGTCGATGAGCCGCCAGCAGCGGCAGCGGACCGTGCGCCGCTACCGGGGTGTCGACCGCATCTTTGTGCTGAGCCGCAACCAGGTGGCCGAGCTGGAGAGCTACGGTTTTCCCGCCGGTCAGGTGAGGTCTATCCCCTTTGGGTTTGCGTCTCAACAATTTAGTTTTGTTGCCCAGGCCGAGAAAGATATTCCTCTTCTTGCCGTGGGGTCCGACCGCGGCCGTGACTATGCCACCCTGCTTGCCGCTATGCGGGGGATCGACACCGAGCTTCTTTTAGTCTGCCGAGACTCGAATATTGAGGGTATGCGGGTACCCGATTCGGTGACCCGGCTGGGTACCGTGGACTACGGGGAGTACAAGAGGCTGCTCCACCGTGCCCAGACCGTGGTGATACCCACCCACGAGCTCGCCTACCCTACGGGGCAGACCGTTGCCCTTGAGGCGGCGGCAACGGGGGCGGCCCTGGTCGTGACGGGGACCGAACCCATGAAAGAATATTTTTCTGACCGTACGGCGCTCATGCCGGCCGTGCACGACCACCGGCAGCTACGCAGCGTGATTGACAGCGCGGTGTCAGATCCGCACCTACGTGCAGAACTGGGCCGGGCCGCGGCGGAGACGGTGAGAGAGAAATACACCTATACCGCGATGTGGCGGCAGGTGATGGCTGAGCTGGAGACCCTGCTGGCCGAACCCCGCTAGGGTGCGGGCCGCTGAGCCTCCTCCACCAGGTAGCGCACCACCGCCCGCAGATCACCGCCGGAGGCGGCAGCGGTTTCCCGCTGCTTTCGGTAGCTCCCGCCCTCGCGCAGAATACGCCAGATACCGGCAAGCTCGTCCAGGCAGCCCAGGTCTGCGGCAACGGGTTCAAGGTCCGCCACCAGGCGCGCAATATCTTCGCTCACCGGCAGCTCATTGTTGCTGTTGTCGCAAATAATGGTGGCCTCTAAGCCGTAGCGGGCGGCCCGCCACTTATTCTCCCGGGCGTGCCAGGGTTTGAGCGGCTCAACCGTTTGACCGGCATCGAGGTCGCGGCTGATTGACTCGACCAGGCACTGGGTGAGGGCGGCGATTCCGGCGACATCACCCAGGGAGGGCAGACCGTCGCACACACGCATTTCAACCGTGCCAAAATGGTGCACCGGGCGAATATCCCAGCGATTTTCGCTGGGATCGTCGATCACCCCGGTGGTGATCATATCCCGTAGATAGTCTTCGTATTCTTCCCACGTGTCAAAGGTGAAGGGAAGCCCCGCGGTAGGCAGCTGCTGGAACATCAGGGCCCGCTGGGAGGCATAGCCGGTATCGTGGCCCTCCCAGAACGGTGAGGAGGCGGAGAGAGCCAGCAGGTGGGGGTAGAGGTTGGTGAGGCCGGCTACCACCGGTAGAGCCTTGGCACGGGAATCTATGCCGGTGTGCACGTGCACACCGTAGATAACCATTTGCCGGCCCCAGTAGCGGGTGCGGTCAAGCATCTTCCGGTAGCGCTCTTTGGCGGCTACCGGCTGGTTTTGCCAGTGCGAGAAGGGGTGGGTGCCGGCAGAGAAGAAGTCGATCCCCATGCTATCGGTGGTGGCCCGCAGCTGGTCGGCGGCCCGCTGGAGCTGAGCCACCGCCTCGGCGACCGTGGCGCAGACACCGCTGACCAGCTCCACCGTGTTGTCGAGAAACTCGCCGGTGATATGCGCACCTTCGGTGAGGTCAAAGAGCCCTGGGGTCCGCTGTGCGGCCCGCTCAAGAACCTCCGGGGCCCGTGAGGTGAGTTCCCCGGTGTCCCTGTCCACCAGGGCAAGCTCCCATTCCAGGCCGAGGGTTGACCGGGCCGAATCTGCAAAAGGCACAATAGCTCTCTGGATGTTGGTCATGGTTTTCCCATAGTATTAGCTTGCGCCCCGCAATGCTCCCCGGCGCGGCTGTGACAGCCCCGGTGCGAGCTGCCTGTACCGCCCCGACCCGTGAGCGGTTCAACGTGCAGGGCAAGACGATACGAGGCGGACCCGCTTCCTACCCGGGTGAGGATCAGGGTAGCTGACTCGGAGCGTTTTCTCCCGGCCCCGGCCAGCAGGGTTTTGCGCAGCTGCTCGGGAACAATATCGACACCCCGTTTTTTGATGGTGAGGGCACCTATACGGTGTGTGCGCACCCAGTTTTTGAGAACCCCGGTGTTCAGGGGCATGGTCTCAAGCACCCGAAAGCAACTGGCAGCGGGGCTCAAGATCGGTTTCTCGGCGGTGAGATAGGCAATGCGTTCGTCGAGCAGATGGGCACCCAGGTCGGTGGCAAGCTCGGGGATCAGGTGCGAACGCACCAGCGCACTGTCGGGCTCATATATGTATTCTTTGAGCTGGCCCACGGGGGCCGGTTCTGATACGGTGCGCTCGCTTGTGAGGTGGGCGGCCACGCGGGCCCGGAAGGTTCCCTTCTCCAGTACTGTGGCGCTTCGGCGCACCCCTTTCCGCGCCAGCGCGTTAAACCAGAGTACCGTCTCAAGCAGGGTGCCGTTCTGGGACACCCACTGTGCCTCACAGTTGTCGGGGATCATCTCGTGCGGTAGTCCCGGCGACATTTTCACGCCCAGCGCTATGCCGGTCGATGCCAGCTTGCGGATGTGGGAGAGGGGCGGTGAAAACGACTCGGGGTCGAAAAAGCGCGACTCGGTTGTGCCGCCCCGTACCCGGCGCCGGGCGGGGTCAAGCCACAGTGCTATCCGGTCGCTGTCGGTGCTTTTGAAGGCCCGTAAGTCTCCGCAGAAGACCCGTGCCCCGGTGAAATTGCGCAGATTATAGGCGGCTATGGAGGCGGTGTCTCGGTCGCGTTCCACCGCCGTGACCGAAAGCCCCGCCTGTGCAAAGGCTCGGGAGTCGGCACCGATTCCGCAGCCGAGGTCAGCCACCGCATCTATACCGGCTTCTTTCACGCGCCGCGCGTGCAGGTCGGCTACTGAGCTGCGGCTAGCCTGCTCGTAGCCGGCTTCGGTAAAAAGCATGTCTTCTGCGGCGTCACCAAATTTTGCCCCGGCACGGGTACGCAGCTTGGCCTGGTCGAGTACGGCGGCAGAATCTGCGGGGTTGAAGCCTTCGGCGCGCAGTGTGCTGACCGCTGCAAGGGCAGAGTCGGCAGAGAAAGGGGTAAAACGGTCGATTGCCTCCCGCTGCCGATCGGTGAGTGCGCGAGCGGGGACGGGATAAAAATCGGGTGGGACAGTAAAAGAAAACATTGCTGACCATCATAACCGGTGCGCTCACCGCGAAACGCGCATGTTCTCTTGACCAGCCGCAAGTCACAGATCTAAAGTTTTGTGTTAGCACTTGGCTGCGCGCAGTGCTAATTTTTTTGGGGTTTGCTGGCACCGCGACGACAGTCAAACCCCTAACCGGGCGCAGTCAACAGAATAAAAGACTGACCCTTAAGGGAGAAAACATGTCATCCATTAAGCCGCTTGAAGACCGCGTTGTTGTGCAGATTGTTGAGGCTGAGCAGGCAACCGCCTCGGGCCTCATTATCCCCGATACCGCTAAAGAAAAGCCCCAGGAAGCCACCGTGATCGCCGTGGGCCCCGGCCGCACCGATGATTCGGGCAAGCGCATCCCCGTCGATGTCGCTGAGGGCGACACCGTGATCTTCTCCAAATACGGGGGTACCGAAATAACCTTTGGTGGGCAGGAGTACCTTATTCTCTCGGCCCGGGATGTCCTGGCCGTCGTCTCCTAAGTAAATTTTTGCACCAACTAAGAAGGAGTTGATGAATTCTTGGCAAAACAGCTTGAATTCAACGACGACGCTCGTAAGCACCTTCAGGCAGGTGTCGACAAACTCGCGGACGCTGTTAAAGTAACCCTGGGCCCGCGCGGCCGCAATGTGGTTCTTGACAAGCAGTGGGGTGCGCCGATCATCACCAACGACGGCGTGTCCATCGCCCGCGAAGTTGAGCTTGAAGATCCTTTTGAGAACCTTGGCGCCCAGCTGGCTAAGGAAGTCGCAACCAAAACAAACGATGTTGCCGGCGACGGGACCACCACCGCCACGGTGTTGGCCCAGGCGCTGGTTGCCGAGGGTTTGCGCAACGTGGCTTCCGGTGCGGCACCGGGGGAGGTCAAGCGCGGTATTGAGACCGCCGTCCGCGCGGTATCGGCCAGACTGCTGGAGAACGCCCGCGCGGTTGCCGGCGGCGAGGTAGCTCACGTGGCGGCGATTTCGGCCCAGTCTCCCGAGATGGGCGAGCTACTGGCCGAGGCCTTTGACAAGGTCGGCCAAGACGGCGTAATTACCATTGAGGATGGCTCCACCACGGAGATCGAGTTGGAGATCACCGAGGGTATGCAGTTCGACAAGGGCTACCTTTCCCCCTCGTTTGTAACCGATAGCGAGAGGGCGGAGGCGGTGCTTGCTGACAGCGCAATCCTGCTCTACCAGGGCAAGATCTCGACCGTGGCCGAGATTATGCCGCTGCTTGAGAAGGTTGTGCAGGCCAAGAAGCCGCTGACCATTATCGCCGAAGATGTTGACGGTGAGGCCCTCTCCACGCTCGTTGTCAACAAGTTGCGCGGCAACCTGGACGTCGTTGCGCTGAAGGCGCCCGGTTTTGGTGACCGTCGTAAGGCGATTATGCAGGATCTGGCTATTTTGACCGCCGGCACCGTGATTACCGGTGAGCTGGGGATCAGCCTTGACAGCGTGACCCTTGACCAGCTGGGTAGTGCCCGGCGCGTGACCGTGACCAAGAATAACACCACCATTGTTGACGGTGGCGGTTCGGCGGCAGATGTCGCTGAGCGGGTCAGCAGGTTGCGGGCTGAGATTGAGCAGGTTGATTCTGAATGGGATCGTGAGAAGCTCAAGGAGCGTCTCGCCAAGCTGGCCGGCGGGGTCGGCGTAATCAGGGTGGGTGCGGCCACCGAGGTTGAGGCCAAGGAACGCAAGCACCGTCTTGAGGACGCGGTGTCTTCGACCCGCGCCGCCCTGGAGGAGGGCATTGTTGCCGGTGGCGGTACCGCCCTGGTGCATGCTCTGGCAGCCCTGGATAGCGTGGAGCTTGAGGGCGGGGACGCCCAGACCGGTGTTGAGATCGTACGCCGTGCCCTGGTGCAGCCGCTTCGCTGGATTGCCGAGAACGCGGGTCAGGACGGCTATGTGGTGGTTGGCCGCGTGGCACAGCTACCCGCGGGGTCGGGCTTCAATGCCAAGACCGCCCAGTACGGCGATCTTATCGCCGACGGGGTGATCGACCCGGTCAAGGTAACCCGGTCTGCGCTGGAAAACGCAGCCTCAATTGCGGCCCTGGTGCTGACCACCGAGACCCTGGTGGTCGACAAACCCGAGGAGACCGAGGATGAAGACTAGAGGGATCTGAGACCCTCTACCCATCGGTAACGGACCGCCCGCCCCGGCAGACGCTGGAGGCGGGCGGTTTGTGTCGGCACTGTTGGGGAACCGGCGCAGAAATTTGTGGGCTAAACTGTGTTGTGCTTGCTCACAGAGGTGCAGAAACCCCGTGATAGGTGGAGGGGTTCCCAGGTTTATCGGGTAACGTTCTGCACTTGGTGCCTGTGTATCTGCTGGTGACAGTGCACCGCGTGCGTAGAGAAAACACACAGGATAGTTTATGCATCAGACTACTCACCGGAAGCCCAGGCTTCTCGATCATTCTTTTGTGGAGACCCGAGGGTTCAGGCCCGAGATCCAGGGTCTTCGCGCCCTGGCCCTGTTTTTGGTGGTCACCTACCATATTTGGTTTGGCAGGGTCTCCGGCGGCGTCGATGTTTTCCTGTTCATTTCGGCTTTTCTACTGTCGCTCTCAAGTATGCGCAAAATCAACGAGGGTAAGCCGCTTGCCCCGGTGACGTACTGGTTGCACGTTTTTCAGCGTCTGCTGCCGGCCGCGGCCACGGTGACCGCGGGGACCGTGGTGGCCTCCCTCGTCTTTTTGCCGCCGTCGCGGCTGTTGAGTATTATTCAGGACGGTATCGCCACCCTCTTCTACTATCTCAACTGGCGGCTTGCCTTTAACTCGGTTGACTACTATGCCCAGGATGCCGCGGGAAAAACTCCGCTGCAGCATTTTTGGTCGCTGTCCATGCAGGGGCAGATTTTTATTCTCTGGCCGCTGCTGTTTGTGCTGGTCGCCTACCTTGCCCGCCGGCTCCGGCTGAACCTTCTGGCCTCGGCGGCCCTCATTTTTGGAAGTATCTTTGTGGCGTCACTGACTTTTTCGGTGATTGAGACCTACACCAACCAGGGTTTTGCCTACTTTGATACGCGTACCCGGCTGTGGGAGTTTGCCGCCGGTACACTGCTGGCCCTCCTCACCCTCAAGTGGAAGGTCCCCGACCGTGCGCGGGTGGCCATGGGCTGGCTGGGCGTGGTCGGGTTGATCTCGTGCGGTTTTGTGCTGCCGGTGGAGAGAGCTTTCCCGGGGTACCTTGCCCTGTGGCCGCTGGTCTCCGGGGCCCTGGTGATTCTAGCGGGCCAAACAGGTTCCCGCTACGGTGTTGACCGTGTCCTGTCGTCAAAGCCCCTGCTGGCGCTGGGCGAGATCTCCTATGCCCTCTACCTGGTGCACTGGCCGGTGTTCGTGATCTACTCGGCGAGAAGCCGGCAGGAACACCCGGATTTTCTGACCGGTACCGGGCTGATTCTTGTCTCCATGGTGCTGGCCTGGGCCATTCACCGCTTTATCGAGCAGCCCCTGCGCAGGGTGAAACCGGCGGCTGAGAAAGTAACCGCTACCCCCTGGGATAAGACGCGGGTAAAGCCCAGGCTCGTGTGGAAGCCGGCAGTGGTGATTGCCTCCTGCCTGATCCTGGTGGGTGTACCGCTTATGGTGAGTAAGAACCGGGTGCAGCACCGCGATGAGCAACTGGCTATTTTAGCTGAAACCGGTGCGGGGACCCCCGATTTCCCCGGCGCCTACTCGCTCACCGGCGGTGGAGAACGCTACTCCTACCCGCCGATCCCCGCCAGCGACCCCTACTCGCAGTTCGACGGTTTGATGCCGGGGAGCTGCACCGCTCTTCCGGTGGCTGATCAGATGTACGCCGACAGCTGCGGGCTAGAAATGAACGCGGGCCCGGACTCTCCGCTGTTGATGGTGGTCGGCGGGTCGCACGCGGGCCAGTCGGTTGCCTGGTATCGGGGTCTTGCACGGGAACGGGGCATGAACCTGATGGACCTTCACACCGGTGGCTGCCGTTTTCCGCTGGAGGCTGAGTCTAACCCCACGGAGACCTGCCAGGATTATAACCGGGGTATCGTCGAAGAGGTGCTCGCCCAGAATCCCACCTACCTGGCTCTCATGGTGACCCAGACAGACCCGGAGACCAACCAAGAGATTCTTGTGCCCGGCGTTGAGGAGAAGATCAGTGTCTTTACCGAGGCCGGTATCCGGGTGATCGGTCTGCGGGACAACCCCCGCTGGGGCTATAACATCTATGACTGCGCCCAGCTTGCTGTCGGTGACCCCGACTCCTGCGGTCGGCCCGTTGACGAGAAACTTGCCGCCGATAACCCGGCCGGGCCGCTGATCGATTCCCACCCCATGGTCTACGGCCTTGACTTTACCGGCCAGCTCTGCCCGGACGGCCGGTGCCTGCCGATTATCGGTAACATCTACGTGTATATGGACGATAACCACGTGTCGAAAGCCTACGGGGCAACCCTGCTGGAGTCTGCCGCCGCCCAGCTCGATGATCAGGGGTGGGACGTCTGGGAGGAGCCGTTGGAAGTTCTACCGGTAGAGCCCGAAGTAGGAGAGGGTGAGCCAGCCCCCGCCGACGGCGGTAGCGGGGATGGTGCCCAGGAGTTTTACGAGGAACCCGCGGAGCTATGAGTGTAGCAGCGGTGCGGGATCGTGAGATCGTAGCCTCCTCCGGGGAATCTACCGCTGGGCGGCGGAGGTTCCGCCCGGAGATTCAGGGCTTGCGTGCGCTGGCGGTGCTTCTGGTGGCCGCCTACCATTTCTGGTTTGGCAGGGTTTCCGGCGGTGTCGATGTTTTTCTACTGATTTCTGCTTTTCTGATGTCCGGCTCTTTTGCCCGGAAGATAGAGTCGGGTGCTTTCGCCGGCCCCACCACCGTGGTGACCTACTGGATCCACGTGTTTACCAGGATCCTTCCGCTGGCGTCCCTGACCGTGGTGGGTGTCCTGCTGGGTATATTTTTTGTTCTTCCCCAGGAACGCTGGCTGACCCTGATCGATGAGGCCAAGTCTGTGATGCTCTACCGGGAGAACTGGTGGTCTATCATGCACGCGGTTGACTACTACGCCCAAGACAGCTCGGTCGCCTCGCCACTGAGGCATTTCTGGTCGCTGTCCGTGCAGGGGCAGATCTATATCATCTGGCCGCTGCTGTTTCTGCTGGGCTGGGTACTGGTAAAGTCGCTGCGGCTGCCGGCCCGGCCCACGCTGATAGTGCTCTTTGGTGCGGTCTTTACGGTGTCTTTGCGGTATTCGGTTCAGGTGACCGAGGCGAGCCAGCAGACAGCCTATTTCAACACCTGGGCGCGCCTGTGGGAGTTTGCCGCCGGCACTATTGCGGCGCTGGTGGTATCGAAGCTGAAGCTGCCCGCACCGATACGGGCGGTGATGGGGTGGACGGGGATAGCCCTGATCGTCTCGTGCGGGTTTGTGCTCGATGTTGAGGGCAAATTCCCCGGCTACCATGCGCTGTGGCCCGTGCTGGCCGCTACCATGGTGATCCTCGCCGGTGATACCGGGACCAGGTACGGGCCAGAAAAACTCTTGACGTTGAAGCCCCTGCTGGCGCTGGGGGAGATTTCCTATGCCCTCTACCTGGTGCACTGGCCGATTCTGGTTTTCTATCTGCACTGGGTTCAGCAGGAGAAGGCAGGGTTTGGTGCGGGGCTGGTACTGCTGGCCCTGTCGATTCTGCTGGCCAAGATGATTACCGTCTATGTTGAGACACCCCTGCGCGGCTGGAGATGGCCCCAGCAGAATCCGCTACCGGCCCTGGGCGTGGTGATGAGCTGTATGGTGATCGGGCTGGTGCCGCTGGGAGCCTGGAAGAAGGATATCAACCACACGGTGGAGCAGGCCATGCTCAACCGCGGGCTTAACAACGAGGGCGCTAAAACCCTGGAATACGGGTTTGTCTACCGGGGCAGTGAGGAGGCCACCACTATCCCGGTGCGGGCCACCGGCGACGACTGGGCGGACCGGGGCCCCTCATGCGTGAGCACCAACCCCGGCTGGGATCTTGACGAGTCGCAGAGAGCCAACTGTTTTCACACGGTTGCCAACGACTCTCCCAGCAGACGAGTGGTGGCGGTGGGCAACAGCCATATGCAGATGTGGGCTCCCGTTCTGCGGCAGCTGGCCTACCAGCAGGGCTGGGATCTGGTGATGATGACCGTGGGGGGATGCTTCTACGGTAGCGAGGACGTGAGGGAAGACGAGTTCTACGACCGGTGTGTGCGGGCAGCCGACTCCATGCAGGATTTAGTGCAGACGCTGGATCCGGATCTGGTGTTTGTGACCGGGAGTCTCTCTGCCGAAGACTCCCCGGATAGTCTGCTGGCCGGTATCCAGGACAGGGTGGGGCAGCTGACCGCTGAGGGCCGAACCGTGATAGGTATCCGTGATACCCCGCGGATGGCGGTGATGCACAAGGACTGTCTGGACCGCGGTGGGAATGACGACAGCTGCGTTATGGCCCCGGGGCAGGATGTTTTTGCTGACCCGCAGCAGCAGATGGAGGGTTCCTATCCCGGTTTTGGGGCGGTGAATATGTCCGATGTGGTGTGCCCGGATAATGCCTGCCCGGTGGCTATCGGCAACGTGTATGTTTATCAGGACTACGATCACATTACGGCGACCTATGTTGAGACCACCTATGATTTTTTTGCGCCCCGGGTACTTGAGGCAATAGGTAGGGCAGAGGACTCAGTTACCCGCCAATCTCTGGCGGCGGATGAGACCCGGCCGGTGGCCGGCTAGCTGGGGAGGGAATACCGGTGTCAGCTGAGGTGTTTTGAGGGTATACGCAAGATATAGATAACGGCTCCGGGTACGCGTGCGGCCCTGTCTCGGGTTTAGTATTGATACTGAAAATACTTGCCCGCGTGCGGCCCCGCCTCGGCTATGCTCCACCCCATCGAAAGGTCTCTTTGGATAATGACTACTCCCACCGCTCTCTTGGATGACCCTTTTGGCTTTACCGGCCTCACCTACGACGATGTGCTCCTGCTGCCCGGGAACACCGATGTGAATCCGGCCGATGCCGATACCTCGACCCGTCTTTCACGCCGGATCAGGCTCAACACCCCCATTATTTCGGCGGCTATGGACACCGTGACGGAATCCGAGCTAGCGATTGCGATGGCGCGACTGGGCGGGATGGGTGTGCTTCACCGCAACCTTTCGATCGAGGATCAGGCCAGCCACGTTGACAGGGTCAAGCGGTCGGAGTCAGGCATGATCACTAACCCGGCGACTATCGGGCCCGAGGCCACTATTGAAGAGATGGACCGGGTGTGCGGGCACTTTAGGGTATCCGGGCTCCCGGTGGTCGATGAGGACGGCGTGTTGATCGGTATGATTACCAACCGTGATATTCGCTACCTGCCCGAGGTAGATTATTCCCGCCGGACGGTGCGCGAGATTATGACCCCCCTGCCGCTGATCACCGGCCGGGAGGGCATGGACAAGGACGATGCCTTTAGGCTGCTAGCCGATAACAAAATTGAGAAGCTGCCGCTGGTGGACCGGCAGGGTAAGCTGACCGGCCTGATCACCGTCAAAGACTTTATCAAAACCGAGCAGTACCCCGCCGCCACCAAAGACGACGAGGGGCGGCTGCGCGTGGGGGCGGCCGTAGGCTTTTTTGGCGACGGCTACGAACGGGCCATGACCCTGGTGGAGGCCGGTGTTGACGCGCTCTTCATTGACACCGCCAACGGGCACTCGCAGGGTGTGCTCGATATGATTGCCCGCCTCAAGAAGGACCCCGCCGCGGACGCGGTTGATGTCATTGGCGGACAGGCCGCAACACGTCGGGGGGCGCAGGCCATTATCGATGCCGGTGCTGACGGCGTGAAGGTGGGCGTTGGCCCCGGTTCTATTTGCACCACCCGCATCATTGCTGGTGTCGGTGTACCTCAGATTACCGCGGTCAACGAGTCAGCTAAGGCCGCTATCCCGGCGGGGGTCCCGGTGATTGCCGACGGCGGTATGCAGCACTCGGGTGAGATTGGCAAGGCGCTGGTGGCCGGTGCCGATACGGTCATGCTGGGGTCCATGCTGGCGGGTACGGCAGAATCTCCCGGTGACCTCATTTTTGTGGACGGTAAACAGTTTAAAACCTACCGGGGGATGGGCTCGCTGGGCGCTATGGTCTCCCGCGGCCGCCACAAGTCCTACTCCAAAGACCGCTACTTCCAGGCCGACGTCAAAGGTGAAGACAAGCTCATTCCCGAGGGTATCGAGGGTCAGGTTCCCTACCGCGGTCCGCTGGGTTCGGTTCTGCACCAGCTGGAGGGTGGGCTACGCCAGACCATGTTCTACGTGGGGGCGTCCACCGTCGACGAGCTGAAAAACAAGGGGAGGTTTGTGCGTATCACCCCGGCAGGTCTCAAAGAATCCCACCCCCACGATATTATGATGACCGTTGAGGCACCGAACTACCGCCGCTAAAAAGCCCCCGCGTCACCGCACAGCAGGGCGGAGCCCGTGAAAGGAAAACCGTGTCCGATATTGAAATTGGCCTGTCAAAGAAGGCCCGCCGTACCTACTCGCTCGACGACGTGGCCCTGGTGCCCTCGCGCCGAACCCGTGATCGTGCGGATGTCGATACCAGCTGGCAGATCGATGCTTTCACCTTTGAGACCCCGATCATTGCCGCCCCCATGGACTCGGTCATGAGCCCCGCTACAGCTATTGCCCTGGGCCGGCTGGGGGGGCTGGGCGTGCTTAACCTTGAGGGGCTGTGGACACGCTACGAAGACCCCCAGCCCTACCTGGACGAAATCACCTCCCTCACCCTTGATGACCCGGTAGCGGCAACCCGTCGGATGCAGGAAATATATTCCCAACCGATCCGGGCCGAGCTGATTCGGGCCAGACTCGGTGAGATCCGTGACTCGGGTGTGATCACCGCGGGCTCCCTCACCCCGCAGAACACCCGGCAGTTCTATGAGACGGTGGTGGGTGCCGGTGTCGATCTCTTCGTGATCCGTGGGACCACTGTCTCTGCCGAGCATGTCTCGTCGCGGCAGGAGCCGCTGGATTTGAAAAAGTTTATCTACGAGCTTGACGTGCCGGTGATCGTGGGCGGTGTCGCCGGCTATACGCCGGCCCTGCATCTGATGCGTACCGGGGCCGCCGGTGTACTGGTGGGTTTTGGCGGGGGCTCTTCCACCACCAACCGGCGCGGACTGGGGATACGGGCGGCGATGGCGACAGCTCTTGCCGACGTGGCACAGGCGCGCTCGCGTTATCTGGATGAGTCCGGGGGGCGTTATGTGCAGGTGATTGCTGACGGTGAGCTGGGGCGCTCGGGTGACCTGGTGAAGGCTCTGGCGCTGGGTGCCGATGCTCTGATGGTGGGTGCCCCGCTGGCGCGGGCCAGTGAGGCTCCGGGGCGGGGTCTCTATTGGGGGAATGAGGCTCATTCGGAGAATTTTCCCCGCGGTATCCGCACCGATCTTGGCACGGTAGGTTCCCTGCAGGAGGTGCTCTACGGGCCCTCCCACCATGTTGATGGCACCTCAAATATTGTGGGTGCTATCCGCCGATCGATGGCCACCTGCGGGTTCACCGATCTCAAATCTTTTCAGCGTAGCGAGCTTGTGCTCTCGGATTTTCGCCGGTAGCTGGCCGGGTGTGCCCGGCCGCCGGAATTTGTGGTCGTGGAGGTCGCCGCGTATGTGTGAGGTGGGGGAGAAACCGTGTTGAAGCTAGCGTTCACGCCCCGGTGGGTTGCGTTTCTTCTGGTGGTTCTTGCCCTGGTGAGCGGGTTTGTGGCGCTGAGCCGCTGGCAGCTGAACGCCTCCGTGCTGGGCCAGGTGCGGGCCGATCCGGCTAAGGAGGTGGTGCAGCCGCTGCGGGGTCTGGTCTCTGTGCACGAGCCGCTGACCACCGAGGAAGCAGACAGCATGGTGCGGGTGACCGGCCGCTATATACCCGGCTCCTCCTACCTGGTGGCGGATAAGCTCAAGGACGGCCGTGACGGTTTCTGGGTGGTGAGTCGGTTTGTTCCCGATGGGGCCGACGAGGTGACGGTTGACGCCCGGAGTCAGCCGGTGGCGGTGGCGGTGGCGCGGGCCTGGACGAATGAGACCGTCCTGCCGCCGGAGCCGGAGGGGCAGGTGACCGTGGTGGGGCGGCTGGTTGCTAATGATGCCCCCTACTATTCCAAGGACCTTGCCGCAGGTGACGGTGCCGGCAGCCGCGTGATCGGTTCTGCTGCCGCAGCCCAGCTGACCAACCTGTGGGATGCACCCCTGTACGCGGCTATTGTGGCCGCAGACGCCGAGGTGGCCGGAGATAGGGTAGAGCTGACCGCTGAGGGAAGGCTACCCGAGGGGGCCGAGATCATGGGGCAGAGTTCCAGCCTGCTCCCGGTGCGGGCGGAACAGGTGACCGACGAACAGGTGAACTGGCTCAATATCTTCTATGCTCTGGAGTGGCTGGTGTTTGCTGCCTTTGCCCTCTACCTGTGGTGGCGTATGCTGCGGGATTCCTACGAGAAAGAGGATGATCCGGCCCAGTATTTTGAGTACGAGGGGGAGTACTGGTTGGATCCCGAAACCGGTCGCTACTACTATTGGGATCCTCAGGACCGCCGCTACTATTTTTTTGACGATATCGGTACCGGTACAGCTGCCGGGACAAGAAAGTGAGGGTATATGTCGAGCAGTGACCCGACGAAGGGTAAACACGGGGGGACAGAGCCGGCCGGTGGGCAGCCTCGGGTGCGTCCGGTGGAGCGTACCGACGGTAAAAAGGTGACCCTGGCCGAGCACGGCCGTAGCGGTGGCAGCGGTGGTTTTACCGTGCGGAAAAAATTTGGTGGCACCGAGTCGCAGATTCGCGGTGCGCTGACCTTCTACAAATACTGTGCCTGGATCTCGGGTACTTTTTTGTTGCTTCTGGTGATCGAGATGGTGACCCGCTATATTTTTGGGTACGATCTGATGGCCGGGGCAACCGACGCGCACACCGGCGAGACGGTGGCCCTGGGCTGGCTCAACCGGGAGACCGGGAACCTGACCGGTGGGGTGAATATCTCCACCTGGATTCTGATTGTGCACGGCTGGTTCTACGTGGTGTATCTGCTCTCGTGTTTTAGGCTCTGGCTGCTTATGCGCTGGGCGCTACCCCAGATGGTGGTGATGGCGCTGGGTGGAGTGGTGCCCTTCCTCTCTTTCGTGGTGGAGAAGAAGATCCACGCCGAGACCCTGAGCCTACTGGAAGCCAACCCGCAGGCAACCAAACGCTACTAGCGGTGGCCCGGGCGGGTGTGCCCGCATCGTCGCCGGTCTCAAAGTGTTTTAGAATGGGTGGCAGATATTTTCTTCACCTGCCGGTGGGGAAACCCGATCGAGACAAAGGTGACAGGTGACCACTTTCACAGAATCGACCGAGTCCGGCCAGGGGCCGGTGCTGGTGGTTGACTACGGTGCACAGTACGCGCAGCTCATTGCTCGCCGCGTGCGCGATGCCGGAGTTTATTCCGAGATTGTTCCGCATACTATGTCCGCCGAGCGGATTCTGGCTAAAAACCCCGCGGCGATTGTGCTCTCGGGAGGACCCTCGTCGGTGTATGCCGAGGGCGCCCCTCAGGGAGATATTGACCTGTTTGAGGCCGGTGTGCCGGTTTTTGGGATCTGTTACGGTTTTCAGGTGATGGCCCAGACGCTGGGTGGCCGGGTGGCGCAGACCGGCCGCCGCGAATACGGGGCGACCACGGCCACCGTCGGTGCCGACAATTTGTCTTTTCTCACCGGTAGCCCCAGGAGCCAAAAGGTGTGGATGTCCCACGGTGATTCGGTGTCGGCTGCCCCGGCAGGTTTTGAGGTGTTGGCCTCCACGCCCGGTGCCGATGTTGCCGCCATGGTCGATGAGGGGCGTAGGTTGGGCGGGGTGCAGTGGCACCCCGAAGTTAAACACAGCGACTATGGGCAGCTGGCTCTGGAGAATTTTCTGTTCAATATCGCCGGATTGGAGAAGAACTGGTCAACCGGCAATATTATTGAGGAGCAGGTGGCTAAGATCCGTCAGCAAGTGGGGGGTGACCGCGTGGTGTGCGCCCTTTCCGGCGGCGTGGATTCGTCGGTGGCCGCGGCCCTGGTACACCGCGCGGTGGGTGACCAGCTGACCTGCTTCTTTATCGACCACGGCCTGCTACGTCAGGGCGAGCGGGAGCAGGTGGAGCAGGACTACGCTTCGACCATGGGGATCCGCGTGGTCACCATCGACGAGTCGGAGCGTTTTCTTTCTGCTCTGGCCGGGGTCAGCGACCCCGAAACCAAGCGCAAGGCTATCGGCCGCGAGTTTATTCGCTCCTTTGAGGTGGCTCAGCGGCGGCTGGTGGAGGAGGCCAACGAGTCGGGTGACGATATTCGCTTCCTGGTGCAGGGGACCCTCTACCCCGACGTGGTGGAGTCCGGTGGTGGAGAGGGGACAGCCAATATTAAGTCCCACCACAATGTGGGCGGCCTACCCGAGGATATGACTTTTGAGCTGGTGGAGCCCCTGCGCACCCTCTTTAAAGATGAGGTGCGCGCCATCGGCCGGGAACTCGGTGTCCCCGAAAAGATTGTGGCCCGCCAGCCCTTCCCCGGCCCCGGTCTGGGTATTCGGGTGATCGGCGAGGTGACCCGGCAGCGCCTTGACGTGCTGAGGAAAGCGGACGCTATCGCCCGTGCGGAGCTGACCGCGGCCGGACTTGACGACTCGATTTGGCAGTGCCCCGTGGTGCTTCTTGCCGATGTGCGCTCGGTGGGGGTGCAGGGCGATGGCCGCACCTACGGGCATCCGGTGGTGCTGCGCCCGGTCTCCTCTGAGGACGCCATGACCGCTGACTGGTCCAGGGTCCCCTATGATGTGCTCTCAACAATATCCAACCGGATAACCAACGAGGTACCCGAGATCAACCGGGTGGTGCTTGACGTTACCTCCAAACCACCGGGAACGATCGAGTGGGAGTAAACCTCAGCTGTACGGGGCCGCCCGCTGCATCGAACAATGCAGCGGGCGGCCCCGGTTTTTAGAGGGGTGATCCCTCTTTAGCCTTCAAAGTTAAACATCCAGCAGATACCGTACCGGTCGGTGAGGGATCCGAAGGTGGCACCCCAGGGAGCCTGCTGAAGATCGTATACCTTGCTGGCCCCCACCTTGAGTTTTTCAAACCAGGTGCGGGCCAGGTCAAGCTGATCAGCCGTACCCATGATCGCCCCTTCAATATTGGGTTTGACCTCCGCATCCGTGGGGGCAAGCGCTGCACCGTCGGAGGCGTAGAGGTTAAAATGTTCGCCGGTCAGCTGGGCGTGCATAATGAGCTGGTCCATCTCGGGGGAGGGCGAGGCGTCGGCCTCCTTGAAGGTGGTCATGGTGAGTTCTCCACCAAAGACCGTGGAGTAGAACTCCATGGCTGATCGGGCTGTCGCATTGAAAGTGAAGTAGGGGCTGAACTGGATAGTCACGGTGGTGCTACCTTTCTTGGATCGGGCTAGCTGATCGGGATACGGCGGTTCGCGGCGTCAACGGCGGACCGCTTGGGCGCGCTAGCTTCTTATACGGTACACCTTCGATTCGTAGGCGCGTAGCTTCTGGCCCTGGTCGTCGCCGTAGTTGGACAGCACCAGCTCACCCTGATCGAGCAGGGTATAGGATCGGGTGAGTTCGTTGGGGGTGAAGTTGTTGACCACCAGCAGCTTCTCGCCTCCCCGGCCGTGGCGCTCGTAGGCGTAGACTTCCTCATCGTCGGGATCGAGCGGCACAAAATCTGCGTAGACCATGAGGTCTTTGAGTGCACCGTGGCGGAGGTCGATCAGTCGCCGATAGTGGTAGAAGAGGGAGTCTTCCCGGTTCAGGGCATCAACCGCATTGATTTGCCGGTAGTTGGCGTTAACACCGATCCAGGGGGTTGAGGTAGAGAAACCGGCATGGTCGCTGGAGTCCCACTGGAGCGGGGTACGCGCGTTGTCACGGCCCACCTGATGGACCAGTTCCATACCCGCCTCGGGGGTGAGCACCCCGCGTTTGACCACCATATCCTCGTAAAAATTAATGGAGTCGAGATCCCGGTAGTCGTCGATAGAGTCAAACTTAACATTGGTCATGCCCAGCTCTTCACCCTGGTAGATGTAGGGGGTTCCCTGCATACAGTGCAGGGTGGTGGCGAGCATCTTGCCCGACAGCTCGCGGTACCGCTCGGAATCGTCTCCAAAGCGGGAGATGAGCCGCGGCTGGTCATGGTTATTCCAGTAGAGGGACCCCCATGCCTTTCCGGCCAGTTCGGTCTGCCAGGTGTTAAGAATCCTCTTCAGATCGGTGAGCCGGTACCTCTTGAAAGACCACTTGCCCATACCGGTACTTTCATCGGAATCGACACCCATGTGCTCAAAATGGAAAATCATGTTGAGCTCGTCTGTCTCAAAACCGGCGAACTTGACCGCCTCTTCGGGCCCGGTCGCGCTCATCTCACCCACGGTCATGCAGTCGTATTTGCTGAAAGCAACACGGTTGAGCTCGTGCATCCACTCGTGCACCCGGGTACCGTTTTTAATGATGAAGGGCAGCGACGAACTGTGCTTGTCGGGGTCGACGGAGGGGTCATCGGGTAGCCCCTGAGGCTTGGAAATAATGTTGATCGCATCGAGCCTGAAACCGTCAATCCCCTTGTCCAACCACCAGGTCACCAGATCGGCGACAGCCTGTCGCACCTGAGGGTTTTCCCAGTTGAGATCGGGCTGCTTGCGGGAGAAAGAGTGCAGGTACCACTGGTCGGTTCCCGCATCGTACTCCCAGGCCGGGCCACCAAATTCGGAGCCCCAGTTGTTGGGCGGCAGCGGGTTACCCTCGCTATCTGTCCCCGAAGAATCCCGCCAGATATAAAAATCCCGGTAGGGGTTATCGCGTGAGGTCCGGGACCGGACAAACCAGTCGTGCTCGTCGGAGGTGTGGTTGACCACCAGGTCCATCAGAATCTTAATACCCCGGCTGTGGGCGGCTTCAAGCAGGCGATCAAAATCGTCCATGGTACCAAATTCCCGCATAATAGCGCGGTAGTCGCTGATGTCATAGCCCATGTCATCGTTGGGTGAAGCGTAGACGGGTGAGAGCCAGATGACATCGATACCCAATTGTTCGAGATAGGGCAGACGGGAGATGAGTCCCGGTATATCCCCGATACCGTCCCCGTTAGAATCCTGGAAAGAGCGTGGCCACACCTGATAAACCACGCTCTCCTTCCACCACCGTTTGCCGGCATGTGAAGCCATCATGTTTGTTTCCTTTCCAAAAAATACTGGCCGCTGTCTGTCTTTGCGCGAAAAAGGGTCAGGCCCCGGTGGCCGTTTCCACCCTGTAAACCTTGGCCTCGTAGGGGCGCAGAATATCGCCCTCGTCGTCGGGGTAGTTTGAGATCAGTAGCTGTCGATGTCCGCTTCCGGCGGCTGAGAGTGCCACCGGGTCAAGGATCTGGGCGGTAGTACTAAAATTACACAGCACCGTGAGGTTCTGCCCGGACTCGGCACCGACCCCTCGCCGCAGGTAAGAAAATACCGCCTCCGGGTCACCGGCCTCGATGGGCTCAAAACGACCGCTCACCATCACCGGGTTCTCCCGGCGCAGGCGCAGAAGCTCCCGGTAGAAATAGAACACCGAATCCTCATCGGCAAGAGCTTGTTCGGCATTGATTTCGCGGTATCGCGGATTCACCGCCAGCCAGGGGGTGCCCGTGGTGAATCCCGCGTTCTCCTCGGCGGACCACTGCATGGGTGTGCGGGCATTGTCCCGACCCGAAGCAGAAATATAGCTGAGCATTTTCTGCGGCTCTACCCGGCCCGTCTCGACGTATTTTGCCCATACGTCGTGAATCTCAAGGTCGTTATACTGATCCACCGTGTCAAAGTAAACGTTGGTCATGCCCAGCTCTTCACCCTGGTAGATGTAGGGGGTTCCCTGCATAAAGTGAAGGGCCACCCCCAGCATCTTGGCCGAGAGCTTGCGCCAGGCTGGGCTATCATTTCCAAACCGTGAGACCGCTCGCGGCTGGTCGTGGTTATTCCAGTACAGAGAGTTCCAGGCCCGCGAATCCAGGTTTTGCTGCCAGGTGGTCAGCACCCGTTTAAGATCGGTCAGCTTAAAGGGAGTATCACTCCACTTGCCCAGACCTTCGGTGCTGGCATCAACGTCCATGTGCTCAAACTGGAAAATCATCTGTAGCTCACCGCGGTCAAACCCCGCGTAAAGCAGCGCGTCACCGGTGCTCACGCAGGGGGTCTCACCCACGGTCAGCACATCGTAGTGGGCAAGCACCTCACGGTTCATCTCCCGTAAAAACTCGTGGACGCGGGGGCCGTTTGCCACCATGGCCAGGGAGGGCTCGCGGGAGCCGGCAGCCACGGCCGGATCATCGGCGTAGGAGCCATCTTTAGAAATAAGGTTGATCACGTCCATACGGAAACCGGCAACACCGCGGTCCAGCCAGAACCGCATAATGTCATAGACCTCGCGGCGCACTGCGGGGTTCTCCCAGTTGAGGTCTGGCTGCTTGGGCGAGAACATGTGCAGATAAAACTGGCCGGTCTGCTCGTGCCACTGCCAGGCCGACGCGGAAAAAGCCGACACCCAGTTGTTGGGCGGTAAGGGAGTGCCGTCATCATCGAAACCGGCCGGATCCTTCCATATGTAGTAGTCGCGGTAGGGGTTATCGCGTGAGGTCTGAGACTGGGCGAACCAGCTGTGCTCGTCGGAGGTGTGGTTGACCACCAGATCCATCATGACCTTGATGCCGCGCTCCTGAGCCGCGGCTAGAAGCCGGTCAAAATCCTCCAGGGTGCCGTAGTCGGGGCTAATGGCACGGTAGTCGCTAATGTCGTAGCCGTTATCGTCGTTGGGCGAAACGTAGATGGGGCTGAGCCAAATAAAATCAACCCCCAGCGCCTGAAGATAGTCGAGCCGCGAGATGATACCGGGCAGATCGCCGATACCGTCCCCGTTAGAATCCTGAAAAGAACGCGGATAAATCTGGTAAACCACCGGCTTCTGAAAAGCCTGAATCTCTGATACGGACACGGTGAGTCTCCTAGGGTAGTAGGGAAGGGTCACATTCGACGAGCACACCCGAGTGGTCAGAGATAGCCTGCTCGCTGTTATCGGGAAAAACCACCCGGTACGACAAAAAATTAAGGGGGACAGAGGTCAGCACATAGTCCAGACGCATTTTCTCGGTAACATTTTTCCAGCCTGAGATACTCTTGTGTACCGTGTGTTCGCCCTCTTTGCGGTGGGCGGCCACAAAAGAGTCGTGCCAGCCCAGTCGCAGAACCTGGCTGTAGCCCTCACCGTTCACGGCCGCATCGTTGTTAAAATCGCCCAGGAGAAAAACGGGTGCCGGACCGGCCAAGGCCCGAATCTGCCTATCGAGCGAATCGAAGTCGTGCTCAAACAGGTAGCTACCCTCCATCAGCCACCAGTTCATATGGGTGCTGGCGCACCAGAGGGTTTTGCCGGGCCGGTACTCAAGTTCTGCGGCTAGGGCGCAGCGGCGAAAAACGTCGTTGTAGGTGTAGATGTCCCGGCTGGTTTCCAGTGCCTGAACCTGCCGGATAGGTAGCCTGGTCAGGATCCCCACGCCCTCGTCGTAGATCCCCCACCCCTTGTGGGAGGCCAACCAACTCCACCGGTAGCCGGCGCCGGCAGTCTCCAGCATGTTGACCAGTAAAACCCCAAAATTTGTTTCCCGTAGCGGCGGGCTGCCCGCGGGTAGAAAGGAATCCGAAGGGGTGATCTGGGCGGAATCGATGTTCTGGTTGACCTCCTGGAGGGCAACCACATCGACACCCTCGCTCACTATAAAATCAGCCAGAATTTTTATTTTGTGTAGCTGGTGTGCCTCAAGCCAGCTGTGTGTGTTGAGCGTGAGAAATTTCAAGAAACGTTCTTTCTATACATCTGAAGCTAGTCGTAGGATGCGGTAACTATGACAGCGGCTGGGGCACAACCCTGCCACTGATCCCAATCCTATAAATTCTCCGATGCTCCCCAACGGTTCGCGCCTACCCTCGGGGTGCGGAAACTTTGCCAAGACCTGATACGCATTACCGTTGCGGCGAAACTCTTACCAGAAACCGGCATATTCCCCTCCCTCCTGTGTTTTCGGCGAAATAGAGCCTATTATGTGAGTTACGTGAACACTCACATTCGATATTTTAGGTGAAAGGATTTTTCCCATGATGGAGAAGATCCAGAGGTTCGGTTCGGCGATGCTCGCCCCCGTCCTCATCTTTGCTTTCGCGGGTTTAGCCGTGGGTATTGCGGTGATCGCCCAAAACCAGGAGCTTCTGGGTGATATAGCTGCCGAAGGCACCGGCTGGTCAAACTTCTGGGCAGTGTGGGAGGCGGGCGCATGGACCGTTTTTAACCAGATGGAGCTGCTCTTTGTGTTGGGCTTGCCCATCGCCCTGGCTAAGAAAGCCCAGGCCCGTGCAGTTCTTGAAGCCGGTATGGTTTATCTGACCTTCCTCTACTTTGTGGGTAAAATCCTTGAAATTTGGGGTTCGGCCTTCAACGTTGATTTCTCACAGGACATCTCCGAATCGGCTGCCGGTACCGGTCTCAAGATGATTGCCGGTATCAAAACCCTGGACACCGGTATCTTTGGCGCAATCATCATCTCGGCAATCGTGGTGTGGGTCCACAACCGTTACTTTGAGAAGAAGCTGCCCGACTTCCTCGGTATCTTTCAGGGGACCCAGTTTGTATACGGGCTCTGCTTCTTCCTCATGATGCCGGTTGCGCTGCTCTTCAGCTGGCTCTGGCCCTATGCCCAGATGGGTATCTCCGGGATGCAGGGATTCTTCACCGCCTCCGGTGTGCTCGGCGTGTGGGTTTACACCTTCTTAGAGCGGATTCTGATTCCCACCGGCCTGCACCACTTTATCTATACCCCCTTTGTCTTTGGTCCCGCGGTCACCCCCAACGGCATTACCAAAGACTGGGTTGCGAGCCTGCCCCGTATGGCCGAATCCACTCAGCCGCTGTCCGAGCTCTTCCCCGGTGGCGGTTTCGCTCTGCACGGTAACTCCAAGGTTTTTGCGCCGATCGGTATCGCCGCGGCCTTCTACACCACCGCCCGTCCGGAGAAGAAGAAAGAAACCCTGTCTCTGCTCATCCCGGTCTGTCTCACGGCTATTCTGATCGGTATCACTGAGCCGCTGGAGTTCACCTTCCTCTTCCTGGCACCGCCGCTGTTTGCCGTACACGCTGCGCTGGCCGCAACCATGGCCGCAACCATGTACTTCTTCGGGCTGCGAGGTAACATGGGCGGGGGTCTTATCGACTTCCTTTTCCAGAACTGGATCCCGCTCTGGGGCAACCACCACAACACCTACCTGATTCAGATCCTGATCGGCCTCTGCTTTACCGGAATCTATTTTGTGGTTTTCCGCTGGCTGATTCTGAGGTTTAATTTCAAGACTCCTGGCCGCGAAGATGACGGTGGGGAGACCAAGCTCTACAGCAAGGCAGAGTATCGGGAAGCAAAGAAGCAGGGCACCCTGAAGGGGGGTCAGCCGGCAGCGGCCGCAACCGCCACGGCAACCGACCCCTACACCCAGCGGGCGGAGGCATTCCTCTCGCTTTTGGGCGGGCCTGAGAATATTACCGATGTGAACAACTGCGCCACCCGCCTGCGGGTCTCGGTCAGCGACCCTGAACTGGTGGCTAACGAGGACGACTTCAAGTCGGCCGGCGGGCTGGGCCTGGTCAAGAAAGGCAAGGCGCTACAGGTGATTGTGGGTATGGACGTGCCCCAGGTGCGCGACCGTTTTGAGGCGATGGTCAATGCGAACGAGTTCAACCAGGATGCTGCTCGGCAACAAGAACCCAGCCCCGATGACCCCTACACCCAGCGGGCGACAGACTTCCTGTCCCTGCTCGGGGGAGCCGGGAATATTACCGACGTGAACAACTGCGCCACCCGCCTGCGGGTCTCGGTCAATGATCCCGAGCTGGTAGCGGCGGAGTCCGACTTCAAGTCGGCCGGGGCCCTGGGCCTGGTCAAGAAAGGCAAGGCGCTACAGGTGATTGTGGGTATGGACGTGCCCCAGGTGCGCGACCGTTTTGAGGCAATGGTTCAGAACAGGTAGGTGAACACACCGGCGCAATCGTCACCATCCGGGCTCCCGTTCAAAGACACTGTAGTATCGGTACAGTACTCAAGAGTCTTTGTCGGGAGCCCTGGTGGATTTACAGTCACTCGTTAACGCGAATCAGCACCGGTTTAGTGAAACCGAAAGGGAAATTCTGGCTTTCATGCTGGAGCATGAAGATTTTGTTGCTGAGTCAACGATTAGTTCTCTGGCCCACAGGAGCTTCACCTCAACATCGAGTATTATCCGCCTCACCAAAAAACTGGGATTCACCGGGTTTGCCGAGCTCAAATATTTTGTTAAGACCTCTCTGGCCGAACGCGAACCCGTCAACCCGGATTTTGTGCAGTCGGGGGTTGAAGATATTCGTAAAACACTGGAGAGTCTTAGCCGCACAGACCTAACGGCTATCCTGCGCAAAATACACGGGGCCCGCACCGTCTACTGTTTTGGTACGGGTTACGCGCAGCGCAACGCGGTTCAGGAGTTCGCTAAATCGCTGTTGGCCTGCGGAAAATTTGTCCACGTGATCCCGGCGCGTAGCGAATTTGCGGGGTCCTCGTCGGTGATGAGCCCCGATGACCTGGTGATTGTGGTGTCGCTCTCAGGTAACACCAGCTCGGTGATTGAGACCGTTAAAGTTCTGGCACTGCGCAGGGTTCCTATGATAGCCATCACCGCTACGGGCATAAATTTTATGGCAGCTACCGCTGAAGATGCCCTTTACTACGAGTCGACCCCCACCCGACTGCCGGGGCAAAAGAACCCCTACCATTCTTTCGTGGCATTGAATGTGCTACTCGACTACCTGGTGCGCAAGTACATAGATTTCCTGGAAAATGAGGCCGTATAAGTGAACGCTCTTCTAGTATTTTTAGGTGACTCCGGTAAACTGCGAAAATTCCTTTTCGGGTACTGGCTCATCATCCCGGTACTGTTTTTTGCCTACGCCTTTCTCACTGTCCAGTACAGCGGTTTAGAGTTTCGTCAGCTGCTGAATAACGGAACGGTCGCTATAGGTTTTCTCAATGCCTGCATGACGCTGATCCTTGCCCCGACCCTGAGGCGGGTTCACACCGAAAACGAGTACAGCGAGAAAATATTTGCCGTCTACTCTACGGTGCAGCAGCTACTGGTGGCTAATATTGTCGGTGCCCTGCTCTCCTATTTTTTGGCACGCTCACTCTGGCTTGCGCCCCGGGAACCTTTTGCCCCGGCGGGCAGGGTGCCGGTGGTCGGGGCCATGGTGCTGATCGGTGTACTCACACTGTTTGAGGTGCTGATCGTGATTAATCTTGTGTTCTAGAGTGAGTTGCGCGGGGTTTTCGTATGATGGACTGTGAAGTCGGCCGCCATTGAATCATATCAATCGTCTACCGTGAAAGAGCATCTTGTGAACGATATTGACGGGGCTCAGACCCCCCGGTATGTGCCCGTGCAGCCTGAGGACACCGGTGACGCTGGGTCAGAACTACCCACGGCAGAGTATGCGGGGGATTCGTCCCGGGTAATCCAGCGCGGGCTGGAACTGTGGAACCGGCAGATGGACTACTATACCGGCCCGGACGCGCTCCTGGACTTCAACCCGATCGATTATGTTCATATCGATATCACCGACTCAAACCCCTCCGGTCTTGCTCAGCTGCTCATGGGCCGTAAAACCCGCCTGTCAACGATCCTCAACGACCGCGCAAAAAATGAGGCTGGTATGAGGGCGGCCCGTGCGCTGCGTAACAAAATTGTGGAGCTGGAGAACCAGCACGGGCTCAGCGCCGGGTATTTCGCGGCCGGTACCGCCTCCTGGCTTTCTCGCGATGTCCGACAACCGGCTGCCGGGAGTGCCGCCGAGAAACGGTTTATCGCCCCCATCCTTTTGGCTCCGGTGACTATCCTGCCCCACCCCGGAGGTAAAGACTATGAGGTTCGGTTGGTGGGCGATGCCAAGCTGAACCCGGCCATGGTGCGTCAGATTCACCGGGAATTCGATATAGATCTCGGCAGCCTGGATGTGGCATCGCTGACCCGGTCCATGGCAAAACTTGACCCCGAACCGGTGATTGACCGTCTGCGGGTGACCGCGGGGAAGATACCCGGCATGGTGGTGGAGGCAAAATATTTTATATCCACCTTTGCCGACCTTAAAGAGAGCCCCGCCAGCCTACCGGAAGAATCGTATACTCCACTGGTGCGCCGTCTTGCCCGCATGGCAGACCCGGAGAATGAACCGGTATTTCCCGATGCTCACGTCGAAAACAGCGCCGTGCCCGTGGACGAGCGGGCACCGGAGGACGAGGTGCTCATCTTTGATGCAGACTCGGCGGCGCAGGAGGTGATCGACCTGGCTGAAGCTGGCCATTCGCTGGTGGTCACCGCAGCGAGCGGTACCTGTCCGCTACGTACCGCCACCAACATCGCCTCCTCGCTGATCAACCGGGGGAAGTCGGTGCTGGTGGTGGGGGAGAAGAGCTCCACCCTGGCGGACTTTAACCGGTTGCTCGCCGACAAGCAGCTTACCGGGATAACTTTTTCCCTCCTGGAGGATCACTCAGCGGAAGAGATGCGGGAGAAGTTTATCGGGGCCATTGTGCGCAATGAGGGCGCGGGTGAACCCAACCTGCGCCCTGTCTACCGCGAGTTGGTGGAGGTGAGAAGGCAGCTTGCCGCTCACACGTCGTCGCTAAAGCACGCCGAGTCCCGCTGGGGGTGCTCAATCTATGATGCATTAGAGAACCTTGCCGCGCTCACTGCCGGAAACCCGGCACCGGCAACGGAGGTGCGGCTTTCCCCGTCGGTGGCAGATTCTCTGACCGACCGTGTCCGGGTGGCGGCCCAGCTTAGACAGCTGGCGCAGTTGGGGGCTTTCTCCCCGGCCACCGAATTTTCGCCCTGGCGCGGCGCCAGGCTCGTGAACGGTGAAGAGGCTGAGGCCGCATATCGGTTGGTGGTCTCGCTGATCGACCGTTTTGAGCAGATGCATGCGTCCCTGCAGACGGTAGCCGAGCAGCTGGGTATGCGTTTGGGGCGCAACCTCACTGACTGGAGGGCTCAGCTCAACCTTCTGGAGAGAATGCGCGGCACCCTCACCAAGTTCAGGGAGGGGATATATGACCGTCCGGTGGATGACCTGATTGCGGCAACGGCCAGCGGCAGTTGGCGGCGCGAGCACGGGGTGGAGATGAGCAGTATTCGGCGTTCGCGCCTGCGCAAGGCCGCTAAAGAGTATATTCTGCCCGGTGTGCACCTGGGTGATCTCCACCAAAATCTGCTGGTGGTTCAGGCAGAGCGTGATGAGTGGCTGGACTGGTCCTACCGGTCCCACCGGCCCCACATTCCCGAGAACCTTGACTTTCTCAGCGGGCAGCTTCACGATCTGATTCAGGAGTGCGACGGCCTGGCCCTGGTGCTCGAAGATAGCGCAGATGGCAACGACTTTATGGGGGCTGATTTCAGGCAGGTGCTTCAGCGCCTGTACGCCCTGCGTGATGATAGGCGCCAGCTTGAGACCCTCCCCGAGCGTGACCGGATCGAAGAAGATATGCGCCGGCTAGGTCTTGGCGAATTTATGGCCGACATGCTTTCCCGCCGTGTATCCGCAGAAGAGGTTGGGGCGGAGCTTGAGCTTGCCTGGTGGCAGAGTGTTCTTGAGATGATGCTTGAATCTGATGAGGTTGATCTTCTCGATGGCGATACCCTCAGGAACTGCGAAGCCCGTTTCCGCAGGCTCGATAGCGCTCACATGGACTCTGCGCCGGCGCGGTTGATGGCCTCGGTGGCGGATACGTGGCGACGCCGTATAGAGCAGTACCCTGAGGAAGCGGCCTATCTCAAAAGTCAGTTGCGCGGCCATAGTTTCCGCTGTGACCAGCTTCTTGACCGGGCTCCGCGCATGGCAACCACCCTCTACCCCCTGTGGGTATCCAGCCCCTTTGCCCTGACCCGCCACCTGGCCCCCTCAACCCGCTTTGATACCGTGATCCTGCTGGACTCGGAGTCAACCCCGCTGGCCGCTAACCTACCCGCCATCACCAGGGCGGACCAGGTGGTGGCACTGGGTGATCCCCATAGCGGGTTTCCCGCCCCCTTTGCGGTATCGGCTCTTGCCACGGCGGCCCCGCAGGAAACGGTTCAGCGTATCGAGAGCACCCACAGTGCCCTGGCCAAGATTCTGCCAACCCGCTTTCTCTCCCGGATCATCGATCGCGCGATAGACCCGGTCATTTTGAGCTACCTCAATAAGAATTTCTACCGTCAGCAGCTCAGGCACCACCCCTGGGCTGAGGAGATCGCCGCAGATATCCCCTCCTTTATTGTGGAGTACGTTGATACCGTCGGCAGGGTCAGCGATAACGCCAACCTCGATTCACCCGGTGTTGAGGTTACCCGGGTTGCCCAGAGGGTTCTCGAACACGCCTATAAGAATCCTCATCAGTCCCTGGCGGTGGTGACGGCGAGCCAGCGGCATGCGCGTCGTATTGCCGATGAGATCGGTGCGCTGCTGCCGCAGTACCGCCAGCTAGCGGATTTCTTTAGATCTGACCGACCAGAACCGTTCACGGTGGTTGATCTTTCACGTGCCGGTGGGCTGGAACGCGATACGGTGATTTTTTCGTTGGGAGCCGGGAAGAGTAGGCAGGGGACGGTCAACCATACGCTGGGCCAGCTGTCCCAGGTGCACGGCCGAGAATATTTTGTGCTGGGTATGACCCGTGCCCGGCACCTGACCCGTTTTGTCTCCTGCCTTGAATACGGTGATCTTGATCCGCACCTGCTGGATTACGGGGCCGCAGATCTCTACCGGGTACTGGCCGAGTATGAAAACTGCCGGCAGTCACCGCTGCGGGAGACCGATGCTGAGACCGGTACGGAAGGCTGGCTGCTCAGCGATATTGTGCGGCGTCTGTCCGGGCAGGGGGTGCAGCTGCTGGCCGGGAGCGGGCCTGTTTCTCTGCTGGCGCTCTCGTCACGAGAATCCCTGATGGCAGGTTCGACCCTCAGTCCTCGACTCCGCAGGATGGGCACGGCTGCCGACCAGCTCAGCTTTAATTTTCCGTTGGCCACCTGCTCGGACGGCTCTGACGACTACGCCTCCTTGAGCGTGAGGGAGCGTAGCCGCTTGATTCCCGATGCCCTGGAGCGCACCGGTTGGAACTATATGACCCTGTGGTCCACCGAGATGTTTTCGGATCCGCAGTCGGTGGCCGAGAGGGTGTGCCGCTACCTGGGAGTTGCGGCGGAGGATAACCGGTGAGCGGGAACGAGAAGGTGCCGGAATACTCGCCGCATCCGCGGAAGCGGCGCGGTCACAGAAGGGTTACTTCGGGGTCGGGTTTTTCCGGTAGTGAGCCCCGGTTGCCGGAGGTGGGGGCCGCCGGGGTTAGCCAACCGGCTGACCCCGCGGAGCTATCTGAGCGTGAGAGGAGGGACCGCTGGCTTCGCGAGCAGCGCCCGCCCCACCACTATCTATGACTTATCTGAGATGCCGGTTTGAGCGGGGCTAGGAGTTCGAGGAAGTGGAGCTTGACTTGTCGGTGCTGTAAAAACCGGAGCCCCTAAAGACCACGCCCACATTACCAATTTTTTTGCGGAGTTGGTTTTGGTGACAGTTGGGGCAGACGGTGAGCGGCCGGTCAGAAAAGGACTGCTGTTTTTCAAGAATATGGCCGCAGTTTTTGCACTGGTAAACGTAGATGGGCAAAGAGGCTCCTCAAGATACTGTGTCTGTGGGCTGTTATCGGTAGTCTATTCTACTCTGTCCGCCCCTTTCCTTTTTCTGTCGGGCCCAGAGGTTTGATGCCGGACTCTGTCAGCACACTGAAAATACGGGCGTCGTGTTCCTGGGCCGGTAGTCGGTCAAGGATTTCGCGGTCAAAGACTACCCCGATGGTGATGGGTCCCGGGCCGGAATCGGTGGCGGCAGGAGAGCCGGCTAGCAATCTGTCATAGTAGCCTCCACCCTGGCCCAGCCGTGTGCCGCGGCTGTCGTAGGCGAGTGCGGGTATCAGGCGAATATCGGCGGTGTGGAAGACGTCCTGTCCCAGGGACTCACCGAGAGGCTCACGAATACCCATGCTGTTGGTGGTGAATCTACCCTGCCGGGACCACGGTACCCAGTCAAGTCGACCCCGGGAGAGGACCCGGGGCACGATGATGCGGTGACCGGCATCGGCCAGTTTTTCGAGACCGGGCATGATGGGAGGCTCGATGCTGACGGGGAGGTAGGCGGCGATGGTGAGCCGGCGTTGAACCCGCTGCTCTGTGTGGGCCGTGAGGTCCAGCATATGGTGGGTGTAGTTGGTGGCGTAGCTTGCGTTGTGCTGTGCGCGTGCTGCCCGTGCCTGCCGCAGCGCGTATCGCAGCAGTTTTTTATGGAGGGAAATATTTGGCGTCAGGTTTTCCATGGACCGCAACCTTTCCTGCTTTTTGTATCCGTGTCTTATCGGTGGAAATGTCATACCCAAAAATAAATGCGTGGTCGGGTATTGTTGAAGCTATGACTGACCAGAATCAAAAGCCTGTGACCAAAGCGGTGATTCCCGCGGCGGGTTTGGGAACCCGTTTTCTGCCCGCTACCAAGGCTACTCCTAAAGAGATGCTTCCCGTGGTTGACCGACCGGCAATTCAGTATGTTGTGGAGGAGGCCGTGCGGGCGGGCCTTGAAGACATTTTGATGATCACCGGCCGGAATAAGCGAGCTCTTGAAGACCATTTTGACCGTGTGCCCACGCTGGAAGATCAACTTGAGTCTCAGGGTAAAGATGCCCTTTTGCAGACCGTGCTTGATTCGAACCATCTGGGGGAGATCCATTTTGTGCGTCAGGGTGATCCCAGGGGCCTGGGTCATGCGGTGCTTCGCGGTAAAGTGCACGTTGGCGATGAGCCTTTTGCCGTGCTTTTGGGCGATGATCTCATTGATGAAAGAGAAGAACTGCTAGCCGAGATGGTGCGGGTTCAGCAGCAGACCGGTGGCTCCGTTATTGCCCTGATGGAGGTTCCCCGCGAACAAATTTCTGCCTACGGTTGTGCGGCGATTGAAGCCACCGATGGTGAAGACTTCTTTAGGGTGACCGAGCTGGTGGAGAAACCTGCCGTTGACGAGGCGCCCTCAAACTATGCGGTGATTGGCCGCTATGTGCTCTCGCCCAAGGTGTTTGAGGTTCTTGAGAATACTGAACCCGGCCGCGGCAGTGAAATTCAGCTCACCGATGCCCTGCAAGCCCTGGCCAAGGGAGACGGCGAGGGCGAAGGGGTCTACGGTGTGGTCTTTAGGGGCCGCCGTTTTGATACCGGAGATAAGCTGAGCTACTTGAAGGCAAACGTGATTCTTGCCGCGGAGCGTGATGACCTGGGCGATGAGTTGAGGTCTTGGCTTCGGGAGTTTGTGGCCGATTAGGGTTTCACACCGTGATGCCGGGCTGCTATGCCTGGATTGCGGGGTTTTTCTACAGTGAGATATGTGACCGGGCCGTAGCCTACCTCGGTAGGCTACGGCCCCTATGTGTTTGCGGCGTATGTTGTCTGTGGTTGAGGCCCACCGGTCGGGTCTGGGCGGGGGTGTGCGGGGTAGCGGTGGTCGCGCAAACAGGAAAAATAAATTATGAGGGTGGAATAGAACGTGTGCGCGGTGCGAGAGTCCTAGGAAAATATATTTTTTCTCAGCTAAACTATTGAGGTACTAATAAAAAACTTTTGTGATGGCATACGGTGGTGGCGCGCATGGTGTGGTTGGGTGCAACGAGTGTTCTTCTGCTTATTGCGGTGGCGGTTGTTGTTGCACTACCCCGCCTTTACCGCCGGCGAAATTATGGGCAGATTCACGCTGAAAGACCTGCCGAAGACATTGTGAGCGCGGAATCCGCCGAAGGCGGTAGGCCGGTTTCTGGGCCCGATCCGGATGGCGGAGAGCCGGTTGATAGTGTAGGCCATGCGGGGGACAGCGCGCCCTCTCTGCGTATCAAGTATGATCGCTTAGTACTTTTTTTACTGGGACTAGTCGCGCTACTTAGCAGTTTTATTCTGGTATTTGTCTCTGCTCTGGGTTTACTGAGTTGGTTGTGGCCGCTAGCTGCCGGTAGCCTGGCCCTGGCCTCGGTGGTGTTCCTGCGCTTTTTAGCGATCCGCGACGCGCGTGTCCGCGGTGCGGTTGCCTCGGATACAGGCTCGGCTTCTATCGCTGTACCGGTGTCGGATACTGACCGCGGGGCACGAGACAAATCCCGGCAGCGAGCGGGGCAGAGGCCCGTCAGCCAGGCTGCCAAGTCGCTGCGGCAGGCACGGACCCACCGGGGCGGCGTGCGTCCGCACCTTGAGGGAACGTCCGGTGCGGAGGAGCTTGGGCTGCGAGTAAAGATTGAACCGCGGTTTGAGTCCGCGATAGTGCCTTGGCAGCCCACAGAGGTCCCCCAACCCACCTACCTGGAGTTTGACGAAGTGCCACAGCAGCCTCTTCAGCCACCCGTCTATGAGGAATCTCAGGTGAGGACTCTGGCGCAGGCGCGGCGGGTGGCGGAGGAGCCGGGAAAGCTCAAACTTGATGAAATCCTCAAGCGCCGTCGGGCCTCCTAATCAAATAGAGCGTTTCTGGCCCCTTCAAAGACGGGCGTTTTCGCAGTATCTTGAATGTAGGCTGATTATTTCTACCACCCGTAACGACCAAGGAGCCTGCGGTATTCATGGCAACTCACCATCTTGAAGTTGAACGTAAATACGAAATGATTGACCCCGATACTCCGGTCACAAAAATTGACTGGTCCGGGCTTGATCAGCTCAGTGTTGGCGAGGTGGTGGGTGAACACCTTGAGGCAACCTACTATGACACCGCAACCGGCGCGCTGGGGAGGAACATGGTTGCTTTGCGGCGTCGTTTGGGGGGTTACGATCAGGGCTGGCACATTAAGTTTGACGATAGGGCGGGGGCCCGCCACGAAATCCACTATGACCTGGTGTCCAGTCCCAAGCAGGTCCCCGCCGCTGTGCAGCGGTTTGTGCGTACGGTGACCCAGGGGGAGGAACTCGTGGAGTCCGTCTCGTTGGTGACAGAGCGCGAGCGCACCGTTTTGCAGGATAGGGCCGGCACCCAGGTGGCTGAGATTTGTGATGACACGGTGGTGGCCACGGACTATTCGACGGGGCTTGAGCGGCGCTGGCATGAGTGGGAGATTGAGCTGCTGGACCGGGGCCTGGTGTCTGCCTCCGATATTTTTTCTCTCTGTGAAGAGGTGCTTTTTCCTCTGGGGGTGAGACTGTCTGGGTCGCCGGCTAAGATTGCCCGTGCGCTGGGTAAGGACCCCGAATTTGAGGCTCGGAGGCTGGGGCAGGATCCTGTTCGTGATGAGCGGGAGTCCGAGACAGAACCGGCTGGGTCTACCCGGCGTCGTCCGGCGGCAGCTGCGGATTTGCTGAGGGTATCGCTGGGTGGGCTCACCACGGATCTTATGCTGTGGGAGCTGAAATTTCGTGCCGGTGCTCCCGATGCTGTGCACGGTCTGCGGCGGACCACCCGCAAGTTGGAGTCGGTGTTGAGGTTTGCCGCGCGCCCCTATGCGCGGGCTGAGGCTGACAGGCTGGAGTTTGACGCCTGTGCCGGGGCGCTCAAGCACCTGGTGAAGAAGCTGTCTCCCGCGCGGGATATTGACATTGTGGACGACTATCTTACCGGGGCGGCGATCCGTCCGGGGGCGGTGAGCGAGGACAGTCGCCGGGTGCTTGATGAGTTTTTGGACGAGGACCGTGTCGAAACCCAGACCGCTGTGTTGCGTGCCCTGGATACCGAGGAGTATCTGCGGTTGCGTAAGGCACTGTTGGGTATTGTGTCCCACCTGGAGGATACCGTTGTTTTACCCGCTACCGTGGCTTCCTACGTGGGCGAGGTGGCGCACCGTATCGGCGAGTGCGTGAGGGATTTTGGTCGGGGAGACCTGGGACAGCTGTGGAAGACTGACCCCAATGATTTTGCCTATAACGAGTTCAATAACGACCCCCTCTTTAGGATACGGCGTGCAGCACAGGCGGGAAGTTACTGCTTGAGTGCTCTGGTGCAGGCGGGTGCGGGTTTGAGTGAGGATCAACAGAAGCTGCTGGAGACCTGTGCGGGTTTGCACCGGGAAATTTCTGTGCTCTCCGATGAGCAGGTGACCCTGGTCTGGCTCGAGTCGGTTGCTCGGCGTGCCCGGTACCGGCGGCTTGACCGCCTGGGGGTCGGTTATCTGATGGGGCGCAGTAGCTACTATGCTGTGGGGTTGCGCATGAGTGAGCACAGTTTTGTTGCCGGAGAGCTTGCCGCTCTTGAAGGGCTGAGTTTTCGCTAGGGTGCGGGTATAAAAAGGTGCCCGGCCGAAACGGGGTTTCGGCCGGGCACCTGCATCACACACAGGAAGAAAAGTCTTCGAAACCATCCGGTTCTTGCTTCCCACAAGCGTTACGAACCATTTGGTAATAAAAATATTACCTAATTCGACTGCTCCTTGGCTAGCCCCGACAAGAAAAAATTTAAGATCACCTAAAAGTCTACGTAGGTCAGCCTAAATTTCTATCTGTTCCCGCGAGTTTCCGGGCTTTGGCTAGAATTATGAGACTCCAGAGGAAGGAAGCTACCGTGTTCTGAGATCCGCTTGCAGGCTCATAAATACATCGGGGCGGTTTCCGCATACGGAGGGGAGGCTAGACTTAGAGCCGTGATTGAATGGATCGAAAGCCTCCATTGGGCGTGGGCCATCGGCTTCTTTTGGGCGGTAGGTATTGTGCGAACCTCGGTGATCTACCTGCTGGGGTGGCTCGCCGCAGCCGGCGGGTCTCGATTCAGCTATATCCGGGGGGCGATGGGCACCCCCGTCTATCTGCGAGCGCAGGCATTCATCCACCGCTGGGGCGTGCTAGCCGTACCCCTGTGTTTTCTCACCCTCGGCTTTCAAACCGCGGTAATTATCACCACGGGTTTTACCCGGATGCCGCTACTGCGCTGGTTCCCCGCCATGCTCGCGGGCACCCTCATTTGGGGCTGTATCTACGGCACGGTCGGTATGGCGGTGGTACAGGCATGGTTACTGCAACCGGGTCTCATCGTTACGCTCCTGTTCCTTCTGCTGGTCACTGTGGGTGCCGTTCACCTCTATCGGCGTCACAGTATGCGTAAACCCTAGCTTTGCCGTGCTACTTTTAGGCTATGAATAGCATGCGTCACCGGCAGAGTAGCGAGCTTCTGCTTTTTCCCTCCGCCCTCCCCGATAGCCAGCAGCCGGGGCTGCGGGTCGGGTATGTCCCCGGAGTGATGCCCGGGAAATGGTTTAGCCGCTGGCACGGACGCTATGACTCGCGCTGCAAGCTGCACGAGCTGGCCCTGGCAGAAGACTGTGGGCTTGCCAGCTTGGCCGCGCACACAGATGATTTCGGGTCCCACCGTCTGACAGATATGGTCTTCCTCAGACCGGAGCGGGAGCCAGATTCTCGGGATAAAGAGAGATACCACGCGGTAGAGCTCTACCGCGAAAAAATGGTACTGGTGCTCCCCAAAGACCACCTGCTGAGCCTCTATGACGAGGCGGTTCCTCTTCGCGAACTCGCCCAAGAAACCATGCTACAGCCACCGCAGAGTGTGCCCCGCTGGGCAGAAATATCAGCCGAGCACCGGCGGCAGAAACCGCAGCCTCTACCGCAGATGCGCACCACCGAAGACGCAATCGAGCTGGTAGCCGCCGGGCTGGGCCTGCTCATCACGCCCATGTCTCTCGCCCGTCTCTACCACCGTAAAGACCTCACCTACCGTGCGGTGGATGGTCTGGAAGAGAGCCCGCTCGCCCTGGTCTGGGAACGCCGGGAGCGAAGTGAGGCGGAAGAGAGTATCATTCAAGATTTTGTTGGCATCTGCCGGGGGCGCACTAGCGCGTCCGGGCGGGGGAGTAGTCCGGTGACGGAAGCCAAAAATACTCGACCCCAGGGTAAGCTGTCCCCACCGGCGCAGAAGCGAAGGGTATCAGGCCGACAACGGAAGCGGGTAGGTGTCCGGTCGCGGACTAGGCGGCGCTGACAGCCGGCCGTACCGGGTGTAGCAGTCTCAGGTGCTGTTCCCGGTATACGCTACCGGTTGGCCTCTCCACCGTGGGTTTGCGTATCCTGTCCGGCCCCGGTATCGGAGACGATCGGGAACGACTGCGTCTTGGGGCCGGTGTACTGGCGGATCACCGACTGGTTGAGCAGCGGTATCCGGTTGCCCGAGCGGTCGAGAGCATTTTTGAGTGCCACCCGCAGGACCCGCGCCACCGCCCACTGCTCGCTGGGGGCGGTTTTCACCGAAAGACGCAGGGTTAGCGACTCACCGGACACCGACTCGACCCCCAAAACCTCCGGCTTACCGTATATATTCTTGGCGAGTTCGGGGGCGGAGAGCGCATCGTTGGCGGCGCGAAGGAGCAGCTGAGAGATCTGCTCAATATCGGAGTCATAGGGGATAGGGAGGTCAATATTGGTTTTTGACCAGCCCTGAGAAAAGTTGCCCACGCGCAGAATTTCACCGTTGCGCACGTGCCACAGGGTGCCGTCGGCATCGCGAACCTGGGTTACCCGCAGCCCCACCGATTCCACGGTTCCGGTTGCCTCACCCAGGTCAACAAAATCACCGATCCCCAGCTGGTCTTCGGCAACAATAAAAATCCCTGACAGGTAGTCTTTCACCAGCGACTGGGCACCGAAAGACAGCGCCACACCGGCAATACCGGCCGAGGCAATGACGGGGGCGATATTGAAACCCAGCTCAGAGATGATCATGAGGATAGCCACGGTCCACACCGTGATCGAGGCTACCGAGCGCAGTACCGAGCCCACCGTTTTGGCCCGCTGAGCCTGTCGCGATGTGGAGGCAGCACTATCGGCGGTCCAGCGGGTACCGTTTTGCACGATCCGCGCTGAAGTACCCCGCGCCACCGAGTTGGTGATTTTACGGATAATCACGCTCAGCAGGGCCCGGACCACAAAGGCGACGGTCAGAATCACAACAATGCGCAGGGGGTGATTGAGCCAGAAGTCTAGACTGAACACGGTATCCAAAACCTGACCGGTGGCGTCAGCGGCAAAAAGGGGTGGTATATCGTTCAGCGGTAAACCCATAGCCACCAGTGTAGAGCACGCTACCGTGAATAAGCCTGGTGTAGTCTTCGCAGAAACGGTTAAGATGGGGACTATGGCTCTTGTGATGGAAACTCGCCCGGCGGCCTACTCGGTTATTATTGAGCGCGGGCAGATTCTGCTGTGCCACTACCGCACCTATGCCGCCTCCGGGCAGCTTATTCAGGGCTGGACTCTACCCGGCGGTGGTCTTGAGATAGGGGAACAGCCGAGCGAAGCCGCCCGGCGTGAGGCCCGGGAAGAAACGGGCTATACGGTGGCGGTAGAAAATCTGTTGGGGGTGCAGGCAGCATATTTTCCCGGCAACGGCGGCTCGGTCTTCTGCGCCCTGCGCAGTGTTTACCGCTCACACATTGTTTCGGGTGAACTTGTCTGTGAGCGGCAGGGCAGCACCGATAGGGTGGAGTGGGTTCCGCTGGATCGGCTCGATGACAGGTTGCCGGTATCGGACCGTCACCGGGCGGCGCCGTCGCTACTGGATACAGCGGCAGACATGCTGGGCTACGGGAACGCCCGAGACTGGGCGAACACGGCACGAGAGGGACGGGCATAGAAGTTGATAAAGCTACAAAAAATCGGTGCTGTGCTGGGGGTAGCCACCCTGCTTCTGGCAGGGTGCGGGCAGGAGAGCCAGGTCAATACCGACCCGTCGGCCTCAGCTTACGGAACGATTCGCATCTCGACCGGGATCTCTGAAGAGACCGCTATTATCGCGGCCATCTACGGCAAGGCCCTGGAAGAGGTGGGCTACCGGGTGGAGCTGGTTGATACCGGTAGCGATCGCGCGGGTTATCTCACCGCGATGGAGGGCGAAACCCGGGATGGCGGGGGCAGTGCAAGCCCCTCGTCAGCTATAACAAATAACCCCGACACCGTTGACCTGGTAGCCGACTACTCCGGTAATCTGCTGCTCTACCTCACCCAGGACGGTACACTGAGCCCCACCCATATTGAGCAGCAGCGGCAGGCCATGGCCAGTTCTTCGCCCAGTGCGTCCTACTCCTATGGGTGGGGTGATAACAGGCAGGCGGCCGGCGAGGAAGCGGCCGATGAGGCCCGCACCGAAAGCGCCGAACCCAGCCCGGCGGCCCAGACCGGGCAGCCGTCGCCAGAAAGCAGTACCGCCGATGCCTCGGCAAGCCCCACCGGGTTCAACATTAACGCGCTGAGCTCCAGCGGTATCACCGATACCATTGCGAGGGTGCTACCCAGCTCGCTGTCACTGCTCAACGCCTCAGAGGCACAAAATCGTGACGCCCTGGTGATTACCAGGGCAACGGCCACCCGGTACAGTATTCAGACCATTGATGACCTGGCCAGTCACTGCGGGGAGCTCACCTTTGGCGGGCCCACCAGTTTTAAAACCCGCTCCTATGGTCTACCCGCCCTCGAACAGCGATACGGGTGCACACCCGAAGCCTTTGTCGAAGAAAACGACCAGGGCGAACTCTCCGATATGCTGGCGAGCAACCGGGTGCAGGTAGCCGACATTTTCTCGGCCAGCGCCGATATCGACGACAACGCCTACCGGGTTATTGAGGGTACAGATTCCCTGTTTATTCCCCAGCAGATAGTTCCGGTGATGAAAACAGAGGAGCTTCCCTCTTCAGCCCGTGACGCTATCAACGGTGTGTCTGCCCGGTTGACCTCGGACGACCTTGAAACATTTAGCCGTCTCGCCAGCGGCGACGGCGCGCTGGGCAGGGATGAGATAGCAGCATTCTGGATTAACCAGACCCGAGGCTAAAAAGGGTAATCTATATCTCATGGTTTTCAAACAGTCCACGAAGCTCAATAATGTTCTCTACGATATTCGCGGCCCCATCCTTGAGGAGGCCCACCTCATGGAGTCCCGCGGCCACCGTATTCTCAAGCTCAATATTGGTAATCCGGCACCCTTCGGCTTTGAAGCACCCGAGACTATCATGATGGATATTATTGAGCACCTCAACGTCACCCAGGGGTATTCGGATTCCCGAGGACTTTACTCGGCTCGTACCGCCATCGTGCAGTACTACCAGAACGAGGGCATCATGAATATCACCACCGATGATGTGTATCTGGGCAACGGGGTTTCTGAGCTTATTCCCATGACCTTACAGGCGTTGCTCAACCCCGACGACGAGGTGCTCATTCCCTCTCCCGACTACCCGCTGTGGACTGCTTCAACGCAGCTTTCCGGGGGTAGGGCAGTATCCTACCTGTGTGATGAGGAGAAACACTGGTACCCCGATATTGACGATATGCGGGCAAAAATTAGCGAGAACACCCGCGCAATCGTGGTGATCAACCCTAATAACCCCACGGGGGCGGTGTATTCGCGGCAGGTGCTACAGCAGATCGTTGACCTTGCCCGCGAGCACGAGCTGGTGATTTTTGCCGACGAAATCTACGAGAAAATTATCTACGACGGTGCGACCATGACCCACCTGGCCGCACTGGCCGGCGATGACGTGCTGTGCCTGACCTTCTCGGGGCTGTCTAAGGCATACCGGGTGGCCGGTTACCGGTCTGGTTGGGTGGCTATCTCTGGCCCCAAGCACGCGGCGGCTTCTTATATCGAGGGTATTAATCTGCTGGCTAATATGCGCCTGTGCGCTAATGTGCCGGCCCAGCACGCGGTGCAGACAGCGCTGGGTGGCTACCAGTCGATTCAAGATTTTATCCTGCCCGGTGGCCGGCTGAGAGAGCAGCGGGATCTTTCTTACCGGATGCTCAACTCGATGGAGGGTGTCACCTGTGAGCAGGCCCAGGGTGCGCTCTACCTTTTTCCCAGGATCGATACCGAGAAATTTAATATTGTCTCTGACGAACAGTTTATTCTTGACCTTTTGAGGGAGCAGAAGATTCTGCTCAGTCACGGGTCAGCCTTTAACTGGGGCAAGCCCGACCATTTCCGTCTGGTTTTTCTCCCAGATACCCGCACCCTCAAAGATGCGCTGGAGCGGCTGGGCAATTTTTTGAGCGATTACAGGCAGAGCTAGGGTGTGGGCGCCGGGGTAGCGGTCGGGCAGCCTAGTCGCGGTCTTCTTTCTCATCGTCGCGGTGCTGTGCTGCTGCCAGCCGGGCCCGGGCGCCGTCGAGCCATGCCTCACAGCGGGCCACCAGTTTTTCGCCGCGCTCCCACAGGGCCACGGTCTCTTCAAGGTTGGATGCCCCCGATTCCATGCGGGTCACCACCTGCATGAGCTCGGCCCGTGCCTGCTCGTAGGAGAGCTCTTCTACGGGTACTCCCGCGGTGTCTTCCCTAAATTCAATTCCGTCGGCCATCTTTTCTCCTTAGTGTTCGGTTTCTGGTAACTCTGTCGCCGTGACAGTGGCATGGGCGGTACCGCGGGCTGCACGGATCTTTAGTCCGGTGCCATGAGCGAGGCCGGCCATGTCGGTGACCAGCCCCCCGTCTTCGGTCTGGGTCAGCGTGTACCCGCGTTCAAGGGTTTGCTGGGGGGACAGAGCCTGAACCCGGGCGGCTAGTTGGGTCACCATCTCGGTGTCCCGTGCCAGCTGTGCACGCGCTGAGGTAGCGGAGCGTGCTCTGAGCCGGTCAATATCTTCTTCCCGTTGAAGCAGTGTACTCTCCGGTGCCAGCAGCGCCGGGCGGGAATGCAACTGGGCTATGTTTTGTGCCTCCCTGTCGATCATGAAGGTGAGTAGCCGTTTGAGGGATTCGCGTGCCGATGCGATGCGCAGTTTTTCGTCGTCAACATCGGGAACAATCCGTTTACCGGCGTCCGTGGGGGTGGAGGCTCGCAGGTCAGCGACGTGGTCGAGCAGGGGCGAATCCGCCTCATGTCCGATCGCAGATACCACGGGGGTGTGCGCCGCGTAGACGGCTCGTACCAGGGCCTCCTCGGAGAAGGGAAGCAGATCTTCGAGGGAGCCGCCGCCACGGGCAATCACAATCACGTCAACCTCGGGATCTGCGTCAAGCTCCCGGAGGGCACCGGTCACCTCGGCAAGCGCGTGGACACCCTGAACCGCAACCTCGCGGACCTCAAAATCGACCGAGGGCCAGCGCAGGCTGGCATTGCGGATCACGTCTTTCATAGCATCGGAATCACGGCCGGTGATCAAACCTACCCGGTGGGGGAGCAGAGGCAGGGCTTGCTTGTGCGAGCTATCAAAGACCCCTTCGGCAGCAAGTTTTTTACGCAGCTTTTCTATCCGCTCCAGCATGGTGCCCAACCCTACGGGTCGAATTCCGTGCCCCAGCATGGAGAGCCGGCCGGTCTTGACCCAGAAATCCGGTTTGAGCCGGACAACCACCCGCTGCCCGCGTTCCAGTTCTTCGGTGAGCCGTGCGGTCTCGTTGGCGAAAAGGGTGACCGGAACAGAGACCTCCTCGTGAACATCGCGAAGGGTCAGGTAGGTGACCCGGGCTCGCCTGTTGAGCTCGATGATCTGCCCCTCAACCCAGGTCTCGGGGCATTTACCGATATGCTGGTGCAGCTTATCGGATAGCAGGTGCAGGGGCCAGGGGTTCTCGGGGCTGGTGTCACGGGCCAGGGCCGCCGGTAAGCGTTGCTGATCGGGGTGAAAACCGGCTTCCGGTGAATTTCTCATACACATATCCTCGCACGGGAGACTGACAAGATAAGGGGATTTTGCCGCTAGCGAGAGGAATCGGTGAGATTCCTTCCCACCCCGGGCTACCCTGCCTGTTCGACTCGTCAGAAAAACAAGAAGGTTTGAACTATCTACGGTTATAAACCTATACTATACTAGTCTCATATTTAGGTATGTGTTGAAATTTTATATTATATCTTCTTATAAAGGTTTAGCTGGCCATCGTTAACATTTTTAACCTGCGTCGCTCCAAAAATTTTGTTGTTTGATTCGATCTGTAAAATAATGCATTTTCGTTTAGAATGGGTTGGAAATTTTGAAGAAGAATTTTATGCACGAAAATAAGCTGTTCCCTCCTCTGGAGTCCGTATCAATTTTTGGGACACAAATAAGCTACATGTTAACGTCGCTCATTGCCCTGTATACGCTGAGTGCTACATCCGTAGAGGTGGGTTTACTGACCGCAATCAACTATGTTCCGGTGGTAATATTAGGTATACTCTTTGGATCAATTATAGATTCTGGTAAGCCCATTAGGATTGCCATACGATCAAGTATTTTTAGAATTCTGTTGATCGTCTTGCTGTCTATAATTTTTATAACCGGGTACGGTGATATGAAATTATTATTCATTTTTTCTTTTTTGCTGTCAACTGCGTCAGCTAGCTACGATATTAGTGTGCAGAGCATTATTCCCACAATCTATAAGAAGGGTGATATTCCAAGGATAAATTCACAGTTTGAGTTGGGGAGATCTGTGGGAAATACTGTGGGACCAACGCTGGCTTCATTCCTTGTCGCAGCCGGAGGGGCTGGCTTGGGTTTTATATTCCTAAACCTCACCTATATACTGGGGCTGCTAGGGCTGAAAAGCCTAGGGGGTAAAGATGCGAAAATGGTTCAGAAACAGAATAGGGGGAAGCTATCTCGAATACTTAGAGATATGGCTGAAGGGGTGGATTACCTCGTGGGTCGCAGGGATATAATGGCGGCAGTCATGATGGGGTGCGTGGGTAATATTTCTAGCTCTGCACTAAGTGCTCTAGCATTTTTCTATCTAAAGTCGGAATTTCATTACACTGCTGTTCAGATAGGTTATGTAGCTTCTATTTCTGGATGTTTATCAATAATTATTGCCTTATTTTCACGAAAGATAGCCGGTAGGGGAAACGCTTTTTCTGTAATGTATATATCGGTTCTTGTGATAATAATATCGACGGTAGTATTCAGTCATATTGTATTCTCTGGAATACTTGGTGTAATCACATCAGGTCTTTTATTGGGTGCTGTTTATTCTTCAAATATAATTTTTAATATACGAATGATATCGTATCGACAGGTAACCATACCTTTAAATTTTTTAGCGCGGTCAAACTCTGTTTCTAAAAGTCTAATCATGGTATCTTTACCTGTGGGGGCTGCGGTGGCCGGAGTCTTGTCGTCGGTAATATCGACGAAAAGTACAATAACCCTCATTGGCATAATTACTCTGATTGTATTTGTGGGACTAGGATTCATCTTTCAGAGGGTAAAATGGGCGGAAGACCAAGAGCTGTAAAGTGTGAGATCATTTGACACGTGTTGACGCAAAGGTATGGTTGTTTTCTGTACCTACTTTTCGCGGTACCTTAGAGCCATGACAGACCCAACCCAGAGGATTCCTGTAAGCGGTAGCTGGCACAATCGAGCCGTTATCGAACATAACCGAACCAATTCCGGATACAGCCCCCGGCCCGCAGACGATACGGCCACAGGCCCCTCACGTGCGCGACTGGCCGGCCTGCGAATACTCATCTGCCTCTTCCTGGCCCCGCTATCCCTGGCCCTTGCAGCATCGGGGGCACTGGCCTGGTGGACACAAACAACCCTGGTTGACCCGCAGGGCTTTTCCACCGTGAGTAACAACCTAGCCCGGGACAGTGACTTTCAGAAACAGATGGCCGAGGCGGTCACCACGGATATCATGACCTCAGAGGCTATCACCTCATCTCTGGGTAACGGCAATGAAAGCGGCCTGCTGGGTGGGGCGCAGAACTTCGTTTATAACCAGGTGCAATCAGCTGTCTCAACCGCGGCAGATACCGTGGTCCGGTCAGAATCATACCCGCAGATCTGGCAGCAGGTGATGGCAGACACCCACACCTACAACCTCGACAACACCGATCAGCCCGCAGCCCTCGATATCTCCGCCGTCTACAGCGCGGTTGACACACAGGTGGGCAGTATCCTGGGCTACGACCCCGATATTGCCGCCGCCGGCAACCCAATACTGAGCTTCGATTCTCCCACCGCCGGCAACCCGGTTCACCGCAGTATTATGGCGGCAAAAAACTACGCCGGCAGCTGGGCCCTCCAGCTGGGGGCATCCCTGCTCGCCCTACTCATAGCCTTCCTCCTCTGGCCCGCCGGCCGCTTCTACTTCGCCTCGGCGGTAGTGCTCATCGCTGCTGCCGGTACCTGGATCATCAGCGGCCTCACCGGGTACCCCGCATCAGCGGTTTCCTCCCTCAACGCTTCCACAGAAATTGGCCGGGTATTTGTTCGCGGTCTTGCCACAAGCGCAGCAGAATCACTGACGCAATTCGCCGGCTCACTGGTTCTGCCCCTACTGGTTTTCGCCCTGCTACTCTTTCTGACGGGAATTGCTCTCCAGATAACCCGGCTCACTGCGAGAGCTGCCACAGCCAGAACCCGAAACCGCAACAACCACGTAGGATAGAGGCTATGCCAACAACACAGGTCGAATCCTCAATTCCGCTGGGCCTCCCCAGGGTGCCTCGCACACGCCGCACCCGCCAGGAGGTGGAAGCCGCCGGCCCCGTGACCGGTGAAAAAAAAGTTCTTCTCGCAGCCCCCCGCGGCTACTGCGCTGGCGTAGACCGTGCCGTGATCGCCGTTGAAAAGGCACTGGACCACTACGGGGCCCCGGTCTACGTGCGCAAGCAAATTGTGCACAACCGACACGTGGTAGAAACCCTCGAATCACAGGGAGCAATCTTTGTTGACGATGTGGATGAGGTCCCCGAAGGCTCTGTGACGGTTTTCTCAGCCCACGGGGTATCGCCCGCTGTAGTGGAGGCGGCAGAGGAGCGCTCCCTCAACACGATTGACGCCACCTGCCCGCTGGTCAATAAGGTACACCGGGAGGCGGTTCGTTTTGCCAAGCAGGACTACGATATTCTGCTCATCGGACACACCGGCCACGAAGAGGTGGAAGGCACCGCCGGTGAGGCTCCCGACCATATTCAGATAGTGAATTCCCCGGACGAGGTTGACTCGGTCACGGTGCGGGACCCCGAGAAAGTGGTGTGGCTTTCACAAACCACCCTCTCTGTTGACGAGACCCTGGAAACGGTTGCCAGACTCCGCGAGCGTTTTCCCTCCCTCCAAGACCCGCCCTCAGACGATATCTGCTATGCCACCTCTAACCGTCAGGGAGCTATTAAAGAGATTGCCCCGCGGGCTGACCTGGTGATTGTGGTGGGCTCTGCCAATTCCTCTAATTCGGTGCGTTTAAAAGAAGTCGCCCTGGAGTACGGGGCCAAACGCGCTGAGCGTGTCGATTTTGCCGACCAGGTCGATGAAACCTGGTTTGAGGAAGTAGCGACCGTGGGGCTGACCTCCGGCGCCTCCGTGCCCGAGGTGCTGGTGAGACAGGTGCTGGCCCTCCTCGAAGACTACGGCTACTGCCGGGTAGAGGAAGTAGAGACGGCCACCGAGGATATTCTATTTTCACTCCCCAAAGAACTGCGCGCCGCCCTCAAAAATGATTCCAACGCGGGTAGGCAACTGGGCGGACGGGGTGCTAAACCCACTCGCTAGGGTGCGGGCACCCAAGGTCCCGGCGGCGCTCACCTGTCGTCGCCGGTCAAAAATTCTGGGGCGGTCAGCGGCTTGGTCACTGAGTCCAGGGGCTGAGGAGAAAGCTTGGTGCCCAGCGAGGCAGAATCGAGCTCAGCTATCTTGCGGGCGGTCACAAACACGCGGGTTTCCAGGGAACCCACCAGGCTATTATAGGATTCTACCGTGCTATTGAGCCGCTTTCCCATCGAGGTAAGATGGGCCCCGGCCGTCCCCAGGCGCTCATACAGCTGCTGCGAGAGCCTAAAGAGCTCGCGGGCATTATCGGTCAGGGTATCCTGCCGCCACGAAAACGAGATAGCTTTCAAGGTAGCCAACAAAGAAATGGGGGAGACCAGAGCGACCTTCTTAGCCGCAGCATAGTCGAGAAGACCCGGGTCTGCCCGCAGAGCGGCGGAGAGCGCCGACTCCACAGGGATAAAACAGAGTACCAGCTCCGGTGAAGAGTCAAAACCGTCCCAGTATTTCTTATGGGCCAGGGTATCAACGTGCGCCCGGACGGCTTTGACGTGCTTGGCCAGCGCCTCTTGAACCTGCCCACCCTCTGCCTCCTGCGCAGAAAGATAGGCGCTCAGCGGTGCCTTGGCATCAATGACCAGAGTTTTGTCACCCGGAAGATACACCACCATGTCGGGACGCACGGTGCGGTCTTGATCACGAGAGCTGGTGGCACCTGCCGAAACCTGCTCCGCGTAGGAGACGTGCGGGGTCATCCCTGCCGCCTCAACCACCCGCCTCAGCTGGGCCTCACCCCAGGTGCCGCGCGCAGATGAAGACCTCAGAGCACCGGAGAGCGACTCCGTGAGGTTGCGTAGCTGCTCCTGGGCGTGGGCGGAGGACCTCAGCGCCTCGGCCACCGCACCGTACTGCTGGGCACGCTGGTGCTCCATATCGCGCACAGAATTTTCCATGGTGGCCAGCCGATCTTTGACCGGGGTGAGTATCCGGAGCAGATCAGAGTCACTGCGATTGCGCTCCTCCAGGTCCGCAAGCTGGCTGGAAAGAAGGTCACGAGCTGATACCGCTGCGGCCAGTTCGGCACTGAGCCGGGCATTCTGCTGCTGGAGGGCCTCGGGGCTACCGCCGGTGCGTCGGGCCCCGTACCAGCCGGCCAGGGCGCCGAGCACCAGCGCCAAAAGTACCGCAAAAATGAAGGTAGAAAAAGCCATGCCTTAACTGTGCCAGAGAGGTCTGACAAAATAGGCGCGCCCACCCTCACAGCCACCCGTTCTCTGTGGCACGGTGTACCGCCTCAAACCGGTTTTCGGTCCCCAGCTTGGCAATCGCGCTGGAAAGATGATTACGCACTGTTCCCTGCGAGAGATAAAGGTGCGAAGAAATAGCTCGCACCGACGCACCGTCTTGAGCCGCCAATAAAACCTCGCGCTCGCGCTCGGTCAGCGGCGATGATCCTACCGAAAAACTTTCAACCGCCAGGGCCGGGTCAATCACCCTCAGCCCCGCATGAACTTTACGCACAATCTCGGCAAACTGAGCAGCCGGGGTATCCTTGACCACGAACCCGCTGGCCCCGGCATCCAGGGCACGAGCCAGGTAACCGGGCCTGCCAAAGGTGGTCACCATAATTGTTTTACAGCTAAGACCCAGGTCTGTCAGCTGACGGGCAACCTCGATACCGGTCATGCCGGGCATCTCTATATCGAGTAAGACCACATCCGGAGAGCACTCCCTCACGGTTTCTAGCACCGTATCGCCGCGGGAGCAGCTCCCCACCACTTCAAGATCAGGTTGCAACGAGAGCAGGGCGGAAAGAGCCTCCAGCACCAGCTGCTGGTCATCGGCGATCACAAGTTTAATGGTGCTCATGGTCTCTGTCCCGTCAACGGCGATGTATCCCCGTTCATGGTAACAAGAACCCGTGTGCGGGCACCGGTTTCAATGATTAGGTCTCCGCCGGCTTCTTTGACCCGCTGTTCTAGGCCGGTGAGGCCGTTTCCCGGAACCATATGCTGACTGCCACCGTCATCGATGATCTCGATACGGTTTGCGCTGATACGTACCCAGCAGTTTGCCGCCCGGGAATGACGGATAACGTTGGTCACCGATTCCCTCAACACCCAGCTAAACAGAGCGGCGTTACTGGCGGACACCGGCGGAGTTTGTTCCGGGAGGTGGGCGGTGATCCTGGCGGTTTCAAGGCCCCGGCGGGCTGCCTGAACTTCACCGGCCAGGTCGGGGGATTTGATGCGGGTGACGGTGGCTCTCACCTCGGCGAGAGCGGTGCGCGAGAGATCGACAACCTGTTTCATCTCGCGCTGTGCCCTGTCGGGCGCGGTATCGATCAGGGTGGCCGCCAGCTCCGCTTTAAGGTTGATGACGGTGAGGGTGTGACCGAGAATATCGTGAACATCGCGGGCAATCTTTTCGGAGTTTTGAGTCCGTGCTAGCTGAAGTTTTATCCTCTCCCTCTTCTCCTCGATCGAGGAAAAGAGGGAGAATATTACGATAAAAAGTGTTGCGAAGAAGAAACCGATAACGCTGTACTGAAAAGTATCAAAATACACCCAAATCATCGCAACGATAATGAGACTGGCAAGCCCTACACCCGTGAGAACCCCGATAGGCTGGCCGACCTGAAAACACCAGAGAGCAACAAAATAGGTGCCCAGGTACAGCGCCCAGGGGCCGATCAACGGGATAAGCAGCAGGGTAGGGATAGCCAGAAGCAGAGACCAGACGATAGCCCTCTGCCAGGAGCGTGCGGCGGACACCAGCCCGTTAGCCCCGTAGGAGAGCAGATAGATGACGGCAAAACCAATCAGCAGGGCTACCCCCGCGGCCTTACCCACCGGCCCGTGCTGGGATGAATTCAGGAGGAAAGCTGCGGGGAAAAAGAGGAAAACCAGCCAGACCCCGGCAAACCCCGCCGTGACCCAGTCAAAAGGGGAAAGAAAAGCGGCTATTTTTTTCATAACAACTCCTAGCGAGAGGTGCTCCTGCGCCTCACGAGCAGGGCAGAAAGAATAAAGACAGCACCCCAGCACACAAAATTAACCACCGCATAGTTGACGGGTTCGGTCACATACCAGTTATCTGCACCCATAACAATGGTATCTCCACCGGTAAAAGGGTAGCGGGAGAGCTGGGTGAGGCCGTACAGGGGAGTCAGACGGGCGTAGGGGAGAAGAGAGCTGGGCAGCGGGCTGAAGGTGGTTCCAAAAAAGCTGAAGAACACCACGAGACCCGCAGCCACCGATACCGCCCGAGCATTCTTGACCACCAGGGCTATGGCGGCACCGTAAAAAGAGAATATGCCGGCCCCGGCCACGGTGACCAGCGCGCACAGCAGCTGCTGCTCTACCGGAATACTGGCTGAGGATAACAGCGCGGCAAGGTTGACGGCCAACACCGGTAAAAGCCCGGTCACCAGAGCTCTGGCAGCCCTGGTGAAGGCGAGAAGGCCGGCGGTAGCCGGGGTCAGGGCAAGCTGACGACCCCAGCCATCGGTGAGCTCAACCACCACTGATCCCGAGGCGGAGACGGTGCCGCTGACCGCGCCGTAGACCGCCATACCCACCATGACGTAGGCGGTGGCGTTACCGGACCGAACGGGGTAGTCCCCGTAGTCCTGCATCACTCCAAACAGAAGGTACATGCCGACCGGGAAGACGAGAAGGTAGAAGAGGGTGGAAACATTGCAGAGTGACTGTTTGAGGTCGTAGTAGGTGAAGGTGAGCGGGTGCACGGTGCTAGCTCCTGGAGAATCTTATGGGTGGTTGCCCGCGGTGAGGCGGGTAAATTCGTCGGTGAGGCTGGGTGCGGAGACTTCGAGGTTCTTCACCCGGTAGTGGGTGAGCAGAAAACGCAGCAGGTCCTCCGCCCTGGGGGTTCTTAGCCGGTAAGAGTTTCCCATTTTTGTGAAGGCGCTAACCTCTAAGTTGGTAAGGTGCTCTGGGTTGAGCGCGCTGGTTTCGGGGAGGTCAAAGGTGATCAGGCGGGATGCGGTGGCTGCGCGGAGATGATCTACCGAATCGTTGGTGAGGACAGCTCCCCGGTCCAGGATCACGATACGTTGGGCAAAGTTTTGCGCTTCGTCGAGGTGGTGGGTGGCAAAGATGATGGTCTTTCCCCTCACAGCTGCCCGGTGCATGGTTTCCCAAAAGCGCGTACGAGCGTTGACGTCCATACCGGCGGTGGGCTCATCGAGGACCAAAATATCAGGGTTGCCCAGGAGAGCTAGGGCCAGGCGGACGCTTTGTTGCTGTCCGCCCGAGCAGCGGGAAATTTTACGGTGGGCGATGTGCGCTATACCGGCGGTTTCAAGTACGGTTTCAAGCGAGGCCACGGGCTTGGGGTAGGTGGCCGCAACCATGGCTACCTGGTCTTTAACGCTGAGATCTTTAAGGAGCCCACCGGACTGTAGGGTGGCGCCCAATTTCCCGGCAGTGACAGCCTCCCCGGGTTCCATGCCCATGACCCGTATATGTCCTGCGGTGGGCTGGGAGAGACCGAGCACCATATCGAGGAGGGTGGTTTTCCCGGCCCCGTTTTTACCCAGCAGGGCAAGGATCTCACCGACTCGAACGGAGAGACTTACACCGTTAACGGCGGTGAGCGGTTTCCCGCGTACCCTAAAAATCTTGCTGACCTGCCGTATTTCGACTGCCCGATCTGTGTTCATACCCCGATATTTTCACCGTTAGAAATCTGCGGGAAGGTGCAAAAGTCACGATGAGACGCTGACAGTTGTCATGGGCAGGCGATCGGTGGGCGGAGCACACGGCGTGATGATAAACCCCGTTATCGCTGTCTCAGACAGTGTATTCTGAGTAAAAAGCCTAGCCGGAGGATCCCCATGAACGCTCACGCCGCCCGGGTGCTTAACTATTGGTGGGCTTTGGAGATGTTCATCTCGCGTGAGATTCCCAAGCTTGAATCTGCCCCCTATACTGAGCTGGCGCGCGCGGGAAAACAACGCACCAGCGACTGGAGCCAGGCGGATGATTCCTTTCCCTGGGAAAGTACCACGGTGCTTCCCAGGCCGCACCCGCGCAAAAACGGTATGAAGGTGACGGAGTATGTGTGGGCCCACCGGGTCTACCTGGGCATCTATGACAATTCACGGGCCTACAGTATGCTGTCAGAGCTTTTCGGGGAGGACTGGGAGCCCGGTGAACGCAAGGGACAGGGCGAAGGCGCGGTGGCGCTGATACCGGTGAGTAGCAATGGCAAGATACGACTGGGCAAGGTTGTTCTGTCGTCCATGATATGGGCGGCGGCCAGAGTGAGCCCGTCCTCCCCGGATAATTTTGGTTCTCCCCGGGATTTCGCCGAGGCACAAAAACGGGTCAATGAAGAGATACGGGCCTACGAGCTGAGCCGGATACGCAGTTGTCTGAAAATAGACCGAACCGGTGGCGAATTCCAGAACGATAACGAGCTGCTAGCCCACCAACTGCCGGTCACCAGAAATACTTTTAACGATATTTTGGCTATTATCGCGGGGGTGCTCGGAACGGGTCCCTACTGGCAGCCGCAGACCGGTGGCCGCGGGAAAGACAGCAAGGGTCTCTATAGCGATAGGGTGCGCATCACCTCCTACCAGGTGCCCAAGGCCACGCAGGAGAACAGCGAGAGCTCCGATACCGACATCGATAATTTTATAAACAGTTTTCACTTGCACGACCTGGGTAGTATTTTTCTCAGGGTGAGCTCGGGCGAAATAACCCCGGCCCTGAAAACCTACCTTGCTGAAAAAGCAGAGCCTAGTCAGGGGGATCGGGTCGATCTTTTAGCTAACCCGCATCGGGCAGATGACCTGCTTGACCCCCGCTATATTCCGGCCGGCCGCTGGCCCTCGAATCCTGCTTATTCGTTGGCTCGTGCTCAACAGTTTACGGTCAATCGCCTGCTCAAGCACCACCGGGAACGGGGGCAGGTGCTCGGTGTGAACGGGCCGCCGGGCACCGGTAAAACCACGATGCTGCGAGATATTATTGCCGCCCTGGTCACGGAGAGGGCCGATAAGCTGAGCCAGCTGGATAACCCAGCAGAGGCCTTTAAAAAAGAAGGTATTCCGTACACCTACCGGGGAGAGCAAAAAATATTTAACCCGCTGATTGATGCCCTCACCGGCTATGAGATGGTGCTTGTCTCCAGCAATAACAGCGCGGTAGAGAATATTTCTACAGAGATACCGGACAGGCAGGCCTCGACTGATAGTGGTAGCTGGCTCGATGCCGACTATTTTTCGGACCTGGCCAGTCTCCTGCTACAGGAGACCAAGGACCCGTACGGAAAGACCGGGGAATTCTTTGATGCCTGGGGTGCCGTGTCGGCCCGTTTCGGAGCATCGAAAAACAGGTTCACATATATGCGGCACCTGCTCTATGGCGGTACCCTACGGTTGAAAGATGAGGCGGGGAGACGGCATACAGAAAAACTCGAGGGACTGGGCGACCTGCTGAAAGATCCAGCCGGGCCCGAGGAGTGGCAGCAGGCGAGACAGGCTTTTATCCGGGCCCGGCAGAGAGTCGAGCAGATACGCCAGGAGTGCGTGAGAGCTAACCAGCGGCGGGAAAAACTAGCCGATACTATCAGGAGGCTAGGCCTGCTTGAAGAAAAAGACAGGGGCGATAGGCGGGAACTGGACCTCGTTCGGGATAGCTATCAGCTGTCTATCCGGGAGGTATCAGCCAGCGAAGAGCACTACAGCGAGGCCCGGGACCGCCATGACCGTCAGCGGGAATTGAAACCCGGCTGGTGGGAGAACCTACGCAGTTTTGGGGCGCTGAGGACACAGTGGCGTGAGGAACTGCAGCGGCTCTCCACGGTGGTGGACGCTACCCAACAGTTGCACAGGAAAGCCAGGGAAGGTCTTCGGCAGTGGGAGGAACGTTGCCAGAAGCTTGAAAAACTGGTGGAGCAGCAGCAGGTCAAGCTGGTTGACCTTCGGCAGCGGGTAGATCAATACCGGTCTGCTGTCAAAGAGGATCGACGCGTTTTTGGGGATTTTTACCCCGATCAGGACGATGAGCGTCAGCGCGAACTGTTTGCGCCCTGGTTAACAGAAGATTTTAACAGGGCCCGCTCCGATCTGTTTTTGGCGGCCCTTGACCTGCACCGGGCCTTTATCTATGACAGCCGAACCCATATGCGGCCCAAAATTTTATGTGCGAATTCAGTGGTGACGAATTCGGCAGAGTCACCCTCTCCCCAGCTGAGGCGGGCAGCCTGGCAGGTATTTTTTATGGTGGTACCCACCATATCCAGCACCTTCGCGTCGGTGTCCAACATGTTTACCGGACTGGGGCGAGAGAGCCTGGGCTGGCTGCTGGTTGATGAGGCCGGGCAATCTAACCCGCAGGAGGTAGTGGGCGCCCTCTGGCGCACTCAAAATATGCTCGCGGTGGGGGGACCCGCTCCAGCTTCAACCCATTACAAATGTGCCGGATAAGGCGCGGAAATATATGGCTGACTACTACCGCCTTCCCGAAGATTGGATGCCGCTGCCGGCTTCTCTGCAGACGGTAGTTGACCGGGTTGCCCGCTACGGAGCCTACCTGGGGCAGGACGACGACCGTCGCTGGGTCAGTGCTCCGCTGCGGGTGCACCGCCGCTGTGAGTCACCCATGTTTGAGATCAGCAACCGGGTGGCCTATGACGGCATGATGATCTCCGCCACGGTTCCGTCGGAGGGCTGGCATAGCCCGGGTGCGCAGGTGTACCGGAGCCTTTGGCGGAACACCGAGTTCAGTAACCCCGATAGCAAAGTTCAGGAGAGCGACTTTCAGGTATTTGCCGATCTCATGACATATCTTGAGAAGGTGGGTGTGAGTCCCTCGGAGGTGATTGCTATTAGTCCTTTCCGGGATATTTCTGCGAGGCTCAAAAAACTGCGGGGGAAATATCCGGGGCTGAGAGCCGGAACGGTACACACTGCCCAGGGCCGGGAGGCTCCGGTTGTGGTGCTAGTTCTGGGTACGGCTGAGAGTGCCGATGGGTCTCGGCAGTGGGCGGCGAGTACCCCTCACCTGGTTAACGTTGCTGCCAGCCGGGCTAAGCGGCGGCTCTATGTGCTGGGTAATATCGGTAAGTGGGGGTCGCTGCCCTACTTTAACACGATGCTGAGTGAACTTGGGAAGGGACAGACCCGGCAGGGTAGCTAGCAGCGGTAGTGGCTCTTGAGCGCGTATGATATGTAGCGATTGGCTGCGGTGCGCGAGATATTCGGTGCGGTGGTTTTGTGCAAGGTATTGAAGAAACCAGGTAAGGATTTTTGTGGCTCTAACTATTGGAATTGTGGGTCTGCCCAACGTGGGCAAGTCAACCCTCTTTAACGCGCTGACCAAAAACACGGTGCTGGCGGCTAACTATCCCTTCGCCACCATTGAGCCCAATGTCGGTGTGGTGAACCTGCCCGATGAGCGGCTGGGGCGGTTGGCGGAGATTTTTTCGTCGGAGCGGATAATACCGGCGACCGTGTCTTTTGTTGATATTGCCGGTATTGTGCGCGGGGCCTCGGAGGGGGAAGGGCTGGGCAACCAGTTCCTCGCTAACATTCGGGAGGCGCAGGCGATTGCGCAGGTGGTGCGGGCTTTTGACGACCCCGATGTGGTGCATGTGGACGGTAAGGTTGATCCGGCCTCCGATATGGAGACCATTAACACCGAGCTGATTCTTGCCGATCTTCAGACCCTGGAGAATGCGATTCCCCGCCTGGAGAAAGCGGTAAAAATTAAGAAGGGTGACGCCTCGCAGCTGGCCGAATACAGGAAGGCGCAGAAGGTGCTGGAGGAGGGGGCGACCCTGGCATCTCGGGTAGACGAAGCCGATATTGACCTGACCCAGTTGCGTGAGCTGAACCTGCTGACCGCTAAGCCTTTTATCTACGTTTTTAATGCTGACGACGGCGTGCTGGCCTCCGAACAGAAACAGAAGCAGCTGCGCGACCTGGTAGCCCCTGCCGAGGCAGTTTTCTTGGACGCAAAGCTGGAGGCCGACATGGTGGAACTCTCCGAGGAAGAGGCCCGCGAGATGCTGGAGATGAGCGGGCAAGAAGAATCCGGGCTGGATCAGCTGGCCAGGGTGGGCTTCTCAACCCTGGGGCTACAAACCTACCTGACGGCCGGCCCCAAGGAGGCCCGGGCCTGGACCATCTCTCGGGGCGATACCGCCCCGCAGGCAGCCGGGGTCATCCACACCGATTTTGAGCGAGGCTTTATTAAAGCTGAGGTTGTTTCTTTCGCCGATCTCGACGCCGCCGGTTCCATGAACGCGGCCAAAGCAGCCGGTAAGGTACGCATGGAGGGTAAAGACTACATCATGGCCGACGGAGACGTGGTAGAGTTCCGTAGCGGGCTTACGTCTGGAAGTAAGAAGTAACGGCCATGAGCTTGAACCTACTAGATTCCGCGGACCAGCGTCGGACAACGGCTCTGGCTCATCTTGATACCGAGAAACAAGCTCAGCGGGGCCAGTACTTTACTCCACTTTCGGTGGCACGCATCATCGCGGGGCTCTTCCGAGTGCCTGAGAGTCGTTCAATACGTGTGCTCGACCCTGGTGCTGGTAGCGGCATCCTTTCAGCAGCGCTCATCGAAAGACTTCGTATCGAGCGCCCAGATGCTGAGGTGCACATCGTTGCCGTTGAGAATGACCCTCTCCTGCGTCCTGGATTGGCCGAGACTCTCTCAGAACTTGAAAGTGTCAATGGAGTCTCAACAGAGCTTGTCGATTCAGACTTCTTGTCCTGGGCGCTCGTAACTGACCAGCGATTTGACCTTGTCGTCCAGAATCCGCCATACACGAAGCTTCGATCAGGTAGTGAGGCCCAACGGCTCCTGCGTGATAATGGCATTCACGTGCCCAACGTATACGCAGCCTTCCTTGCCCTCGGTCTGCATCTGCTCGTTCCTGGCGGGCAGCAAGTAGCAATCACGCCCCGCTCATGGATGAATGGAACCTACTACTCTGACTTCCGACATACGTTCGTTCGTAAAGCGGGGATCGATGCGATCTACACCTTTGAGAGTCGATCTCGGGTATTTGGTGACTTGGGTGTGCTTCAGGAGTCCATCATCGTTGCTGCAACTCTAGGGGCATTCCCGGACAAAGTACTTGTGCAAGCATCGTTCGACCACGACACCGAGCCATCTTCGCGCAATGTGGACTATTCGGAGGTAGTGACACCTGACTTCATTCATGTCCCTGCGACAGAGAAAGATTCTGGGGCGGTCGCGTGGATGATCGCGCTCGTTGACTTGACGCTGGCTGACCTCGGGTTGACTGTTTCAACCGGTCGCGTGGTGGACTTCCGGTCGCGTGAAATGCTTCATAGTGAACGTATCGAAGGGGCGGTGCCTATGGTCAATGCATCGCACCTGCGTGGTGGTATCGTCCATCATCCAATCGGGGCGAAGAAGCCCGAGTGGTTCCACTCTGACCCGGTAACCATGGCTAAACTCGTCGTACCGGGTGGGTCCTATGTACTGATCAAGCGCTTCTCTGCGAAGGAGGAGAGACGTCGCATCGTCAGTGCCGTATGGCGTTCCGAAAGCTGTGTGGCCTTCGATAATAAGCTCAACTACATCCACCAAGACGGCCATGGCCTAGACCCGGAAATTGCCGCAGGTTTGGCGATATTCCTAAATTCCACCAGGGTCGATGAGTACTTCCGGGTGTTCTCCGGGCACACACAGGTCAATGCCACGGACCTGCGAATGATGCGATTCCCGTCTCTCGAGCAACTTCGTGCACTGGCCAAACATGCTGTGGCTGACCAACAGGACATCGACAGTGCGGTTGAACATGTTGTTGCTCGTGAGGAGGTGTGCGTGTGACACGTCTCGACGAGGCGCGGAAGATCCTTGAAGCATTTGGATTTGACAAAGCCAGGACTAATGCAAGAGCGGCTCGCACCCTGCTGGCTTTGGCGCAGCTCGATGAGCAGTCCCAGTGGGCGGATGCATCCAATCCGATGCTCGGTGTACGGGCGATTCTCGACTGGATTCGAGAACGCCTCGGTGTCGAGGTTGCAGAGAACACGAGAGAGACTTACCGCCGCCAGACCCTGCATCAGTTCCGTGACGCGGGGTTCGTCATATACAACGATGACGATCCAGCCCGCCCCACGAATTCGAGCGCGAACAACTACCGAATCAACCCTGAAGCACTCAAAGTGATCAGGCTCTACGGCACACCGAGTTTCGATGAGGCACTCAGTGGCTATCTCTCCGTTGTCCCAGGATTACTCGAAAAGTACCAAGCGGCACGAGACTTGACCCGCATTCCAGTGAGACTCCCCGGAGGTCAAGAGTTAACGCTTGGAGGTGGTGGTCAGAACGTACTTATCAAGCAGATGATCGATGACTTCTGTGCCTATTTCATCCCTGATGGGGAGGTGCTCTACATCGGTGACGCTGATGAAAAACTCATGCACTTTGATGAGGCGAAGTTAGCTGATCTCGGCGTGATGGTTGATACCCATGGCAAGCTTCCTGACCTCGTTGTCTACCAAGAGAACAAGAACTGGCTGTTTCTCATGGAAGCGGCGTCAACCCACGGGCCTGTAGATGCGAAGCGCCACGGGGAGCTCCGGACCCTGTTCGCAAGTTCTGCTGCTGGTCTAGTCTACGTGTCCTGCTTTCCTGATCGGGCAACGATGCGGAAATTCCTCGCTGATCTGGCATGGGAGACTGAAGCGTGGTGCGCATCGGATCCGACGCACATGATCCATTTGAACGGTGAACGGTTCCTCGGTCCATATAGCTGACAATCCAGATCAGGCAGGCGGAATGTCGAGTTTTGCACAGGGCATATGTCTGGTGATAAGAAGTGGTGACCAACGTCGTCGCTATTAGCAATTGTTGTCTAGCTATGCGAATCAAAATTGCGTAGCTAGACGACACTGACTCACTAAAAGGAACAAGATGACTTCGCAGAGAACGAGGCAGTATATCAACACTGCTATTGAGTCATTGACGCTTGCAATCGAGCTTTTCAACCGTCCAAGCCCGGTCGGGCGGGAGCATGCGACTGTGATGATGGCTGCGCATGCCTTCGAAATGCTATTCAAAGCGGTTATCTATGAGAGACGGAAGAAGGTCAACTTCAAGAGTGGTGATCGCTCGTTTGATCTCGGCAAATGCATTGATGTTGCCATGTCTGGACTAGGTGTAATTGACTCGGACGATCGTGTAGTCTTGAGAACCCTGAAAGAGGAGCGTGATAATGCGACCCATGACGTCATCAAGCTCAGTGACGATGTACTCTGGTTGCAACTACGTTCCGCCGTCACAATTTTCCGGAAAATCCTACTGAGCTTGACAGGGCAGGACCTTGTTGATGTCATACCTGGACGAGTCTTACCCGTCTCGGCAACGCCGCCAACGGATGTAGCGCTCGTTGTGGGCAAGGAAGCTGAGCAGATCGCCAAATTGTTGAGGCCAGGGAAACGCAACGGAGCAGAGGCCCGAGCCCGCCTTCTTCCGTTGATGGCCTTGGATCGTGCGGCTCGCGGACTTGATGTGTCGCCGACCGAAGCTGATATCAAGGCAGTGACAGCTGATCTTAAAGCACAGAAGAAGTGGGAAGTGGTCTTTCCTGGTGTCGTGGGTCTACGTGTTACAGCTGGGCTCCGATCGTCGGATCAGGTGCAAGAGATAAGTCTGAAGATCGACCCAAAGCATGGTGAACTTGCTGTGCGGCTGGCACGTGAGGGAGAGGATGCTGTTGCCTACCGTGAAGTAGATACTTTCGATCGGTATTCCATCAAGGTGAGTGAGTTCGGACCCAAGCTTGGCTTGAGTACATATCAAGGATATGCAGTGATCCAAGCTCTGAAGCTACGGGACGATCCCGCGTGCTATAAGGTGATACGAACGAGTATGGGGAATATCCGATTCCAAGGCTTATCAGTCGTTGCGCTGGAGAGGGCCAGAAAAGCTATCAAAGACGACTCAGATCTTGTTGAGAAGGCTGTCACTGACTATAAGGCTGATAAAGCTCGTATTAGGAAGCAACGCAGAAACGTCTGAGGAATATCTGTCCGGTTATAGTTTGGTGATGGTGGGCGTTCGCCGGGTGTGGTGTTCAAAATTGTCTTGATATTTCGCAAGCCATGACGGTTAACTTCTTCAGAGTGGAGTTCCGCTTCAACGTGTAGGTCGGGTAAACCTCCTTGCCGATTGGCGGTGACCTGGGTAGCCTATGTGCAGCCCGACGGCCCGCTACCCCTCTAGGTAGGTCGCCAGGTGTTTGCCGGTGAGGGTCTTGCCCTCTTTCACCAGCTGGGCGGGTGTGCCGGCAAAAACTAGCTGCCCGCCGTTGCTGCCGGCCCCCGGGCCCAGGTCAATGATGTGGTCGGCATGGGCCATCACCGCCTGGTGGTGCTCTATCACCACCACGGTTTTACCCGAGTCGACCAGGCGGTCAAGAAGTTCCAGCAGTTGGCTAATATCGGCAAGGTGCAGGCCGGCCGTGGGCTCGTCCAGCACAAAAACACTGCCTTTCTCGCCCATGTGGGTGACCAGCTTGAGCCGCTGACGCTCGCCGCCGGATAGGGTGGATAGCTGCTGGCCCAGGCTGATATAGCCCAGACCCACGTCAACCATGCGGGTAAGGACCTTAGCCACCGCGGCAACCCGGGTCTCTTTTGCGCTAAAAAATTCCAGTGCCCTCTGCGCCGGTAGTTCCAATACTTCGGAGATATTAAGCCCACCAAAGGTGTAGCCCAAAACCTCGTCCTTGAACCGTTTACCCTCGCAGGTGTCGCACAGCTGGGAGACCCTGTTCATCACGCCGATTTCAATCTCCACCGTGCCGGTGCCCTTACACACCGGGCAGGCCCCGTCAGAATTAGCCGAAAAAAGACCGGGCTTTACCCCGTTAGCCTTGGCAAAAGCCTTACGAATACCGTCGAGCATACCGGTATAGGTGGCGGGGTTAGAGCGGCGAGAACCGCGAATGGGTGTCTGGTCGATAGCAATGACCGGCTGCCCCTCGACCTCGGCACCCACCAGGTTGCCGTGGATCAGTGACGACTTCCCGGAGCCGGCCACCCCGGTGACCACGGTGAGCACACCCAGCGGAATATCAACATCCACCGACCGAAGGTTATTCTGTGCGGCCCCGCGAATCTCGAAGAAGCCGCTCGGCTGCCGCAGACTACCTTTGAGTTCTGCCCGGTAGCTCAGGTAGCGGCCGGTGAGAGTGTCTGACTCCTTCAACCCGGCATAGCTTCCCTCAAAGACTATTTCCCCGCCGGCGGAACCGGCACCGGGCCCCAAATCCACCACGTGGTCGGCCAGGGCAATGGTCTCCGGCTTGTGCTCAACCACCAGCACCGTATTGCCCTTATCGCGCAGGGAGAGCAGCAGCGAGTTCATGCTGGTCACATCGTGGGGGTGCAGGCCCACACTGGGCTCATCAAAAATGTAGGTGATATCGGTGAGGGCAGAACCCAGGTGTCTAATCATTTTGGCCCGCTGGGCTTCGCCACCGGAGAGACTGGCTGCCGGGCGGTCTAGGGAAATGTAGCCCAGCCCGATCTGAACAAAAGCCTCAAGAGTTTTCTGTATGCTCTCCAGTAGGGGAGCCACGCCCGGTTCGTCGAGCTCACTCACCCACTTCAGCAAATCAGCCACCTGCATGGCGGTGAGATCGGCAATGTTTTTTCCCCGAATCATCGAACTCAGTGCCTGTTCGTTGAGGCGGGTTCCACCGCAGCCGGGGCAGGTAACAAAGGTAATGGCCCGGTCAACAAAGGCGCGCACATGCGCCTGCATGGATTCCCGCTCCTTGGCCAGCATAGATTTCTCGATACGGGGAACCAGCCCCTCATAGGTCATGTTAATGCCGGCAATCTTGGTGCGCACCGGCTCTCTATAGAGAAAATCGTTGAGCTGCTGCTCGGTAAAGGTGCGTATGGGCCGGTTGGCGGGGAAGAAACCGGATTCGCGGTAGAGGCGGGCATTCCAGCTGTCTTTTCCGAAGCCGGGGATTTTAAAGAGGTCATCTTCAAGAGTGAGGTTTTCATCGTAGAGCTGGGTGAGATCAATATCGTTAATCCTGCCTAAGCCGTTGCAGACGGGGCACATGCCGCCCTGCCTGCTGAACCTCACTACCTCTTTGGTGGCTCCGGCCTTCTCTACCGTACGGGCACCCTGGGCGCTGACCGTTGCCACGTTAAAAGAATAGGCGTTGGGCCCACCGATGCGCGGTTCTGCCAGGCGGGAGAAGAGCACCCGGAGGAGGGCGGTGGTATCGGTTGCCGTACCCACGGTTGAGCGGGGGTTGCCCCCCAGCCGCTCCTGGTCAACCACAATTGCTGCGGTGAGTCCCTCAAGAAGATCAACATCGGCCCGGGGCAGATGGGACATAAAGCCCTGGACAAAAGCGGGGTAGGTCTCGTTGAGCAGCCTCTGGGATTCGGCGGCTACGGTGCCAAAAACCAAAGATGATTTGCCTGAACCGGATACCCCGGTGAACATGGTGAGCCTGCGCTTGGGAACCTCGACACTAACATTCTTGAGGTTGTTCTGATGGGCACCCCACACGCGAATCGCGGTGTGGCTGTCTGCGGCAGAACCGCCGGTTTGGGTATTGTCGGGCACTATGAGCTCCAGGGGCGAGAGTGAAAAGATACGTTTCAGATTCTAGCCTGCTTTACCTCACACAGGAATCTGCGGTCCCGAAGAGCGGGGAGGAAACATACCGGTGTCTTGCCCGTTCACCGGATTCTGCACCAGAATAGAGACATGGCTGAAACTAAATTCCAAGGTAACCCTGTCTCTACCAGCGGCGAGCTACCCACCGTGGGTACCCAGGCTCCCGGGTTCACGCTGACAGCTACCGACCTGTCAGATGTGAAGCTTTCCGACTACGCAGGCAAAAATATTGTGCTTAACATCTTTCCCTCGGTAGACACCGGTGTGTGCGCCCAGTCGGTGCGCACCTTCAATAAAGATGCCGCGGGACTAGAAAACACCGCGGTCATCTGCGTATCACATGACCTCCCTTTCGCCCTTGACCGCTTTTGTGCGGCCGAGGGAATCGACAACGTGGTCAGCGCCTCCGCCTTCCGCTCCAGCTTTGGTAAAGACTACGGTGTGACCCAGACCGATGGCCCCCTGGCAGGTCTGCTGGCCCGGGCGGTAGTGGTTCTCGACGCCTCCGGTACCGTGATCTACACCCAGCTTGTCCCCGAAATCACCGAGGAACCCGACTACGAGTCAGCGCTGGCCGCTCTGACCTAGGCCGTACAGGGATACTAAGAATCCCGGCGGCGTAGGCAGCGGGCAGGGTGAGGGGAGCAAAACACCTGTTCCCTCACCCCGCCCGCTGCATTAGTCGGTGACAAAAACCCAGGTGGCAAGTACCACGCACACCAGGGTGCCCACCACCATGGAAAGAACCATATTTTTTCGCCACAGGTGCACCGCGACGGTGACCGCTACGGCAAGCAGGTAGGGCAGAGCGGTGGATGCCGACGAATAATCAATTTCAAAAAGGGCATAGGCCGCAAGCAGGATCATGGCACCCAGGGGAACCCACGCCGCCAGCTTCTGCATGAGGGCGGATTCTTTGAGGATCGATTTCAACCCAAAAGGAAGTAACCGCAGCGCAAAGGTGATGGCTGCCGAGAGGAAGATCGCTGCCAGGATATAGCTGTTGCCGGTCATTGTCGATCCTCCTGAATACTGTGGCCGCTTGTTGCCGCAGCTCCCAAGAGTTTTTTGCGTTCGCCCGCGTAGCGAAGAATGAGGAGCGCCACAAAGAGTAGCAGAGCGACGGTGAGCATGGAGGTGGGGAAGAAAATCATGGAAATGGCGGCCGAGAGCAGGGCTAGCAGGGTGGTGCGGTTATCTTTTTGAGCGCGGTACGCATCAAGCGCAAGGATGATGAAGAGGGCGGTCATCACAAAATCAATCCCCTTAATGTGCGAGAGAAAACCCGCACCCACCAGTACACCCAGGGTGGAGCCTGCCGCCCAGCAGACGTGCAGGATAAAGCTGATCCACAGTATTCTTGATGACCTCAATCGGTCGGAGCCGCCACCCACGTTGAGGGCAAAGTTTTCATCGCTCAGAGTGTAAATAGAATACAGTTTGCCCCAGAACCCCTGTACCCGGTGCAGGGGAAAGGACAGCCCGTATACCAGGTGCCGTGAATTGACCAAAAAGGTGGTGGCTGCAATGGTGGTGAGGGGCGCCCCCGATGCTATCAGCACCACCAGCAGAAACTCTACAGATCCGGCGTAGACAACCAGGGAAATCACCGGGGCAACCCACCAGGGTAGTCCTAGCGAGGCAATGAGGATTCCCAGCCCGACTCCCAGCACAATAAAACCGCCGAACACCACACCGGCTGCACGAAAAGCCTCGTGCAGCCCCGATTCGCCGGGGAGGCTCGGTTCGTAGAAGCTCTCTGGGGAGTCGCTGTCGGATCGGCCCCCACCGTGCTGCCGAGAATCAGCGCTATCTGAAGGATGTACCATACCGTAATAGTAGACCGGCTGGACTACCCGAGAAAATATGCGGACCCGGGGAAATAGCGGGGGCCTCGTGCACGTTAGGATGGGTAGCACAAAATTTTAGGTGATTGGAGAAGTATGAGTGCACGATCTGAAGATCCTCGTTACCGTTCTGTTCGGGTGGAGAGGGTCGGGCAGACCCGCTACCGGGCTACCGCAGATAGCGGTGCCTCCCTTGAGTTTGGGCGGGGTGAGGGTCTGCTTACCCCGGTGGATCTGCTGCTTGCCGCGGTTGCTGGCTGTTCCTCAATAGACCTGGACGTGGTGACCTCCCGGCGGTCTGAGCCAGAAAAATTTGAGGTGGTGTCGTCGGCGATGAAGGTGAACGAGGACGGCGCGGTGCGGCTTGACGACGTACAGGTGAGTTTTAATGTCACCTTCCCCGCCGATGCCGCGGGTGAGCAGGCGAGCCGCATGGTTGACCGGCTGTTGAAACTGTCGCATGACAAGGACTGTACGGTGTCGCGTACCGTGGAGCACGCCACCGAGGTGAATTTTATCAATGAGAACACCGGCGAGAGCTAGGGTGTGATTCGAGGTGCTCACCGGCTGGCCGGTGCCCTGTATCCGGGGTAAAGATGGTAGTCTGAAGTTTGTCTTACCTAGCATTAGATAAATTTCAGACCGGAAGGCCGAGTTCATGGCTGAAACCTCCCACACCCCAGAGCTAAACCAATCGGAACAGCAGCTCAAGCGCGGTCTGAAAAGCCGCCACATGCAGATGATCGCAATCGGCGGCGCTATCGGCACCGGCCTCTTTGTGGCCTCGGGCTCCACGGTCGCCACCGCCGGACCCGGCGGGGCCCTGCTCGCTTACTCGCTGATCGGTCTCATGGTGCTGCTTCTTATGCAGTCCCTGGGCGAGATGTCATCTCACCTGCCGGTACCGGGTTCCTTCCAAACTTTCGCCAGCCGCTATGTCTCGCAGTCTTTTGGTTTTGCCATGGGCTGGAACTACTGGTTCAACTGGGCTATCACTGTGGCCACCGAGCTGGTTGCGGCCGGTATCGTCATGAACTTCTGGCTGCCAGGGGTTCCCGGCTGGGTGTGGGCCGCAGTATTCCTGCTCCTGCTTTTCGGTATTAATGCTCTTTCTGCCCGCGCCTACGGTGAGAGCGAGTTCTGGTTGGCCACTATCAAGGTGGTGGCCGTTATTGTTTTTCTTGTCGCCGGGGTCGCCATGATCTTCGGTATCCTGGGCGGTAACTCACCGGGCTTTGCTAACTGGACTGTGGGGGAGGCCCCCTTTGTGGGCGGGCCCATGTCAATTATCGCTATCTTTATGATTGCCGGTTTCTCTTTTCAGGGCACTGAGATGGTGGGGGTTGCCGCCGGAGAATCAGAGAATCCCCGCCGCGATGTCCCCAGGGCTATCCATTCGGTTTTCTGGAGGATTCTGCTTTTCTATATCGGTGCTTTTATCGTGATCGGTTTCCTCATTCCCTACACCGACCCCAACCTACTGCGCGCCCAGGAGACCGATATCGCCTACTCGCCCTTCACACTGGTGTTTGAGCGGGCCGGTATCGCGTTTGCCGCCTCGGTGATGAACGCGGTGATTCTTACGGCAATCCTCTCCGCCGGTAACTCGGGTCTCTACGTGTCGTCTCGGATGCTTTACTCACTGGCGGTCAACGGACGGGCACCAAAGATTTTTAAACGGGTGAACAGGCACGGGATCCCCATGCCCGCCCTGGTAGCTACCTCCGCGGTGGGCCTCTTCGGTTTTCTCACCGCGATCATGGGCCAGGGAGAGGCCTATACTTGGCTGGTCAGTGTCTCGGGTCTTTCCGGTTTTATTGCTTGGCTGGGAATAGCTATCTGCCACTATCGTTTCCGGCGGGCCTACCTTGCCCAGGGAAAATCTTTGGCGGACCTGCCCTATACCGCTCCCTTCTTCCCCCTGGGGCCGATTGTGGCGCTGTGCATGTGTGTGCTGGTGATCCTGGGTCAAAACTATGAGGCGGTTTTTGCGGGGCAGTTTGTTCAGGTGGCGAGCGCCTATATTGGTCTACCGGTATTTCTTGCCGTGTGGGGTGTCCATAAGCTGGTGACCGGTGACAAAAAAATTCCGCTTCAGGATATCGATGTTTCCGGCCTCGAGGTGAAACAGTAGAAGATCATGAGCGTGCACCGGCTACTCTGTGAGGCACCGGCGGTCCTGTCGTATTCCTGGGTACTGACCGCCGGCGATCTTGAGAAGGACGTTTAGAGGGCGTACTGTACCGGCAGTTTCCCCGTGCTAATGGCCTCCTGCATGGCATAAAAATCTTCGGTGCATGTCTGTGCATAGGAGTGAGCCCACTGTCCCAGCAGCCGGTCAAAGATGCTGTCTGCTTCGCAGAAAACAGCGATATCGTCGATGTGCCGGGACTGGGCGTGGGCCCTGGCCAGCAGGGCCGCACACACTTTGGCCGTCTGTTTGAGACCGTCACGGTCAAGGGCAGAGAGGTTGATGGACCCTTTCATGTCCCTAAACTGGCGCACATAGTAGTCGGCGGTGGTCCCCTGTCGGGTAGGCACACCCTCGACCCAGCCCAAAAAAGGATCCGACTGGGACTGCATCACCCGCTGACCGGCAACCACCCGAAAGCCGTTGCCCATGGGCCGGTCGGGAAAACCCAAAGAATCCGATGTCTGCTCAATCTTCCCGTAGCTGTGCAAGACGGTATCCTGGGCCTCTTTCATCTGTAGAAAGAGCGGGTTTTTTAGCCGGTCTTCAAGCAGGGTAATGAAACAGCGGGTACCCACAGACCCCACCCCCACCACGCGAAGCACATGATCTTTCAGGGTAAAATTCCGTAACAGGTAGCGAATATCGGGGCGGGCAGAGTAGAGGTACTGCTGCCAGATCTGCTCGATAGCGTCGGCGGTAAACTCTTCGCTGTGCATGGTCAGCGGAGGCTGGTCGACAATGCGGGTCTTCCCCGACTCGTCGGTTACGGTGAACTTGTGCAGGGCCTGCTCAGAGTTGCGGGTGCGGGCCTTCTTCTCGAATTTGGTGAAGAGGGGCTGGTATTTCTTTTTCACCAGTTCTTCAAACGTGTCGGTGTTGACCCTGGCGTAGTAGCGGTCCAGCGCGCTTTCTTCGTTCATACGCAAAATAGTGCGGCGATAGTACTTAGATGTTTTCTCGGCCAGAAGCGTGGCGGTATCCTCTGACTCGCCGTTATCAATGGCCGCCAGGTAGACGCTGGCTGCAAGCCGCTTGAGGTCCCACTCAAAGGGGCCCCGGCCGGCCTCATCAAAATCATTGAGGTCAAAGAGCAGGTCGCGCTCGGGAGAGGCAAAGTAACCAAAGTTACCGATATGAGCGTCACCGCAGATGAGGGGCATAACACCGGAGTTGGGGCGGGTGGCGAGGTCGGCCGCCATCGGGCCGGCGGTGCCGCGATAGTAGGTGAAGGGGGACTCCGACATGCGCCCAAAACGGACCGGAACCAGCTCGGGCAGACGGGTCTTATTCTGCTCGATAATAATGTCAAGAGGATCAATCTCGCGGGCCGGCGGCGCCATGAGCGCCTCAATATCCGAGCGGGGAATCATGAGCTGCAACCTATCGGTCAGTGATGTGCTACCACCACAAGTATAAAGTGTGCCGCACCGGTGGAGGCAACCGCCACCCTGCGTCGGTTCCACCGGTCAGGTGGGACCGTTACAATTGCAATAGTTTTATTCCAGTCGGGTGAGGACACGAGGTGGCTAAACTTTATTTCCGCTACGGCGCCATGAACTCGGGCAAATCAACCGCGCTGCTGCAGGCCGCATACAACTATGAGGAACGCGGACAGCGTGTACTGATTGCCAAACCGGAGGTAGACACCAAGGGCGATCACGATGTGCTGTCGCGCCTGGGCGTGCGCCGTCGCGTTGACTTTACGGTGGGCGCGCAGCAGCAGGTGCGGGACCTCTTTCACCGGGCAGCGCGGGCGGGCCACCCCGATGCTCTCCACCGTAAACTGCCGGTCTCCTGCCTGCTCATTGACGAGGCACAGTTTTTGACCGGCGAACAGGTGGACGATCTCATGCGCATCGCCGTACTCGATGGTGTACCGGTCATGTGCTACGGTATCCGCACCGACTTCAGAACACGGGCCTTCCCCGGCTCAGCGAGACTGCTGGAGATCGCCCACACGCTGGAGGAGCTCAAAACTATTTGCCGCTGCGGCAAAAAGGCGCTCTTTAACGGGCGCACGGTAGACGGCGTCTTTGTATTCTCCGGCTCGCAGGTGGCTATCGACGGAACCAGTGTAGGTTACGAGTCGCTGTGCGCTAGCTGCTACCTGCAAGAATCCGGCGGTCTCCTCTTCCACCGGGCCTGAGGGCCGGGTGCACCCGGACCGGGCCCTCAGAGAGGGAATCTTCTCTGAGCTGCCCGGCCACCTACCGATGGTCGGTTTGCGACCCGGACGGCTCTAGACCTTCACCGAATCTATGATCGCGTTGAGAGTTTTAGAGGGACGCATGGTAGCCGCTGCCAGGTGCTCGGAGGGTCGGTAGTAGCCGCCCAGGTCCACCGGCGCCCCCTGCACCGCTGAGAGCTCTCCCACGATTTTTTCCTCATTCTCACCCAGGGCGGTGGCTACCGGGGCGAACCGGGCCGCTAGATCGGGGTCATCGGTCTGACGCGCCAACTCCTCCGCCCAGTACTTGGCCAGGTAGAAGTGTGAGCCGCGGTTATCGATCTCTCCCACTGTCCGTGAAGGAGATTTATTCTCGTTGAGCAGGGTGCCGGTAGCCCGGTCGAGAGTATTGGCGAGTACTCCTGCGGCGGTGTTGCCCTCCCTGTGGGCAAGATGCTCGAAGGAGGCGGCCAGGGCCAAGAACTCACCCAGCGAATCCCAGCGCAGGTGATTTTCTTCAAGTAGCTGCTGCACATGTTTGGGGGCGGAACCGCCGGCACCGGTTTCAAACAGGCCACCACCGTGAATGAGAGGAACGATCGAGAGCATTTTTGCCGAGGTGCCCAGCTCAAGAATGGGAAAGAGATCGGTCAGGTAGTCGCGTAAGACGTTTCCGGTCACCGATACGGTGTCCTCCCCCCGACGGATACGGTCAAGAGAGAACCGGGTGGCCTCGTCCGGGGACAGAATCCGAATATCCAGACCTTCGGTATCGTGTTCGGCCAGGTAACGGTTGACCTTATCCATCAGGTTGCGGTCGTGGGCCCGCGAGGGATCCAGCCAGAAAACAGCGGGGCTTCGCGATTCTCGGGCACGCGCCACGGCCAGCTTAACCCAGTCTTTGACCGGAATATCCTTGGTCTGGCAGGAGCGCCAAATATCTCCGGCCTCCACCGTGTGTTCCATGAGCGGGCTGCCGTCTGAGGCAAGCACCTGGACCTTACCGTCGGCGGGGATCTCAAATGTTTTATCGTGGGAGCCGTACTCCTCGGCTTTCTGCGCCATCAGGCCGACATTGGACACACTGCCCATACGGGTGGGGTCAAAGGCACCGTGCTTCTTGCAATCGGCGATAACGGCCCGATACACCCCGGCATAGGAGGAGTCGGGGATAACCGCCAGGGTATCCTGCTCTTTGCCGTACCTATTCCACATATGCCCGGAGGCGCGAATCATGGCGGGCATTGAGGCATCAACAATCACATCCGAGGGCACGTGCAGGTTGGTGATACCCCGGTCAGAATTGACCATCGCCAGCTCGGGGCCCTTCTCAAATCCGTGCTCAATCTCTCTGCGGGCGCCCTCGGCAATATCGGCGGGCAGAGCATCGAGACCGGAGAGGATAGCCCCCAGCCCATTGCTCCCATCCAGCCCGGCAGCAGAAAGCTCCCGACCGTATCTCTCAAAGAGATCGGAAAAGAAAGCACGCACCACATGGCCAAAAATAATGGGGTCGGACACCTTCATCATGGTTGCTTTCAGGTGCACGGAGAAAAGCACGCCCTCAACCCTGGCACGGTCAATCTGGTCCGCCAAGAACCTGTTCAGGGTGTGAGCACTCATGAACGTGGCATCAACAATCTCGCCGGCAAGCACGGGCAGCGATTCTTTGAGCACGGTCACGGTACCATCGTTGGACACATGGCGGATCGTGAGGGTGTCATCTGCCCCGATCACCACTGATTTTTCGTTGGCGCGAAAATCACCGGAGGCCATGGTGGCAACCTCGGTGCGGGAGGTCGCCTCCCAGACACCCATACTGTGCGGGTTCTGACGCGCATAGTTCTTGACCGAGAGAGGGGCCCGCCGATCCGAGTTTCCCTCACGCAAAACCGGGTTAACCGCCGACCCCTTAACGCGGTCGTAGCGGTTACGAATCTCTTTCTCAGCCTCGGTGATCGCCTCTTCGGGGTAGTCGGGAATCGAAAAACCCGCTGCCTGAAGTTCAGCGATAGCCGCTTTCAGCTGCGGTAGCGACGCCGAAATATTGGGCAGTTTAATGATGTTAGCTTCCGGTTTCTGCGCCAGCTCACCCAACTGACCCAGAGCATCGGGTACGCGCTGCTCCTCGGTAAGAAAGTCGGGAAATTGCGCAAGGATCCTGCCCGATAGCGAGATATCTCGGGTTTCAATGTCGATACCGGCGCTCGCGGCAAAAGCCTCAACAATGGGTTTGAAAGAGTAGGTGGCCAGCAGGGGCGCCTCGTCGGTGTGGGTGTAAACGATCTTTGCCATGGGGCGACTCTCCTCATGTATTACATGTATTACTTACGATGCTGTTTTTAGAATATCGTGAAAGTGCCCTTTACCACAGAATGTTCAGCCTGTGGTGGGCTTGAGTGGGTGCGGTGCTCCCTCATCGATTGATGCCGGGGGGCGGTAAAAAGTGTGTATTGACAGGGTGTGGTTTGCCGTGCCCACCCTGTTTAAACTGGTTGAGTCAGTACTGATGTGGGGGTTTCCCCGTGATGAAAGAAAACAGATAATGAGTGAAAACAGGTTTGGTCTGGTCTATCGCGGTGCGATTGATGAAAACCGTGAGGGCGAAGTGAACCTTCAGCCGGTGAGCTATGCGGCTAACGGGGTTGAGATTGCTGCCAATATCTACACCCCTGCCGGTTACAGTGCAGAGAAGAACTACCCGGCAGTAGCTGTTGCCCACCCTAACGGTGGAGTGAAGGAACAGGTGTCGGGTCTGTTTGCCCAGAAGCTCGCGGAGCAGGGCTATATTGCTATTGCCGCGGATGCCGCCTACCAGGGGGCAAGCGGGGGAGAGCCCCGCAACACGGATTATCCCGCCTACCGGACCGAAGATATCCGGGCGATGGCGGATTTTCTGTTGACCTTTCCCGGCGTTGACCCGCAGCGTTTAGGTGTGCTGGGAATTTGTGGCGGTGGCGGCTACACCATCGATGTGGCTAAGACTGATAAGCGTTTTAAAGCGGTGGCGACTATCAGCATGTTTAACTCGGGGAGGGTGCGCCGTAACGGCTTTGCGGATAGCCAGCTTGACACGGTACAGGACCGTATCCGGCAGGGTTCAGAGGCGCGGACCACGTATATTCAGACCGGAGAAGTTGACTATGTTGGCAACAGGATTGAAGGTAGAGTACACCTGACCCCCGAGCAGCTCGAAGCAATTCCAGCGGGTCTCTACCGTGAGGGTACCGAGTACTACGGTGATACCCACTACCACCCGAATGCGCAGAGCTACTACACGGCTATGAGCTTGACCTACCTCACTAATTTTGATGCCGAAGACCGCGTGGAGCTTATTGACCAGCCTCTGCTGATGATCGCGGGGAGCGAAGCGGACACCTTCTATATGACCGAGGAAGTTTTTAACCGGGCGACGGGGACGCAGAAGAAGGAGCTTCACATGATCGAGGGCGCTACCCATATTCAGACCTACTGGAAAGAGCCCTACGTGACCGAAGAGGCAGAGAAAGTTATCTCATTTTTCAACGCGAATCTCTAACACCTACGCTTGAGAACCGATAGCTAGACTGCACCGGATATATCGGGGCGGGGTATCTTTGATTACCCCGCCCCGACGGTGCTGTTGCGGTTATCTTTTCGTGAAATCTAGGAAGATGCTGTGTCGATAGAAACGGATATATCGCTTTTTCTGCGGAACGCCAGAAATAGAGTTGCGCCCGAAGATGTGGGGCTGTCGGCTGTGGGCCGACGCCATGTGCCCGGGCTACGTCGGGAAGAAGTGGCGGAGCTGGCAAATATTAGTAGGGAGTATTACGCAAAAATTGAACGGGGAACCCTTCAGAATGTATCGGAGGATATCTTACTTTCGATCGCCGGGGCACTGCTGTTTACCGAGGAGGAGACCCGCTACCTGCTAGACATATTTAGGCGGCAGAAGGATCGGCTGGCTACCGAGCAGACGGCCGATGCCGAGCTCCCCGCTACGCTGCTGAGGTTTCTGGAAGAGAACCCCGCCGCACCGATTCTTGTGCGTAATATCTGTTTAGATATTCTTGCCGGGACCGAGTCGGGAAAATACCTTTATTCCGAGGTGATGAACAGCAAGGTAGCAGAAGCAAACACCGCAAAATTTATCTTCCTTGACCCTGTATCACGAGAGTTTTTCATTGACTGGGAGGCGGCTGCCCGCGGGGTTGTAGCCACGATGCGAAGCTACACGGGTCAGTTCCCCCAGCATAGAAGACTCCGAGAAATTATTGGTGAGCTTAAGGAGCAGAGCGGCCAGTTTAGCCGGTGGTGGGAGCTTTTTCTGTTGCCCATCACCGCGAAGGGAACAAGCGTATCAACCACCCGCAGCTGGGGAGACTTGATCTTTTTTATCAGGGGTTTAACCTCGCAGAGTGCCCGACCTGTATGGTGTATGCGGTAAGCTCGAAAGCCGGTAGTGAGTCCGAACGAAAGCTGACACAGCTGCGGCGCACCTACCGTTGAGGGCTGAAGTTGAGAGGGGTACCCGTGGAGCTGCGGATAAAGAGGATCTACAGTGAAGGCTCGCCGGACGACGGTCAGCGGGTGCTGGTCGATAGGTTGTGGCCCCGCGGTCTTACCAAGGAGAGAGCCGATATTGACCTGTGGGCCAAAGACCTGGCTCCCTCCTCTCAGGCGCGTAAGGAATTCGGCCACCGGCCGGAAAACTTTGAGATTTTCAAGCATCGCTATATCGATGAGCTTGACCACCGACAGGCCGCCCAGGATCTTATCGAGAAGCTAGCGGAGGAGAATCCTTGGCGGATCACTCTGCTCTATGCGGCAAAAGATAAAGAATACAATCACGCGACGGTGCTGCTGGACTACCTTCACGAGCATCTGCCTCAATCGTCGATCACGAACCCGTCAAGCGTCTAGGGTCCCGGGGGTTACGGTGCGGTACCCGCCTTTTATTATGGTATTTAATATACTAAATTTAGGTTTGACTTACTTCAGAGTGAAAGGTGTTCACCGTGGCCGCGGTACTGCCAGAGAATGATCGTCCGGTCGAGCAGGTTCAGGGGCACTGGCTGCTTGCTCGTATGGGGAAGAAGGTGCTGCGCCCCGGAGGGGCCTCCCTCACCCGGTCCATGCTGGAGCGGGCTCACCTGCGAGGGAGGAGAGTGCTTGAATTTGCTCCGGGCCTGGGCACAACCGCCCGCCTTATTCTGGCCCAGCACCCCGGTACCTACACCGGGGTGGACCTTGACCCGCGGGCGGTGGATCTGGTAGGCAAGGTTGTTGCTGAGTCGGGATACTCCGGTCGGGCTCAGGTGATTAACGCCTCCGCTGAGAACACCGGGCTCGACGGGGAATGTGCAGATATCGTGATCGGTGAAGCCATGCTCACCATGCAGGGTGAGCAGGCCAAGACAAAGATTATTGCCGAGGCATACAGGGTTCTGGCTCCCGGGGGTAGATACTGCATACACGAAATGGCCCATGCCCCCGAAGATATTACCGAAGAGCAGGTGGCCACCATACGGCAAGACCTTGCCCGCAGTATTCGGGTGAATGTGCGGCCGCTGACCATCACCGAGTGGAGTAACCTGCTCAAAGGGCAGGGATTCCGCGTTGAAGCCTACCGGCTGGCACCCATGAAACTTCTTGACCCCGTGCGGATTGTTGCCGATGAGGGCCCGGCAGGTGCTCTGACCTTTTTCACCAACATGTGCAGGAACCCCGAGGCTCGCACGCGGATATTGGGTATGAGAAAGGCCCTGAGGCGGCACCGCAAAAACCTCGCCGGCGTATCAATCATCGCGGTCAAAGAATAGGGCAACAGGCCGCGGGGAGGACCAAACGGGAGGAAAACACAGAAAATAAGGCTCTGAAAAGGGCAAATATTGCCATGCACACATGCGGGGCGTAAAGTTTTCTTGGTTAATAAAAATCTCATCCCCCGGAGAATCCAATGTTTGGCACAAAACTACGCCCCGCTGCGCGGAACCGCAACACCAGACTCCCCGCCATCACTCACATGGGAGCGGTACGCCTGCGTGTCAAAGATATGCAGTCCATGCTCGACTTCTACACCAAGGGTGTGGGGCTCGACGTTCTGGCAGAAAAACCCGGCGAAATCGAGCTAGGCAGCAAAACCGTGGCCGGCGCGGAGCTGGGTAGCCGTACCGTGCTCACCCTCGAGCACGATCCCGACCTGCGCCACCCCGCCCGCACCGAAGCGGGCCTCTTCCACGTTGCTATCCTCTTTGACACCAAACACGACCTTGCCCTCTCGCTGGTGAGTACTCTCAGTAAATACCAGGAGCGTTACCAGGGCCCCGGCGACCACCTGGTCAGCCAGGCATTCTACTTTTCAGACCCCGAAGGCAACGGTGTGGAACTCTACTGGGACCGCCCCAGGGACCAGTGGACGTGGCAGAACGGGCAGGTGCTGATGGATACCCTCTACATCGATGCCACCGAGTTTATCCGTGAGAACATCAGCAACGAAGAAATTGTGCACGCAGCAATTGACGGTAACAGGTACCCGCTGACGACCCGGGTGGGGCACGTCCACCTACAGGTGGGGGACACCGCTACGGCCCACAAATTCTATGTGGGGGCGCTGGGATTTGACCAGACCGCGTCGGTGGGCACCCAGGCTCTCTTCGTGTCGGCCGGAGGCTACCACCACCATATGGCCGTGAACGTGTGGAATTCCCGGGGCGCGGCACCGCGCACCAAAACTCTGGGACTGAGCACGGTCAACGTGCAGCTGCCCAACAGCGAGACGGTGGAGGAGGCCGCAGACCGGCTCCGCTTCCACGGTATCAAGAGCGACTTCTACGGGGAGTCTCTGCGGGTCAACGACCCCTGGAACAATACCCTGCTTCTCAACCCCGCAGGCTAGCGGCCGGGACTCACGGATGCCCCGGAGCCCTGTCCCTCGCACCGTTGACAAAACGGCGGATGAGGGAGAACGTGGGCCCCAGGTGAACGATGAGCCAGGCGGGACAGAGGTACACCATGAGCATGTAGAGCACTCGAAAGAGGGAACTCACCGAGTCCCCGCCGCCGGTGACCACCCCGCCCATCCAGAGGGTGAGGGCACAGCAGGCTCCGGTACTGCCCAGGGCCCAGAGCATGCCCCAGGCAAATTCACTGCCGCTGGCTGTGCCCCGCGATACCCAGTACTGGCCGTAAAACCGCTGCACAGCGGTAAAAAACCCGGCTCCCGGTAGAGCCCGAGCCACCCTATTTTCCGCCCCAAGCGCCTCATCGTCATCACCGTCTAGGTTGAGGGCCTCGGGAGTATCTTCGGTGGGCGCGGTATAGTCGTCAGGGAGACGCTGTGAACGTGAACCGGAAAAAGGTGCGGCAGGCATGTTTCAACTGTACACAAACTTGAGGACCTACGGTGAAGAAAAAACTCTTGGTGACCACCTTTGAACCCTTTGCCGGACTCACCGTGAACCCCACAGGGCCGGTAGCGCACGGAGCCTGCCTTCGCCTGGCAAAAATGGTGCCCGAGGCCGACCCCGTAATTTATACCCTGCCGGTCTCCTACGCGGAGTCGAGCCGCTGCCTGGAAAAGACGCTGTCACGCGTCCGGCCGGATGCCGTGGTCGCTACGGGGGTGGCAGTGGGCCGTCGCAGGGTCAGTCTGGAGAAAATTGCTGTCAATCTCAACGAGGCATCAATTCCCGATAACAGCGGAGTGATCGCCCGTAACCGGAGTATTGAGCCGGACGGTCCGGCAACCTACGTCAGCAGTCTTCCCCTGGAGAATATTGTGGGGCGGGCACAGAAAGAAAACCTTGCTATCGACATATCGTATAGCGCCGGAACCTACGTGTGTAACCACGTTTTCTACCGTTTAATGCATCTTCTGGCGGAACAGAATATTCCCGCCGGCTTTGTCCACATTCCCGCGGTCGACCTTCAAACCGACGAGGCCCCGGAATACGGTAGCTTTCGCCCCGGGTCTCTCGCAGAGACCGGCGGAAGAGAAACCGCAGATATTCCCCGCCTAGATATGGAGACCGCGTGTAAAGCGCTCGCCCTTATTCTGGCCGAAACCATCGGGTAAGGGGGGGCAGCACTGTAAGCTGGAAGGTGTGCAGCGGGGCGGAAACAAAAACATCACCGGATTTTCCGCCCCGCCTTTCGGCAACCAGTCCCTAACGGCGGTTTTTCAGGTAGAAATCAATCAGCGCTGCCGTCGAGGAATCCTGCTGGTCCAGTACCCGACGGTCACCGGCAACAGCGGGCGCCAGTTCGAGTGCCAGCTGTTTACCCAGCTCAACACCCCACTGGTCGAACGAATCGATACCCCACACGGTGCCCTGGACAAAGGTGATGTGCTCGTAGAGAGCGATCAGCTGCCCCAGCACGGCCGGGGTGAGCCTCTTGGCCATGATAGAGGTGGTGGGGCGGTTGCCGGTGAAGATACGCGCGGGAACAATCTCCTCGGCGGTACCCTCCTGCCGCACCTGATCTGCGGTTTTACCGAAGGCGAGCGCCTTGGTCTGGGCAAAGAAGTTAGCCAAGAAGAGCTCGTGCACATCCTGGTCACCGTCACGGGTGGCATGAACAGGGTTGGCGAAGGCGATAAAATCTGCGGGGATAATGCGGGTACCCTGGTGGATCAGCTGGTAGAAGGCGTGTTGGCCGTTGGTGCCCGGTTCGCCCCAGAAGACCTCACCGGTGTTGTAGATGACCGGCCTGCCGTCAGCGGTCACACCCTTACCGTTTGACTCCATGGTGAGCTGTTGCAGGTAGGCGGGAAAGCGGTGCAGATATTGGTCATAGGGGAGTACCGCATGTGTTTCAGCCCCCAGAAAATTGACGTTCCAGATGTTGATGAGACCCATCAGCATAGGGAGGTTGCTCTCTAGGGGGGTGAGGCGAAAATGCTCGTCCATGGCGTGGAACCCGGCCAGGAAATCCTCAAACACCCGGGGCCCCAGCACGATAGCTAGTGACGTGCCAATAGCGGAGTCCACCGAGTAGCGGCCTCCCACCCAGCTCCAGAAACCAAAGGCATTTTCGGGATCAATCCCAAAATCTGCGACCTTATCGAGAGCGGTGGAGACAGCGATAAAGTGGGCAGCAACCGCCTCTTTCTCCTCTTTACCCTCTAGGGCGCCAGATCTGCGTAGGGAGGAGAGCAGCCAGTCACGGCACACGCGGGCGTTGGTGAGGGTCTCCAGGGTGCCAAAAGTCTTTGATGCGACAATAAAGAGGGTGGTTTCGGGGTCGAGATCGGCCACGGTTTCGGCGGCATCGGTGGGGTCAATATTGGAGATAAAGCGGGCCTGGAGACCGTCCTGGGCGTAGGGTTTGAGGGCCTCGTAGACCATGACCGGACCCAGGTCGGAGCCGCCAATACCGATATTGACTACGGTCTCAATCTTTTTCCCGCTTATGCCCCGCCACTGGCCCGAGCGCACCCGGTCGGCAAAGGCGTAGATCCTGTCGAGAACCCGGTGAACGTCGGCGTCAACGTTCTGGCCGTCCACCACCAGTTCCGGTTCAAGACCGCGAGGCCGCCGCAGGGCGGTGTGGAGTACGGCGCGGTCTTCGGTGACGTTGATGTGCTCGCCGGCAAACATGGCATCGCGCCGCTCATGCAGGTGAACCTCGGCGGCGAGTTTTTTGAGTGCTTCAAGCACCGGGTCGGTCACGAGGTTCTTGGAGAGGTCGGCGTAGAGGTCGGCGGCGGTGAAGGTGAGCTTTTCGGCCCGCTGCGGGTCTTCGCTAAACCATGCGCGCAGGTTGGGGGTGAAATCTTTGCTGAGCTGGGCAAGTTCTGCCCATGCACGGGTCTGTGTGGGATCAACAGTCTTATTTTTAGCCATGCCTCTCATTGTCCACCCCGCGGGGTGTCGATACCAGTCTTTGGGCCACATATTTATCCCGGAGTGACCGGTAGCACGTGCGGGGTGGACGGAGCCGAGAGGGGAATACGATACCCGCAGATCATCAGTACGGTTATAATTCCGCTTGATAAGACGGCTGATTTTCGGTACGGTTATGAGGTGCTTTCCCGGTTATTTCACAGCGAAAACCGGGCGCACCGCGTATACATATACCGAGAAACCTTAGATGATACGCGGTTATAAGCTAGAAGATACAGGTATTTTTATGCGAGAAACTCAAGAAGCCCTGCCCGAGGACGCTCCCGACCTTCGCAAGGGCGACATCAGCACATCGGCTAAAGAAAATATGCGTGAGGGCAATATCGCCCCCCGCGTTTTCTGGCCCGCGGCAGTAATCATGGCTGTCTTTATCGGCTTCACCATGGCCTTCCCCACCGAGGTAAAAGAGATTATCGACGCCTGGCAGTCAGACGTCATCACCTACTTCGGATGGTACTACGTTGCAATCATCGCCCTGGTGGTAGTCTTCGCCCTCTACCTGGGCTTCTCCCGCATGGGAGACGTAAAGCTCGGCGACGACAACGACGAACCGGCCTACTCCTTCGGCACCTGGTTCGCCTTCCTCTTTGCCGCCGGTATGGGTATCGGGCTGGTCTTTTACGGGGCAACCGAGCCGCTCACCCACTTCGCTGACCCGCGCCCGGGTGTCTCCGGGTCCGAGCAGGAAGTGGCGCAGGCCGCCATGAGCCAGTCCTTCCTGCACTGGGGGCTTCACCCCTGGGCACTCTACGTGGTTGTTGGCCTGGCTATTGCCTACTCCGCCCACCGTCTTAAGCTTCCGCTGTCTATGCGCTATTCCCTCAAGCCCCTTCTCGGTGACCGTATCAAAGGGGCCTGGGGTGACACCATCGACGTTGTTGCCCTGGTGGGCACGCTCTTCGGCGTAACCACCTCGCTGGGCCTGGGCGTTATGCAGATCGCCGCCGGCCTGGGCTACCTGGATATCCCGGCCACGGGTAACTGGTGGCTGACCGGGCTCATTGTCGTGCTCATGGGTGTCACCCTGTTTTCTGTGGTGACCGGCCTTGAAAAGGGAATGAAGTGGCTTTCTAACGGCAACCTCATTCTGGCCGCGATCGTCTGTGTCTTTGTGCTGATTGCCGGCCCCACCCTCTTCCTGCTGCGCGACTTTGTGGGATCGATCGGTAACTACCTGCAGAACGTTATTCAGATGACCTTTGAAACCCTGGCACTCTACGGTGTTGAGGGCGAACAGTTTCAGGCAGCCTGGACCACCTTCTACTGGGGCTGGTGGATCTCCTGGTCGCCCTTCGTCGGCATGTTTATTGCCCGGGTCTCGAAGGGGCGTTCGGTACGCGAATTCGTGATCGGCGTGCTGCTGGTCCCCGCCCTCACCTCCTTCTTCTGGTTCTCTGTACTCGGCGGTACAGCCCTGCACCAGCAGCTTTTTGAGGGCCGCCAGCTTATCCAGATAGGTGAAGACGGAGAAGCCACGGTCTCAACGAATGACGTCCTGTTCCAGATGTTTGACAACCTGCCCGCCGGGACCCTGCTCACCGTTGGTGCCCTACTTTTGGTGACCATCTTCTTTGTGACCTCGGCAGACTCGGGTGCTCTGGTGCTGGGTATGATCTCCACCAACGGTTCACCCGAGCCTAAAACCTGGGTTCGTGTCTTTTGGGTTGTTGTCGCCGCGCTCACCGCTATCGCCCTGATCTGGGTGGGGGGCGAGAATTCGCTGTCAGCCATACAGACGGTCGCGATCTTGACGGCGGTCCCCTTCTCGGTGGTCATTATCCTCATGTGCGTGTCCCTCTATAAAGCGCTCAGCTACGAGCACCGTCTCTTTGTGCGCGCCCAGCGTCGCAACGCCCGCGAGGAAATCGCCGAAGAGCTGCATGAGCGTATCGACGAACGAGTTGACACCATCGTGGCAAGCGGGGTGGACAGCCGCCTGGCCATTGCCGTGGACCATGCGGTTGATCAGGCTGTCGGTGAGGCTGTGGACGCCCGCGTCGAAGCCGCGGTAGACGAGGCAGTCGGGGAAGCGGTCGAGGCCCGCGTCGAAGAGGCTGTGGCAGTCGCGGTTGACGATGTTACCTTGCAGGTCGAGGCGAACACCGCGGCTATCCGGAAGATAAGTGACACCCAGGGGATCCAAACTGTCAGCGCCGAACAGGTGGAGGCTGACCGGCAGTCTAAAAACACCGCCCGGGAGAAACCCCGGCAGAGCGGGGGAGACATACCCTGGGAGGTTAAAGATAACTAGGGGCAGCCGGCTGGTTTACGAAGAGAATTAGCCGACTAACTCCTCACACCCCGTACGGTACAGGGTGCCGTCGGGCTCATGCTGAGTCCGGCGGCACCCACCTTTTAAGTGCACCATTTCACGCCGAATTTTTGCGGCGGTTGTGGACCCAGACTCCCGGCACCTGCGGGATAGGCGGGTATGATTACCATGAGCCTCCGCCCGCGCAAGTCCGCCCCGCCTCTCACCGGTTCTCTCTTTGCGGGTACAGGAGGGTAGGCACTATTTCCTAGGATTAAAGCGAGATCTATACGCATGTCTGAAAACACCGCTTCACGTAGCGACCTGCGCAACGTGGCAATCGTGGCCCATGTTGACCACGGAAAAACCACCATTGTTGACGCAATGCTGAAACAGACCCACGCCTTCTCGGCACACGCTAACGTTGAAGACCGAGTCATGGACTCCGGTGACCTTGAAAAAGAAAAAGGTATCACCATCCTGGCTAAAAACACCACCGTGTTCTACCGGGGGCCGGCCGCCCACGGTGAAACCGTCACCATTAACGTGATCGACACCCCCGGCCACGCCGACTTTGGCGGCGAGGTCGAGCGTGGACTGTCCATGGTTGACGGCGTGGTGCTACTGGTAGATGCCTCCGAGGGGCCCCTACCGCAGACCAGGTTTGTACTCCGTAAGGCGCTGGCCGCCAAACTCCCGGTGATCCTTGTGGTGAACAAGGTAGACCGTCCCGATGCCCGAATCGACGAGGTGGTCTCCGAAAGCATGGACCTTTTGCTGGGTCTGGCCTCAGACCTGGCCGACGAGGTGCCCGACCTCGATGTCGATGCCCTGCTCGACGTTCCGGTGGTCTACGCATCGGGCAAGGCTGGGGCGGCATCACTGGAGCAGCCGGCGGACGGCTCCCTGCCCAATAACGATGACCTCGAGCCGCTTTTTGCCACCATCTTAGAGCACGTCCCGGCACCCACCTATGATCCCCACGAGGTCTTGCAGGCGCACGTGACCAACCTCGACTCGTCGCCGTTTCTGGGTCGTCTAGCACTGCTGCGCATCTTCAACGGCACCCTCAAAAAGGGGCAAACCGTCGCCTGGGCCCGCCAGGACGGCAGCACCAAGAACGTGCGGATATCCGAGCTTCTGGCCACCAAGGCACTGGAGCGGGTACCGGCGGAGTCTGCCGGCCCCGGTGAGATTGTGGCGGTTGCCGGTATCGAGGACATCACTATCGGTGAGACCCTCACCGACCCCGAAAACCCAAAGCCTCTTCCGCTCATCACTGTGGATGCCCCCGCTATCTCCATGACCATCGGTATTAACACCTCGCCGCTTGCGGGGAAGGTGAAGGGGGCAAAGGTCACCGCCCGGCAGGTCAAAGACCGCCTGGATAAGGAGCTCATCGGTAACGTCTCACTGAAGGTTCTTCCCACGGAGCGCCCCGATGCCTGGGAGGTGCAGGGGCGCGGAGAGCTGGCCCTGGCTATTTTGGTGGAGCAGATGCGCCGTGAGGGATTCGAGCTGACCGTGGGTAAACCCCAGGTGGTGACCAAGACTATCGACGGAAAACTGCACGAGCCGATGGAGCATATGATCATCGATGTGCCCGAAGAATTCTTGGGTGCGGTCACCCAGCTGATGGCGGCCCGCAAGGGCCGTATGGAGAATATGGCTAACCACGGTACCGGCTGGGTTCGTATGGAATTTTCTATCCCGGCCCGCGGCCTGATCGGATTCCGCACCCAGTTTCTCACCGAGACCCGCGGCGCCGGCATTTCATCTTCCTACGCCACCGGCTACGAACTCTGGGCGGGGGAGATTGACTACCGCACCAACGGTTCGATGATCTCTGACCGGGCGGGTGTGGTGACCCCCTACGCGATCATCAACCTCCAGGAGAGGGGCACCATCTTTGTGGAGCCCACCTCAGAGGTGTACGAGGGCATGATTGTGGGGGAGAACGCGCGAGCAGACGACATGGAAGTGAATATCACGAAGGAAAAGAAGCTCACCAATATGCGCTCGTCAACCGCGGATAATTTTGAGAATATGACCCCTCCCAAGAAGCTGACCCTTGAGGAGTCTCTGGAGTGGGCCCGCGACGACGAGTGCGTTGAGGTCACCCCCGAGGCTATCCGGATCCGCAAGGTGATTCTCGATTCCAATGAGCGGGTGCGAGAGTTCCGCCGCCGGCAGCGGAACTAGGTTGTGGAGCGAGCATGAGTCGGGAGTCTTCACCCCACTATCCGCGGCAGGGCGAGTTTGTGGCGGCTACCGCTACCGGTGACCTGCTTCCCGCGGGGCTTGACCCGGCTCGGGCCAGGATCCTGTTTGTTCATGCCCACCCCGACGATGAATCAACGGTCACCGGGGCCACGATGGGGTTCTATGCCGAACGTGGGGCGCAGGTGCAGCTGCTGACCCTCACCCGCGGGGAAATGGGGGAGGTTATACCCGCCGATCTGAGGCATTTGGAGGCAGATCGAAAGGGTGATGGGGGCCTGGCTCTGGGCGAGCTGCGGGCCCTGGAGCTTGAGACGGCTATCACCGAACTCGGGGTGAACAGGCACCTGTTTTTGGGTCAGCAACCGGCGACGGTGACCGGCGCCGCTGACCGTTACCGTGATTCGGGTATGGCCTGGGGGGCCGATGGGCGCGCTATCGCCGCACCGCAGGCTGCCGGTGACTGCTTGACGGCAACAGACAGCGAGATTCAGGCTCGAAGTGTTGCCCGGCTGCTGTGGCACTGGCAGCCGCAGGTGGTGGTTACCTACGATCGCGGTGGCGGTTACGGACACCCCGACCATGTGCGCACCCACCGGGTGACCCTGCGGGCGGTGCAGCTGGTGGCCGGGGGAAAAGAACGCCCCCCGCTGGACGTGGAAGCTCCCCCGAAACCCTATAGGCCGTCGCTGCTCTGGGGGCTTGAGGGCGATATTGATAGGGGGGACACGAGGCAGCAGGCGGTGATCGACGGTTCTTTGAGTCGCAAACGGGCGGCCATGGCCGCCCACCGCACCCAGGTGGTCATCACCTCTGACAGCACCTATCAGTTCTCGAATCGGGTAACCCAAAAAATATCTGCGCGGGAAACCTACCGCCTGCTCTGGGCGGATGAGCGGGAAAACGGCACAGTACACGGACAGGGGAGAAAAAACCCATGAATCAGTCGGTGCAGCCGGCGAATAAGCGGCCGGAAGAATACCCGGGGAGCGTCAACTCCGCTATCACCGCGGTGTGCGTGGGCCTGTTGGCCGGTTTCGCCGGAACCATGTACCACGCCTACATCTGGTACCTTCAGGCCGATTTCTACCTACCGGTCGGCGCCCTGCTTGCGCTGCTTCTCATGTACGTGGCTACCACCTGGGTTTCGCTGCGGGCCGGTAAAAACTGGGCCGGGACTCTGACGGGCGGCCTTGCTTTTCTGCTGGTTCTTTTCTTCGCCTTCGCCCGGGACGGCTCGGTGCTGGTACTGATTAACCCTCAGGTTCCTGTCGGTGTTGCCGGAACTATCTGGGTTCTGGGAATTCTCGCGGTAACCGTGGTCTCCAACGTGACCGTGAACCGCTACCTTGGCCGACATTCGTGACCGTGTGTCCTCATTGCTGTCGAGAAAAATAATGAGGCGGAACATTGGTGTGCGCTGTCAATTGCACCACTAAAGTCTTCCCTGGGCCTGCCGGGGGACTACCATAGTTGAAGACTTTAGAAAACCGCGCTGACAGCGGTGCACCCGTCAATTATGTTGCAGAAAGGTCTCCCTGCATGACCTACGTTATTGCTCAGCCCTGCGTTGATGTCAAAGACCGCGCATGCGTTGAAGAATGCCCTGTTGATTGCATTTATGAGGGTGAGCGAACACTCTACATTCACCCCGATGAGTGCGTGGACTGCGGTGCATGCGAGCCTGTGTGTCCCGTTGAGGCTATCTACTATGAGGACGATGTACCCGAGGAGTGGGAAGAATACACCCAGGCAAACGTCGATTTCTTTGACGATTTGGGTTCTCCCGGTGGTGCCGCCCGGCTGGGCCCCACAGGTAAAGATGTGCCGTGGATTGCGCAGTTACCCCCGCAAAACGGGGAATAGATGTGGGCCGGCTATTGATCTGAGATTTTTCTGAGGTGCTGGGGCCTCCCTACATCCGTAGGTGAGGTGTCTGCTTCAAGTGAGGATGGAAGAGGAAACGTATGGCACAGTTTGGGCTTAGCCTGGCCGAGTACCCCTGGGAGCAGCTGACCCCCTATCGTGCGATTGCTCGGGAGTATCCCGGCGGCCTCGTGGATCTTTCGATTGGGACTCCGGTTGACCCCACCCCGCAGCCTGTGCAGGCTGCGCTGATCAAGGCGGCGAATGCGCCCGGTTACCCCACGACGGCCGGTACCGGGCAGGTGCGGGAGGCGATCGTTGACTGGTTTGCTCGCCGCCGAGGGGTACCGGGTCTTTCACCCTCCCAGGTAATGCCCACCGTGGGTTCTAAAGAGCTGGTGGCTTGGCTTCCTTTCCTGCTGGGGCTGGGGGAGGGCGACCTTGTGTTACGGCCTACCGCCGCCTACCCCACCTACGATATGGGGGCGATCCTAGCCGGTGCTGACCACCGTGCCGCTGACACCCTGGAGGGGCTTGAGAGCGATACGCTGGCACGGGTAAAACTTATCTGGGTCAATTCGCCGGCCAACCCCACCGGTATAGTGCGGTCGGTGGATCAGCTGAAGAAACTTGTTGACGGCGCCCGGGATATCGGAGCCGTGGTTGCCTCTGACGAGTGCTACGCGGAGCTGGGCTGGGGTGCATGGGATCGGCAGCGCGGGGGAGAGCCGGTACCCTCTCTGCTGGACCCGCGGGTAAGTGGCGGTTCGCAGGATCTTTTGCTGACCACCTATTCGCTGTCCAAACAGTCGAACCTGGCCGGCTACCGGGCGGCTTTCCTGGCCGGTGACCCGGAGATTATGGCCAACCTGCTCAATTCGCGGAAGCAGGCGGGCATGATTGTGCCGGCTCCCGTGCAGGCGGCAATGGTTGCCGCACTCACCGACAGCGCTCACGTGGAGGAGCAGAAGGACCGCTACCGTGCCCGTCGCGCCCGCCTTATTCCCGCTCTCAAAGAGTTTGGCCTGACCGTGGAGCACTCGGAGGCCGGTCTTTACCTGTGGGCGACCGCCGGTGAAGACTGCTGGGTTACCGTGCAGAGATTTGCTGACCGCGGAATCCTGGTTGGCCCCGGTGCTTTTTATGGGGACGCGGGGAAGAAACATATCCGGGTATCGCTGACAGGTAGCGATACCGAAATCGCCGCTGTCTGCGACCGTTTGGTCCCGTAGAGGTCAAAAATACCCTTAATATGCTGTACACCGTGCACAGCGATGTGACCGAGAGCATGACTAGGGGTATCGTGGTAAGGGTAACCCCGGGTAGGATCGCCCGAGCGCCGAGGTGCGGGGCAGAGTGCCGGGGCTGCCATATACACGGAGGAAATAATGTCTGAGAATACTCATGCTGTACTGACCCACCACGACACCCGTCTCACCCTGAAACACGTTGACTCAACCGTAGGCAATGGCGCCTTCTCCACCGCCGGTCTCTTAAAAGAAACCGGGCATGTTGCCTACGATCCCGGCTTTATGAATACCGCCACCGCAAAATCGGCTATCACCTATATCGACGGTGACAGCGGTATTCTGCGCTACCGCGGTTACCCCATCGAGGAACTGGCCGAAAAGTCAAATTTTTTGGAAACTGCCTATCTACTGATCTACGGTGAGCTTCCCACCCCCCAGCAATATGTCGAGTTTGAGGGCATGGTCCGCAGGCACACCATGGTTCACGAGGACATGAAAGTGTTCTTTTCGGGTTTCCCGTCTAATGCCCACCCCATGGCGGTCTTGGCCTCATCGGTCTCGGCTATGTCTACCTTCTACCAGGATTCACTGGATCCCTTTGACCCCGTACAGGTGGAGGTTTCTACTTTTAGGCTGCTGTGCAAGGTGCCCACGCTGGCAGCTTACGCCTTCAAAAAGTCCAGGGGTGAGCCGCTCATGTACCCGAAGAACAAGCTTAACTATGCGGAGAATTTTTTGCAGATGTGTTTCGGGTTCCCCACCGAAGACTATGAGGCTGATCCCATGATCGCTAAGGCGCTGGATACCCTGCTGCTACTTCACGCCGATCACGAGCAGAACTGCTCCACCTCGACCGTGCGTCTGGTGGGTTCGGCTCAGGCTAACATGTTTGCCTCCGTCTCTGCGGGTATTAACGCCCTGTACGGCCCGCTCCACGGTGGGGCCAACGAGGCGGTGCTGAACATGCTCCGCCGTATTCAGGCTGAGTCGCTGTCTCCCGAAGATTTTATGGAGAAGGTCAAAAATAAAGAAGACGGTGTACGGTTGATGGGCTTTGGCCACCGGGTCTATAAAAACTATGATCCCCGGGCCCGGATTATTAAGAAAACCGCCGACGAGGTGCTGGAGAGGCTGGGTGGTAGCGATGAGCTGCTGGATATTGCCCGCGGGCTTGAGGAGAAGGCCCTGGCCGACGACTACTTTATTGAGCGCAAACTGTACCCCAACGTTGATTTCTACACCGGTCTTATCTATAAGGCGATGGGTTTCCCCGAGAAGATGTTTACCGTGCTGTTTGCTCTGGGGCGGCTACCCGGCTGGATTGCCCAGTGGCGGGAGCTGATGGGGGACCCAGAAACCAAGATTGGGCGGCCGCGCCAGGTCTACACCGGTGAGACAGAGCGCCACTACCCGCGGGGCTAGTTCAACCGGGGTAGAGGATCGGG